>CAZWBQ010000049.1:0-1566 GCA_964632545.1 uncultured Bifidobacterium sp. | reverse complement strand
ATCCTAAGCTCTAAATTTCGGTTGTCAGCATTCACAACTACCTTGCGGGAGTATTATCAAATCCAATCTATCGATAGGAAAAGCAATGAGATTCTTCTGGCAGAAAAAGGTTCAACCTTCAATACCTCCAACTGCTGCATATATTGCAACTAAAGGCACACCTTCTGGAATTGAACCCAGCCAAGATGCTGCCGACTACACATACAACGTTGTAGGCGAATCTTTTCGTCACGATCATCTCGTTCAATTAATTCAAAATCATAAGGCGGTAAATGAAGGCACGATATTTACTAGTGCAACCTTGAAATTAGAACCGGAAAACGTATTCGATCCCAACGCAGTGATGGTTATAGTCGAAGGTCTACACGTTGGTTACATAGCTAAATCGCAATCAGGCCAAATGACCGAGAGTATTAAAAGATTTAAAACAACTGAACTTGAAGTACCTGCGCACCTAGGCTGGGACACGGAAAACCCACAACCATATATCGGTGTGCAACTAATGCTTGGCGAACTAGATCCAAGCCTTTAACTTTTAGGTGCTTGTATCTCTGGCGGAGTTGGTGTCGCGGATGGCAAGACCAATACTGGTTCTTTAGGTTCATGCTCTGCTAAATCTTTTAATACTTGGGTTATGCCTGGAACGACGGTTTTAATTCCATCTTCAGCTCCATTAATTGCTTGCGCAAGAAAGCGATTAAATTCTCGCCCCACCGAAGTTGAAAATAATATTCCGGAAGTTTTCTGGCGGTTACTAACATGAAAAACATAATCGGATTCATTATCGGAAGTTGCAGCGCCAGTCCATTTAGAAAATGCCCACTCTTTAGTATTAAAAGATCCATTGAACAATAACCGAGTAGTTGTAAGTACAACTTCGCCAACTTCTTTATATGCTTGTATTGCATCACCAGGGACAAATGTTCCGCGCATCGCACCAACTCGATAACGTAACCCACCAAATAGCGGCATGCTTATTCCCTGACTTGTACCCTCGTAATGTCCGGCAGTTTTACCTGCTTCATGGAATTGGCCTTGGCCAATCCAGAGCACGACTTCGCCAGATTTTTGCACTGTTAAATTTGAAACTGCATCCTCGCCCTTTTCCGCTAACTCAAAGGCTCTCTTAATCTTCTTAAAAATCTCCACATCTTGCTGCCACTGGGAGTGCTCGATCCGGAAATGATAGTGCTCACTCTTAAATGCACTCTTAGCTTTTCTATCCGCCCAAAATCCCATGCTCATAGTCTGCCTAGATATCTATCGCTTGTCAGCCCCGACGCTTACTCTGAGTAACACAACCCACCACTAGAAAGGTGCCCTCATGAATTGGTGGAACTTACTCGCAACTCCGATCGTTGCTTTCTGCGCATTTGCTTGCGGTCGTAGCGCCATTCGCTGGGCTTTCTACAGCGCGATCTTCGGTTTCTTTGCCATCATTCCCTTGATCTTCTTACGTAAGAAACCAATCAAAGATATAACCATCCCAGATTGGTTCTACGCACTTGATCAAAGATTCCGAATTAAACGCGAACTAAAGCAAATTAAAACGCCAGCAGATTTACC
>CAZWBQ010000048.1:0-1665 GCA_964632545.1 uncultured Bifidobacterium sp. | reverse complement strand
ACTGTTGCAGTTGTTACAGATGGCTCTGCTGTGCTTGGCTTGGGAAACCTTGGTCCAGGTGCTGCGCTTCCAGTTATGGAAGGTAAAGCTGCGCTCTTTAAACGCTTCGCAGATGTTGATGCTTGGCCAGTATGTCTAGACACTCAAGATGTAGATGAAATTGTCCGCACTGTTCAATTGATCGCACCAGTTTATGGCGGTATTAACCTCGAAGATATTTCCGCGCCAAGATGTTTTGAAGTCGAACGTCGCCTACGTGAACTTCTTGATATCCCAGTTTTCCATGATGACCAACATGGCACTGCGATTGTTGTACTTGCCGCGCTACGTAATGCACTTAAATTGGTTAAAAAAGATATCGGCAATTGCAAAATAATCGTAAATGGCGTTGGCGCTGCTGGCACTGCTATTGCTCGCTTACTAATGCTCAGTGGCGCAAAAAACATAATCGGCTTTGATAGTAAAGGATCAATTACCAAAGAACGAGTAAGTAACGACCCAATGCGTCAATGGTTCTTAGATAACTGCAATCCAAATCAATTTAGCGGCACCCTCTCCGAATGCATGGTAGGCACCGATATCTTTATTGGAGTAAGCGCGCCAAATATTCTAAAAGAATCAGATGTAGCTTCGATGGCTAAGGATTCAATAGTTTTTGCGTTAGCTAATCCAGATCCAGAAATTGATCCAGTAATTGCTCGTAAATATGCGGCAGTTGTTGCAACTGGACGAAGTGACCAGCCAAACCAGATTAATAACGTATTAGCATTCCCAGGAATATTCCGAGGGCTACTTGATGCCGGCGCACATAAAATTACAGATGAAATGTTAGTTGCAACTGCAGAAGCAATAGCAAGCTGCGTTTCGAGCGAGCAATTGAACGCATCATTTATTGTGCCAAGTGTTTTCGATGCAAATGTAGTAAAGGAAGTTGCTGCAGCCGTTAAACGCTCTTGCTAATGAACGCTAACTTCGCAATTCTCGCTGCATCTTTTGAGAACCAATTTAGTCCAATTGCGCCATTTCTATTTTATGTAATTGTCGGTGCAATAATATTTGTAGAAACTGGAATCCTGCTCGGTTTCTTTTTGCCTGGGGATTCAATACTTTTTAGCGCAGGTTTAGTTGCTGCCACTCGAGCCGATACAAATATCGTAATTTTGATCTCAATTATCTTCTTATCTGCATTTATGGGGGATCAAGTAGGTTATGTAATAGGTAGAAAGATCGGCCGGCCATATTTAGAGAAACGCGATTCAAAGCGGATGCAGAAAATGATTGCGAGATCCGAACGGTTTTACGAAGCAAACGGCTGGTGGGCAGTAGTCGCCGCTAGATTCTTTCCTTGGATTAGAAGTTTTGTTCCGCCAATCGCCGGAACTGTGAAAATGAATTACTACAAATTCTTATCTGCTAACGCGCTAGGCGCTCTAGTTTGGGGTGTAGGTATAACACTTGCGGGATATTACTCAGCAAGTATCCCTTGGGTTAAGAGTTCGTCGTACGCGCTAGCAATCTTCTTTATCGGTGGTTCCATAATCTCAGCAACGATTAATTACTTCCGAGGTAAACGCGCTTGACGCGCACCTCCAACAAGAACCCCTAAATAAGTCATTGCAATTCCGGAAACTAGGTACCAACTAACACTTACTCCTTCGGAAGGTG
>CAZWBQ010000047.1:0-1765 GCA_964632545.1 uncultured Bifidobacterium sp. | reverse complement strand
CAGCGCGGCCATGCAGAGTGGTGTGACCATGATTTTGATTTTACTTGTCCATCATCAGTTACATATCCATTCCAATGGTTCTGGGATTCCTGTTTTCATGCAATTGCGCTGAGCCATATTGATTTGGCAAAAGCTGAAGCAGAAATTAAAAGCTTATTAAAGAATCAACACGATGACGGCTTTGTTTCCCACGTGACATTCTGGCAACGCGATAGCTTTGAAGAGATGGTTTCGACTTACGCCATCGCTTTCCGATCTAAATATCTTTCAGATGAAATGCAACCGCCGTTGTTGGCGGAGGCAGTGCAAGCTGTTGCGCAACGTGGTCGCGGAGCTGAATTCATTAACGAAGTATTGCCAAGTGTTCGTAGATTTTATGAATGGTTACATAACGTTAGAAATCCATTTGGTGATGGGCTAATTCGCGTGGTTCAACCCGATGAAACCGGCCTTGACCACTCTCCTAAGTGGGATGAGCTAATGAATATTCAAGATGAAGAGCATGATAGTTGGGATCGCGGTTGGCACTCGATTTGCGACCCTTACGATAAATTTAATCGAGACCCAAAGAAGATGATTGAGTTAAATCATTTTGTGGTCGCTGATGTAATGGTAAATGTTATTTACATTGAAAATCTGAGAGTTCTTGCAGATCTTTGCCGACAAGTTAAAGATGAAGCTGGCGCTGCCAGCTATATCGCTCGCGCCGATAAAGCTCGAGCTTCGTTAGAGGAATTGTGTTGGGATCAAGCCGATGGGCTCTATTACGATGTAAATGGCTACGAGAATAAGAAACTTCGAGTAAATACATTTACCTCGCTAATGCCGCTCTTATTAACTGACTTAGCGCCCGAGAAGGTGGAATCTTTGATGGCGCATCTGCTAAATCCCGCTGAGTATTGGGCAGAATATCCAATTCCTAGCACGGCAATGAATCACCCAACATATCGACCAGAAACTGTTGGTGGGAATTTAGTCTGGCGTGGTCCGACTTGGATTAATAGCAATTGGTATTTAGCGCGCGGCTTAATGCGACATGGTCGAATCGATTTGGCTCGAGAAATTGCAAACCAAAGCATTGCTGCGATGCGTAAAAGCGGAGTGCGAGAGTATTACAACCCGCAAACTGCATCTGGTCGTGGCGCACCAGATTTCAGTTGGTCCACAATTCTTCTTGACTTAGTTATGCTAGTTCTCTAATGACAAATTCAAGAATTAGGTTGCGTAATGCAAAAGTTGGCATAGTTCCTTTAAATTGGATATATGACCCAAACCAAAAAGAAAAATTTCTTTCAGAAATATCTCAATATGGTTTTATTGGAATTCAAGTATCAGGTGAGCAAGCAGAATCAATTGAATTTCGTCAACTAATGAAGAAATATAACGTGGCACCAGCTGAACAATATTTGCCGATTAAATGTAATGAAGATGGGCTCTTAGACGGTGCTGAAGCTGAAGCTGAATTGATAATTAAGCAAGCTGCTGGTGCCGGCGTTGAAATGATTGTTTTCGCCGCTGATGGTTCTGAAGATCGTGACCGTAGCGCTGGAAATGCAGATAACGGTCCTGGATTAAGCGAAATGGGATTTAAAGTAATGGCAGAATTTATTGAACGCCATGCTGCTGTTGCTGCAAAATATGGCATGAAGTCTTCGTTCCATCCACATGGCGGAACTTATATTGAAACCCCACGCGAAACTAAGAAATTAATGGCAATGCTTAGTGAAAAAATAGGGCTCTGTTTAGATGTTGGTCATTGGATTGT
>CAZWBQ010000046.1:0-2114 GCA_964632545.1 uncultured Bifidobacterium sp. | reverse complement strand
TCGAATTCAATGATCTGGCCGGCATGGAAGCGGCGCTAAAGAACGGCGATGTTGCGGTGATTTTGATGGAACCTGCAATGACTAACGTCGGCATCGTTCTTCCTGAAGATGGCTATCTATATGCGGTGCAGGATCTTGCGAAGAAGTACGGCGCACTAGTGATTATTGATGAGACCCACACAATTTCTGTGGGTCCTGGTGGAATGACGCTAGACCTCGGCCTAAAGCCTGATTTCTTAACAATCGGTAAGGCAATTGCTGGTGGTATTCCAGTTGGAACATTCGGGATGACTGATGATGTTGCCAATTCAATTAAGAAGTTAGTTGAGCTAGAAATCATCGATACTGGTGGAATCGGCAGCACCTTGGCAGGAAATGCGATGTCACTTGCGGCAATGCGTGCAACGTTAAGCGAAGTATTAACAGCCGCCGCGTTTAAAGAGATGATCGCACTCGGTGATCGCTGGAGCGATGGCGTAGATGCTGCGATTGCAGAATTTGATTTGGATTGGCACTGCAACCGTTTGGGTGCACGTGGTGAGTACATCTTCAAAGGCAAGGCGCCGCGCACAGGTCGCGAGGCTGCTGAATCAGGAGATTTTGAACTCGAGCAATATATTCACTTGCGTTTGCTAAACGATGGTTTCTTGTTGACGCCATTTCATAATATGGCGCTAATGTCACCGGCTACAACTGCAGCTGATGTCGATGCGCATACTGCGGCTTTTCGCGCCATGTGCGCTGACTTAGTCGGCTAATTTCTTGCGGAATTCGGGCTATCTGTAGCAAAAGGCGAACAGAGCGCATAAATTTAGCCTTCTGTAGCGGACTACTGAGTAGTCAACCTGAGAGGCGGAAATGAAGAAAAGTTGGAAGCTGATCCCAATCGTGGCCCTCGCCATCGGTTTGATCATTCCTTCCTCTGCACCTGCTGCTGAAGATAAAGAAGCTTTCTTCCCGGCATCAATTGCTAGAGAAAATCCAGGAGACAAGATTTTCTCAACGGGCGAAGATGCAGGAGTTAACTTTTCACAATTAGGCAGATGGCCTGACAAGTTATGCACTTCCACGTCAGATCCTGTTTGTGATTTCAGTAACGCAAAATGGGGCGTAAACACAATTAGCGCAACGGCTATGTTGAATACCTGTACCACAAGCGAAAATGAAGATTGCATTGAATCTATTGAGATTTCACGCGATAGCGGAGCTTTTCAAAAATTGGTCTTTGAGAAATACGTAGTCGGCGGAACCTGCGATGCATCCGCTTCTGCAGGTTGCGCTTTTCCACCAGATGCCAGCAAGCAGTTGCCAAGAGGTGGAAATCTGTCGATTTGGACTGAAGCAGGAAATGCCGGAGCAAGCGCATTAAAGTATTTAGTCAATTATGGCTATCAAATGAATTATGACGATGAGAACAAATATTTTGTAATCAACAACGTAAATCTGTTTATTCGGCCGATGAAAGAGATCAACGGATTTCAATGGAACTCTCTATGGTCCGAAAATGGTAAAAGTGGAATTCAATATGATTTTCATCCAAACGTAGAACTAAGAGCTACGGTTCATATGCGCAATAAAGTTGTTGGATGGTTTAAAGCGCGAATGAGAGACGTTGAAGTCCAAATTCTCCCCTTGACCTCAACAAATAATCGAGTTGTTGTCTCGGGAAAAGCCGTGACAGTTCCGACCTTTGGTGTTGTTAGAGCAGAAAGTCAACTAACTCCTCAAGAGATAGATTTTGGAAATTACTTTGGTTTTGGGAAAGGCGTAACAGGAGGAGATCCTGGTGACCCACGAAAGTTTGAATACATTGAGTATTGGCGCAATAAACTAAAGGACACCGCAAGCCATACAACTACAAGTTGGGCCCTTCAGTCGACTCGATGGACCAGTGAAAATAGTTGTCTAAATGCAACTGATCGCGTTCTCGGAGTTGTATCAACAAACGCAATGGGATACGACGGGAATCCACCAAAATTTGCAGATGGATTTCTTAATTACCGAGTCTCAGGGTTGCACTACGGGCCAGATGGTAAAACCCCGAATTTAGGAACATACGATTTAGTTCTGCGAAGTGATGCAGCACGTTGTCTTTACGGCTTCTCAAACGCTCC
>CAZWBQ010000045.1:0-2114 GCA_964632545.1 uncultured Bifidobacterium sp. | reverse complement strand
GGAAATGTGATCATCCTCAACCAAGGACGGGACGTTCGTTAATGGTAAGACTCTGGCGCTTTCTTTAGCTCTTTCCATTGTTCTGGTCCATGTCCGTAAATTACAAAAGCGCTGCGATCCTTTGCTAATTTCAAAATTCGATTCGCAGTAGCTAACGCTTCTTCTGGATTTGTTGAATCAAGACAACCTTCCGCAACTTCACTCTCGCGCGAAATCGCATCGCTCGTAAGTAAAACTGATCCAGTCTCAGGCAAGTCAATCAAGAGCGCCAATTCACCTGGGGTATGGCCAGGCGCATGTAAAACTTTAAATCCAGGACCTAAATCAAAATCTTCATCAACCAAGATGTATTCGCTATCGGGCCATTCAAGTGGTTGTTTGCCGCGCCAATAAATAGGTTTTGGCAACGCACGTTCACCAGCGCCAATCAAAATCGGAACTCCGGGAAAAGCTCCAATATTTCCAACATGATCAATATGAGTATGCGAAATAATTAATAGATCTAAATCGGATTTACGCAAACCCATTATTGCTAATTGCGCTTCAGGTTGGTTTTCATTAGTAAGTTCCAATACTTTCCCGAATTCGCCTAAGTTATCTTCGGCCGAAGCTGCTTCAACATCATCTGCATACTTCTTAGCAAAACCAGTATCAAGTAATACTTTCTCACCAGCACTTGTCACAATTAAGAATCCAGGAATTCCAATTATGCGTCCATTGGCATGAACCGTGAACAGGCCAAAATCCAAAACAGTCAATGAAATCGGGTGACCTGATAACCGTTGTCTATTAACCATGAGGCTATTTCAGCACACTTTCCAATAACTGGTAAAACTTATGAAACTTCTTTACCCTTCAAGTGTGAGTGAAATCAAAATCTCGGTACCGCCACTAGCAAAACTCCAATCCAGATGGAGCGAGAAGTGGCGTGCATTTGATCCAGAGATTCTCCCGATGCCATTTGCGGTAATGGATTACGAATTAGCTGCGCCGATAAAAGCCACGCTTACCTCATTAATCGAAAATTCGGATGCTGGATATCTTGGGAAAATTCCAGAACTTCCCGAAGGTCTAGCGCACTTTGCAAAAGCACGATGGGGATGGGAAATCGATACCGACCAAGTAAAAATTGCACCCGATGTTGGCGTCGGAGTTATCGAAATAGCACGTTTGGTTACAAAACCTGGCGATAAAATTTTGATTAATACGCCGGTCTATTACAACTTCTACAATTGGATCAGCGAACTCCATTGCACACTTGTAGATGCGGCATTAAAAGAAAATAACCTTCGCTATGAATTAGATTTTGCCGCTATCGAAGCAAGCTATGCCACCGGCGTTAAAGTTCACATTCTCTGCAACCCGCATAACCCAGTTGGTGCGCTATTCACAAAATCTGAACTCGCAGAATTAGCGGAGTTAGCTAAAAAATACGGGGTGCTAATCGCATCAGATGAGATTCATGCACCTCTTGTTTACCAAGAAAATACTTTCACACCATTTCTTGCCGCATCCGAAACTGCGCGCGAAGTAGGAATTGCATTCCTCTCTGCCACAAAAGCCTTTAACATCGCCGGTTTAAAATGCGCCCAGATCGTCGCGCAAAGTGATCAAATGTTAAAAATCACGGAACGCTTGCCATTAGCCGTACATTCGCGCGCATCTCTATTTGGCGCAGTTGCATCTTCAGTTGCCTATAAAGAGTGCGGGCCATGGCTAGATGCGGTACTTGTTGAATTAGATAGCTCGCGCAAGTATTTAACGGAATTAATCGATAAGACAAAGCTAAAGATCAAATACCGCGAACCGGATGCTAGCTATTTTGGATGGCTAGACCTGCGAGAACTTCACTTAGAGGGGGATATCGCCAATCGCTTTATCTCTGACGGAAAAATCGCAGTCGCTCCCGGTAATTACTACGGTCCATCTGGAACTGGTTTTATCCGGATAAATTTTGCAACTAGCCGTGAATTAATTGCCGAAGCAGTTACCCGAATGGCAAAAACTTTAACGTAAGTCTTACCAATCTACTACCGCTTACCCCATCTTGCGTCGTTACGAGATTAAAGTGTTAGCAAATATCTGCCACGCAAGTGCAGACTTCGCAACCAGCG
>CAZWBQ010000044.1:0-2150 GCA_964632545.1 uncultured Bifidobacterium sp. | reverse complement strand
CCCTCGCTCTCATTAACCCAACGGATTTCTTCTTGATATAGCGGGTATTGATCCAGATAGAACCATCTAATTGTGATTCGCACGTTATCGGCAGTGCGGGCGTTAATAATTATAGAGTGAGCTTTTTCGCTACCATCATTTGGCCAGCGATCAACAAAATCGATATCTGTGATATGTAAATCAAGTGCACGAAGTACTGATAGTTCATGAATAACGCTACCCAGTATGACATCAGTATAAAAACTTCCAAATGCGTCTGCTGCAGCTTCGCCCAGTGCTGCTACTTGGATTTCCCTATCGCTTATTTTGAATTTTGCAATTAGATTCTCTGGGGCTGGCGCGGAAGTTACTGATAATTCAGTAGTTGCAAGTTGGCTATCACCACTTGGATGCAGTACCACTACATCCACTGTTCGAGGTCGATTATTTATTATTTTCTTCGCCGCTGTTACTGCTGGGTCAAAGGTTTTCATATAACCAATCATCAAATTCTTGCCGGATGCTTTATGCGCGACTGTGATTGATTGCATTTCTTCTTTGGAATAAGCTAATGGTTTTTCGCAGAAAACATTTAACCCGGAGTTCAAAGCGGCTACAACAACATCGGCATGGCTACCAGAATTAAGAATAAATACAGCATCTATCAAATTTGAAGTGATTAAAGTTTCCGGCGATGCAAATCGGTTTTCAATACCGAAGCGATCGGCTAGCAAGTTTGCGGCGGCTAAATTAAAATCTGCAATAGCAACTACTTTAAAAAGGTCGCTTCGCCGAGTTAAAATTGGTAGATGTACCGATGAGGCGACCGCCCCTGCGCCAATCACTCCAACACGGAGTACCTGCTTACTCATATTCGCTCCCAAAAATTAACCTTTAATTCCAAGGCAATCTAGTCAAGGTCGAATAGTATGTTATCGAATACATACCCGTAAATACCTAGTTTTAGCCACTAGAAGCCTTGAGGATGGATAGGGGAAGTCTTTATGAAGAAAGCCACTGGCCACGCCACAATCTCCGATGTGGCTGCCCATGCTGGCGTTAGTACCGCCACTGTAAGTCGGGTTACGGCAGGCATTGGTTATGTTTCCGATGCCACTAGAGCAAAAGTCCAAAAAAGTATCGATAATTTAAAATTTCAGCCATCTCTTATCGCGCAATCTTTAAGGCGGCAAAGTTCAGCTGTTATCGGATTAATAGTTACGGATATACAGAACCCGTTCTATCCCGAACTGGTTAGAGGAATTGAGGATGAAGTTCAAAAACGTGGTTATTCACTTATCCTCTGTAATTCTGCAGATGAAAGTGTTAGAGAAGAAGCTTATTTGAATTACTTAGTAAGCCACCGTGTAGACGGAATCATTATCTGTGCTTCTGGAATTATGGAGCGCCATAGAAAAAAAGTAGAAGCATTCAAAGGACATGTTGTACTAGTTGATGTTTATAAGGATGACATAAAGATTCCTACAGTTTCAAGTGATGACGCGATAGGAAGCGCATTGGCCGGTTCTCACTTAGCAGCCTGTGGATATCCAAAAATTATTTACATTGGAAGCGCTAAGGAAAAGCATAATGGATTTCCTCGATTTAAAGGTGCGAAGAAAGGTGCTGGCTCAACCCCAGTACATTTTTTTCAGTCAGAAGATAATTTAGCTTCGGGAAGTGTTGTTGTAAAAGAAATCTTAAAAAAACATAAACCACCTTTTGGAATAATTGGCCATAATGATTTGACTTCCATCGGAGCAATGCATGCTCTAACAGAATTAGGATATAAAGTTCCAAATGAAATCGGAATAGTTGGGTATGACAATATTGCAATGAGCGAATTTGCTAACCCTTCATTAACCACGGTTAGCCAGGAGCAAAGCAAACTTGGCAAAGAATCTATGGCGCTTATGGATCAACTCATTAGTGGAAAGAAAAAAGTTAAAAACGTAATGATTACGCCTAAATTAATCGAGCGAAAATCAACAATGAAAATCAATAATCACAAATCAAGAAAGAGTGGTAATTAGAAATGGGTTCAAATCTAGCCCCAACAACATCTGACTTGCATTGGCTTAAATCTGTAGTTACTGAGATCCACGAGAAGAATCGACAGCGCGGCCATGCAGAGTGGTGTGACCATGATTTTGATTTTACTTGTCCATCAT
>CAZWBQ010000043.1:0-2176 GCA_964632545.1 uncultured Bifidobacterium sp. | reverse complement strand
AAGCGTTACCTCTTTATTCATACTTATTAGAGATCAGCGTAGAAGCTGCCAATAACCCGGCCAACCCAAGGAATACCGAACTAACCCCCATCGATCCAGCCACGAGTCCGGCCCCGACCGGCAAAATGAATTGGCCAACTCGATTACCAGTTAATCGAAGTGAGATCGCCATTCCACGTTCTTCAGGTGCGGAAGCAAGTGAGACCCAAGCCATCGTTAACGGTTGTCCAATTCCTAACGCAAATCCCGCTACTAAAATTATTGCTTCAATTATTAAAACATTCGTCGTAAGAATTAAAGATCCAATAGTTATCGTTGCTACTAAACCACTTAAAATCATGATTCGTTTAGAACCAAATCTTCTACTTAACTCCCCTAAAAATAGCCGTGACAACATTGATGCACCCGATCGAATCGCAAGAATTGTTCCAATTACAACAGGCGATAAATTATTCTCTTTGCCAAATAACGGTAAGAAAATTACTAATACATCAACGGTTGATGAAACTGCCGCAGAAGTAAAGAGCGCGGACTTTAACCCTGGATTTTTAATTACTTCACGCGCTTTAACTTTATGATCGGATGCCGCAATTTTATCTGCAATCGAAACTTTTAAGCTCTTAGTAAATAAGATAGGTAACACTCCAATAAAAGCTAGCACCGCTGAAACTAAAAACGCTGTAGCAGTTGACTTAGGAAGTGAACCATTTGCACCACCAGTTATCCCACCAAGTAGCGAACCAACCATCTGTCCGAGCGATGCGCTAAAAGTGTAATAACCAAAATATTTATCATACGAACCTGGCTCGCTTCGATTAGCCATCATGGTCTGGCCACCAACCATCACAGCTAAATGACCAGTGCCCGCAATTGCAGTGAGGATTCCTAATATTAAAAATGAATTAGCGTTTGAAAGTAGGAGCCCGGTAACTAATACCGAAACGCCACCCCAAATTAAAAACTTCTTCTCGCCAACTTTCCCAACTAGCCGCCCAAATGAAACTGCAAGGGCCACCGGCAAAATCGCATAAAGCGCGCCTAAAACTCCAATTCCAGCTCCATCTAGACCTAGCTCAAGCCCACGATAAGTAATCATCGGGCGAATTACATAGATCGCACCTTGCAATAGCGCAGAATTAAAGAGCGTTAATAACGCCCATCTTTGGATTATTCCCGACCTCATACTTATTACTTTACAGTTTTAACGCGGGATTTCTTCACTAACTTAATCGCGGTAGGCGCAACTAAAACCAATATCAACGAGATATATAAAATCTTCGAAAGTGGCGTTGCAATTAAAGTTCCATAATCACCAGCGCTGATTTGCAAAGCTCTCCGGAATTGCAATTCCAGGTTCGGTCCAAGAATCAATCCAAGAATCAACGGGGTGATCGGCATGCCAAACCTGCGGAATAAGAAACCAACAATGCCAATAGCAATCGCCACTTGTAAGTCAAAGGTAGATCCATTAAGCGCATAAGCACCTAATAACGCAAAACAAGAAATTCCCGCAAATAAATATGGCCGCGGAATCTTTAATAGTTGCACCCAAACTCGAACTAGCGGCAAATTCATTACCAACAGCAAGGTATTCCCAATAAATAAGCTAGCGATCAAAGTCCAAATCAAATCTGGATTAGTTGCAAATAACATCGGTCCGGCTTCAATTTGATAAGTCTGGAACGCCACTAAAATTACCGCTGCGGTCGCCGATGTTGGTAAACCTAAAGCTAAGAGCGGAACTAACGCGCCCGCCGCATTCGCATTATTTGCGGCTTCCGGTCCAGCCACACCTTCAATCGCGCCCTTGCCGAATTCACCTGGATATTTCGATAACTTCTTCTCAACCGAATAACTTAAAAATGTTGGTACTTCCGAACCACCCGCCGGAATAATTCCTAATGGAAAACCAATTGCAGTTCCACGGAGCCAAGGTTTCCAAGAACGGCGCCAATCTTCGCGCGACATTAACGCTTTGCCCTTCATTGAAATAATGGTCCAACCCGTATCTTTAAATCGGCTCGCGATATATAGAGCTTCACCCAACGCAAAAATCGAAACAATCACAATCACCGTTTCAATTCCTTCGCTAGCGCTCACATTTCCAAAGGCCAATCGCGTCAACCCGGACTGCAAATCAGCGCCAACAAGTCCAAGCACCAACCCAACAGCTAGT
>CAZWBQ010000042.1:0-2285 GCA_964632545.1 uncultured Bifidobacterium sp. | reverse complement strand
CAAAAGCCAAGGTTTATGGCGCTCTACTTGATGTATTTGTAGATGCACTAAAGGCCGATATGGCAGCAGGAAAGGTCACCCAAGTTCCAGTCCTAGATGGGCGTGTGAAGAAGGTTGGCTAATTAAGTACTAATCAGAAAGGGCGTCGGTTAATTCCGGCGCCCTTTCTGTTTTATTTAACGTACTTTCCAATTACTTCAGCTTGTAGCTTGCTGCCAAGTCTTGATAAATGGTCATCATCTAAATACAACAAAGTCCCATTTTTTAAAAAGTTACAAGAGGCATCTGGGCAGAAAATATCTAAAGTATCAATAAAAGTAGCGCCACTAATATTTTGTAAGATGTTGCGATGCAGGCTCTGTCGATCTAGTACATGAGCTCGATTCTTTGGCACACATTTTGCTTCAGTCTTTGCTCTGGCTACGCCAAAATCCAGACAATTCTTTAAATCAAACGGCAGCTCTGGATTTTCCGAGACTAGATAAATCTGTTTTCCTTGTGAACGGTATAGATCTACCGTCTTCTGCAGCGCCTCTTGGAACAATTGTGCTTTAGTAGCAATCGATGGATTAGTTGCAGTCGCAGCTGGCCATTTCATAAATTTAACGTGGCGGATCGGAATCTCTTCATGTGCCGTTATGTAATAAGAGCCGCGGGATATGAAAATTACGGTATCAATACTTTTGGTATTCGTCATCGCATCAATAATTTGTCGGGTTGATTCAGTACATTCATCCAATTTTGGTATAGACATTCCGGTCGCAATTCCGATAAATGGCGGGCAGAGCGAGTTAGAGAATAGGACGGTATTGATTCCTAACTTTCCGTAATAGTTTGATAGCCCTACCCAAGCTGCTTGCGCGTGAGAATCGCCAGTGATTGCAATAGTGCGCACGCCACCCACGTTGTTGTATCTGCAGTAGTGAAAAAGATGTTTTGGATTACCGATTAATTCACCGCAACCAGCATCACTTCCAGGCGCTCTGACAAGTTGGATCATGTTGGCTTTTGATGTACCAACTCGATTTTCCACGCCGTTGCTTACTTGAATTCCGATTCCTAACAATGCGATTACGACTAGCCCAACTAGCAGCGCGATTATTTTTCGACCCTCGTGCGCCTTACTTCGCATATGTACTTCTAGTAAGCGATAACAGCCGTAAGCAAGCAGAATACTTAAAACAACACTCAACCCCCTAGCTAATTTTGGCGGAGTTCCAGTGAAGTACATGTAGCCAAAAGAGAGAAAAATCCAATGCCAGAGATAGAGCGGATAACTGATTAGACCAATCCAAACTGAGATTGGGTTACCTACTAATTTTGATGTGAAGGTCGGTTTTGCGCCAAAAAGAATTAATCCGGCGGAACTAAGCACACCGATCAATACTGTAAGAAGCGATCGTTTCTCAGTTCCGAAGTAGAGCGCAACCAACATTGCAAATAACGAGACGGCAGCAGCGAACTCTGCTAAAAGTTTATAGTTATGAATTTTTTCAATAAATTTGTAATGAAAGATAAAAGCAAAAGCTAAAGCGGCGCCAACTAATAACTCCCAAAATCTTGGTGCTGGTGAGTAGAAAGCTAAATCCGGATTGAGGTAGCGGTAATGGTATGCAGTATAAAAAGACGCAACTAACATCACCCCAGTCAGTGCAAATGCGTATTTACGCACTTTAAATAGAATGAAAAGAATTAGCGGCCAGAGCAAATAAAACTGCTCTTCAATACTTAGCGACCAAAGGTGCAATAACGGCTTTTGTATTGCATCAGCATCAAAATATCCAACCTGGCTCCATAATACGAAGTTAGTTATAAATATAGTTGCACCGGTTGTGACCGATCCTAGTTGCTCATAATCTTGCGGTAATAATAAGAACCAACCTAAAATCAGAGTTGTACCTAATACAACTAGCAAGCTAGGAATAATGCGGCGGATTCGACGCGAGTAGAAATTTCTTATTTTAAATTTTCCAGCATCAATTTCATTGATAATGATTTGGGTTATTAAGAATCCGGAAATAACAAAAAAGATATCTACACCTATAAAACCGCCAGTAAGTCGCTTTGGAAAAGCGTGGAAAGCAATAACGCTAAGCACCGCAATAGCGCGGATCCCATCAATATCTGGGCGGTAAAAATGGGGCTTAGGTAAAGGCATGTGGCATTTTGGCATAAAGAAGAAAATCGGTAGGCTTCCGACAATCTCCAAATGCGCCTGTAGCTCAACGGATAGAGCATCTGACTACGGATCAGAAGGTTAGGGGTTCAAATCCCTTCAGGCGCAC
>CAZWBQ010000041.1:0-2915 GCA_964632545.1 uncultured Bifidobacterium sp. | reverse complement strand
GTGCCGGTAATGAATTCCTCTACCAAATTCTTGCAAAAGAAAATATTCAAACATTCGAAGAGGTTTTTCAAGGTCGGCCTAAGGGTAAGAAGAAAGTAGTCGTTACTTGCCCGCATTGCTTTACCACAATTGGTCGCGATTACCGTCAAAGTGGATTTGAATTAGAGATGGTGCATCACACCCAACTTCTTAATACTTTAGTTAAAGAAGGAAAGTTAAAACCGATTAATAAATCAACAAAGAAACTTACTTATCACGATCCTTGTTACTTAGGTCGGCATAACCAAATTTATGAACCACCGCGCGAGTTATTGGAATCAACCGGTATCGAAATTACTGAAATGCCGCGAAACCAAGAGCGATCATTTTGTTGCGGTGCAGGTGGCGGCCGAATGTGGATGGAAGAGAAAATCGGAACCCGAATTAATTTAAATCGCGTTGATGAAGCTATCGCTACTGGCGCCGAAGAGGTTGCGGTCGCATGCCCGTTCTGTCGCGTGATGGTTAGCGATGGGGTAGCGGCTCGAGAATCCTCAGTCGAGGTTCTAGATGTTGCCCAAGCGCTGCTTCGCTCAGTTAAGCCCTAAATATTCATAGTTACACTGAGGTCTATTCTCAGGAAACACCCAGATTAGGGGAGAATGCTCGCCTTCGAGGTGATCATCCATGAAAAACACAGGACTTCTAGAAAGAGAAAGCAAAATGGCTAATGAGAGCGATGTAAAGATGCATCGAATTCTCGTTGTCGATGATGAAAGCAGTATTAGCGAATTGATTTCAACGAGTTTACGGTTCGTTGGATTTGATGTTCGCACTGCAGCCAACGGCGCAGAAGCGCTACGCGTTGCTGAAGAATTCAAACCACACGCGCTAGTACTTGATGTGATGTTGCCAGATCTAGATGGTTTTGAAGTTTGCCGACAACTCCGCGCAAGTGGTTATAACGTGGGCGTGCTTTTCTTAACCGCTAAGGATGCAACTGACGATAAAATTAAAGGTCTAAGTATTGGTGGCGATGATTATGTAACAAAGCCATTTAGTTTAGAAGAGTTGGTCGCAAGACTTCGCGCACTACTACGTCGAACTGGTGTAATCGAAGTCGCGGTAGATGAAGAGAAAATTCATTTTGCAGATCTCGAATTAAATGAAGCCACCCATGAAGTGCGTCGTGCTGGCAACTTAGTCGAGCTCTCGCCTACTGAATTTATTTTGCTTCGCTATTTAATGATTAACGCGGATCGAGTTGTGAGTAAGTCTCAGATTCTTGACCATGTCTGGCAATACGATTTTCGGGGAGATGCCGGAATTGTAGAGACTTATATTTCTTACCTCCGTAAGAAGATAGATATCTATGATCCAGCCTTAATTCATACCGTTCGCGGCGTTGGTTATCGGTTGCGATTGCCTGCTAAGAATTAAATAACGAAAACTTTTTAATGAAATCCCCACTGCGCCAAGTTAATAACGCCACAAACACCTGGAGTCTTCGTAATCGACTCGTGCTTGGAGTTGTTGTACTTGGAGCGATGGGATTTATAGCCTCTGATTTTGCTGCCCAGAGTGCATTTCGCAGTTTTCTAGTTGCCCAAGTTGATAAACAACTTGAAGATATTGCAGGTGGCTCATTGCTTAGATTAGATCGCGCTGGAATTGCGCCAACCCAAACTGAAAGTGATGAAGAAGGCACACGACCAATAAAAGCAGTTCAACCTTTAAGTGGCGTGCCTACCGCAATTTCTATTACATTATTAGATCCAAATGGAGTTGTTGTTGGAACTTTAGGTGGCGACCTAAGTACTGCGCAATTTTCTGGAGTTGTTTCTAATATGACTATTGCAGATGTCACCGCTCACGAAGCAAAGCCTTACACGATGGAGTTAGGGCGTGAGGGAACACATTTCCGCGTTTTAGCTCGCACACTTCCATCTGGTTTTGGCAGCGTAGTTGCGGCAGTTTCATTAGAGGATGTCGATCGCACAATCGCGCGGCTTCGCTTTCTTTTTTTATTAATCGGCTTACTTGCTCTCGGTGCAATTGCAATTGCTTCTCGAAAGATTATAGATATCTCGTTGCGACCACTTACCCAAATTGAAACAACTGCCGAAGCAATCGCTTCTGGAGATTTGTCAGCGCGTTTACCGGACGCAAAACCAAATACTGAAGTCGGTCGGTTAGTAACTTCTCTTAACCAGATGCTTTCTCGTATTGAAGAATCATTTGCACTTCGTATTGCTAGCGAAGATAAATTACGTCGATTTGTCGCCGATGCCAGCCATGAACTTCGAACGCCGCTTACCGCAATTCGTGGCTTTGCGGAATTACATCGTCAAGGTGCGGTTCAAGGGGAAGCTAAAACTGCTGAATTAGTGCAGCGAATTGAAAAGGAATCTATTCGAATGAGCACGCTGGTTGAAGATTTATTACTTTTGGCGCGGCTAGATCAAGCTCGTGAATTACAACGAGATCCAGTTGATGTTAAAACACTTATTAATGAAGTTGTGGCGTCAGCACAAGCTGCGAAAAGCACTCATCCAATTTCGGTTAACCATGCAGATGGCGATGTTTATATATTGGGTGACTCGCAACGAATTCACCAAGTAATCGCTAATTTAGTTGCTAACGCACAGAGCCATACTCCGGAAGGGACCGCGGTAAATATTTCGGTTTCGCAAAATGAAGATGGAATTACGATTTCAGTAACTGATAACGGACCTGGGCTTTCGGAAGCTGATCAAGCAAAAGTATTCGAGCGGTTTTACCGTGCTGATCCATCACGAGTGCGAAGCGGGCTTGATGGCAGCGGACTTGGACTATCTATCGTGGACGCAGTTATGGGTGCGCACGGTGGCACTGTTTCAGTTAAATCCGAATTAGGTAAAGGTGCGACGTTTACACTTTTTTTCCCTACAGTGGAA
>CAZWBQ010000040.1:0-3124 GCA_964632545.1 uncultured Bifidobacterium sp. | reverse complement strand
TAAAGTACGCGAGTGCTCAAATCTCATCGCGGTGAAATACTTCTAATCTCGGCTGCTGTCATGTTTGCGGCCAACGGAATTATTTCCAAGGTTGCGATGAGTCCAATAAACCATGGATTAAGCGCTTGGAATATGACACAGATTCGCGCGACCGGAGCATTTCTAATTCTGCTCACTTATTTCTTATTATTTAAGCGGGATCAACTTCGAGTAACAAAAAAAGAAATTCCACAACTAATAGCATTTGGTGTAGTTGGAATTGCAATTGTGCAATCTTTCTATTTCTTCGCAATCGGTCGCATGAATGTTAGTACTGCGTTAATTATTGAATTCACAGCTCCGTTATGGATTTTGATTTATTTGAAATTTATTGCCAAACGAGAAGTAAGTAGTTCAATGTGGATTTCACTAGGACTTTGTTTTGGTGGATTACTAATGATTGCGCAAGTTTGGAAAGGTTTCACTTTAGATAAATGGGGCGTAGCTGCCGCGTTCGCCGATGCATTTGCGTTAGCTTTTTATTTCTTGATGGGCGAAAAGTTGGGGAAGAAACGCTCTAGTGGGGTTTTAACTTTATGGGGACTCGGTGTTGCTTCAGTGGTTTGGGCGCTGCTATTTCCTTGGTGGAATTTTCCATTCGCTTATCTATCTAGTAAATCTGATTTGCTAGGCAGATTTAGCGGCCATCAAATTAGCGGTTACTGGCTAATTCTGTTCATAATTATTATAGGAACGATCTTGCCTTACCTTTGCTGTATCGGTGGGTTACTACTTTTAAGTGCTTCTACTACATCTGTCATTGGAATGTTGGAACCTATCTTTGCTGGAATTTTTGCTTGGTGGTGGCTAAGTGAAGGTTTTAACGCCATCCAACTTATTGGATGCGTTACAGTGTTTATAGGAATTTATTTAGCAGATAAAGCTCGATATGCGGTGGGAGTTAATTAATGAGTAACGAATTTAACGATTTATTCTCGGCAAATAGTGAATTTCAAGCCGGTTTCAAATCTCAAGATTTAACCGGTTTTGCGCTTAAAGGATTAGCCATTGTTACTTGTATGGACTCGCGGATTGAGCCGCTAAAGGTTGTTGGATTAAAAGCCGGGGATGCGAAGATTTTACGTAACGCGGGAGCGCGTGTAACTGAAGATGTACTTCGAACTTTGGTTTTAGCAACGCACTTGCTCGGTGTTAAGCGAGTATTAGTGATGCCGCATACTGATTGCAGAATGGCTAGCGGTGATGAAGCTTCGATCCATGCCTCGATAATGGAAAGTTCTGGAATTGATACTCGTAGTATTGAAATTCGTACCGTTAAGGATCAGATTGCGGCTCTTAAGACCGATGTTATGAGGATTAAAACTTTCCCATTATTAACAGAGGGTGTTGAAGTATTGGGTGCGGTTTATGATGTAAAAACCGGAAAGCTTGAAAAAATAGTTTAGTTTTCTTTTGGATAAGTTTCTTTAGAACTGTATGTAGGGGGCATGTCCACAAATCGCGCAAAGTGAAGTTGAGCGGAAACAGTAATTGTACGAGTAGGACCGTTACGGTGCTTTGCCACAATTAGATCGGCCTCGCCAGATCGATTTTGAGTGTCATATAAATCATCGCGGTGTAACAAGATAACTACGTCAGCATCTTGCTCGATCGAACCAGATTCACGTAGGTCAGAGAGCATCGGTCTCTTATCTGAACGTTGCTCTGGTGAACGGTTAAGTTGAGAGATAGCGACTATTGGTACATTTAATTCTTTTGCAAGCAATTTCAGTTGGCGCGAGAATTCTGATACTTCTTGTTGACGGTTTTCAACGCGCTTACCGGAAGTCATCAACTGCAAGTAATCGATGATGATTATTTTAAGATTATGGCGCTGTTTTAGGCGGCGCGCTTTCGCGCGAATTTCCATAAGTGAGAGGTTTGGTGAATCATCGATAAATAGCGGTGCTTCTGCAATTTCGCCCATTCTTCGGGCTAATCGGGCCCATTCTTCATCGTTTAAAGTTCCAGCGCGAATATTATTTAACGCCACGCGCGCTTCCGCTGAGAGCATACGCATTGTGATTTCACTCTTCGACATTTCAAGCGAGAAGATAACTGAGGTATCGCCTTTATGAATCGATGCATAACGCGCAATATCTAAACCAAGAGTTGATTTACCAACTGCGGGACGCGCTGCAAGCACAATCATGTTTCCAGGATGTAAGCCATTTGTTAATGAATCTAAATCTTTAAAACCAGTTTTAACACCTTCACCAATTACACCTTGTGAAATTTTTTCGATTTCATCAAACGCAGCCGGAATTAAAGTGCTTAGTTGAACATAATCTTCATTAGCGCGACGTTCAGTTACTGAATAAACTTCCGCTTGCGCCTGATCAACCGCATCATCAACTTCGCCTTCGGTTGAATAACCAAGTTGCACAATCTTTGTGCCAGCCTCTACTAAGCGACGCAGAATTGCGCGCTCTCGAACAATCTTTGCGTAGTAACCGGCGTTAGCTGCAGTTGGTACTGATGAAATTAAAGTATGTAAATATGGTGCACCGCCGGCGCGGGCAATGTCACCGCGTTTTGTTAACTCTGCTGAAACTGTTACTGGATCAACAGGTTCGCCATGTCCATAAAGTTCAACTATTGCATCATAAATTAATTCATGTGCCGGACGATAAAAATCTCGCTCGCGAATAATTTCAACAACGTCGGCGATTGCATCTTTACTTAATAACATTCCACCAAGAACACCTTGTTCTGCAATTAAATCTTGTGGAGGTGTTCGTTCAAATTCCGTTCCGCCTTCACGCGCACCACGTGATTGATTTCCATAGCTTGGGAGTTCGGCGATACTCATGTGCGTATCTTCTCGCCGGGCACTGACAAGTGGTTAATGAGGGTAATTGGGGATGGGTTAAAGGTGTGGAGTAACGGTTTTTTCTGGTGGATAAGCGGCGCGACTTCTGTGGGTAAGTTGTGGGTGAATTGTGGGTAAGTGTGGTTTTTATTGGTAAAGCGCAGGTCAAGAGCGTGGTTGCCTGTGGGTAAAAACTTTTTTCCGCAATCTCACATTATGAACTTCAAATAAATTTAGCGGGGAATTAAAAAAGCCCACCGTTTCCAGTGGGCT
>CAZWBQ010000039.1:0-3405 GCA_964632545.1 uncultured Bifidobacterium sp. | reverse complement strand
GCCTTTTTAGGAGCGGCTTTCTTTGCAACTGGCTTTACAACTGGAGCTGGCTTTGGGGCTGGCTCAAGCTTGCGCATGCCTGCGATGGTCTCTTTGAGAGCCTTTGCAGGAAGGAAACGAACCTTCTTGCTTGCCTTAATTTGAATGGTTTCGCCTGTGAAAGGGTTGCGACCTTTACGAGCTTTGCGATCTACTTTCTTGAACTTACCGAAATCATTAATCGTTACATCTTCACCTTTATGGATTGTACGAACGATTGAATCGAAAACGATATCTACAGCGTGTGCAGCTTCTTTTTTGCTTCCGTTGAAATGCGGAGCCAACGAAGCAATGAACTGGGTCTTGTTCATTTAAATTCCCCTTATATTTACGCGTAAAGTTAAGCATTCGCTTAACGCTGGTTACAATTTACGCAAGAAAATCAAGGTTTTACCGCATTAACTGCGGTGTGTCGCAATAAGATAATTTAAAAAAGCACACTTTTTATGCGTAAAAAACTCTCAATTACAGGTTTAGAGTTGTATGAAAAAAGTTTATTCAGCCAAGGCGGGTAGCGTTTTAGGCTTAAATTTCGCTCTTTTTTCCTCAAAACTAGTTACAACATCGCTATGACGAAGTGTTAAACCGATGTCATCTAGGCCCTCCATTAAACGCCAACGCGTGTAATCATCGAGTTCGAAGGTGCAAACGACATTGCCATAAGAAACAGTTCGACTTTCTAAATCTACCGTTAATTGCGTTTTCGGATCGGTTTCAATTGCGAGCCAGATCGCCTCTACCTCTACTTGGGGAAGTATCACGGTAATAAGTCCACCTTTTAGCGAATTACCTCGAAAAATATCGGCAAAACGGCTTGAAATTACCGCTTTAAATCCATAATTTTGCAAAGCCCAAACTGCATGTTCGCGCGAGGAACCAGTTCCAAAATCTACACCAGCAACTAAAATTGAAGCGTTTTTATATTCAGGCTTATTCAAAACAAAATCCGGATCGTTACGCCAAGCGGAAAAAAGGCCATCTTCAAAACCGGAACGGGTGACGCGTTTTAGATATACCGCCGGAATTATCTGATCAGTATCAACATTGCTCCGACGAAGTGGAATTGCACTTCCGGTATGGCGAATGAATTTTTCCATGTTCTGTTCTCTCCTTTTTCTGCTCTTACAAATCTGCTGGTGATGAAAGGGTCCCGCGCAACGCTGTTGCTGCGGCTACCAATGGACTTACTAGATGGGTTCGACCACCTTTTCCTTGACGACCTTCAAAATTTCGATTGCTCGTCGATGCCGAACGCTCTCCAGGCTTCAATTGATCTGGGTTCATACCAAGGCACATAGAGCAACCAGCATTTCGCCATTCCGCGCCAGCGTCAATGAAAACCTTATCCAAGCCTTCGGACTCTGCTTGTAATCTAACTCGAGCTGAACCAGGGACCACCAACATTCTTAACGAACTGGCAATCTTCTTGTTTTTAATTATCGCTGCGGCAGCACGCAAATCTTCAATACGGCCGTTAGTACAAGAACCCAAGAAAACCGTATCGATTTTAATTGATTTTAAAGGAGTTCCAGCAGTCAAATCCATATAAACCAGAGCTCGTTCTGCGGCGCCACGGGCTTCGGCATCCGCAATATCTGCCGGGTTTGGCACATTGGAGTTAAGCGGTAAGCCTTGACCAGGGTTTGTTCCCCAAGTTACAAATGGTGCAAGTTCATTAGCATCTAAATTAATTTCCACATCAAACTTTGCATCCGCGTCAGTTACTAAAGTTGACCAATAAGCAATCGCGCTATCCCAATCCGCGCCTGTTGGAGCGTGTGGTTTACCTTTTATATAATTAAATGTGGTCGCATCTGGTGCGATCAAACCCGCCCTAGCGCCAGCTTCGATCGACATATTACAGATGGTCATACGACCTTCCATGGAAAGTTCGCGAATTGCGCTACCGCGATATTCAAGAACATAACCTTGTCCGCCACCGGTGCCAATTTTTGCAATGATTGCCAAAATAATGTCTTTGCTTGTGACGCCTGGCTTTAATTTTCCTTCAACATTAATCGCCATTGTTTTCGGAGGTGCCAATGGCAGAGTTTGGGTTGCCATAACATGTTCAACTTCGCTGGTGCCGATGCCAAATGCAAGCGCACCAAACGCGCCATGCGTTGAAGTATGCGAATCGCCGCAAACAATTGTCATGCCAGGTTGAGTCAATCCAAGTTGTGGGCCAACGACATGCACGATGCCCTGTTCAATATCGCCAAGTGAGTGAATCCGAACGCCAAATTCAGCACAATTTTTCCGCAAGGTATCGACTTGTAGCTTTGAGACTGGGTCTGCAATTGGTTGGTCAATGTTCTGAGTTGGTGTGTTGTGATCTTCGGTTGCAATAGTTAAATCAGGGCGGCGAATTTTTCGATTTGTTAAGCGGAGGCCATCAAATGCCTGTGGGCTAGTTACCTCATGGATCAAATGGAGGTCGATATAAAGTAAATCCGGTTCGCCATCTGCGCGACGAACTACATGATCTATCCAAATCTTTTCCGCTAACGTCTTACCCATTTTTATCCAATCTAAATTTAACTTGCTTCTCATATCCTGAGATGGCATTATCAGAGTATGGACAAGAAGAATAGCGGAGTCGGCGTACTAGATAAAGCCGTACGAATTCTTGCCGTTTTAGAATCTGGGCCACACTCGCTCGCTGAGTTGGTAACTGCAACCGGAATTGCCCGCCCAACTGCGCATCGATTGGCCGTTGCGCTCGAATTTCATCGTTTAGTAGCACGGGATTTAACCGGTCGCTTTATTTTGGGACCTCGGTCCGGAGAATTAAGCGCATCTGCTGGCGAAGATCGATTGCTAGCTGCAGCAACTCCCGCGCTAATAACGCTACGCGACGCAACTGGCGAAAGTGCACAACTTTATCGCCGTCAAGGTGACCAACGAATTTGTGTAGCTGCGGCAGAACGTGTTTCTGGTTTAAGAGATTCGGTTCCAATTGGCGCTGCATTTACTATGCAAGCTGGTTCTGCTGCTCAAATACTTTTAGCATGGGAAGAAGCCGATAAGTTACATCGCGCACTTACAAATGCAAGGTTCACCGCTGCACATTTATCTGCAGTTCGCCGACGAGGTTGGGCACAATCTATTGGTGAACGTGAACCCGGGGTAGCTTCGGTTTCAGCACCGGTGCGCGGACCAAATAATAAAGTAATCGCAGCCGTAAGTATTAGTGGACCAATCGAACGATTAGGGCGACAACCGGGAAGAATTCATGCAGCTGCAGTAGTTGCGACTGCCGCTCGCCTTAGCGAAATAATTTCCAAAAAATAAATTAGTAATAAAACTGTGTAGCCCCGACGGGATTCGAACCCGCGTAGCTGGCTTGAGAAGCCAGAGTCCTAG
>CAZWBQ010000038.1:0-3741 GCA_964632545.1 uncultured Bifidobacterium sp. | reverse complement strand
GGAATTATCTCTTTAACTTTTGAAATTACATCTGAAAGGATTTTCGGCGCAAACGGTTCTATGTGAGCATAACTCCAACTGTCAGTAATTGGCTTCTGTAGCGAGTTACTTGGCAGCGCCAGCACAACTGCAGCCAGAATGTATAAGCCAACTCCAAGTCGCAGAACTCCGAGCCCGGCACCTAGTAAAGAGTCCAACAACCGCAGCGGACCGAAAAATAATTTCTTATGAATTCCTTTTCCGATAACTCTAAGTAAATTTTGACCGAGCGTGCCAACAATTAAAATCGATAGCGCACAAACCCCAATTACTTTCGGCACGCTATCCCAGCCATGCGTGAACTTAATTGCAAGTTCCAACCCAAGTAGCCCACCACCCACATATCCGACTAGCGCTAATAGTGAAGAAATAAACCCAGCTCGATATCCCGATACGAAAATAATAAGCGCTAATGCTCCAATAACGATATCTAGTAGCACTAAATTTTTACTCCTAAGTACTTGTCAACTAAACCTTTTAACTCCGAGAGCGATTTAACAGTACCGATTTTCTTATAAGTAATTTTGCCAGTTTTATCAATGAACCAGGTAACCGGGATTCCCATTCCGAATAGCTCAGTGGTTCTGCCATCTGGATCAAATAGGTGCGGCCAACTCATATTGTTCTTCTTCGCAAAATTAGCGCCTACACTCGCGGATTTTTCTTCAACATCTATACCGATGAATTGCACTTTTTCGTTGTTAATTTTAGAAAACTCTTTTAAGAATGGAAGTTCTTCTTCGCAAGAGGTGCACCAACTAGCCCAGACATTAACCACCGCAGGTCCTTTAATCATTGACAATTTCACAGCCCCGTTGCCATCTAAACATTCGAGTTCTAATTCAAGTTGGGAGTTATAAGTATTATCTTTAACTTGTTTAATTGAACTACAAGCTACTAACTCCTTATCTGGGGCACTTGTTTTTACACTGCCATTAGATGTACATGCTGTCACAAAAAATAGAAGCGAAAAGAATAGAGCTATCCGTTTCATCGAAAATCCGCATCCGACTTAACCATCGCTAACGCCTTTTCGCGATCCATTTCACCCATTCCATATGCCGGACAGAACTTCGCTAATGGACATGCACCGCACGCAGGTTTACGTGAGTGACAAACTCTTCTACCGTGCCAAATCATTCTCTGCGAAAGATTAGTCCATTCTTTCTCAGGGATTAACGCCGCCACTTCAAATTCAACTTTTACTGGATCGGTTTCCTCGCTCCAACCAAACCTGCGCGATAATCGACCGAAGTGGGTATCAACAGTTATTCCTGGAATTCCAAATGCATGTCCTAAAACAACATTTGCAGTCTTTCTGCCAACGCCCGGAAGGGTAACTAACTCTTCAAGTGTCTTAGGTACTTTCCCGCCAAATTCAATAGTTAATTTTTCGCCAAGTCCTTTAATGCTCCGTGCTTTTGCCCGAAAAAAACCAGTTGATCTAATTATCGTTTCTAGCTCTTTCGGTTTTGCTGATGCAAAATCTTCAGCGTTTTTATATTTCTTAAAAAGGGCGGGCGTAACCATATTTACTCGTTTATCAGTGCATTGCGCAGATAAAACTGTAGCCACCAAAAGTTGTAACGGGTTCTTATAATCTAATTCGCATTTCACATTTGGATAGCATTTGCTGAGTATTCGATAAACCTTTGCGGCTTCCCTCCGCTTTACTACTAGCGAGTTTGCGCGGAGAGGTTTACTCACATAGCGGAGGTTAGACCCAAATTGATTACTTTTCGATTGACACGGTATCGTGACCACCATGGCCCCAAAGATTAACGAGCAAGCTGACGAAGCCACGGTACGTCGCGCTCCACTTTTTACCGCACTTGATGATTCAGCGGCGCACGATCTTCGTTCTGCGATGACCGCGATTAAAATTAAAAAGGGCGAAGATTTATTTTTAGAGGGCGATGATGGCGATCATCTCTATGTAATCATCGATGGAAAAATTAAACTTGGCACCAAGAGCGTTGATGGTCGCGAAAACTTACTTTCAATACTTGGACCTGGTGAAATGTTCGGCGAACTTTCACTTTTTGATCCCGGCCCACGAACTTCAACTGCAACTGCAGTAACTGATGCCCGATTATTAAGCCTTGGACATGACCAAGTCATTCCTTGGGTGAAAGAACACCCAGAAGTTTCGCTGCAACTTCTAGCGCGCCTTGCGCAGAGACTTCGCCGCACAAACGAAGCTGTCGGTGATTTAGTTTTCTCAGATGTTCCTGGTCGCGTTGCGAAAGCATTAATAGACCTTGGTCAACGTTTCGGCACTCAAAAAGATGATGGCTTACATGTAAACCATGATTTAACTCAAGAAGAGCTAGCTCAACTTGTTGGCGCATCTCGGGAAACTGTGAACAAAGCGCTCGCTGATTTTGCCGGACGTGGTTGGTTACGCCTCGAAGCGCGCGCTGTTGTAATCCTTGATTTCGAACGGTTATCTAAGCGCGGCCGTTAAGCCTTTACTTCTACCGTTAACTCAATTTCTACTGGTGCATCTAACGGTAAATCTGCAACACCAATAGCACTTCGTGCATGCTTTCCAGCTTCGCCCCAAATATGTACAAATAATTCACTTGCACCATTTACAACTACTGGTGGATTTATAAATCCAGCAACACCATTCACATAGCCAACAACTCTTACAACTCGAACAATGTCGTCGATATTTGCCACAGTTTCGACAGCAGCGAGCGCATTAAGTGCGCAAATTTGAGCTAACTCTTTTCCTTGCTCAGGAGTTACCGGGCCGCCAATTTTTCCAGTTGCAGCGATTTTTCCATCAATCATTGGTAATTGTCCTGCAGTAAAAACTAAATTTCCGGTTCGAATTGCTGGCACATAAGCAGCTACTGGTTTAGAAGCAACTGGCAGAGTTAAACCTAACTCAGCTAATTTTGCTCTGACATCGCTCATTTAATCTCTCTTTTCATATAAGCAACTAGTGAATCTCCGCCACCTGGCGCCGGAATAACTTGGACTAGTTCCCAACCATCAGAACCCCAAGTATCAAGAATTTGTTTTGTTACATGCGTTAAAAGTGGCACCGTTGCATATTCAAATTTCATTTTCTCCCCTTATTAATTAAGTGCAGCTTTAACTGCAGCAGATACTGCAGCGCCATCTGCGCGCCCAGCAATTTTTGGTGAGAGCACTTTCATAACCAGACCCATCCCAGCAGGTCCAGTTGCTCCGCTTTCTGCGATCGCAGCAGCAATCATCTCTTTCAATTCAGCTTCACTTAATTGAGCTGGCAAATATTGGGCGATGATTTCGCCTTCTTTTCGTTCTAAATCAGCACGATCTTTACTTCCCGCACTATCAAATGCTTCAGCCGCTTCCCGGCGCTTCTTTGCTTCACGCGAGAGCACGGTAATAATTTCGGCATCTGCCAAAGTCCGCATCTCTTTTCCAGAAACCTCTTCGTTCGTGATTGCTGTCAAAACCATCCGAATAGTTCCAGTGCGAACCTCATCACGGCTCCGCATCGACGCGGTTAAATCTTCTTTGAGTCGTTCTTTTAGTCCCATAGCGGTATCTTCTCACGCCTATGGCTTACAAAGTACGCGAAGTTTCAGTCCCGCTACTCCCTCCTGGGTCGCGGGAGATACGCGTGCTCCATTTTTCCGATCTACATTTAACTCCCAAGCGGAAAACTGAAATTAACGATATTAAATCCTTCGCAAAGTTAAA
>CAZWBQ010000037.1:0-4059 GCA_964632545.1 uncultured Bifidobacterium sp. | reverse complement strand
CACGCCGGTCAGCGGCCCCTAATTTCTTATATAAGTTGCGCAGATGAGTTTTGATTGGTGAGCGAACAGCTGAAGAACTAAAATGAGTATCGGTTCCGCGTTTGCAACCCACGAAGATGGTCATGCGTTAATACGTGGTCGAGATTTAAGAACTGGTTTACCAACCGAAGTTACAGTTTCATCAGGAGAAATCCGTAGCGCAATTGAAGAACAAATTTCTAGAATTATCGAAGCAATAAAGGCAACGTTAGATATGACATCACCAGATTTGGTTGTAGATTTACTTACAACTGGAATGACGCTTGCTGGGGGCGGCGCTATGATTAAAGGCTTAGTGCAGCGAATCTCCAAAGAATGTGGCATGCCAGTTCGGATTGCAGAAGATCCGCTTACTAGCGTTGTAATAGGTGCTGGTATTTGTGCCGAGAATTTAGGGCTACTCAAGCAGGTAGTTCTACCTGAGAAGAAGTAGTGCGGCTTTAAAAATTTCTGGCAGACTTTCGTAGGTAAATCTGACTTAACCTTTAGCTGGGAGGGCTCGTGTACGGCAAGTATTGGATGAGCCCGGAAACAACCTCGGTTAATCGATTGCCCATGCTAAATATTGAACATTTACTTTCAATTTCTCTCGATGGGCCCTGGCGTTTTCAATTACTAGACCGAGCCGATGCTTCTCCTACAGGTAGTTGGAGTGTTGAGAACGTCCCAAGTTTATGGACCATCAACAAAGGTGAACATCACTATAAAGATGCACCGATCTATACAAATACGCAAATGCCTTTCGATAATTTGCCGCCTTCTGTACCGCTCCATAATCCAACCGGAATATACGAACGCGATTTCGCAATTCCGGATGCGTGGGAGAAAAAGAGAATCGTGCTTTCTCTCGGCGGTTTTGAATCTGTAGCTGTTGTGACTATAAATGGCAAAGATGTAGGAATGGCTAAAGATTCCCACTTAGCATCTGAATTTGATATTACTTCTTACATAAAAAAGGGTAACAATTCCATTCGTTTAAGAATTGTAAAATGGTCAGATGCAACTTTTATTGAAGATCAAGATCAATGGTGGCATGGTGGCATAAGCCGGAGTATTAAATTATTTGCAACTGAGAATGTCTTCATCGAGCGTCTCTACCTAACTCCAGGGCTATTACCTGATAACAAAACTGGAACGCTAAAGATTCGCGCTTATATTAATTCGATTAATGAAACCCCACTTGCTGACTGGACTTTTCAAGCCCGGATAATAGGAGTAAGTAAAGCTCCAAAAATAAGTCAGACTTTTATCAACCATAGCCGGACACTCTGGACTAAAAAAACCCGCGAGCAAAAAGAAGTGACCGATAGTGAATTTCATGGTAAATATTGGGATGGAAATATCCCGGATCAAGTTAAAAAGGTTTTACTCGAGCTAGACCCACCAAATCCTGGATATGCGGGATTCGAAATAAAAGTACCTAATATTTCACCCTGGTCAGCAGAATCACCAACCCTATATGAAGTGGAAATTCAATTATTAGATCCATCGGGCAAAGTAGCCGAGATTACAACTAAGAAAATTGGATTCCGCGATGTCAAAGTTGTTGGAAAAGAATTTCTATTTAACGGTAAGCCGGTAATTCTATATGGCATCAATCGCCACGATTTCAATCGTGAAACTGGCAGAGTCCTAAATAGAGAAATGTTTAGAAATGATTTACTTGAACTAAAGCGATGGAATTTCAATGCAATTCGTACTTCACATTATCCAAACGATCCCGTATTTCTAGATTTATGCGATGAACTGGGTTTTTATGTTATTGGTGAAGCCAATATCGAATCACACGCATTTTTAGATAGCATTTGTGACGACCAAAAATATCTCGTTGCTTATGTAGACCGGGTTTCGCGAATGGTTGAGCGAGATATTCATCATCCGAGTGTAATTTTCTGGTCCCTTGGTAATGAATCTGGTTTTGGATTAAATCATTTAGCTGCAGCTGCATTTGTTAGAAATTTTGATCCATCCCGGCCACTTCACTACGAGGGTGGAATCCGCGGTAATTGGACACATGGGCATGAAGTTACAGATGTTATTTGCCCGATGTATCCAAATATCAGCGCGATTGTTTCTTACGCAAAATCTAAGAAGGCAGACCGTCCATTAATTATGTGTGAGTACTCGCACGCAATGGGAAATAGCAATGGCACTCTTGCTGAATATTGGGAAGCAATCCATACTACAAAAGGATTACAGGGCGGATTTATTTGGGAGTTCTGGGATCATGGAATTGATCAGAAACTTCCAGATGGTCGAATGCGCTCTGCATATGGTGGCGATTTCGGCGAAGAAAAACATGATGGAAATTTCTGTTGCGATGGAATGTTCTTTCCGGATCGCACTCCAAAGCCCGCGCTCTATGAAATGAAACATATCGCCTCACCGATTTTAATTTCCGGTAAGAACCCAAATACTGGTCGTTTTTCGCTATTAAATAAGAACTTTTTCACAGATTTACAAGGGTATGAATTGGGGTGGACGATTGCCGCAAATGGCGAAATCCTCGATCGTGGCACAGTCAAAATACCAAAAACTAATGCGCGTGGAAACACTGCATTTTCAATTTCTTCCAAATATCTAAAACCAGCAATCCGCAAAGGCGAATCTTTTATAACTTTTTCGCTAATGCAGAAATCGCCAACTTCTTGGGCACCAGCTAATTTCGAAGTAGCTTGGGCGCAATTCCAACTTGCAAGTAAAAGTATCTCAAAACCTAAAACTCTTAGTACAAAACCAGTTGATTTTGTTTCTGCCGAGGGCGAGATAGTCCTCCCTTATGGTGTGATTGCTCCACAATTAACGTTATGGCGTGCGCCAACTGACAACGACATTATTGGATTATTTGCTGATCGTTGGAACGAATGGGGGCTTCGAGATTTGTCACGTACGGATTGCATTATTACAAATAAATCTGGAAAAATTAAGATTTCAAATGTATGGGAGAGCAGCTCTGGTATAAAGATCAAACACACGCAATTAGTTGAAAAAATCCTTGATGGAATTAGAGTGACCGAATCCTTAACGCTACCTTCGCAACTCAACGATGTAGCTCGAGTTGGCACGAATTTTGAAGTTAGTGAAGAACTCCATAAACTTACTTGGTTCGGTGTTGGACCTTCAGAAAACTATCCAGATCGTAAATTGGGAAGAGTCCATAAATGGAGCGGCAGCGTAGCTGAACAGTACATTCCATATGTAAAGCCACAAGAAAATGGTAGCCATGCTGATGTGCGTTGGTTTACTTTGACGAATTCATCAAATCGAGGTCTCCATTTTGCACTTGATAAACCTCGGCAAGTAACGGTTACTCCGATGCGCTCAATTGATTTAGCTAAAACCACACATAATATTGATATGACGCCTTCTGGAAATACTGTAGTAACAATCGATGCTGCGTTAAGAGGTGTTGGAACTGCTTCCTGCGGACCCGATACTTTGGCTAAATATCGGATAAAACCAGGGGTTTTTACCTGGCAATGGAGCGCGCAAACTATTTAAATTAGATCGGCCATTTTGTCGGTGTTGGGTATTTAGGCGATCTACCATCTCCGGAAGAGCGACCGCGAATTCGACGAGACATCCAAGGGATACCAAAAGTAATAAACCACTTGATGTTTTTATAGATTCGTAACGCCAATAAATCTGGTTTTTTTGAAGGCAAAGGTTTTCGCCAATTCTCATCTACAGTTTTACCAAGCGTAAAGAGAACGCCTTGCGCAGCACGATAATGACCTTCTGAATTCATATGTAACCGATCGTCGGATATGAAACGACGGTCTTGCCAAAATGCATCTTTATTAGGATCTAGCAAGATTGCGTCAAGTTCATTGGCGACATTTCTTACATTTGCATTGAAAACTTCAAAACGTTTTTGCCAAATTTTTGCACTTCTTGTAGCTTCGCCGGTATTTTCTAAAACGCAAAATAACATAAGCGTTCCGCCGCCAACCGCAATCTCTTTTGCAGTTTTTGTATACTCTGCAATTACTCTCTCTGGATCATACTTTGGTCGAATTA
>CAZWBQ010000036.1:0-4079 GCA_964632545.1 uncultured Bifidobacterium sp. | reverse complement strand
TCCATAGCGCGAAGCGCAGCAATCCGTTCTTGAATCGGCGGATGTGTTGCAAATAATTTAGAAACGCTAGATCCATCAAGTGGTGATTCAATCCAGATATGTGCAACCGCATTTGATTTTGCTCGAACTACTGTTGAATCGGCAGCCAAAACTTCTAACGCTGAACGTAAGCCGGCTGGGTTTCTGGTAAAACTCACTGCAGTTGCATCGGCTAACGCTTCGCGGCGGCGCGAAATTGCCGAGCGAAGTAAAACTGCTGCGATCGGAGCCAAAATCAATACAAATAGCGAGAGAATTAAAGCAATTGGATTTGAATTGCTATCGCGATCGCGGCGACCACCACCAAACCACATCATCCTCATTAAGAAATCACTTAATAATGCGATTGCGCCAGCAGTTGTGGCAGCGATTGCTGAAACTAACGTGTCGCGATTTCCAACATGAGACATTTCATGCGCGATTACACCTTGTAGCTGTTCGCGATCCATCGCTTCTAATATGCCAGTTGTAAATGCAATTAACGCATGTTCTGGGTTTCTGCCGGTAGCAAATGCATTTGGTGCGGAATCTTGCACGATTGCAACTTTAGGCATTGGTAACCCACTTGCAATTATTACTTCTTGAATTAATCCAAATAACTTTGGGTTTTCAGATTCTTCAATTACGCGAGCGCCGGTCATTCGCACGACTAATGAATCGGAGGCATAGTAAGAACCCCAAACTGATATTAAAGCGATGCCAACCGCAAATGGCATTACGCCAATTCCGGTTGCGCCAAAATAAGTCATTGCGGCGTATGCAACTAGCCAAATTAAAACTGCCATGCCCATAAGTAGGCCAATGGTTTTACGACGATTACTCGCCTGCATCACTCTAAAAGAATTATCGGGCATTATTTAGAATTTAACAGTTGGAGCTTTACGGTCTTGCGGATCTTCAACTTCATAAAACTCGCGAGCATCCACTTTGGCTAACCCAGCGAAAAATGAAGTTGGAATAGTTTTTACGGCGGTGTTAAGCGAGCGCACATTATCGTTATAGAACTGGCGGGCAAATGAAACTTTATTTTCCGTTGTGGATAATTCATCTTGCAACGATAAGAAATTCGCTGATGCTTTCAAATCTGGATAAGCCTCAGCTACAGCTAATAAGCCACGTAGAGCTTGAGTTAGCGCGCCATCTGCAGCTGCTACAGCAGGCACTGAAGATGCAGTAGTTGCGGCAGCACGTGCTTGTACAACTTTTTCAAACGCTTCTTTTTCGTGTGTGGCATAACCTTTAACAGTCTCCACTAAATTTGGAATTAAATCGGAACGGCGCTTTAGTTGAACTTCAATTTGCGCAAATGCTTCATCGACCGTGACGTTTAGTCGGACTAATTTGTTGTATTGCGAGATTACATATAGAACTAGTAACGCAATAACCGCAATTACGATTACAGATGTTTTCATTTCACTTCTCTCTCTAGCGTAAAATCCCTAGGACGTGAAAGTAATATTACTGAATTTTGCTTTGGTAAAAATTCAGCCAAGATTTGCTTGGAGTAGGTCCGCGCTGACCTTGGTAACGGGAACCATAAACGGCGGAACCGTAAGGATGCTGTGCTGGAGATGAGAGCCGGATGAGACAAAGTTGTCCGATTTTCATGCCAGGGAAAAGTTTGACCGGTAAATTCGCAACGTTTGAAAGCTCTAAAGTTATATGTCCGGAAAATCCTGGATCAATAAATCCCGCCGTTGAATGGGTGAGTAAGCCAAGGCGACCGAGCGAAGATTTACCCTCTAACCGACCAGCAATATCGTCTGGCAAAGTTATAACTTCATAAGTGCTTGCAAGGACAAATTCACCTGGGTGCAAAATGAAATGTTCATCGCCGGTAACTGCAACTTCACGAGTTAATTCGGATTGCTCGATGGAAGGATCGATTACCGAGTACTTATGGTTTTCAAAGACGCGGAAGAATCGGTCTAGGCGCACATCAACGCTCGATGGCTGGATCATCTTTGGTTCGAAAGGTTCTACCTTTACCCGCCCAGCATCGATTTCAGCGGCAATATCTCGATCACTTAGTAACATGGTTGGCGACCTTATCTCTCTTGCCTATGCTTTGGTATCTAACCACTCGCGGGCGTAGTGAAATGGCATCACGTCAGCTTCCCAAGCTGACAGCGCGGGTTCGATTCCCGTCGCCCGCTCAGATTACCGCTTGTCAGGCTTGCATATGTTACCCGCCAGTAGCATCCTTAACCAATGGGTCATTACATAGCCAACCTCCGCGATATTGAGTTCTGCCTTTTCGATCTACTCGATCGCGATTCAATTTTAGGTACATCTATTTATAAAGATATCGACCGCGCTACTGCAATGGGAATGTTAGAAGAAATTAAACGGCTTGCTGAAAAAGATTTAGCCGATTCATTTATCGATGGCGATCGCATGGGTGTTGATTTCAATCCAGCCACTGGAGATGCAAAGTTGCCGCCAAGTTTTATTAAGTCTTATCGCGCATATGTAGATAATGGTTGGGGATTAATTGATGCACCAGTTGAAATCGGTGGCACTTTAATTCCACCATCACTTCGTTGGGCAATCGCGGAGATGGTTCTCGGATCTAATCCATCGGTACATATCTACGCTTCTGGTTTTTCATTTGCTCATGTTGCTTACGCACTTGGTAACGAAAAGCAGAAGCAGCTAGCAAAGATCATGGTTGAGAAAGATTGGGGCGCAACCATGATGTTAACTGAACCAGAAGCTGGTTCAGATGTTGGTGCTGGTCGCGCCAAAGCGGTGCAACAACCAGATGGCACTTGGCACATTACTGGTACAAAAAGATTTATTACCTCTGGTGATAGTGATTTAAATGAAAACATTATTCATTACGTACTTGCTCGCCCAGAAGGCGCTGGTCCCGGAACTAAAGGTCTTTCGCTCTTCTTAATTCCAAAGTTCATGTTTGATTTCGAAACCGGCGCACTTGGAAAACGTAATGGTGTTTATGTAACTAAAGTTGAACATAAAATGGGTCTAAACGTTTCTGCAACTTGCGAAATGAATTTAGGCGAAAAAGAGCCTGCAGTTGGCTACTTATTAGGTGATGTCCATAATGGTATTGCGCAAATGTTTAAAGTTATTGAATTTGCGCGAATGATGGTTGGAACCAAAGCGATTGCAACGTTAAGCGCTGGTTACCAACAAGCGCTCTCATATGCCAAAACCCGTATCCAGGGTGGCGATATGAAGGTTATGAACGATAAAGCGAGCCCAAGAGTTTCCATTATTCATCACCCAGATGTGCGCCGATCGCTCATGACCCAAAAGTCATATTCAGAAGGTATGCGCGCGCTTGTTCTTTACACCGCTTCTATTCAAGATGCGATTGCAATCGCCAAAGCTGATGGCGCACCCGCTGACAAGATTGATGACTTAATTGCCTTAAATGATTTATTGCTACCGATTGTTAAAGGTTACGGCTCCGAAAAATCTTGGACACTTCTCGGAACCGAATCTCTCCAAACATTTGGCGGCTCCGGTTTCACCCAAGATTGGCCACTCGAGCAATATGTTCGCGACGCCAAGATTGATACTTTGTATGAAGGTACAACTGCAATTCAAGGTTTAGATTTCTTCTTCCGTAAAATTGTTAAAGATGGTGGTCGAGCAATTGGTTTGCTTGCAAAAGAAATTGGAAAGTTTGCGGCTGCCGGTGGTAATAATGCTGAAGAGAAGAAGACTTTAGTTAAAGCGCTGGAAGATGCGAATGGGATCATCACAGTTTTAATTGGTCATGCCATGGCTTCACAAGAAAAGTCAGATGAGATTTATAAAGTTGGTTTAAATACCTCTCGATTACTAATGGCAATTGGTGATGTGATCATCGCTTGGCTACTTCTTCGTGAAGCCGATATCGCTGCTACTAAATTGCCAAGCGCTACCGGAAAAGATGTCGATTTCTATAATGGAAAGATTGCATCCTCTAAATACTTCGTTTATAACTTCTTGCCGTTAATCACAGCCGAACGCGCGATCGTGGAAGCTGAAGATGGCGCGATAATGGAGTTGCCGGAGTCTGCGTTTTA
>CAZWBQ010000035.1:0-4417 GCA_964632545.1 uncultured Bifidobacterium sp. | reverse complement strand
TTATTGGCAGCTTCTACGCTGATCTCTAATAAGTATGAATAAAGAGGTAACGCTTATCTTCTGCAATTTTTGGGCCTTGCGGAAAATCGTTGCCAAATTGTTACCTGCCAGTAGCCATTAATTGGTTAGACCAGTTATAGATTTCCAGCGTCCTAGTTCCAACTCGGGAGCGGGACCCAATTCATGGCCTATGAAGAGAATAGGAAAACGCATGACAACTGAAAAAAATGGAGCTGGCGTATCGCGACGTACAGTTCTAAAAGGTGCAGCGATTGGCGGTGCTGGTCTCATTGGAGGCGGCGCACTTCTATCTAGCTGCGGCAAGAAGAAAGTTACCGGAGATATTCACTGGTCAACTCGTGGTGGCGGAGACACTGGCGATGCAATCGCTAAGTCTGTAAACGATGCATACACTGCAAAGTCTGGTAACAAAGTTATTGCACAACAAGTTAACTCTGATGATTTCCAGAATAACTTCGTGCAAATTTTGCAAGGTACTCCTGATGATGCATTCGGATGGATGGCTGGTTGGCGGACAAATGCACGTGCCGACATGGGACTACTTGCAGATGTATCAGATCAAGTTAAAGCGTTAGGAAGCTCCCTCTCTGCTGCTGCTATCCAAGGTGCAACTAACCCTGCAGATGGCAAGCAATACATTATTCCTACAACTTATTACCCATGGGGCTTGCACTATCGCAAGTCAATGGTTGCCGATATCGGCATGAATCCAGAGAACATCGCAACTTGGGATGATTTCATCAAGATGTGCACACTCACCCAGAAAAAAGGCCTAGTCGGTTTCGCACTAGGTGATAAGGGTGGTTGGGAAGCAATGGGTACATTCGACATTATCAACGCACGTCTTAATGGATATCAATTCCATATTGACTTGCTAAATGGTAAAGAGAAGTGGACCGATCCAAAGGTTGTAGATGTATTTACCCACATGGAACAGTTGATCCCATTCATGAACAAGAACATTCTTGATATTTCATGGGATGGCATGCGCGATCTACTTCTACAAAAGAAGTGCGGCGCAATGCTCATGGGTTCATGGTTCGCAAATGATTTCAAAGCGAAGTCACAAGCAGATTATGACGATCTATGGATCGTGCCATTCCCAGAAATGAATCCAACATACGGTATCGACACAATCGATGCGCCACTTGATGGTATTTCTGTTGCTGCTAATGGCAAAAACGTCGAAGGCGGAAAAGACCTCGCACAATTCTGGGGTTCAAAAGAAGGTATTGACGCAGCTATTGCAGGTGGCGACACCAGCATTTACATCAGCAGCGATTTTGATACATCTTCTTATGATGCTTTCAATAAGCAGAAGCTCGCGGTTCTCGGTGCTGCGAAGAACATTATGTTCTTCTTAGACCGCGATACTCGTGGCGACTTTGCTGGTCCAGTAGTGGGCGTAGCAATCCAGAACTTCCTCAAGAATCCAAAAGATCTTAATAAGATCCTGGAAAACACCCAAGCACAATGGGATGCACTACCTGCACTTTAATTCGTTGAATTAAACGAATTAGATTAGGGTTAAGAAATGAATACGACGGCTGCGGACAAAAAAGTTCGCAGCCGTCGTTCTCTTTCCCGGAACGACCGGTTTACGCTATCTGCTTTCGTAGGATTGCCCACAATTGTTCAGCTTCTTTTACTCTGGATCCCAGCGATTACCACAATCGCACTTTCTTTCACATATTGGAATGGAATTCGGATATCCGATATTAAATGGGCCGGATTAGCTAATTATAAAAATATTTTCTTTGGTACACCAATTTTTTATGATGCGTTAAAGAACAATCTGATTTGGCTGCTTTGGTTCTGTTTTATCGCCTCTCCGATCGGAATTATTCTCGCCTACCAAATTGATCGTAAGATCAAAGGCCATAAATTTTATGAATCTATTTTTTATATCCCAGTTGTACTTTCGCTCGCTGTTATTGGAATTATCTGGAACTTCATGTTGCAACCTGGTGGCTTTATCCAAGGTGTAATGGGTCGCGATATTGGTAACGCGATTTCCATTTGGGGAAATTACAAGATTAATACTTATGTAATTATGGGAGTTGCTTCGTGGCGCCATATTGGTTACATCATGTTGCTCTATTTATCCGGTTTAAAGTCGGTGGATCCTTCACTTAAAGAAGCGTCAGCTATTGATGGCGCAACAGAGTGGCAGACTTTCCGTAAAGTGATTTTTCCTGCGATGAAACCGGTCAACATCATCATTGTGGTAATTACTCTGATCGAATCGCTCCGTGCCTTTGACTTGGTTTTCATTATTTATGGATCAAGTACAAGTTGGCCGCTGCTAAACATTTTGGTTTATCAAAACTTTGCTGGCCAAGGAATGTCGATGAAAGGCGCGGCTTATGCCGTCATCTTGTTAGTGCTATGTGTTGGTCCAATTATCGCCTACTTGCGGACCGTCTTTAAAGAGGATGCATAGATGAGCACTATCGTTCAAGATAAAAAGTATCGCAATAGTCAGAAACGTAAAGATGCATTCATATCCGTATTTATTGGGTTCTTTGCAATTGTCTGGATTTTTCCAATTCTTTGGACAGTGTGGACTTCGCTCCGGCCTTATAGTGAAATAGTTTCATACGGGGTATTTTCATTTCCAAAACATTTGAATTTTGATAACTACATATCTGCATTTCAACAGATGCACATATTTGGCTATTTCATGAACACGCTAATTGTTACGGTCCCTGCAGTTGCGCTTTCGTTATTTTTGGGATCTTTGATTGCATTCGTTGTTTCGCGTTACTCATTCAAGTTCAATTTAACTCTGCTCTTAATTTTCACTGCTGGAAATATGTTGCCAGCTGTACTTACTTATATCCCAGTTTTTTGGATGTACATCTGGGTCGGCGATTTATTCGGCAATCGCAACCTGCTCTACAACAATTACTTAGGATTGATATTAATCCACGTCGCTTTTCAAACTGGTTTTGCAACGTTTGTGCTCGCCTCATATATGAAGACGATTCCAAAAGAAATTTCGGAGTCTGCAATAGTGGATGGCGCATCTGTATTTACCCATTATTGGCGAGTGGTCTTGCCATTAATTAGACCGCCACTGGCTGCGCTTAGCGTTCTATTGACCACTTGGATTTATAACGATTTCTTCTGGGCGTTAGTGTTGATGTCCCAAGATTCAAAGCGTCCGATTACCTCTGCGCTACGCCGATTAAATGGCGAATTCGTTACCGATTTCAACATGTTAGCGGCAGGTGCGATGATGGCAGCTGCTCCAACAATAATTCTATTCTTCGTATTACGAAGGCAATTCATCTCGGGATTAACTCTCGGTTCAACCAAAGGATAAATATGAAAGCCATTCAGATCACCAAATTCGGTGGTCCAGAAGTTATGCAACTAACCGAACTTCCTGACCCAATTGCAGGAACCGGTGAAGAAGTTTTAGATGTAACTGCGATTGGAATTAATTACGCAGATACCCATCAAACTGAAGATAGTTACTTAGCAAAGCAAACACTTCCGTTAATTCCTGGAATTGAAGTAGTCGGCACGACAGCAAGCGGAAAGCGCGTTCTCTCGTTTGTTGGCCAAGGCGGATATGCCTCAAAAGTTGCAGTAGCAAGTGCGACTTTAATTCCGATTCCAGATGGCGTTAGCGATGGCGCGGCGTTAGCGATGGCGGTTCAAGGAACCACTGCATTTCACATTATTAAAACTGTTGGCCATTTCAAAAAAGGTGAATCTGTTGTAGTTCATGCGGGCGCTGGCGGAGTTGGTTCAATCGCAATCCAGTTAGCAAAGTTCTGGGGCGCCTTTGTTATTGCAGTTACATCTTCGGATGAAAAGAAAAAGTTATGTATTGAGCTCGGTGCCGATGCGGTTGTTGATGCAAAAGCCGAAGATTTAAAAGGTGCCTTACTTGCCGCGAATAATGGCAAACCAGTTGATTTAATTTTGGAAATGGTTGGCGGAAAAACATTCGATCAATCGTTAGAGGCGTTGGCGCCATTTGGGCGAATAGTTTTCTACGGAATGGCATCCCGCCAAGCGCCGCAATTAGTACATCCTGGTTCCTTGATGCATGGATCGCGAACTATTAGTGGTTTTTGGTTGATGAATTGTTTTGGTAAGAAAGAGTTATTAGTTGATGTATTAATTGAATTATTTGGATTAATTGTTGGTGGAAAATTAAAGCCACATGTAGGCGCGACATATCCACTTTCAGCAGCAGCCGATGCACATCGAGCAATGTTGTCGAGAGCGACAACTGGCAAAATTGTGCTTGATCCCAAACGGTAATTTCTTGCAAGAGTATTAGTAGCGGTACGATTTACCGATATTCGCCCCCTTAGCTCAGTTGGTAGAGTGTTTCCATGGTAAGGAAAAGGTCATCGGTTCGATTCCGATAGGGGGC
>CAZWBQ010000034.1:2479-4488 GCA_964632545.1 uncultured Bifidobacterium sp. | reverse complement strand
ACAGTGCGCTTTTCGCCTTCTTTGGTTTCGTAAGAGCGTTGCTTCAAACGACCAGAAACAATAACGCGCATTCCGCGAGTTAAAGATTCGGCAACGTTCTCAGCAGCTTGACGCCAAATTTGGCATTGCAGGAAAAGTGTGTCGCCATCTTTCCATTCATTAGTTGCTCTATCCATGTAACGCGGTGTTGATGCAACAGTGAACTTAGCGACTGCAGCACCAGAAGGTGTGAATCGAAGTTCAGGGTCGTTAACGAGATTACCAATCATTGTGATTTGTGTATCGCCTGCTGCCATTTTTTTCTTCTCTCTACTTTTCTATATCTCTAAGTTAGATGCTTGTTTTAGTTTGTTTGTAAAAGTTATTCTGGACGGACAACTTTTGTGCGAAGTACTGCTTCATTCAAATTAAGTTGACGATCCAACTCTTTGATTGCGGCAGGTTCACAGTGCATATCAATAACGGCGTAGATGCCTTCTGATTTCTTTTTCATTTCGAAAGTCATACGGCGCTTGCCCCAAATATCGAGCTTCTCTACTTTTCCGCCGGATTCCTTGATGATCTTGAGATAAGTCTCAAGACTTGGTGCGACTGTGCGTTCTTCGAGTTCTGGATCTAGGATGACCATTAATTCATATCGACGCATGCGTTAACCCAACCTCCTTTGGACTAATCGGTTACGGCATTTCCGTAACAGGAGGGCTTACACGTTCTTCTGTGAAGAAGAGGGCTAAGCGTAACCGTCAGTGGCTTTAGAGAGAAATTCAAGGAGCGAAGCTCGGGATAACCGTTGGGTTGTGGAGCGTGCGGCGAGTGCGGTGCGGGCCAAAGTCAGGCAGAAATAGAGGAGCGCGGCAATTCGGATAAAAATCGTCAAGGCGTACCAATTCTCGGGAAGCCCGAATTTTGTCCCTAAAAAACCCGCAAAGTACTGCCAGATCGCAAAGTGATAAATCAATTCTGCACCCTGCCAAATCCAAAATGCAGAACGCTCTTTCTTGCTTGTCATCGCTAAAACTGCAAACGGGGTCAGCCAAAGAATATATTGTGGAGAATAAACTTTATTTACTGAAGTAAAAGCCGCCATTGTCAAGAAAATCATTAGCGTTAAGTTTTGAAAGTGCGTGCGAGTTTGAGAAATATCAAGATAAAAAATTGCTAGAGCAGCGATTAGAATTATAGTTATCAATATAGAAATATAATTGAGCGCTAAAACTTTTCCACCTAAGGCAGTGATGCCATACCAAACTGAACCCCAATCAGCTTCGCGAGAAAAATTCATTTTATAAAAGCGCGACCAACCTTGGTAATTTGTAGCCGCAATCGGTAAATTAACTAATAGCCAAGTGGCTACTGTAATTGAAATATATTTGAGAAATTCTTTTAACTTACCTTTGCTTGCAAATAGTAAGGCGATTGGGAATAAGAAAACGATTGGAAAAAATTTAGTAGCAATTGCGATTCCAAGAGAAAATGCAGATAGGTGATAGCGTTCGGCTTTAAATAAATAGAGCGATAAGACAGCGGCGGCTACTGCCCATAAATCCCAATTAATAAATAGAGATGCAACTACTGCGGGAGCTAGCGGCAATAGATATGAAAACTCCGGATTGATTTTATAAATTACTATAACTGTTCCAATAAAAAAGAACGCAAGGAGTGCGATGTTTAAATCAAAGTAGTTCCGGTAAGGGTTGTTATGATCACTAACTAAATAAGAAGTTCCCCACATTACTAACCCAGTAATTACTGGATACTCGACGGAATTTGTTGCAGAGGAATAAGGAAACGTGTGATCATTCATGCCGCGTTCGCTATAGAGCGCTGTTATGTCGGAGTAACAAGCATGTACATAAACATCAGGCACGCCCCATCCGGCGTCACGACAATGATTGAATTTCACGAACGAAAGTAACGAAGCAAGAATCGCAAGTAATACCAGCGATTTACTTACAGTTTTCAATGCTTTTAAGGCTTCTTGGTTGGCTTAACTGTTGGGGTTGGTGAAG
>CAZWBQ010000034.1:0-2379 GCA_964632545.1 uncultured Bifidobacterium sp. | reverse complement strand
GTTGGGGTTGGTGAAGGTGAGGGCGGAAGAGGTGGCAGCGTTGGCACTGGATCTGCGATTGGCGCTAAATCAGTTCCGCCAATATATGCAGGATCTGGGAAAGGAACTACCGGGACATCTTTAAGCGCTGCTTTCATATATGCATTCCAAATTCGTGCCGGGAATGAGCCACCAGTAACAGAATTTAAACCACCAATACCGTTTAGTGATTGCGTTGCATCATCTCGGAAAAATGCTACTGAGGTTGCAAGTTGTGGCACATAACCAGAGAACCAGGCCGAGGCATTGTTTTGACTGGTTCCAGTTTTTCCAGCTGAAGGACGTCCAAATGAAGAAAGCGCACGAGATGCAGTGCCTGCACGAGTAACCTCACCAAGAGCATAAGTTAAATCTGCCATAACAGACTTATCGAAAACTTCTTGCGGTTGAATTGTGGCTTGGTACAAAACTCCTTTATTAGCGCCTTGTACTTCTTTTACTAAGAATGGTTTTGCATAAACACCTTGCGCGGCAAATGTTGCAAAAGCAGATGCAACGTCAATTACATGTGGACTTGCTACACCTAGCACGATTGAAGGAGTCGGCATTAACGCAACGCTCTCTGGAATTCCGGCTGCTCTGGCAGCGTTAACTACGCTATCTAAACCAGCTTTAATTCCTAGTGGTACGAAAATAGTATTTACTGAATGTGCTGTGGCTTTAAGTAACGGGAGATCGCCCCACATTTCGTTGCCATAATTTGAAACCTCATATGGCTTACCTGCATCATCAAATACTTTAGGTGAATCGCCATTCCAAACACTTGATAGAGAGATCCCTGCTTGTAACGCTGCAACAAGTGCGAATGGTTTAAATGTTGAACCTGCTTGTGTAATGCTTTGGGTTGCATCATTTAATTGGCGGACTAGATAATCTTTTCCACCATACATCGCAACTACTTCGCCAGTACCTGGCCGAATTGAAACTAAGCCAATATGTAAATTGTCTGGGGCTTTTGCGGGTGATTCTTTATCGACCGCATCTACTGCGGCTTGCTGGGCTACTTTCTCAAGAGTGGTCTTAACAACCATTCCGCCAACCATTAATTGATCATCACTAAATCCGAGAGCATTCAATTCGGATTGGACTGCTTGCATTAAATATCCTTTTGGCCCAGCGAGCGCGCCTGATCTAACTCGCGCCTTTACTTCCGGAAACTTAATATTTGCGTAACGTTTATCGCTCATCCAACCTTCGTTATGCATATTATCAATCACATATTTAAATCTTGCTTGTAACCGTTCCAGATTACCTTTTCGATAATCTGGATCGTAATAACCCGGAGAGCGCAAAATACTAGCCAAGACTGCTGATTGCTCTAACGTTAATTGGTTAGCGCTTCTGCCAAAATACAGTTGTGCGCCAGTTTCAACACCATATGCACCTCGGCCGAAATAAATAGTATTTAAATAGTTTTCTAGAATTTGATCTTTGGAGAATTGATTCTCTAACTTAATTGCAATTATCAACTCTTTGATTTTTCGCTTAATATCGCGTTTTGGCGTTAAGAATGCAGTCTTTGCATACTGTTGCGTAATTGTGGAACCGCCTTGCAAAGAACCACCACGAAGATTATTAAATGCGGCTCGCAAAATTCCCGTCATGCTAAATGCTCGATTTGAGTAGAAATTTTTATCTTCAGCTGCAAGTACTGCGTACCGCAATTGCATAGGAATATTTGCTAAGGGAACAATGGTCCGGTTCTGCGCACCTAACCTGCCAATTTCACTGCCGTCGGCATATTGAATGATTGTGGCTTGACTATTCACATAAGAGTTTGGATCTGGAATATTTACCGTGAAATATGCGATTCCAAATACAGTGGCGCCGACAACAAAGATGAATCCGCCAACTATTAAGCCAAGACGGAAGAATTTGTTACGAATATCGGCCACAGTCGAAGGTTACCGCTTAACCCAATCATCATCTTCGAGAGTTCGAGTCTTCCGCGGTGGTTTACGAGTGTTCCCATCGCCTAATAGATATGAGGATGAGAGGTGATTCCATCCGCACTCAAGGCAGACTTCCACGACATACACGCGAAATTCTCCAAATTCAGATTGCATTTCATTTAACTCTTCTATTGATTTAAGGCGACCTGAGTATTGCCCGAGTTGATCGCCGAATGTGTAACAAAGTTCTTTCATTTTTAGACCTTTGCAAACTGGACATTTTCTATCAGTCGCCATGCCATGAAATTTGGCAGCTCGTCTCAAATATGGATCAGCATCACAAGCATCGGATGCAGTATTCAATCCGCGAAATAGCGCAGAAAGAGTCGCGCGCTTTTTCAGCGCAAAATCAACATAAGCCCGTCGCGACCACATGGGTAAAGAATAA
>CAZWBQ010000033.1:0-6100 GCA_964632545.1 uncultured Bifidobacterium sp. | reverse complement strand
GCAGGATCTGAAATTACACCGCGATTAATTGCAACCATTCCAGATTCCAAAGCCTCTGCAATCCTGATAGCGCGGCCAACTTCTCCAGAATAAACATAAGAAATTAACCCAAAGTCGCTGTCGTTAGCTAATTCAATTGCTTCTTCATCCGTATCAAAGATAACGATTGGAGCTACTGGGCCAAATACTTCATGTTTTAATATTTCATTAGATTTATCAACTGTTAAAACTGTAGCGGGATAGAAAGCTCCGGGACCGCTAGGTAATTTTCCACCAGTTTCAATTTTCGCTCCACCTTTTATTGCTGAATCGACTAAGTCAGCAATCTTATTTCGTTCTTTAATCGAAACACTCGCCCCAAGTTGAGCACCTTCGGTCATTCCTGGTGCCATAACTAAATTCGACATAGCTTTACTAAATTTTTCGGTAAATTCTTTGGCAACTTTACGCGCTACAAAAATTCGATTTGCAGCTGTACATGCTGCGCCACCATTTCGCATTTTGGCGATCATTGCGCCTTTAACTGCTTCATCAATGTTCGCATCGTCAAGTACTAAGAAGGGTGCATTTCCACCAAGCTCCATTGAACAACGAATTACGCGGTCCGATGCTTCACGCAATAAAACTCGACCAACTTCAGTAGATCCGGTGAAGGACAAATTCATTACTCGAGGATCATGCAACATCTTGCTTATTGCAGGTCCGGCAGGAGTTGGCATAACAACATTCACCACACCTTTTGGCACACCTGCTCGTTCTAAAATATCCACAATCGCAAGCGCAGTTAAAGGTGTTTCGGTAGCTGGCTTTAAAATTACAGTACATCCCGCAGCGAGCGCTGGACCTATCTTTCTCGTTGCCATTCCAGCAGGGAAGTTCCAAGGTGTAATTAAAAGTGAAACCCCAATTGGTTGATGAGTGACCAATATTCTTTTATCACCACTTGGAGATTTTCGAAAGTCTCCTTGTACTCTAACTGTCTCTTCAGAAAACCAACGAAAGAATTCGGCGGCATAAGCAACTTCGCCTTTTGCATCTGAGAAAACTTTTCCATTCTCCATTGAAATTAATTTTGCAATGTGATCGCTTTCGGCAATCATCAATTCAAATGCTTTGCGCAATATTTCAGCGCGAAAACGTGGCGCGGTTTTTGCCCATTCCGGAAATGCCCGATGTGCAGCAGCAATTGCAGCTTCGCATTCTTTATCTCCCGCAGTTGCGATTTCGGCAATCACGCTTTCATCACTTGGGTCATAGACCGGGACTGTGCCGCTTCCGTCTACCCATTTACCATCAATATAAAGCTGCGTTTTGAGTTGCATGCGCCAAAGCATAGAGGGTTGGAAAAGCGCGTAAGATGGGGCACCTGTTACGAATAGCGATGATTAGAAAGCGATTCTGTGCCGAAATCATGGACTGACGGGGCCCCGGCTCCTATGGCGCTACAAGACCACGCCCATCTAAAAGATCCACTTTCCTACAAGATCAAACGTCGCCTTTTGGGCAATCCGCTTAACCGCCATTCCCTCGGACATCAACGCCTTAGCAAACGGTTTGCTCTAGGAATTCTCTCTTCGGATTGCATCTCTTCATCTGCATATGGTTCGGAACAGATTTTGCTCGCCCTGGTTCCAGCATTTGGTTTAGCAGCTTTTGCAATATTGATGCCCATGACTTTAGTAGTACTCGCTGTTTTAATAATCGTTACGCTTTCTTACCGTGAAGTTGTTTCTATTTATACAAAATCAGGCGGAGCTTATGTAGTTTCACGAGATAACTTCGGCCCAGTAATTGCACAAATAGCTGCAGTTGCTTTGATGCTTGATTATGTTGTGACAGTTGCAATTCAATCTTCGGCTGGAGTAGATGCAATCGTTTCTACTTTCCCCGTTTTACACGATTACAAATTGATAATGGTTGTTGTAGTCATCTTAATTCTTACATTTATGAATTTGCGGGGAGTAAAGGAGGCTGGCGCGGCATTTGCACTTCCAACTTATTTCTTCGTTGGCTCAATGTTTGTAGTTTTCGGAATGGGAATTTATCGAACTATAAACGGCACACTTCCGCAATATGATCCAAATGTAGAAGGCGCTGTTCCGCTTGGACATTCACAAGGCTTGGTAACTTTTGCAGCAATCTTTATCTTGCTTCGCGCATTCGCTAATGGTGGTGCTTCGCTAACCGGTCTAGAGGCGATTTCAGATGGCGTAACACTTTTTAAATCGCCAGAAGGTGTAAATGCCCGCAAAACTTTAGTTGTAATGAGCACTCTACTTGGATCGCTAGTCTTTGGAATCTCTTGGTTTGCCCATCGCACGCTTGCAATGCCGTACGAAAATGGCACGCCAACCGTTATTTCCCAGGTTGCAAAGGCAACTCTTGGTCAAGGGACTTTTGGATCGTTCTTCTTCTTTATTGTGCAAGCAACCACGATGTTAATTCTTTTTACTGGTGCGAATACTGCCTACAGCGGCTTTCCATATTTAGTTAACTTTGTTGCTAATGACGGCTACTTGCCGCGGCAATTAACAAAACGCGGACATCGGCTTGCATTCTCAAATGGCATTATTTTGCTTGCTGGAGCTGCAACTCTCCTGGTTTTAGCTACTCGAGCATCGGTTGAACATTTAGTTGCTTTCTACGCTCTTGGTGTATTTACCGGCTTCTCGCTAACTGGTTTTGGCATGGCGCGTAGGGCAAAACGAATGAAAGATGACGGTTGGCGAGCTCGTTATTTAATCAACTTAATTTCTGGAATAGTTTCATTTGTAATCGTCATAGTTTTCGCAGTTGTTAAATTTACTGAAGGTGCATGGCTGATTCTTGCGATTACACCAGTGCTTGTTATCACCCTATTACGGTTAAACCGACAGTATCGTTTAGAACAAGTTGCGTTAGGCGTTAAGAAAGTCCAAGAGCGAGCCACTTCAATTACTCGACATGATGTAACAGTTTTGGTAGATAGCGTTGATGTCGCAACTGTTGGTGCAATTAGGTACGCAAGAAGTCTCAATCCACGCGAGCTAAATGCGGTTCACTTTGTAATAGATGATCGTAGAGCTGAAGAGATCAAAGCAGCATGGGCGGCATCCGATGCTTTAGATGATGTGCCATTAGAACTAATTGATTGTCCGGATCGTCGCTTGCCTAATGCCGCAGTTGATTACGCTATTCGGGCTACAACTTCGCATGATGTTGAGTTGACACTCCTTTTACCGCGCCGCGCTTATTCTCGAGTTTTAGGAAAACTACTTCATGATCAGACTGCTGAAGAAATTGCTCGTCCCATTTCAGAGCTAAGTAGGGTAGTTGCAACAATCGTTCCCTTCGACGTTGAAAAGATTATTTCTGGAAAATCTTCGATGACTAATTTTGATGTGGGACCCGTACTAGAAAATTCAAAACCAGGGATGCCAATTCGGGCAAAGAGTGCATGGCTTCAAGAAAAATCTCAAATTAGTCATTATGAAGAGAGTTTGACTCCAATTGGAAAAATTACTTGGCGAAAGCGCGCACATGTCGAAGGACGAGTATCTGCAATTCGCTCCGCACCATCTAGCGCAACGCCAACCGTAGAAGTTGAAATTTGGGATGAAACAGGTGGTGTGACTTTGCAATTTTTAGGAAGACGTGAAATTGCTGGGCTTGAAGTTGGCGCAACGCTCCGCGCCGAGGGCATGGTTGGTGAATCAGAAGGTTCGCTAACAATCCTTAATCCATCTTATGAAATTGTGGTTTAGCTAAATTTTTCTGGCGGTGGCGGTGGGATTTGAACCCACGGTTAGGTTTCCCCAACACGCGCTTTCGAGGCGCGCTCCTTCGGCCGCTCGGACACGCCACCGTAGGTGACGATACCTTAATTTCAACGCTGCTCGGAAAAAAATTCTTTTAGCATTGCGCTGCACTCTTCTTGTAAAACTCCACTTGTAACTTCAACTTTATGAAGTGCGCGCGGATCCCTTAATAAATCCCATACCGAACCTGATGCTCCGGCTTTCTCATCCCATGCGCCAAAAACAACATTTGAAATACGAGATTGTGCAATTGCACCTGCGCACATTGCACAAGGTTCTAGCGTCACAACGATTATGCAACCATCTAAACGCCAATTTCCCAGCGCTTTAGAGGCGTGACGTATCGCAACAATCTCTGCATGCGCAGTTGGATCGTTTAATAGCTCTCGCTGATTATTTCCTGTTGAAATCAAATCGCCATTAGCGTTAAGAATTACAGCTCCTACTGGAACATCTTTACTTGCAACCGAGGCAATTTTTGCGTGTTCAATTGCCACACGCATCGCATCTTCAATTTCCATCTATCATTTCAGCAAGTTCCTCGGAAAATCCTAATCGGCTCGCAATTATCTCTAACTGTTCTTCAGGATACATATCAGTATCTTCGCAAATCATTCTTAGCTCCATCTCATCTAAACCTAAATCGCTAAATAGATTCATATCACCGGCTGGTTCCATCGGATCTTCATCAACCGGAAATTCAATATCTCCAAGTTCTAACACCTCGGCAGCTATTTCATAATCCAACGCTGCAGTTACATCACTTAACGCCATTTGCATATTAACGCCTAACAACCGAGCTAAAATTATAAATTCATCATCGATTGAAAGCATGGCGAGTGCGCCACCATTATTTTGTTGCGCACGAAGCGCATCTAAAACCAAACCAATATCATTTGCTGCACCGGTGGGTAATTTAGAAACCCGCCACCTACCATCTTCGCGCCATGCAATAAGTGCGAGATCTCGGCTTTCGTTCTCCATCTCACATCTCCTCACGCATAGAACGGGCAGGTATTCATAATGACAGTAAGGAATGCGGGAGTAAAGTGCCCTCTATGAAAGTACATGTCGCCAATCACCCGCTGATCTCGCATAAATTGACCGTGCTTCGCGATAAACGCACCGATTCGCCGACATTCCGCCGCCTAGTTGAAGAGCTCGTAACTCTTCTCGCCTATGAAGCAACTAGCGGTGTCGCAACTGTTCAAGTAAATATTGAAACTCCAGTAGCTCCTACAAAAGGTGAGAAGTTAGCAACACCGCGTCCGGTCGTTGTTCCAATCTTGCGCGCAGGTCTTGGAATGCTCGAAGGTATGACTCGTTTAATCCCAACTGCTGAAGTTGGCTTTCTTGGCATGGTTCGAGATGAAAAAACACTACAAGCTTCCACTTATGCAAACCGTTTACCTGAAGATTTATCCGGACGTCAGTGCTACATCTTGGATCCAATGCTTGCAACGGGTGGAACTTTAGTCGCGGCAATTAACTTCTTATTAGAACGTGGCGCAAAAGATGTGACAGCAATCTGTTTGCTTGCTGCCCCTGAGGGAATTCAAACAGTTGAACGCGCATTCGCTAATTCAAATACTCCAATCACAATTGTTACAGGCGCACTTGATGAAAAATTAAATGAGCTTGGTTATATCGTCCCAGGACTTGGTGACGCTGGCGATCGATTGTATGGAGTTGTATAGAAATGGCATCAACAAGCCCTGGATATGGAATCACAATACGCGTTGAAGGCGAACCAGCAAATAACCCTGTTGCTGCAATTACTTCAATCATCACAGAAGCTGGCGCAACTATTACCGCACTCGACGTTGTTGAATCTTTACATAACAACGTAGTTGTAGATGTAACTTGCGACGCGATCGACGCTGGCCATGGAGAAAGAATTTCCGAAGCCTTAAAAGCTAATAAATCTCTAAAAGTGCGTAAAGTTTCAGATCGCACATTCTTATTGCACCTAGGCGGAAAATTAGAAGTTCAATCAAAAGTTCCACTGAAAACTCGCGATGATCTCTCCCGCGCATATACCCCAGGCGTAGCCCGAATTTGCTTAGCGATTGCAGCCGACCCTTCCGATGCTCGTCGCTTAACTATTAAACGAAATACTGTTGCAGTTGTTACAGATGGCTCTGCTGTGCTTGGCTTAGGAAATCTTGGCCCAGCCGCTGCTCTTCCAGTAATGGAAGGTAAAGCTGCCCTCTTTAAGCGCTTTGCTGATGTTGATGCTTGGCCAGTCTGCCTTGATACTCAAGATGTCGATGAAATTGTTCGAACTGTTCAATTAATCGCAC
>CAZWBQ010000032.1:0-6475 GCA_964632545.1 uncultured Bifidobacterium sp. | reverse complement strand
AGGCTGCTGCAAAGGCTGCCCCAAAGCGTCGTCGTAAGAAAGCTGCTGCTAAGAAAGCAGCACCAAAGCGTCGTCGTAAAAAGGCTGCTGCAAAGAAGGCAGCTCCAAAGCGTCGTAAAAAGGCTGCTGCAAAGGCTGCCCCAAAGCGTCGTCGTCGTAAAAAGGCTGCTGCAAAGTAAGCCCCGCTTTTTAAAAAGACCCGACGCGAAAGCGCCGGGTCTTTTTTTATTACTTACCTAAATCAATTTTCAGATTTATATTGTTCGCGAAGCTCTTCGGTTAAATGGCTAAAAATTCCGGCCAACTCGGCTTGTTCTTTATTTGATAACTGGTCGATAAATCGCTTGCGCACGCTATCTACATGGCATGGTGCCGCAGCAACAATTGCCTTATATCCTTTTTCGGTCATGGTTGCCCAGGAGCCACGTTTATCTTCACTGCAAAGTTCGCGTTTTACCCAACCGGCTTTCTCCATCACTTTCATCCGATGCGATAGTCGAGATTTAGAGATCATGGCAACTTCAGCCAATTCGCTCATTCGCATTCTTCGGTTTGGCGCATCACTTAATTGCGCCAGAACTTCGTAATCTGCCATTGATAAATCATGTCCAACCAAATCAGAATCAAGCGCTTCCAACAGCCGTCTTGATGCAATGATGTAAGAACGCCACGCCTTCATCTCGCGCGGATTTAGCCAACGAGGGCTGGGTTTTGAGGTGGTCATGTCTGGAGAGTAGAGCAGAATTGATTTAGTTGAAAGTTGAATCAACTATTTTTTAGCAGCAGCCAACCTAGCTTCGCGGCGAATTTTTTGTTCTGCTGGATTTGGCACCGGAACTGCCGCAATTAACCGCTGGGTATATGGATCTTTTGCATGTTTTAAAATTTGATCCCGCTCGCCTACTTCAACTAATCGGCCATCTTGCATAACCGCAATTCGATGGGTCAAGATGTCGACCACCGCTAAATCATGGCTAATAAAAAGACAGGCAAACTTCAATTTATCTTGCAATTCTTGCAATAAATCTAAGAAGCGGGCCTGAACTGATACATCAAGGGCTGAGGTTGGCTCGTCAGCGATTAAAAGGTCAGGAGTTAGCGCGAGCGCCCGTGCAATACCTACGCGCTGGCGCTGGCCGCCAGAGAGCTCATGTGGGTATCGGTTGCGGTAACTACGCGGCAGTTCTACCTGGGCAAGTAAATCTTCAATCTTTCGATTCAGCTCTTCACCCTTGGCAATTCCAGCTAGGAAGATAGGTTCGCCGATACTTTCACCAATTGGAAGGCGCGGATTTAGCGAGCTAGCTGGGTCTTGGAAAACAATTCCAGTATGGCGGCGAATTGCATAGAGATCTTTCTGGGTTGCATGCGAAATATCAGTTCCAACGATTTCAATCTTGCCTTCTTTAATTGGAAGCAAGCCAATAGCAGCTCGTCCAACTGTCGTCTTACCCGAACCAGACTCTCCTACTAAGCCAACAATTTCGCCTGGGAATATCTGGAGATTAAATTCTTTTACCGCAGTAAACGCCGGAATTCGACCTCGCTTTGGATATTCGATTGTTACATTTTCCAAATTCAATACCGGGGCAGAGCCTTTACTTGGATCGGCTTTAAGGATTCGAATTGCGCTAGTACCAAGCTTAGGAACTGCAGCCAATAGCTCCTTGGTATATGGATGAGATGGTCGATTAAAGATTTGGTCAGCGCTGCCATGTTCGACAGTTAAACCATCTTTCATCACCAAAATTTCATCAGCCATATCTGCAACAACGCCCATATCGTGAGTAATGAGCAGAATGGCTGAGTTCAACTTATCTTTTAGGCCCCGCATCAGATCTAAAATTTCCGCCTGAACCGTCACATCTAGGGCAGTAGTTGGTTCATCCGCAACTAAGAGACCTGGATCGCAAGCCAAAGCCTGCGCGATCATTGCGCGTTGCCGTTGACCACCCGAAAGTTGGTGCGGATATTTATCAAACGAACCTGATGGATTTGGAATATCTACCAAAGTTAATAACTCTATTGCTCGTTCTTTTGCCTGATTTGGCCCCATATCAAAGTGAGTGCGTAAGGTCTCTACTACCTGAAAACCAATTGTGTAAACCGGGTTCAACGCCGTCATTGGCTCTTGGAAAATATATGCGACTTCCTTGCCGCGGTATTGCCGTAATACTGCTGGTTTTGCGCCAATCATTTCGTGACCTTTTACCTGAACACTGCCACTCATACGAGCATTTGATGCGAGCAAACTCATTAAACCCATACCGGTGGTTGATTTTCCAGAGCCAGATTCTCCAACAATCGCAAGCACTTCCCCTGGCGCAATTTCAAAATTCATATTTACAGCAGCTGGATACCAAACACCATCAACCCAGAATTCAACTGTGAAATCTTTAACTTTCAAGATTGGCTCGGACATCATGCAGCCTTTCGTGAGAACATTGCGCGGTGAGTAACCCCGATATTTATCGCCCCAGGAATAACCTTTTCATGGCTGGCGGCATCTACACGCTCTGTTTCGGGATGACGGCCGTAAGTATTTTTGAAGGCAGCATCCATAACCGAATAACCGCTATTTGCTGGGCGCTTTTTGTTGCTCAGATTGCGTACTTGATTTTCGTTAGACCGAAGGTTACTTTTTTTGATGAAGGAATCACCATCACCAACCCACATCAAGAGATCACCGTCGGCTGGCATCTGATTGATGAAATCCATGCGCAGTACACAATGTATATCGAAGTTGCTGGGAAGCGAATTAACGCTTGGGCGGCGCAGACCCCGGGGCGATACCACGCTAGATCGATTCATCCGACGGAATTGCGGGGACTTAGAATTAATGGCGCAGAAAATATCCGACCAGGCGAATCTCCCCGCACTTACTCTGGCGTTGCGGTTCAACTCGCCCGACTTCGCCTTGAAAATTTCAAAAAGACTGGGATTGATATTCGAATTGAAAGCGCAGTGATCTCCAATGTCCAAGGATTTACGCTCTTGATCGCAAACTTCACGCTCTGCGTTTTGCTCTATATCTTTAAATTTTAAATTCATTAGTTACTCGCCGCTGCTATTTTGGCCTGATCGCGGGAAGCTTCTCGATCTTTCTTTGTTAATCGACGACGTTGGCGTGGATCAAAAGCATCCCGCAAGCCATCTCCAATAAAGTTAATTGATAACGCAATTGTGATGATAAATAAACCCGGCCACCAAAATAACCACGGGCGAATCGTAAATGAATCTTGAAATTGGTTAATCAGAGAACCGAGCGATACATCTGGTGCCACCACGCCAAACCCGAGATATGAAAGCGCAGTCTCGAGCAAAATCGCACCAGACATCAAAAGGGTTATTGAAACGATAATAATACCGATTGCATTTGGCAGGATATGTTTGAAAATAATCCGGCGATTGCTTGCACCTGCAACCCGCGCGGCATCAACGAATTCCATTTCGCGTAACTTAAGGAACTCACCCCTAACCAATCTAGATAGTCCAGTCCAAGCGAAAATACCTAAGTAGAAAGCTAAGAATCCAACTCCAAGATTGCCAAAATGATAACCAACAACTGAACCGATAATGATGGTTGGAATAGTGATTACAAAATCAGTCAACCGCATCAGAACCGCATCGATCCAGCCTCTAAAGTAACCAGATATGGACCCGACAATAATTCCGATCGAGCCACCAAGGAATCCAATTACTAACATCACATAAATTGATCGCTGCGCGCCGCGCATAACCATTGATAAATAATCATGGCCAATATCGTCCTGCCCAAATGGATGAGCTCCTAGGCCTATGCCAGATCCATCAATAAAAGATGGCACCAAGTCTAAAGTTGGACAACCAACAACACCTTCAGGACAGCCCGCTTTTCGAAGTTCTAGGAGTTGGTCAAATTGGTATGGCCACCAACCTGGAATTCTAAATGGTCCAATTTTTTGACTAAGCGATGTGAAAACGGTTATTACCAATGTAACTAGCACAAACACTGAAGTCATCGCTGCTTTATGGCGAATAAAGCGACGGAATACTATCTGGCCTTGGCTAAGCCCTTCCGTCTCTTTATTGAAAATCGCATTTTCGTTAGCCTCAGCTAAATTTTCAACCTCTTTTTTCTTTCGGTTAAACATTATTTTTTACCCGCCCCTGCTCGAACGCGCGGATCCAACGCTGAATATAGAAGGTCAGCTACCAAATTTGCGCTAACACCTAAGAATCCAGTTAGTAGAAAAACTCCCATAAGTAAATTTAGGTCAAAAGAACCAATTGCTTGATTAAAGAGAGTTCCCATGCCAATCCAACCAAATATTCGCTCTGTAATAATTGCACCGCCGATAATTCCTGCAATATCAACCACCATAATTGTGGTCAGCGGAATCATGGTGTTTCTAAAAGCATGTCGCATAATTACGGTCCGCTCAGTTAAGCCTTTTGCGCGAGCGGTACGAATGTAATCCTGACTTAGCACTTCTAATAATGTGCCGCGTGCAAATCGAACATATCCCGCAAATGAAATTAGCAAAAGCGCGGTGGTTGGTAAAAATAAATGCACCAATATATCTAGGAAATTAATCCAGAAATTGCCAGGTTCAAGTAGTGGATTTACTTGCCCTATCGTTGGAATTGGCCGGAAATAGACGGCATCGGTTTCGGTATATGGCCGCCAGGTCTGCATTAATTTATCTAAAATCGTTAATAACCCCATAATAAATGCTGAAAGTATTGAAGTCCGAATGATCGGACCCCGATCAATTTTAGAAAATAGTAGCGGTACAAATCCAGAAACTAGGAATAGCGCAATAATCATCAACAAATAAACCAACTTTTTATTGCTCACCCCGAAAAGATATTGATTTGGGTAATAGAGCAGTAAGGTTAAAAGCGCCATTGATAAGGATGACTTGAGTGCGGCTTTATTAGTTAAGCCGGTGGATAGATATGTAACTGCAAACGCGACTCCGATTGAAAGTCCAAAAATCACTATCGGGCCTAACCCCGGATCGCTAAACCATTTGGTCGCACTAATAAAGGAGAGAAGTAGCGCGGTCGAGGAACCTGCAATCGCAAAAATTCCCCAAACTCTAGCTCTGTTTCCACTAATAATGGCCGACCAAAAAATCCCACTAGCAACGCTGGCAAAAAATATCCAAAGTGGACCTATCGTCGCGGTTGCAAGAAAGTTATTGAATTGGATAGCCAAATATTCTTTAAGTAATACCGCTACCCAAAAAATTGGAAGCGAGAAGAGCAGGAATGAAACAAATGTCATTGCGTAGTCAAAACGAGAATACTGGCGGAGCGCAGTCACAATTCCAATGGATATCCCCATGATTATTGCAATTATTGTCGCGCCAGTAACTAATCGAACAGTAGTTGGGATTGCAAGCCAAATTTGATCGGCTACTGGTTGTCCGGTTCGGGTCATCCCGAAATCTATATTCCCCACAAATCCTGCAAGAATTCCTTTTAGCCAATAGAAATATCGAATCGGAGGTGGGATATCTAATTGAAGTTGTCGAGTAAGTGCGATTATTTGTTGCTTCACATTAGGAGCGGTGCTGGTTCGTAACTCCTCCAGCGGATCACCTGAAATCGCAGCCAGGTTGAAGAGCATAAAACTTGAGCCAAAAAGAGTAACTACGATAATGCCCAGTCTTCTTACTATGTAGGCAAACATCGAACTCCCTCTGGTCCGCAAACTTTGCATAAATCCTAGAAAAGTATTTTAAACCTGGCAAAGACTACACATGATTTAAATGAAAGTGGCACCCAGGACGCGCCTGGGTGCCACTTACTACCTAGTTACTTCCTTAGGCTTTGAAGTACCAATCCCATATGTTCCAAACAAGGTTTGGTGACAATGGTGATGGTAATACACCCATTAGCGAGGAGGTAACTCCGTTTACTGCTGGGTGCTGGAAGATAGGAAGCGAGACTGCCTCTTTCATCAAGATTTGTTCAACCTTGAGGAAACGGTCAGCAATCTCTGCCTGAGTTAGAAGTTTTCCATTTAACTCAGTGTAAATCTTTTCGATCTCTGGATTTGAATAGCCTTGGTAGTTCTGCTCTTGATAAGTTCCAACGTTTCCACGTTGCAAGATTGCAGATTTTACCCAAGCAAAGAAAGCTAAGTCGTACTTGGCATTCTTTGTATAGCTAGACCAACCAGAAGTTGGTGTGACATCCATATCAAAGCCAGCTTGCGCAACCGAAGCTTTAGCTAGAGCAGCTTCTGAAACACGACGAGCATTTGATGGTTGGCCAAAGAGCAACTTGATTTTAACTACAGGATTTGTAGCAGATGCTTCTGGGTAGTACTTCTTTACCAACGCAAGCGCTTTAGCGTTACGTGAGGCTTGAGTACCTTCAGTGAACTTGCTGACGCCGGACTTAGCAATCTGATCCTTGTAACCAGGTTCGCTGTTGAAGTACATCAATGAGTTCATCAATTGAGCAGATGGGTTAATTGGCT
>CAZWBQ010000031.1:0-6720 GCA_964632545.1 uncultured Bifidobacterium sp. | reverse complement strand
GCTAATGCGTTATTAAAAGTTGTGGAAGAGCCACCACCACATGTGTTATTTATTTTTGCAACTACTGAACCAGAAAAGTTAATCGCAACAATTCGCTCAAGGACCCACCATTATCCATTTCGATTAGTCCCGCCTGGAATTTTAGTTTCGCATTTGGAGAAAGTTTGCACTTCAGAAGGTGTGAAAGTTGCAAAAGGCGTATTACCGCTAGTTGTAAGAGCAAGCGGTGGATCAGTTCGAGATGCGTTATCAGTACTCGGACAACTTCTTGCCGGAGCAGGAAAAGATGGAGTTACTTACGAGATTGCGATCCAATTACTTGGATTTACCGACGGTGCGCTACTAGATGATGCCGTTGATGCGGTAGCAGCACGCGATGCAGCAACTTTATTTAAGACAGTGGATCGATTAATCGAATCAGGACACGATCCCCGAAGGTTTGCCCAAGATTTCTTGGAGCGGTTGCGGGATTTATTAATTGTTGGCGCGTTAGATGGCGATGCATCGAATATTTTGCGGGATTACCCGGATGACCAATTAGAGCGAATGCGTGGTCAAGCAGATCGAATCGGCGACGCAACGTTAACGCGTGCAGCTGGAATACTTGCCGAAGGTTTATTGCAGATGCGTGGCGCGACAGCTCCTCGGTTGATACTGGAATTAATTTGTGGCCGGATTTCGCTGCCAGGTATCGATACTGAAGGCGAAGGGTTGCTGGCACGGATTGAACGATTGGAACGCCAAGGGAACTTAGCTCCTGTTACTTCAGCTGTAGCTTCAGTAAAAAACGAGGAAGTAAAAGCAAAAGAAGTGAAGCGTGAAGTTAAAGAAGAGATAAAGAAGGAAGTTCAAAGCGTAAAAGTTGAAGAAATAAAGAAAGCGGCCCCTGTGGGGAGTGCTGATATTGCAGCGCTACGAAGACTCTGGCCAGATGTTATAGAAAACGTTAAAAAACGCCGCCGTTTAACGTGGTCTTTGCTAAGCGCCAGCGCACAAATTCTTAGCGTTGACGACAAGACAATCACTATTGCAATTGTTAATGCAGGAGCGCGCGATTCCTTTATTCGATCCGAAAGTGAACCTATTTTATCTGGCGCATTTGTTGATGTTGTTGGTATTGAGCGAAAAATTGAATTAGTGGTCGATCCATCGATTAGTCCAAACTCTCCTACTTCAAAAACGACCCGCGTAAATGAAGATCCATCGGATGAGAACCAGCTATCGGGAACAGATTTGTTAATGAAAGAACTCGGCGCTCGCGTTATTGCGGAGAGTGAATAAGAGTGTACGAAGGAATTATTCAAGAGTTAATTGATGAATTAGGGCGCTTGCCTGGTATTGGGCCGAAGAGCGCACAACGGATTGCATTTCATATTGTGCAATCTGAACGAGTAGATGTAAATCGGTTAGTTGAAGTATTACGGTTAGTCAAAGAGCGAGTGAAATTTTGTACCCAATGTGGAAACGTTGCCGAAGAAGAAGAATGTCGAATCTGTCGCGACCCACGACGTAACAACACGATTATCTGTGTTGTTGAAGAGAGCAAAGATGTAGTTGCAATCGAAAAGACTCGGGAATTTAAAGGCAAGTACCATGTACTTGGTGGAGCAATTAGTCCGATTGATGGCATTGGGCCAGAACAGTTAAGAATTAAAGAGTTATTAGTTCGGTTAGCAGATAATGAAATTGTTGAAGTGATTATTGCGACCGATCCAAACCTTGAAGGCGAAGCGACCGCGACCTATTTGGCGCGGTTAATAAAGCCGTTAGGGATCACAATCTCAAGGTTGGCATCTGGGCTACCAGTAGGCGGCGACTTGGAATATGCAGATGAAGTAACGCTCGGCCGAGCTTTTGAGGGGCGTAGAACCTTAGATGTGTAGATATCTCATTTATTGAGATGATTAGCGTCTTATATATTAAGACAAAGTGCAATTTTGAATGACTTTCTGCCACCCTTTCGCCATGGGTCTAATCGTCCAGAAATACGGCGGCTCCTCAGTAGCCGATGCTGAGGGCATTAAGCGGGTTGCTGCCCGCATAACGGCCACTAAGCGGGCTGGCCAACAAGTCGTTGTTGTGGTCTCAGCGATGGGCGATACCACCGATGAGTTAATCGAATTAGCGAACCAAGTTTCACCTATGCCAAACCCGCGAGAGCTCGACATGTTGCTTACCGCTGGTGAGCGAATTTCAATGGCGGTGCTTGCAATGGCAATTGGGAATTTAGGTTTTGAAGCGCGATCTTTTACTGGAAGCCAAGCGGGAATCATTACTACTTCCGCGCATGGTCGTGCTCGCGTTATCGATGTAACGCCAGGAAGAATTCAAGAAGCGTTAAAAGATGGTGCGATTGCAATTGTTGCGGGCTTTCAAGGAATTAGCCAAGATACAAAAGACATTACAACTTTAGGTCGCGGTGGATCCGATACAACCGCAGTTGCGCTCGCTGCGGCGCTAGAAGCAGATGTCTGTGAAATTTATACCGATGTTGATGGTGTCTTTACTGCAGATCCAAGAATTGTGCCAGCCGCAAAGAAATTAAAATCAGTTACATATGATGAAATGTTAGAACTTGCCGCGTCAGGTGCAAAAGTTTTGCATTTGCGATGCGTTGAGTATGCACGTCGATACGACTTACCAATTCATGTTCGATCATCGTTTTCCAATTTGGAAGGAACTTGGGTTGTTAAAGATCAACCCGAAGGAGGAGCAATGGAACAAGCAATCATCGCCGGAATCGCACACGATAAGAGTGAAGCGAAAATAACAATTGTTGGAGTGCCGGATCGCACCGGCGTTGCCGCGCGCATCTTCCAGACAATCGCTGATGCCGATATAAACATCGACATGATTGTGCAGAACGTTTCCGCCGCCGCTACCGGGTTAACTGATATTTCTTTTACTTTGCCAAAGAGTGAAGGCTCAAATGCAACTTCACTATTGCAAAAAATCCAAGGTGAAGTTGGTTTTCAATCTATTCAATACGATGACCAAATCGGAAAACTTTCATTGATCGGTGCTGGAATGCGATCTCACCCAGGAACTACCGCAACCTTCTTCGCCGCCATGGCGCAAGCGGGTGTGAATATTGAGATGATTTCAACATCTGAAATTCGAATTTCTATTATCTGTCGGGTTGCTGATTTAGAAGCAGGCGTTCGTGCAGCCCATACCGCTTTTGATTTAGATGCAGATAGCGTCGAAGCCGTTGTTTATGGTGGTTCTGGTCGATGAGTCGGAAACCTTCGCTAGCTGTTGTTGGCGCGACCGGTGCCGTTGGCACAGTCATGCTCGACATACTTTCTAAACGGCCAAACGTTTGGGGCGAAATTCGATTAATTGCATCGGCGAGAAGTGCTGGCAAGAAACTTACTTGTAGAGGCGAAGAATTAACTGTTGTTGCACTTTCACCAGAAGCATTTGATGGCATCGATGTTGCGATGTTTGATGTCCCAGATGAAGTTTCAAAAGAATGGGCACCGATTGCTGCGTCGCGTGGCGTGGTGGCTGTAGATAACTCTGGTGCATTTCGTATGGATCCAGAAGTTCCATTAGTGGTCCCTGAAGTAAATCCAGAGCAAGTAAAAAATCGTCCTAAAGGAATTATTTCAAATCCAAATTGCACCACCCTTTCAATGATTGTTGTAATGGGTGAACTTAATAAGAAATATAAATTAGAGGAACTTGTAGTTGCCTCATACCAAGCAGCATCTGGTGCTGGTCAATCAGGGTTAGATGTTCTACGTGAAGAAATTTCATCAGTCGCTAATAAAACTGTGGGGGATGTAGCTGGCGACATTCGAAGTCTAGTAAAAAAGAATAATACATTTCCGGCCCCACTAGCGCTAAATGTAATCCCGTGGGCTGGTTCACTAAAAGAAGATGGACACTCATCGGAGGAGTTAAAAGTTCGTAACGAATCTAGAAAAATTCTAGGATTGAATTCGCTTAAAGTGTCAGCAACTTGTGTGCGCGTTCCAGTTCTAACGACTCATTCGCTAGCCGTGCATGCGGTATTTGCGAACGAAGTCTCTAGAAAAGAGGCGCAAGACTTATTGGAAAATACGGCAGGCGTGAAATTGGTAGATGATCCAGAAACCCATCAATTCCCTACCCCTGCTGATGTAGTTGGAACAGACCCAACATGGGTTGGCCGAATTCGCAGAAGTATTGATAATCCAAAAGCGCTTGATTTGTTTGTTTGTGGCGACAATCTTCGTAAAGGCGCAGCCTTAAATACTGCGCAAATTGCGGAGCTAGTGGCTGCCGAATTTAATTAATTGCGCACTGTTACCCTTATTTCATGACGATAGTAATTGCTGGTTCAACTGGTTTAGTAGGTTCGGCGATTACTCGCGCACTTGTTGGGCGGGGTCAAAGCGTAATAGGAATTAACCGTAAAGTTGTTGATCTGCTTGATCGAAAAGCCACATTTGAATTCATTAGCGCAGCTAAACCTGATTTAGTTATAGATGCTGCCGCAATTGTTGGTGGTATTGGGGCAAACAATAATTTCCCAGTCGATTTCTTAAGTAAAAATATTCAGATTCAAAGTAATTTAATGGATGCGGCCCATGCAGCAAATGTTGAAAGATTTGTATTTCTAGGTTCAAGTTGCATTTATCCCCGAGATTGTGCGCAACCGATAAAAGAAGAATATTTGATGACTGGTCCGCTAGAACAGACAAATTCTGCATACGCAGTTGCAAAGATTGCAGGTATTGAATTAATTCGTTCCTATCGAAAGCAATTTAATCGAAGATGGATTTCGTTGATGCCGACAAATATGTATGGCCCAAATGATAATTTTGATTTAGAATCTAGCCACGTCTTGCCAGCGTTAATAAACCGTTTCGTCACCGCTACAAAGAACGGTGATCGCGCCGTAACACTTTGGGGTACCGGTTCGCCAAAACGAGAATTTTTACATGTTGATGATTTAGCTACAGCAACGCTGTTAGCAGTAGAAAAATATGATGATGGCGCGCATTTAAATGTTGGTACTGGAGAAGACCTTCCGATTGCCGACTTAGCATCAATGATTTCGCGATTATCTGGATTTAGTGGAAAAATAGAGTGGGATAGTTCAAAACCAGATGGCACGCCAAGAAAAGTATTAGATGTTACAAAAATGAAGAATTTAGGATGGGCGCCAGCAATTTCGCTGGAAGCGGGTATCGCGAGCACGGTAGAGTGGTTCAAAGATAATTCGATGGCGAAGAGGTAGGTATATGGCTGCAAAAGTTGCGCTGATAACCGGAATCACAGGGCAAGATGGTTCATACCTCGCAGAATTTCTTTTAGCTAAAGGTTACGAAGTTCATGGCTTAATTCGCCGATCAAGTTCTTTTAATACCGGACGCATTGATCATATTTATCAAGATATTCATGAGAGTAATCCAAAACTATATTTACATTTTGGAGATTTAATTGATGGCGTTGGGCTAACTAATTTAATTAGAGAAATTTCACCAGATGAAATTTATAATCTTGGCGCTCAATCACACGTTATGGTTTCTTTTTCGATGCCGCAATACACCGCCCAAGTTGATGGCGTTGGACCGGTAGGAATTTTGGAAGCGATTCGCGCGATGGGTAAAGATATTAAGTATTACCAAGCAAGTACTTCAGAACTTTATGGCTCTACCCCACCACCTCAAAACGAAGATAGCAAGTTTCACCCACGCTCCCCATATGCTTCAGCAAAACTTATGGCGTATTGGTCAGCCGTAAATTATCGAGAAGGTTATGGAATTCATGCAACAAATGGAATTTTATTCAATCATGAATCCCCACGCCGAGGTGAAACTTTTGTAACTCGCAAAATAACTAGAGCGGTAGCAAACATTAAAAATGGTAAGCAGAAAAAGTTATATCTAGGAAATTTAGATGCAGTTCGCGACTGGGGTTTTGCTAAGGAATACGTGGAGTCCATGTGGTTAATGCTGCAAAAACCCACCTCTTCAGATTATGTAGTTGCAACCGGTGTTGGGGCTACGGTTAGAGACTTTGTGGCAGCGGCTTTTTCACACGCTGGGCTTGAATGGGAAAAGTATGTTGAGATTGATAAGAAGTATGAGCGCCCAACTGAAGTCGATGCCCTAATTGGCGATCCATCGAAAGCTGAACGAGAACTAGGCTGGAAAGCTAAAACTCATTGGAAAGAACTTGCAGAGTTAATGGTGGATGCGGATTTAAAAGTTAATTAATTGAAGTAAGAGTTACTAAAGAAATTTCTGGCGGCGAAGCCAATCTGACTCGTGCAAATGGGCTAGTCCCCATGCCGGCAGAAACATTTAACCAAGGTTGATCTCCAAATTTTGTTAAACCTCGCGCCCGCCATTTAGGAAGGTCACAATTAGTTGTAAGCGCACGGCTGCCACCAAACCAAGGTAAGCGAACTTGGCCACCATGCGTGTGCCCAGCAAAAATCATCTGTAAACCATCGTTTTGCATTCCATCAAGTACACGTTTATACGGGGCGTGAGTAACTCCAATGGAAAGTTGTACATTCGAATCTGGCAATCCGGCAACTTCGCTGTAATTATCGCGCGCAAGGTGGGCATCATCAGTACCGCGGGATTCAATCTTTACACCGTTTACCTCAATCGTTTTTCGTTGGTGATTGAGATTTATCCAACCTCGCTTTTGCAAGCCTGAATCTAAATCTCGCCAAGGTAGCTCGTTACCAAGTTTTCTAGTGCCATCATCGCGCAT
>CAZWBQ010000030.1:0-7773 GCA_964632545.1 uncultured Bifidobacterium sp. | reverse complement strand
AGCTGCGGCAGTTGGCCGGAGCTGCGCCGTTACCTGCTCCAACCGGAGCTGCTGTTCCAAACGTGAATTCGCCGGTTGTAGTTTCCCAAAGCGTTGCTGCCAATAATTCAACCACGATGGTTATCGCTGTGCCCACGGTAAACATTCCACCCTCATCCACCATCTCGATTCAAGTTGTTGCTGATGGCAGATCCGGTACTTCGATCGGGGTTTCCCAAGGCCAAAGTACTGTCACGGTTACGGAACTTCCGCAAAATCAAAACGTTTCGGTATCCGCAGTAATTACAAATACCGTTACAAACACCACAGAAGTAATAACAATTCCCGTAGTTGCAACTCCGGTTGCACCAATCGTGATCCCACCAAATGCAAGAGATGAAGCTAAAGACCGTGCAACAATTGCAGCCCCGTATGTAGTTTCAACCGTCATTGATAGTTCGGGTCATCGGGTTGTAGAGATTAAAACTCCAGTAATTCCCGACTATGACACTTCAAAAACCAACGCATCGCTTCAAGTTGTCGGCCCCGGCGGCTCTACAACTGCGATCGGTCTCTTTGGTACAGGTGAAACTTTAACTATCGGTGCGCTATCTCCAACGGCGGCATATGTAGTGAAAATTGTCATTCGAGATTTAGGTAATGGCAAAGAAACTATTATTTTTGGAAGAAGCCTTTAAAGGAGGTTACTGATTGAAAAATAAACAGGTCATTTACTACCCAGATGAAATTCCAAGTGTTATAGAAGAATTACTTGATAGTGAGCTTGAACCAGACCCGGTTACAAGAAATTTTTTACCCGAAAGGTCAAACATATTTTTTTAATTACTTTCGCAACATATTAATTGCGTAAGAAGCTGCAAAGCCAAATCCAATTGCAGCATAAAGATAGTCAAACCAAGTCAATGCCGTTGGAATCATTAGCGTTAGCACGCCCAATGCTGCGGCGCTTGCACACATCACCTTTGCAACATTGCCAATTCGGGCATCGCTACTTTGGCCCGCGTTATTCCACATATTTCCAGCAAGGGCAAAGACCGTAATCCCAATCATGCGCATTGACCAGGTCATTGCATCACTTCGTTCTAATCCCATTAAATCCAGAAATACTCCAGGTAAGGTCAATAAGAAAATCGCTGAGCTTCCAAAAACTAGCGATCCTGCTTGCAATGTCTTACGCAAAGACTTGAATTTCATACCTGGATGGTACGCCTCATCGTATTCTCACTCCATGAAGCGTTTTCCTTTCATACGTACAGGCTTGATCATTACCTTTTCACCTCTTCTACTGGCCTTTCTTGCATCAATCTTTCAAGGAGGATCGATGTGGGATGAGAGCAGCGGGACGGGTACATATATTTGGTTCATGGCATTGACGGTGCCAGTTGGATTTCTGCTCGTTCTAATTGGTTTAATACGTAAAATTATTCGGAAGTTGCGCGGATAGTTTGATTAATAACTACTAGAACTTTTTACTGCAGGTGTAGATAAAACTATTACCGGGAGCGGCGGTATCCCTTTGACAATTTGCATTAACCCAAGTGACAATATCAGAGTCGTTATTAACGCTATTACCTGGGCGCATTCCATTACCTCCAACAAGGATATATTTGAGTTCTCCAGAATTTATTAACTTCTGGAATTGAATGAGTGTTGGTGAAGGATCTTGACCATCAAACCCACCTATTGGCAGGATGTTGTCACCAGTAGCAGTGATAAATGGAGCTGCGGACATGCCACCGAAAGTTGCTAATAAATATTTAGCACCATTGCGATTTGATTGTAAGTATTTAATTAGCTCAGAATTATCTTCGTTGCCAAATGGATTAAATCCGCCCACCATCCCTTGATTAGGAACTTTAAAGTTTTGTGGTCCCATTTGATTTGGATTTAATTGGTTTGAGTTAAATCCTTGTGGTGGTTTGCGATCATGTCGATCAAAACCTTGCGGTCCGCCCATTCCACCACCCATTTCCATTTCTGGTCCTGCGATTGGGTTAATTGCAGATGCGTGGTTACGAGTGTCGAGCGCCCAAAGTGCGGGTGTGAATGTAAATGCGGAGATTAAGATAATTGGTATTACAAATTTTAATCTATCGCTGAATTTAATAGTTAAGAAAATAATTGCAGCGACAGCAAAAAACGCTTGCGCTAGTGGCGCCCACGAAATGTAGTTGGTGTAACGATGAGCGAGAAAGAAAACCCAGATTGCGGTGGTGGCAAGAAGGGCGATTTCTGCATTTGTGCTGCTCTTTTTCCGAGCGATGGCAATTGCTGAAGCTATGAGCGCTCCAATAGGAAGCGCAAGGGAAGATACATAGAACTGGTGAATGCCACCGACTGCAGAGAACATTGCGAAGAATGTAACGAACCAACCGGCGTAGAAGGCAGTGATGGCTTTATGCTCTTTATAAATTATTGCGATTAAAACGGCTATTACTGCAGTTGGAATTAGCCACGCGATTTGACCGCCCACTTGAAGATTGAAGAGGCGACTAATGGAGGCATGACCTCCGAAAGGTGGCGTGAAGGATCGAAATGTTGGATCATCAGTTGAAGAAGAAAGTTCTTGAGTGGTAATTTTGAATCGACCAAGGCCGTTATAGCCGAAAACCATTTCAATTGGATTGTTGTGGTAAGTACCGCCGATATATGGGCGGTGTGATGCTGGGATAATTGTGACGATGATGATCCAAGTTAAAGAAAGTAGAAGTGAAGTTATTCCAGCTATTAAAATATCTTTTAGTTTTTGAATTTTACTTTGGTTGGTAAATGCGTATGCAAACATTAAAGCAGGCCAGAGCGCCCAAGCTTCTAGCATGTAAGTGTGGAATCCAAGTGCGATCCAAGCGCCTGAGATAATTAAATATTTGCGTGAGTTATTCTCTAGCGCTTTAGTTGCGAATAATGCAGCAAGGGAAAGCGTTAAGAGGAAATAAGTTTGCGGTTGGTTGGAACGTGCGACTGCGGCAAGAATTGGGGTAGTAGCGACAATTGCGCCAGCGATGAGTCCGGCAGTTTTACCGTAAAGATTTTTTACAGTGATCGCGGAAATGATTACTGTTGCAGTTGCGGCAATCGCATTTGGAGTATTTACTGACCACGTTGAGAAACCAAATATTTTTACAAATATTGCAGGCACCCAATAAGAGCCCGGAATTTTGTCTAGCGTTACCGTGCCGGCTGGATCCATTGCGCCAAAGAAAAAGTTTGAGAAGTTCTTACTCATCGAGACGGCGATGGCGGCGTAGTACTCCGAGCGTTGGCCTTTCTGTAAATCCCATAAGTAGATAAATAAGGAGCCAATACCGAGAGCGGCTAGAGCGCCGTGCCATTTTGAACGTATTTTCATGGCTGGAGGATGTCAGCCGTACCTGTGAATTTCTGTAGTAGACGGTAGATTTCCGCCAAGTCTCTTCCCTCGGAGAGGCATTAATGGGGAGCAATAGATATGAATAAAAAGATTGGAACTCGTTTTGGCGCGGTACTTGCCAGCGTTGCGCTTATCGCAAGCGGAACTGTTGCGGCACATGGTGCTGCAGTGCCGATTGGTAAAGCTGCAGCAGGATTGCAATGCGCTGCTGCTGGTTTAGTTTCAGCAGGCCGTGGTGTTGAAGGTTCAGATTTAATTTGCATGACCGCAACATTAGGAACTGCAAAAGATACTTTGGTTTGGGGATATAAGGATCTTAAGCCACTAACTTCAATTGAATTTGTATCATCATCAGCAATTGGTGGCGGATACGGAACAACAGCGATCGCAGTTGGCGATGCGCTTAAAGCAGAAGGTTTGCTCGGTTCATACACCGTTAAGTATTTCGCAAACGCACCGCTTGGAATTGCATATTTTCAAGGCGAGAAGAATCGCAAAGATATGTGGGCGATGACTGGTTACGCGATGCCTGGTGGATTAGCAACTGGTAAATCTACTTTAGATGTTACTAATGCAAAGCCATTGGCAATGTTCTTGCGTGAAGCAGAAGTTATTGCAGTGCCATCTTCTTCTAAACTTAAGACAATTAATGATCTACTTGCAGTAATCAAAGCAAACCCAAAGACTGCAATTGGCGGCGGTAATCCTGGTGGCGTTGACCACATTACTATCGCAACGATCGCTGCAACTATTGGCGTTGCTGCAACAGATTTGAACTATGTTGCTTACTCAGGTGGCGCAACTCTTACTCCAGACCTACTAGCAGGACGCGTAGTTGCTGGCGTTGCTGGAACTTCTGAATGGTCAAAGTATGTTGCTGCTGGAACTATGCGTTTACTTGCAGTGACATCGCCAAAGCCACTTACAGTCGTTAAAGGTAAGACTTTGATTCAACAGAACATCAATCTAACTTTCGGTAACTGGCGTGGACTTTTGGCACCAGCAGATCTTCCAGCTGCTGATTACCTAAACATGCTCAAAATCATCGATACTGCACATGGAACAGCTTCATGGAAAGCGATGCTTACAGCAAAGTCATGGATTGATGAATATCGAGTTGGAACTCCATTCACAACTTGGTTCAAATCCGAAGTTGCGGCAATTTTGAAACTCGGTAAAGAATTTAAACTCTACTAAGAGTTTAAATTAAACTGGAGTAATTTGTTTAAATTGAAAGAAGGCGCAAGGAGTGAACTCGCATTCGTGGGTTCACTCCTTCTGCTTGGTCTAATAGTTATCTGGGATACCTCCCGAACCGAACTACCTAATTTAAAAATTGCGGTAAGCCCAAATCTATTTCCATACTTAATTGGATATTTTCTAGTAATACTTTGCATAATCCTTGCGATCCAAATAATTCGTGGCAATACCGCTATTCCAGAAGGTCTAGAGCCCGGCGATAAAATTGAGAAATCTGATTACAAGTCCTTTGCATATGTCTTCCTCTCTTTCTTTTCTTATTTAGTTTTGATTACACATGGCGGCTTTGTGTTAGCTAGTACCGTGGTATTTGTTGGAATTGCTTTTTCATTTGGCAACCGAAAATTTTTTAAAACTTTATTAATTGGTTTGATATTCGCAGTGATAACTTATTTTACTTTTACTAGATATTTGCACGTTGATCTACCGGCTGGCATCTTGAAGGGGATCTTGTGAACCACGTTTCCTCTTTGATGGATGGCTTTGTTAGCGCACTGACTTTAACTAATTTAGGTTTTGGCTTGTTGGGAACTTTCTTAGGAACTTTAGTTGGCGTGCTCCCTGGAATTGGGCCCGCTTTAGCAATTGCGTTATTGCTACCGATTACTTACACGGTTGCGCCATCATCAGCGTTGATTATGTTTGCAGCGATTTATTACGGCGCGATGTATGGCGGATCAACTACGTCGATTTTATTAAATACACCTGGCGAGAGCGGGTCAGTGATGACTGCTCTTGAAGGAAATCAGATGGCTAAGCGTGGTCGTGCTGGGGCAGCGTTAGCCACCGCAGCGATTGGTTCTTTTATTGCTGGCTCAATTGCGACCGCGATTTTGGCTTTTGCAGCGCCGGAGATTGCGAATTTAGCGATCAAAGTAGGCGCAGCTGATTATGTAGCTTTGATGTTGGTGGCATTTACAACAGTGGGATCGCTCCTTGGATCTTCCCAAATTCGTGGCTTTATTTCGTTAGCAATTGGGTTAGTGCTTGGACTTGTTGGTGCAGATTTACAGTCCGGGTTAACGCGATTGGCATTTGGAAATGTGAGTGCGAGCGAAGGAATTGAAACGGTGATTGTGATCGTTTCAATTTTTGCGTTAGGCGAAGCGTTATATATTGCAAGCCGATTTAAAGATACGGGCTGGACCATTATTTCTATGAAGGGTAAAGCGCTGATGTCGCGCGAAGATTGGCGTCGTTCTTGGATGCCTTGGCTCCGTGGAACTGCAATTGGATTTCCGCTAGGAATTATTCCGGCAGGTGGCTCAGAAGTACCAACTTTTTTAAGTTATTCAGTAGAGAAGAAGTTATCGAAATACCCAGGTGAATTTGGTAAGGGTGCGATTGAAGGCGTAGCGGGACCGGAAGCTGCAAATAATGCAAATGCTGCTGGTGCGCTAGTTCCACTATTAGCTTTAGGTTTACCAACATCGGCGACCGCCGCCGTTATTTTGGTGGCCTTTCAAACTTATCAAATTGAAGCTGGTCCGATGCTATTTGCAACTAATCCAGATTTGATTTGGACTTTGATCGCTAGCTTATTTATTGGAAATACCTTGCTGTTGGTAATGAATTTGCCATTGGTACGAGTCTGGGTGCAATTATTAAAGATTCCTAGACCTTATTTATTTGCGGGTATCTCATGCTTTGCCTTATTAGGTGCTTATGCGCTCAACGGATCTATCTTTGATTTGCAAGTAGCGCTTGCGATTGGCGTTGTTGGCTTTCTATTCCGTAGATTCGGTATGCCGATCACACCTTTAATTCTTGGTTTAATTCTTGGACCGAACCTAGAGTTGCAATTCCGTAGAGCTTTGCAAATCAGCGCGGGCGATTATGGAACCTTAATTGCAACGCCACTTTCAAAGATTTTATACATCTCGTTGATATTGGTTTTGGTGGCGCCTACCGCGATTAAGTTTGTGAAGAAATCCCGCGTTAAAACTGTAAAGTAATAAAGATGCGGTCGGGAGCAATCCAAAGATGGGCTTTATTAACGCTCTTTAATTCCGCGCTCTTGCAAGGTGCTATTTATGTAATTCGCCCGATGATTACTTATCGCGGGCTTGAACTAGGTCTCGATGGAACCGGAATCGGAGTTTTAGGTGCGCTTTATGCGATTTTGCCAATAGCGCTCGCGGTCTCATTTGGACGGTTAGTTGGAAAAAAAGGTGAGAAAAAATTTTTAATTTGGGGCGGAATTACGGTTTTAGTTACTGGAGTTTTATTATCTAATGCAAATTCATATTTAGTATTAGGAATCTTGACCGCGATTGCTGGCTCTGGTCATTTAGCTGTGATGGTTGGTGGACAGACCATGATGGCGAATCGGAGCGAGCCAGGTTCGTATGATAAATATTTTGGTTATTACACTTTTAGCGCATCGCTCGGACAGATGGTTGGTTCGCTACTTGGTGGGATAACTGGTGGTGCAAATGGTTCACTTCCTAAGTCAACTGCTACAGCGTTTTTAGTTTCAGCGGTGCTAGCTTTTATTGGAGTGTTACCTATCTTATTTACTAAGAGCTTAAAAGTTTCGATTGCAGATAAAATTGCGGCATCCGATCATAAAGTTAAAGCGCGTGAAGTAATTAAAAATCCAGGGTTAAAGTCCGCGCTCTTTACTTCTGCGGCAGTTTCATCAACCGTTGATGTATTAGTAATTTTCTTACCGTTATTTGGCAAAGAGAATAATTTATCGCCTGTTGTAATTGGAACAATTCTTGCGATTCGATCGGGTGCATCAATGTTGTCACGGCTATTTTTAGGGGAGTTAAGTAGAAGATTTGGTTCTAAACGAATCATGATTTTAAGTGGTTTAGTAGCAACGATAACTATTGGATCTTTAATTTTTACGACGAATGTTTTAATAATTGAAGCAATAATTTTGGTAGCAGGCTTTGCGTTAGGAATTGGGCAACCGTTAACGATGGCTTGGGTTTCACTCGCCTCTGCGCCAGAAGAACGCGGCATGGCAATCTCACTTCGATTAACTGGAAATCGGGTTGGCCAATTTATTTTGCCGGTCGGGGCCGGAGTCGTGGCTGGATCGATGGGGGTTAGTTCGGTCTTTTTGGGCTTGGCGGGTTTATTGGCAGCTTCTACGCTGATCTCTAATAAGTATGAATAAAGAGGTAACGCTT
>CAZWBQ010000029.1:0-8475 GCA_964632545.1 uncultured Bifidobacterium sp. | reverse complement strand
CGAATTTCTTGTTTATAAATATGGCGCATTATCTAGTCAACTTTCGATATGTAACGCGATGTGGTCGCGTTGCTTCTGGTCCTAAACGTTCCAACTTATGTGCCTCGTAAGATTCAAAGTTTCCTTCAAACCAGAACCACTTTGATTCACCTTCATAAGCCAAAATGTGAGTGGCAACGCGGTCTAAGAACCAGCGATCGTGCGAAATAACAACTGCGCAACCAGGAAACTCCAAGAGTGCATTTTCAAGTGAACCTAAAGTTTCCACATCTAAATCGTTGGTTGGTTCGTCGAGAAGTAATAAGTTACCGCCAATTTTCAAAGTTAAAGCTAAGTTCAATCGGTTCCGTTCACCACCAGAAAGTACGCCAGCCGGCTTTTGTTGGTCGGGACCTTTAAATCCAAATGCAGATACATAAGCGCGCGATGGCATCTCCACATTTCCAACTTTAATAAAATCTAAACCATCCGAAACAACTTCCCAGAGCGGCTTCTTGGGGTCAATTCCTTCGCGAGATTGATCGACATAAGAAATCTTTACCGTTTCGCCAACTTTAATTGAACCTGAATCTGGTGTTTCTTGGCCCAGAATCATTTTAAATAGCGTTGTTTTTCCAGCGCCGTTAGGTCCGATAACCCCAACAATTCCGTTACGAGGTAATGAAAATGAAAGGTTGTCGATTAATTGTCGATCGCCAAAACCTTTTGATAAATCGTTAACTTCGACAACTATGTCACCTAGGCGTGGTCCCATTGGAATTTGAATTTCTTCGAAATCTAATTTGCGAGTTTTCTCTGCTTCAGCTGCCATCTCTTCATAGCGCGCAAGGCGTGACTTAGATTTAGCCTGGCGGCCTTTAGCGTTTTGACGGACCCATTCCAATTCTTCAGTTAACCGCTTAGCGCGCTTGGCATCTTTCTGTCCTTCAATTTTTAATCGAGCCGACTTCGTTTCAAGGTAAGTCGAGTAATTACCTTCATATGGGTAAGCACGACCTCGGTCGAGTTCTAGAATCCATTGCGAAACGTTGTCCAAGAAATACCGATCATGGGTAATCGCCACAACCGCACCTTCATATTTACTTAAATGCTGTTCAAGCCAGAGTACTGATTCCGCATCAAGGTGGTTAGTTGGCTCATCAAGCAATAACAAATCAGGTTTCTGTAATAACAATTTGCAGAGCGCAATTCGGCGGCGCTCTCCGCCAGATAAAACTTTTACATCAGCATCAGCTGGCGGACAACGAAGTGCGTCCATCGCCTGTTCAAGTTGTGAGTCTAAATCCCAAGCATTTGCATGATCCAACTTCTCTTGCAGCGCACCCATCTCGGCAAGGAGCTTGTCGTAATCTGCATCAGGGCTAGCCATCTCTTCGCTTACTTGATTAAAGCGAGCCATTAACGCAATTGTGTCGGCAACACCTTCTTGCACATTCTCTAAAACAGTTTTGCTTTCATCAAGTTTCGGTTCTTGTAACAAAATTCCCACGGTATACCCAGGTGATAAAAATGCTTCACCATTTGATGCAGTTTGCAGGCCAGCCATAATTTGTAGCACCGTTGATTTACCTGCGCCATTTGGCCCTACAACGCCGATTTTCGCACCTGGATAAAAGGCGAGCGTTACATCATCGAGAATGACTTTATCGCCATGCGCTTTACGCGCCTTCTTCATCGTGTAAATAAACTCTGCCACGAGGCGAAACCTTATCGGAATCTCTCGGTACAATACGCATGTTCCATTTCACATCAATGCGCCTGTAGCTCAGTTGGATAGAGCACCTGCCTTCTAAGCCGGTTGTCGCAGGTTCGATTCCTGCCAGGCGCACATTTTGTTATAAAAGTATTAAATTGCAGAAAGTAAAACGGCATTAAAAAAGGACCGCCCCTCGCGACGGTCCTTTTTTAATTTTCTACCTAGGAATCAGCTTACTTATTTACCAAGTTTCGCAAGCTGTGCAGAAATTTTCTTACCAAGTGATGATGTTGGATCAATTGTGATAAATCCAGAATCAGCAACTTTCTTTGTACATGTGAATGCGTGGTACTCAATTGCTTTTTTAACTGCGGCAGCTTTTGTAGCATCGCCGTAATTTGTTAAAGCAAGTGCATATGTAACAACAGTGAATGGATAAACGCCTGGGTTCTTATTGGTGTAATCAAGCGCAACAGTTCCATTAGCGGCAATTTCTGAGGTACTTACAAAAGCAGCGGCACCATCATCAGTTGCTGGAACCAAGTCACCATTTGGATTGATAACTTGAACTAACTTCAAACCAGCAGATTTCGCGTAGTTGGTCTCGTCGTAAGTAATTGAATACTTAGTCTTAGCGGCAAGTGACGCTACTAGCGCAGATCCAGAAGCGCTCTGGAAGTGAATTGGATCTGCAGCAATTGCAGCTTTTGTTGAAGCAAGTGCGTTAAATACCTTTCCAGCATCAGTGAAGTTTGTTGGATCTAACGCCTTCAGCGCAGCTGTGAAATTATCTGTTGTACCTGAGGAATCGAGACGATAGATAACAGTAATTGGTTGGTTTGGCATTGAGATTTTTTGGGTAACTTTGTTTGTGCGAAGTACTTCTGCTTTACCAGTTTTATCTTTAACGATATTTCCAGCGCTATCTTTCTTGTAAACAGTGACAGTTACAGTCCGGTTGTTATCAGCTTGAATCGCAGGATCATTCCAACGAGTGATTTTTCCAGAGAAAATTCCACCAATAGTTTTTGGTGAAAGTGCAATTGGCTTTGATGTATTTAGATTGGTCATTACACCCAGAGCCCAAACCATTGCTGGAATGTGAATTTCGCTTGGATCAATTGCGATACCGCTTTGCGAAGTTAAATGCTTACTATCTGAGAATGCAAAATCTATTTTCTTACCTTCAAGATCTTTTTGACCTTGACCTGAACCTACTGAGTTGTAAGGGAAGGAATCACTTGTATCAGTGTTATAAAAACTCTTACATGCCTGCACAAGATTTGTTACGGAAGTTGCGCCACCTGCTGCAAGAGTTGTGCCGGCAAATGCGCTTGGTGCGATAGCAATCGATAGCGCAGATACTGCTACTACCATTGATTTAAATAATCTGGAAACCTTCATGACAACCTTTCGTTGTGTTGTACTAATAGAGGGATAGTTACAACGCAAGGTTAATTTTCTAGCGAAACATCGGCTTTACTCAATTCAAATTGCCACCATCTAATAGGTGAACAATTGGTTAACGAATTTGGCTTAACCAAACCGTCCAGAGACGTAGTTCTCAGTCCGTTGATCCTTAGGCCTTGAGAAAATTTCATTGGTTGGTCCAACTTCGACAAGCTTTCCTGGCCCGCCATCAGATAAAAAGAAGGCTGTGTAATCACTTACACGCGCAGCTTGTTGCATATTGTGGGTGACAATGATGATTGTCATTGACTTTGAAAGTTCGTGAATTGTTTCTTCGATCCGTAGCGTTGATCCTGGGTCGAGTGCGGAACATGGCTCATCCATCAAGAGCACCTTCGGGTTTACCGCAAGTGATCGCGCAATACATAGCCGTTGCTGCTGACCGCCAGATAAGCCACCGGCATGTGCGCCAAGGCGATCTTTAACTTCGCTCCAGAGTCCAGCTCGTTCCAAACAATCTTCCATCAGAGCATCTTTATCTGCCACTTTTAATTGCGCTAATTTCAACCCTGATAAAACGTTCTCACCAATTGTCATTGATGGAAATGGATTTGGCTTCTGGAAAACCATACCGATTTTCAAACGAATTTTGGTTACATCGACGCCTCGAGCATAAACATCTTCACCGTTTAATAGAACTTCGCCCGCCATTGCAGCACCTGGAATAAATTCATGCATTCGGTTAATTGTGCGGATGAAAGTTGATTTACCGCATCCAGATGGACCAATTAGCGCTGTAACAGTGCCAGCGTTGAAATCTAAAGAAATATCTTCGACTGCGAGATGATTACCGAACCAAGCATGAATATTTCTAGCTTCTAGACCTGTGCCGATCGGTGTGGTGCCCGGTTCGAAATCACGCATCCGGTTTGCCGCAACATCCGACAAGGATTTTGACCCAGTTACATTTGTGGTTGACATCTCTTCCCCATCTTTCATTTGATCACTCATTACTTAACCCGCTGTCTCGAAAAATATCGTGCAATTGAAAAGAAGAAGAGCACAATCATCAGTAGTACCAAGATTGCAGTCCAAGCTCGTTGAACCGCTTCTGGAGTTCCAGAAATTAAGCCTTTCCAAACATAATATGGCAGCGCACTCTGCGGTCCGTTTATTGGATTCCAATTCACTTTATCTGAACCACCAATAGTGAATAGCAGTGGCGCAGTTTCACCCGCGATTCGAGCAACACCAAGAATTACTGCCGTTACCAAACCGCTTCGAGCGGCTGGAACTACAATCAACATCACAGTTTTCCATTGTGTCGCTCCGAGTGCTTGACCAGCTTCGCGCAAATCATTTGGAATCAATAACAAAACTTCCTGCGCAGTACGAGTTACTGTTGGAATCATCAAAATTGCAAGTGGCAGCGCACCAGTAAGACCAGATCCACGGAAGCTGGTATTAAGTAAGAACGCTGCGTAAATAAAGATACCGGCTACAACCGATGGCACGCCGCTCATTGCCTGTACTAAGAATTGGATAAACGCAGCAGCTTTTCCTTTAATCTCAGTTAAATAGAGCGCAGTTAAAATTGATAGTGGCACGCTAATTATTGAGGCGATAATAATCATGTACATCGTGCCAACAATTGCATGCAATATTCCACCCATACCAATTGGATCTAGGTAAGAAGATTTTTCCATCGTTTCAGTGAACAAAGTTAAATGCAGCCCTTTGATTCCTTTACTGATAGTTGTAAAGAGAATGCTTATTACTGGTAAGAAAACAATGATGCCACCAGTTAACGCAATTGAACTTGCTAACCCATCAACCGCAGCCACTCGGCCACGAGCGAACCACTTCATTATGACTTGAATTGCCGTTGCAAAAAAGAAGAATAGAAATGCATAAGCCAACTTGCCCTTCATTGGCGTAACCTCAACTACTAAATATGAGGCAATCATCGAGATAATTATTCCAATTACATTCTTACTCATATCAACCCTAGTAAGTTTCCATGGTTTAGTTGGCGCGTAAGTTGTCATTTATTTACCTGACTTAACAGCGCGTTTTACTATGAAATTTGCTAAGAAATTAACGGCTAGGGTCATAACGAACAACACAAACCCAGCAGCCAATAACGCTTTAGATTCAAGCAAAGTTGATTCGCCCCATCTAGAAACAATCATTGAAGCAACATTGCCACCAACGCCATAAAGAACTTTTAAGTTCGCAGTAAATGCAATATTTAAAACCATATATACCGCGACAGTTTCACCCATCGCGCGTCCTAGTCCAAGCATTGCGCCACCAACAACGCCGCTAGATCCAAATGGCAATACAACAGTTTTAATCATTGCCCATTTAGTCGCCCCGAGTGCATAAGCAGCTTGAATTCGATCGAGTGGAGTTTGCGAGAAGACTTCACGTGATACTGAAGTGACAATCGGAATAATCATGATTGCAAGCACTAGCCCAGCGACAAATGGTGAGCGCGTAAATGCTGGTTGTGGAACTGAAAATATTGGAATCCAACCTAAATATCGGTTAAGTAGCTTCGCCCAATATTCAGCCATCGGCATCAAAATAAAATAACCCCATAACCCATAAAGAATTGATGGGAATGCGGCCATTAGATCTAACACAGTCGTTAGGAATTTACGGATAAACATTGGTGCGTAGAAATTTAAATATAGCGCGGTCAATACCGATAGTGGGACGCCAACAACTAACGCAGTTGCCGAAATTAATAAAGTCCCAATTAGCATCGAGCCAAGACCAAAGGTTGAAGTTTCTACCCCATCATTTACTGCGCTAGTCCATTCAAAGCCAGTTATAAAACTTAAGCCTTCGCCTTTGAAAACTTGAAATCCGCGCAACATTAAAAATGATCCAATTAAAGTTAAAATTGCAAGCGAAGAGAAACTCATTACATTTAATACGCCTCTAAATACGCGATCCGATACTCGTGGCTTAGTAAATATCTCTCGCGGAGTTACGGCAGACCGGTCAGGCGAAATTGAACTCACGCGGCGATACTGCTATTAAGTGGGGCACGCCGCCTCTCTCAGTGGTTAATAGAAGGTGAACGAATAGTGAATTCACTTATAGAGTTCGCCCATGGCCATAGACAATCCCCACCTAATTTGGATCGATTGCGAAATGACCGGGCTCTCCCTAAAAGATGATGCCCTCGTCGAAATCGCAGTCCAAGTTACCGATTCCGAACTAAACCCAATCGGCGATGGCCTCGATATCGTGATCGCCACTACCCCCGAAAAACTTGCAGGCATGAATGAGTTTGTAACTAATATGCATACCGAATCTGGACTCTTACCTCTTATATCTAGCGGAACCACCCTCGCCGATGCCGAGGCAAAGGTAATTGCCCACCTTGAATCCGTCGGCGTCGAAGCCGGCAAATCCCCGTTAGCGGGCAACTCGATTTCAACCGACCGAAACTTCATCGCCCGCGATATGCCACTTCTTGATGCCTTCCTCCACTATCGAATTGTCGATGTCTCCTCCATTAAAGAACTCGCCCGCCGTTGGTATGCCTCGGCCTATTTCAACGCACCAAAGAAAACCGGCAATCACCGCGCAATGGGCGATGTGCAGGATTCGATTGAGGAGTTGAAGTACTACCGGAGCGTGATTTTCGCGAGTAAATCAAGCCCCGATAAGTAACAGGTACAATCAGCACTTGTTCAAAACTAAATATCAAAACATGGTGGGCGTAGCTCAGCTGGTAGAGCACCCGGTTGTGGTCCGGGATGTCGCGGGTTCGAGCCCCGTCGCTCACCCCACTTTATAAAACGCAAGAACTAACTTGGTAACGCCAACTTAGGACAAGTACTTAACACTTTCACCATCGCAATCTTTTCTGGCGCAGTAATCCATAATTTATATTTCAACTTAACCGCAACTTGTCGCGCCACATATGTACATCTAAAACTTTTCAACGGTGGCAACCATGTTGCAGCATCGCCATCACTTTTCTGTTGATTGAGCGATCCCTTTACCGCCAACAAATTCAACGGATCATTTGCAAGCGCTTTTCGCACTTCCGCATTAAGTGCAAACGCACCGGTCTGCCAAGCATTTGAGAGTGCAACAACATGATCAATCTGCACTTCCATACTCGTAACGCTTCCCCGAACAAATGAAATAGTCGTTCCCGAATATGGATCGATCAATACGCCAGTCAGCGCCACGCAATCGTGGGTCTTTACTTTATAAATAACCGCCGTTAAATCCCGACGCAAAATATCGTTTCGAGTATCGCAACCATTCTTATCTACATCTGCCCATGCGCTCCCAAACTCGGCCCGCGAATATCCCGTTTTCGGTGCGCGCCCCTTTACCGGTAATTGATCAATTGCAGCGAGCGCATTTAAACCAGCGCCAGAAACACTTTGCATTCCGAAGCCACTTACTTGCGTCGCAACGCCCAATGTCAGGGCAATAACCACCTGCCATGCGCTGAATTTCTTCATATCTCGATGATGCCGCACCCATTCACGATTGTCATTAGCGCAGGCTTGGCGCTGGTAGGGTTTCGCCTTACGTCGAGCGCACTCTCCCCAAGTACGCAAAACATCCGGGTTGTTAGCTCAGTTGGTAGAGCAGGTGACTCTTAATCACCGGGTCGGGGGTTCGAGTCCCTCACAACCCACTTATCTTGCTCAACCCTAAATATTGATTCAATTTCTGGATGTTTATCAATTAATTTTAAAGGTTTAAAATAAGAAAAAAGGCTGAGCATCTAAGCTTCAGCTTTTTTTTCTTAAATATTAGACAGGAGTTCTAAGCGTGAACTCCACCTGTATGAGCAAAGGTTTTACAAGTAATTTGCCAATGACCATCAAGAATAGAAAGCGTAAAGTAATCAGTAAATGAGAGGGTTCCCCAAAAACCTTCTTCTTTGACTGTGGCCACAGCAACGGTTCCATCAATTTGAATATCAGTGATCTTTGCAGTTAGTTGGCCAGCATCTCCTGGAGATTCAACCATTAACGCAACGAAACCAGCTTTATCCATGTCGTAATCAACACCACTCATTGTGCCAAACCAACGTGCACTTGAATGGAATGCTTCATTTAATTTACTTGCATCACCTTTTCCAGCCCCATCAATATATAAATTGATAAGACGGGTAATCTCAGTTTTAGCCTCTGACATATTCTCTACCTTTCGCCTGACTTGAGATCTCAAAATCTTCGAGGCTCTTTGAAAGAGTAGACCTTTATCTAGTAATAACAATAGATTTTTACCTCTTTATATATCTATATAAAGAGGCAGGCCAGGAGTACGCAAGCGTTCCAAGTCTATTTAACCGACGAATGGTTCAAAATCTAGTAAATGTC
>CAZWBQ010000028.1:0-9173 GCA_964632545.1 uncultured Bifidobacterium sp. | reverse complement strand
TATCTCGGGCGTATCTGAAGGGTATATAGATCGAGTTTTGAAAGAAATTGATCAAGCCAGAAGTGAAGTTAATGGTGCGATAGTGCCAACGATATTTTTTGGCGGTGGAACTCCGACACTTTTGGAGGCGCATGATTTAAACCGAGTTATTGCCAAAATCAAAAGCGAATTTGAAGTAACTGAAGATTGTGAAATAACGATAGAGGCTAATCCCGATACGGTTACCGAAGATTTACTTACAAAATTACGAGAAGGTGGCTTCAATCGAATTTCTTTTGGAATGCAATCTGCAGTTCCGCATGTGTTAGCAACCCTTGATCGAACCCATAAGCCTGAAGGTGTTGCTAGGTCTGTAGCATTAGCAAACTCAATTGGATTTGAACATATCAGCGTAGATTTAATTTATGGCACACCTGGTGAATCAATTGCAGATTGGGAAATTTCGGTAAAGAGCGCGCTATCAATGGCGATTGACCACATAAGTGCTTATGCGCTAATTGTTGAAGCTGGAACCAAACTTGCAAATCAAGTTAAACGTGGCGAATTAGTGATGCCAGCAGATGATGAAACTGCGGAAAAGTATCGGATAGCTGATGATCTTTTTGCCAGTGCCGGATTTAGTTGGTACGAGTTAAGTAATTGGGCTAAACCAGGTGGCGAATGTCGCCACAATATTAATTATTGGAATGGTTCGAATTGGTGGGGAGTTGGGCCAGGCGCACATTCCTTCTTAGGAAATGAACGCTGGTGGAATGTGAAACATCCAAGCGCTTATCAGGAACGGATAGATTCTGGGGTTTCACCAAAATTAGCTGGAGAAATTTTAACTTTGGAAAATCGCAACGATGAAAAGATTATGTTACAAATTAGGTTAGTTGATGGAATTGATCGAACGTCACTAACTCCTGGGCAGGATAAAAGCGCAGCAAAATATCTTGAAAGTGACCATATTTCGTATTCACATTGGTCGCAAGGTCGGGTTGTGTTGACCCAATCTGGTCGCTTAATTGCCGACCGAATCGTGCGCGAATTAATGGTGTAGTACCTTTTCCACCATGAGCACATCAAATACGAAGGTTCCAAATATGGAATCGCGCCAATTAGAGATTTTGCGCGCAATCGTTGAAGAGTATGTCGCCACCGAAGAACCAGTTGGTTCTAAATCAATTGCGCAACGACATGATCTTGGGATTTCCCCAGCAACAATCCGTAATGAAATGGCCGTTTTAGAAGAAGCTGGGTTGATTACACAACCTCACACCAGCGCTGGTCGAATTCCAACGAATCTTGGATATCGAATTTTCGTAGATAAATTAGCGACTATAAAACCTTTTTCCGAACCAGAGCGGCGCGCAATCGAAACTTTCTTAGAAGGCGCTGCAGATTTAGATGATGTAATGGCACGTACTGTGCGGTTGCTTGCACAGATAACCAAACAAGTTGCAGTTGTACAATATCCAGCGCACGCTGAATTAAAAGGGAAAGTTGCGTTAGCTGGCACTGCAAATTTAGCGCGCTCTAGCCATGAACAGGCATCAGATATACATCCAATTTTGGAAGCACTTGAAGAACAAGTTGTGTTATTACGATTGTTGAGTGACGTTGGCGATTCGATGCGGGTTCGTATTGGTGATGAACAATCTGAGAAGAATTTACAAACCACCAGCCTTGTCTCTATGAGTTATGGCAAAGAGGGCAGTCCTGCCGGCGCATTAGGTATCATTGGGCCAACTCGTATGGATTACGCGAGTTCCATGTCAGCAGTTACAGCTGTTGCAAGATATGTTGGAAAATTCTTAGGGGATAATAAGTAACTTATGGCTGACCTTTATGAAACTCTCGGCGTAAGTCGAGATGCAAGCGCTGATGAAATAAAGAAGTCATATCGAAAATTGGCGCGCGAATTGCATCCAGATGTAAACCCTGATCCGGCAGTCCAAGATAGATTTAAAGAGATAACTGCAGCGTATGAAGTATTAAGCGATCCAAATAAACGCCAAAATTATGATCAAGGCGGTCAAGGTTTTAATGGTTTTGGAAATGCCAACTTCGGATTTGGCGACATTATGGATGCATTTTTTGGTGGCGGCGGAAATTCACGCGGACCAAGACCGCGAATGCGACATGGCCAAGATGCGCTAATTCGTGTTGATATCGATTTAGCCGAAGCATGTTTTGGCACCGAGCGAGAATTAAATGTTGAAACTGCAATACTTTGCACGCAATGTTCTGGAAGTGGTTGTGCTAGCGGGAGCAAGCCAAAGTCTTGTGATATTTGTCGTGGCAAAGGCGAAACTCAGCAAGTTACCCGATCTTTTATCGGTCAAGTTTTGACAAGCCGACCATGTGCAGCTTGCCAGGGTTTTGGTACAACGATTCCAAGCCCATGTGGTGAATGTGCAGGCGATGGTCGGGTACGAAGCAAACGAAGTATTGATGTAAAAATTCCAGCTGGGGTTGAAAGTGGAAATAGAATTCAAATGTCTGGAGAAGGTGAAGTAGGTCCAGGTGGCGGACCAGCCGGTGACTTATATGTGGAAATTGAAGTTGCTGATCACAACTTTTTAGTTCGAGAAGGAAATGATTTACATGTTTCAGTCTCGGTGCCAATGACTGGTGCAGTACTTGGGAGCAAGGTGAAGATTGAAACTCTCGATGGCGAAATCGAACTCGAAATAAAACCAGGAACTCAAAGCGGTAGCGTTCTGCCAATTCGCGGCAAAGGAATCACAAAGTTACGTGGTTCCGGGCGCGGCGATCTATTTGCACATATCGATGTAGTTATTCCAAACAAACTTTCAAAGAAGGAAGAAGATTTGCTTCGTCAATTTGCGGAATCACGTGGCGATAAAGCTAATAGCGGGGTTGTCAAAGAACGTCACGAAACAGGTTTCTTCGGCAAATTTCGTGAAGCCTTTCGAAATTAGATAATTAAGTGCGCACGCTTTTTATAATCGCAGAATTACCTGAAAATGGGATTGCGATAATTGATGGTGATGAAGGACATCATGCTGCCACCGTACTTAGAATTGAAGTAGGCGAAGAAATCTTAATTTCGGATGGTCGCGGGAATTGGGCTGAAGCAGTGGTTAAAGAACGAAGTAAAAAATCAATTTCATGTGAGATTACTAAATCTGGGAAAATAGAACCATCTAAAATTAAGTTAAGTTGCATTCAAGCATTACCAAAAAATGATCGGGTTAAAGAGACTTTAGAATTACTGACTGAAGGCGGGATCGATCAAATAATTCCGTGGGCAGCGCAAAAATCAATTGCAAAGTGGAGTGATAAATCAGATGGTTTAAACAAATGGAAATTACATGTGCGCGAATCAAGTAAGCAAGCGCGAAGATTTCGAATTCCGGAAGTGACAAACCTGGTAACTACCAACGAATTAAAGGCTAAATTTGCAGAGTTTGATTTAATCTTAGTTTTTCACGAATCAGCAAGTAAAACCTTTACCAATCTGATTTCTGATCTTGGGTATTCATTTAAAAATATTGCTTTTGTAATTGGACCCGAAGGCGGCCTAACTGAGTCGGAAATTCTAGATATGCAAGATATGGGTGGAGTGTTAGTTAAAATGGGAGTGCCAGTATTTAGATCCGCACATGCAGGCGTTGCGGCACTCGCTGCAATTCAAACAGCCTTTAAGATTTGGTGAGGAGGAAAAATGTCTTGCCTTTTCTGCAAAATTGTCAGTTTAGAGATACCGGCTGAAATCGTGGCCGAAAGCGAATTATCCGTAGCGTTTAATGACATTTCACCACAAGCGCCAACTCATGTATTAATAGTTCCAAAGGTTCATTTTCCAAATGTGGCAGAATTAGCAGTTACCAAGCCAGCATCTGTGAGTGATCTCTTTATTTTAGCTGGCGAGATTGCCGATGCTCGGGGCCTAGTTGGATATCGGACCGTTTTCAATACTGGTGCTGAAGCTGGACAGAGTGTTTTCCATGCCCACTTACATTTATTAGGGGGGCGTCCGCTTAGTTGGCCGCCGGGCTAGGCTTCAAAATACCAATTTGAGAAAGTTCCATTAAGGTTGCGGTAATGGATCGCACCGTATTAACAATCCCGAGCGCTATTCCCATGGTTGCGCTAACTGGACCTCAAGATCTTTTCCTTAGACTTCTAGAAAAATCCTATTCTCATTTAGCAATAACGGTTCGTGGAAACGAATTCATATTGCGCGGTGAACCTGGCGATGTCGCACAGTTTCAAGGTTTGATATCTGAATTGATGACAATTATCAGATCTGGTCAACTCCTTACAGAAGATGCGGTTCGTCGATCTATTGCAATGGTTATTGGCGATGTCACTCAGCATCCAGCCGAAGTCTTATCGTTAAATATTCTAAGTAACCGCGGGAAGACAATTAGACCAAAAACCGCTAATCAAAAAAAGTATGTAGATGCGATCGACCGTTCAACAATTACGTTTGGAATTGGCCCAGCTGGAACTGGAAAAACTTATCTTGCAATGGCAAAAGCAATCCAAGCTTTGCAAGCAAAACAAGTTAATCGAATTATTCTTACTCGCCCTGCAGTAGAAGCAGGTGAGCGTCTTGGATTCTTACCTGGAACGCTTCATGAAAAAATTGATCCATACCTGCGTCCACTATTTGATGCGCTACACGAGATGATTGATCCAGATGCGATCCCACGCCTGATGGCTGCCGGGACAATTGAAGTTGCCCCGCTTGCATATATGCGCGGCAGAACTTTAAATGATTCATTCATTATTTTAGATGAAGCGCAGAACACGACTCCAGAACAGATGAAAATGTTTTTAACTCGCTTGGGTTTTGGTTCAAGAATGGTTGTTACTGGAGATGTTACGCAAATTGATCTACCAAATAGCACACAATCGGGCTTAAGAATTGTTAGCGAAATTCTAGAAAATGTAGAAGATATCTCCTTTGTTGAGCTCTTCTCAGATGATGTAGTAAGGCATCGATTGGTAAGTCAGATCGTTGATGCTTATGGCGCTTGGGATGCTGCAACAGCAACTTCACCTAGGGCTATCAGAACCTCAATTAAGCCGGGGAGAAGTGAACGTTAACCGCGCGCGGTGACGAATATGACAATCGAATTTATTAATCACACCAGCTCTCATTGTGATGAAGTTGCGATTATTTCGCTAGCGCAATTCGTAATTAAAGATATGGGCGTGCATCCAGATTCTGAACTTAGCATCTCTTGTGTTGATGAAGCCGAGATGACTTCCTTACATGTTCAATGGATGAATGAACCAGGCCCTACCGATGTACTTTCATTCCCAATGGATGAAATAAAACCAAATTCCGCTTCCAATGGCCCAGGTTTAATTGGGGATATTGTTTTATGCCCAACTATTGCGGAAAAGCAGGCAGAGTTAGCAAATCATTCTGCGCAATCTGAAATAGAACTTCTAACTACGCATGGAATTTTGCATCTGCTCGGATACGACCATGCGATTCCAAACGAAGAACGAGTTATGTTTAAATTACAAGACGACCTATTAGCAAAATGGCGTGCCTAATGAACCCAATAACAATTATTGAAGTATTTGCACTTTTAGCATTTGCTGGTTTTTTAGCTGGAAGTGAATCTGCAATCAACACGATTTCACGCGTGGCAGTTGATCATATTGCTGAAAAATCTCCAAAACGAGCAGCTTTAGTACGAAAAGTCATTAATGAGCCAGCCCGATATTTGAACGTAGTTTTGCTAGTTAGAAAAGCTTGCGAACTTACAGCAACTGTTTTTGTCGCAGAAGGATTTCTCCAGATATTTGAAAGCAGTGCGCTAGCAATTTCCACTGCAATAGCCACAATGCTGGTACTTTCATATGTAGTAGTTGGCGTCGGTCCAAGAACTTTAGGCAAACAACGCGCAAGCGCTTGGGCAGTTCCAGCTACATATGTGGCTTATTTCTTAGCGAAAATACTTGGTCCAGTAACTACGCTATTAATTGCGATTGGAAATGCAATCACGCCAGGTCGTGGATTTCGAACCGGTCCATTCGCTTCAGAAGCAGAATTGCGAGATCTAGTAGATCAGGCGCATGAACGCGGGTTAGTAGAAGAATCTGAACATGAAATGATTCACTCCGTTTTTGAATTAGGTGACACGTTAGTTCGTGAGTTGATGGTTCCGCGAACTGAGATGGTTTGGATTGAACGTTCTAAATCATTGCGGCAAGCGCTTTCACTCGCACTAAGATCTGGGTTCTCGCGAATTCCAGTAATTGATGAGAATTTAGACACAATTATTGGTATTGCTTATGTAAAAGATTTAGCACTCCGAAGTCATGAATATCATGACGCAGAACAGAGTGAGAAAGTTGAAGAACACTTACGTAATGCAACTTTTGTTCCAGAAACTAAAACTGCATCAGAATTACTAAAAGAGATGCAACGCGATCAAATCCATTTAGCAATCGTGGTGGATGAGTACGGTGGCACTGCCGGGCTAATAACTATCGAAGATATTTTGGAAGAGATTGTTGGCGAAATTGCTGATGAATACGATGACGATCTAGACGAATTTGAATGGATTAATGAAAATCAAGGGCGAGCATCTGCCCGGTTACATTTAGAGGATTTAGCAGAATATCTAAAAATAGAGTTATCTGAAGAAGAACAAGAAGATGTAGACACTATTGGTGGTTACATGGCAAAAATACTTGGTCGCGTGCCAATTCCAGGAAGCACTCTTACATTGCACGGTTGGCAAATTACTGCAGAGCGAATTATCGGTCGTAGACACCGCATCGGAACAATTCTCGTCGAACGAAACAGTTCGGAAGCGACGACGAAGCAATCGTTGTAAAAAACCTGCACTAGACTGCGCCAATGCGCATTGTTAGATTTACGCCACCAACTGGATCTCCGCTTGGAACAGATCCACATTTTGGTGTACTCGAAAATGAAACCACAATTCGAGCAATCGCCAGCGATCCACTCTATGCCGGAATTCATAAGTTAGATGCAACTGTGCAATTGCGAGATGTACGGTTATTAGCGCCGGTAATTCCACGAAGCAAAGTTGTTTGTATCGGTAAAAATTATGCCGATCACGCAGCCGAAATGGGAAGTGATGTTCCGGAAGAGCCAATTATTTTTTTAAAACCAAACACTTCGGTAATTGGACCAAATGATTTGATTCAATGGCCAAGGATGAGCGATCGAGTTGACCATGAGGCAGAACTTGCCATTGTAATAAGCAAGATTTGTAAAGAAGTTCCAAAGGAACGCATTAAAGATGTGATTTTCGGATATACGATCGCAAATGATGTAACTGCGCGGGATTTGCAGAAAAAAGATGGCCAATGGACTAGAGGAAAAGGCTTTGATTCTTTCTGTCCACTTGGGCCGTGGATTGATACTGATTTCCAACCTGGAGATCAAGAGATAACGGCAACAGTTGATGGCGTACTTAAGCAAAGCGCCAAACTCTCCGACATGATTTTCAAAATTCCTGAAATAATTGAATTTGTGACAAATGTAATGACGCTGCTTCCGGGAGATGTGATTTTGACTGGCACTCCAGCAGGGATTGGCCCTTTAAACCAAAATGGGGAAGTTGCAATCTCAATTGCAGGTTTGGGCACACTTACTAATAGGGTTTCGCTCCGTGGCTAACAATTCGACAGCAAAAGAGATTCGAGTTCGGTTCGCACCATCACCGACTGGTGACTTACACGTTGGAAATATTAGAACCGCGCTATTTGATTGGGCTTATGCTCGACATACTGGCGGCAAATTCATTTTTAGAATTGAAGATACCGATCGGGAGCGTGTTACTGATCAATACATCGCAGCTGCAATTGATACCTTGCGCTGGCTTGGATTGCAATGGGATGAGGGTCCCGAAGTTGGCGGACCTAATGGGCCATATTTGCAATCACAACGGTTAGATATTTATGCAAAATGGGCGCAAACTTTTCTAGATAATGGCGACGCTTACCGATGTTACTGCAGCACCGAAGAGTTAGAAGCTCGGCGTGAATCCCAGAGAGCTGCGAATTTAGCGCCTGGATATGATGGAAAATGTCGAGATCTTTCACCGAGCGACATTTCGAAATATGAAAGTGAAGGTCGTAAACCAGTTACTCGAATGCGAATGCCAGATGGTGAAACGCATTTCAATGACGCAATTCGTGGCGATTTAGTTTTCGAACATAAATTTGTGCCAGATTTTGTACTTGCTAGGGCTGATGGTTCTCCGCTTTACACCCTTGCAGTTGCTGTTGATGATGTATTAATGAAAGTTACGCATATTTTGCGAGGAGAAGATTTGTTATCTTCTACGCCGCGACAGATTCGGGTTTACCAAGCAATGGGCATTGCTCCCGAAGATTATCCAATATTTGCGCATTTACCGTTTGTGATGGGTCAAGATAACACCAAGTTATCAAAGCGAAATGGCGAAGTTTCGATTGCTTGGTATCGAGATGCTGGATTCTTGCCTGAAGCTATTTGCAATTACTTAGCGCTTTTAGGTTGGTCACCTGGCGATGACCGTGAAAATGTAACTATGCAAGAGTTGACTGAACTATTCACAGTAGAGCGCGTTAATAGTTCGCCTGCAAGATTCGATATGAAAAAATTGGAAGCTATCAACGGTGACAAAATTCGTGTGCTCGATATTGATGATTTCTTGAGCCGTGCTTTGCCATTTGTGATTAAGGCAGGCATCATTTCCGGCACCGATTCTGAAAAAGCAGTTATTAAGTCAGTTTTGCCAATTATCCAAGAGCGAATTGCAAAGCTTTCTGAAGTTCCTCAAATGGTTAAGTTTTTATTTGGAGAAAGCGTTGAAATTGAAGGTGAATCTAAGGAGAAGATTTCAGACGAGGTATCTAAAGATGTATTGCGCCGATCGCTAGCAGCGCTAGAACCTCTAACACTTTGGAACCATTTATCAATTGATGCGGCGCTCCGCGCAGTTTTAATTGATGAAATGGGATTGAAACCTAGAATTGCATTTGGTGCAGTAAGAATTGCGGTAACTGGTAGCCACATTTCACCACCACTTTTTGAATCTATGGAATTGCTTGGTAAAGAACGCGCAATTACACGCATAAAAAACGCAATTTAGCTTAACTTTTTCAGGGTATCCTTGCCTTGCAACATTGGGGTATGGGGTAATTGGCAGCCCAGCTGATTCTGGTTCAGCTTGTCTAGG
>CAZWBQ010000027.1:0-9554 GCA_964632545.1 uncultured Bifidobacterium sp. | reverse complement strand
CATAAGATTCGAATAAGTCAGCGGCCATACCAGCGCAGTCACCGACGTTATCGCCTACGTTATCTGCAATTGTTGCAGCGTTACGTGGGTCATCTTCTGGAATTCCTTTTTCAACTTTACCAACAAGGTCAGCGCCAACATCTGCTGCCTTGGTAAAGATACCGCCGCCAACGCGCATAAACATCGCGAGCATTGCAGCACCGAAACCAAAACCTTCAAGTACTGAAGGTGCGTTCTCGTGATAGATAACCACAACAAGAGATGCGCCGAGAAGACCAAGGCCAACAGTTAACATGCCAACTACGCCGCCAGTGCGGAATGCAATCTGCACCGCTTTCTCCGCTGACTTCGCGCGAGCTGCATCAGCCACGCGAACGTTTGCGCGGACTGCGAGCCACATACCTTGGTAACCAACGAATGCCGAGAATGCAGCGCCGACTAAAAAGAATATGGAACGGCCGACTTTAATATCGGTTGCGCCAGGGAGCGCGAATAAAAGTACGAAAACAATTCCGACGAACCAGGAAAGTGTTTTGAATTGGCGAGCAAGATATGCAGCGGCACCTTCTTGAACTGCACCGGCGATCTCGCGCATTTTCTCGGTACCGTCGCTGGCGCGGAGCACTTGTGCTCGTAACGCGTAAGCGATGGCGAGCGCCACAAGGGCAACTCCTAGGACTACATAGACGATATTTAAGTTATTACCCGCGACGTGCACGAGTGAGTTGGCCGCTTCGGCTCTCATATCTCCTCCGTTGGAGAGTCAGGTCGAACCCAGAATTGGTTCGAAGTGATGGTTGCTTGGGCGAGAGTGTAAGCGCAAACCCCCTGCTTAGACCTAATTTCAGGCTCCAGGAGGCGTAATAAATAAGGTAAGCGGCCTAATTTTGGTGGGCTTGAGTGGTTAGGCTCGCCCCATGAACATTCTCGATGCCCATTACATCGTCACTACCCTCGGGATGGTCGGGATCCTTACCGTCCTCTTTGTTGAGACCGGACTGTTAATCGGCTTGGTTTTCCCGGGCGATAGCTTGCTCTTTATCGCCGGGGTCGCGGCATCGGAATCAGCGATGAAAACTTTCGGAATTCAACTCCCGATCTCAATTCTCCTTTTAGCTGCCCCGCTCTTTGCCATCTTAGGTTCGCAACTTGGACATTTACTTGGCGCTACCTATGGCCGGAAATTATTTAGTCGCCCGGATAGCCGCGTCTTTAACCAAGCCAAAGTGCAACGTACTGAGAAATGGCTTTCGAAATACGGGTTAGGTAAAGCTTTGATTTTGGCTCGCTTCATCCCAGTCGTGCGAACTTTAATAAACCCACTCTGCGGAATAGTTGGCGTGCCAGCTTCTAAGTTTGCAATCTGGAATTTTATCGGTGGGATTATTTGGACTGATGGAATTATTCTTGCTGGATTTACTTTAGGTGAAAAATTGAGTGGTTCAGTAGATAAATATTTACTTCCAATCGTTGGCGTAATCATAGTTTTGAGTTTGATTCCGGTAGCGATTGAATTTATTAAAGAATGGCAGACTCGAAAGCACCTAACTTGAAAACAGCTTTAATCCTAGGGGTATCCGGTCAAGATGGGTATTACTTAGCCAAGTTATTATTGAAAAACGATTACAAAGTAATTGGAACAACGCGCCATTTAGATGGTGTTGGGAGCGCGCTAAAAACACTTGAACAAAATAATTTTTCAATTGTTTATGCAGATATCCGAGATACTGAAGGAATATTAAATTTAATTACGCTAAAAAAGCCAGATGAAGTTTATAACTTAACTGGGGTTAGTTCAGTTGCATATTCTTTTGAACATAACGAAGAAACTTTGGAAGCGAATGCCTACGCTGTGATTCGATTGTTTGAATCGCTAGCTCAGATGGGTTTAGCTAAAATTAAGTTCTATCAAGCGTCAAGCTCGGAAATGTTTGGCAAAACGACAATTACGCCGCAGAGCGAATCCACACCGTTAAATCCAGTATCTCCCTATGGCGTATCGAAGGCGTTGGCGCATCGCGCCGCGGATCGATTTAGAAAAAATGAAGGTTTATTTATCGCTTCTGGAATTCTTTATAACCATGAAAGTCCACTTCGCCCAACTACTTTTGTCACGCGAAAAATTACTAACGCTGCTGCAAAAATTAAACTCGGTTTAAGTAGCGAATTAGTTTTAGGAAATCTAGAAGCCCGCCGGGACTGGGGTTTTGCAGGAGATTACGTTGAGGCTATGTGGCAAATGTTGCAAACCGATACCGCTGATGATTTTGTGGTGGCGACTGGTGAAACACATTCGGTCTCAGATTTTGTTGCTACTGCCTTTAGCTATGCCGGGCTAGCCGGCGAAGAGAGTAAGTATTTAAAAACGGATTCACATTTATTAAGACCTACAGAAATACACCAATTAGTGGGAGACCCAAGTAAAACTAGTAAAACTTTAAATTGGCATCGAAGTGTAAATTTTGAGGATCTAGTTAAGAAAATGGTTGCTAACGATATTGAACTGCTATGCAAAGAAAATGGTTTAACTAAACCGGATGTACCAGCGTTTAACTAAAGTCCTAAATCACTTAACGAATAGGCAGTTCGATATTCCAAACCAGCTTCTTCAACTTTTCCCTTTGCGCCGCGTTCTACGATTACAGCAACGCCAACCACAATTGCGCCAGCTTCTTTCAAAGCTTCAACTGCAGTTAATACCGAGCCGCCTGTTGTAGAGGTATCTTCGACTGCAAGAACGCGACGACCTTTTACATCTGGTCCTTCGATTCGACGTTGTAACCCATGCGCTTTTTCCGCTTTACGAACTACAAAAGAATCTATTTTCTTGCCGCGTTGCGCTGCAACATGCATCATCGCGGTTGCAACTGGGTCCGCGCCAAGAGTTAAGCCGCCAACTGCATCAAATTCCCAATCTTTAACGAGATCAAGCATTACTTCGCCAACAAGTGGCGCAGCAACCGCATCAAGAGTCACGCGACGTAAATCAACGTAATAGTCGGCTTCTTTACCTGACGAGAGAATAACTTTGCCGTGTACCACTGCTTTACTCAGGATTTGTTCTCTGAGAGTTTGGCGTGAATTCATGAGGGAACCTTATCTAAATTTTTAAATTGCTTTACTCTCGCTAAATGGCAACGATCTCCGAACGAGTTGAAATTGCGCGCCTATCTCATCGCTTCGGTTTTGGGCCCCGCCCTGGTGAATTTGCATCAGCCCTGAAAATGGGTGTTTCTGGCTACCGTTCTCAAACATTGACGGTGCCACAAATTGATATCGGCGCATCTGCAATCAAAGAACCTGAGATAACTGATTTAGGAAAACGACCTGAACCAAATACACCTGAGGTAATTCCTTTTGCGCAAGCAATGCGATTCCAAAGTCAGCAATTACTTTTATGGTGGTTAGATCGTATGGCGTTAAGTGACCATGGATTGACCGAACGGATGACTTGGTTCTGGCATGGCCATTGGGCAACCTCAATCGGAAAAATAAATTATGCGATGCCAATGTACTTACAGAATAAAACGCTGCGTACTCATGCCTTAGGAAATTTTAAAGAGATGGCGCGCGCAATGATAAATGATGGTGCGTTGCAGTATTGGTTAGATGGAAATAACAGCACCATTAAAGCACCGAACGAAAATCTTTCTCGAGAATTGATGGAGCTATTTATTTTGGGAGTAAACCGTTATAGCGAAGATGATGTTAAAGCACTTGCTCGCGCATTGACTGGTTATCAAGTCACTAATAGTTCTGGAACACTCACTTTTAACATTAAGCGCCATGACGTTAACCCAATTACTCTACTTGGAACCACCGCAGCTTTTGATGGGCAGAGCGCAAGTGATTTTCTAGTTGCACGAGATGATTCCGCAACATTCATCGCGGAACGGTTATGGTATCGATTTGTTTCTAGCACCGAACCGCTTCCAAATAATTCCAGTATTAAGAGTGCTTTTGCAGATCGCAATATTGCCAGCGCAGTTAAAGCAATGGCTAGCGATAGCGCAATGAGTGATGCTAAGAATGAAATGGTGCGCGCGCCTGTGGAATGGTTTATCTCACTTTGTCGCGCACTAAATATAACCCCGTCGAAGTTGAGTACACCTGCGCAATTAATTAGCTATTTAGATAAGTTGTCACAAACGCCATTTAGCCCGCCAAATGTTGGTGGATGGCCCGCTGATGAAGCTTGGTTAAGTTCGGCGAGTGCGCAATATCGAATTGCATTTGGTAAATGGATATTAAAACAAGGCGATTTAAGCCCAATAACAACGCTTCCGCAAAGTTCAAGAATTGCCAAAACCGCAGACTGGTTAGGGGTTGCGCAGTGGAGCCCCCGTACTCAAGGCGCACTTCGAAACGCGCTCGGAGATCCGGAAGAGTTTGTACTCCTTGCAATTTGTAGCCCGGAATATTTAGTGAGCGCTTAGGAGAAGTACATGGACACTATTAGTCGGCGCAAATTTCTTAAATTAACTGGAGGCGCAATCGCTGCAGGTGCAGCAGCGCCATTACTTTCAATAACTGAAATTGCTGAAGCCGCAATTAATCGTCCGTTAGCTTTAGGAACTCCGATAGTTGTTGTTGTCACGTTATACGGCGGCAATGATGGTTTAAATACCGTAATCCCTTACAAGGATCCAATTTATTACAGTTCCCGTCCCGATATTTCTTACGCCGCAAATACAATGCTCCCAATTGGCGAGGATCTTGCGCTAAACCCAGGTATGGCTGGGATGAAAACACTTTGGGATCAGAAAAAAGTTGCGATAGTACGTGGAGTTGGTTATCCAAATCCAGATCATTCACATTTTTCATCAATGGCAATTTGGCAGAGTGGTTCACCAGTTAGCCATGTAAGTACTGGATGGCTTGGCCGCTATATTGATTCCCAACCCGAAGATCCGATGCTCGCAATTAGTTTAGGTTCGGTACTGCCACCACTTTTGGCTGGAGCAAAGCGTTCTGGTTCGGCGCTACCGCTTGGTGGCTTAGTTGTGCCGACCGGAAATCTGGCAATTGATTGTCAGAAATTATCAAAAGTTTCAAATAAAGATTCAAAACTTATGGCAGCGGCCGCAACATCGATGCGAAATCTTTTCAGCGTCTCAACCCAAGTTGCACCAGTACTTAAGTTGCCAGCACCGGCTGCAGTTGATCTGCCAACCGTAAATGGTGGAAATGCTGGTGGCGATTCGAATCTCTCACAACAACTAGATGTGGTCGCAAAACTTATTGCTGCTGGCTCTCCAACAAAGGTCTGGTCGGTCTCACTTGGCGGGTTTGATACTCACGCCGACGAAGCAAATGCGCAAGCAGAACTGCTTGGAGTGGTTTCAAAATCCATCTACAAATTTATGAGCCAGCTGAAATCCACTAACCGCGCAAGCGATGTCACGATTATGGTCTACAGCGAATTTGGCAGGCGCGTAAAAGGAAATGCTTCCCAAGGAACTGACCACGGCACATCCGGCCCAGTATTTTTAATTGGTGAGAAAGTAAAAGGTGGTTTCTATGGCGATCAACCATCGCTTACCAAATTAGTTGATGGCGATTTAGCAGTCACAACTGATTTCCGAGATATTTATGGAACTGTATTGGAAAGTATCTTAAAAACTCCCGCTGAAAAAATTCTTGGAAATTGGAGCGGACGTACTAATTTCCTTCTTGATAAATAGTTACAGATTGATTCTGTCGTTTCATAATGGCACGCGTTGGATTTACGCCAGGGCTTGCTTCTAACAGCGCATCAACTTCAAGACGCAACTTCGCAACTTCGATTGCCATATTCGACATTGCTGATTCGAGTTCCAAAATTTTCTTAATGCCAGCAAGGTTTATCCCTTCGCTAACCATTCGTTGCACATTGCGAAGCAGCGCGATATCGCGAAGTGAGTAACGTCGGCCTCGTCCTTGTGCGCGATCTGGAGAAACTAAACCGATCCGATCGTATTGGCGAAGTGTCTGTGGGTGAAGGCCAGAAAGTTCAGCTGCTACCGAGATTACATAGACCGAAGTTTCTTCACCTTGCTCTTTAGGATCGCTCATACCCGCGCCTTTTCAAAAAATTCTTCGCGCGGGTTAACTGATTCAGTTGCTTTAGCAAAATCTACTAACGCTTTCTTTGCTGCGCCGTCAACGCGTTGTGGGACTTGAACTTCAACTGTTACAAGTAAGTCGCCAACATTTACACCTTTTTTAACGCCGCGACCTTTAACGCGAAGGGTCCGTCCAGAAGGCGTACCAGGTGCAATTCGAAGCGTTACATCTTCGCCTTGCATAGTTGGAATCGAAATATCGGCGCCAAGTGCAGCTTCAGTAAAGGTAACTGGGAGTGAGAGTAATAAGTTATCGCCTTTGCGTGAAAAAATCGGATGCGGAATTACGTTAACAATTACATATAAATCACCCGGACCAGCTTCGCCCGGACCACCGCGACCTTTAATTCGAACTTTTCCTAAATCGTGAATACCTGCGGGAATTCTCGTGGTGATTGTGGTTGGAGAATTTCCTTGGCCAGCTAAACGCAAATCAACTTCTTTACCGAAGATGCTGTCGCGAAACGAAATTGAGATTTCAGTTTGTACATCTGCGCCTTTTCTTGGGCCGCGACGACCGCCACCAAAAAGATTTGCAAAAATATCGTTGTTTCCGCCGCCAGCAAATAAATCGCTGAAATCCCCGGAGAAGTTCTGGCCACCGCCGCCGGTTGGGCCACTTCGGTATGCGCCGGATTCAAACATTTCGCGAGCTTGGTTATATTCTGCGCGTTTTTTATCATCACTTAGAATTTCATAAGCTTCGGAAACTTCTTTGAACCGTTCTTCTAACTTCTTATCCCCTTTAGTTTTATCGGGATGCAAAGTTCGAGCAAGAGTGCGGTATTTCTTTTTTATGGCAGCGGCATCTGCTTTCTTATCTACGCCAAGGATTTTGTAATAATCCTTTTCGTACATATCTTTGGCTGCCATAAGGAATTACTCTGGATCAGTTACTAATACTCGAGCAGCGCGCAAAATTCGCTCTTTATATTTATAACCAGGTTGCAAAACTTTAGTAACTGTCGTCTCGGTTACTTGGGTAGAGGTTTCATGCATCAACGCTTCATGAACGTTGGGATCAAATTTAGATGGCGCTTCGCCGTACTTGACTATGCCAATCCGATTTGTAATCGCAACAATTTGGTCAGCAATTGATTTAAAACCACCGGTTAGTTCGCCATGTTCTTGGGCGCGATCTAGATCATCGAGCACGGGAAGCATCTCGATTAAGACGCTGGCAATCGCGATTTCATGCGAAAGCGTTCGGTCACGTTCGACGCGTTTGCGGTAATTCGCGTAATCAGCTTGTAGTCGTTGCAGATCCGCAGTGAGAACTGCGGTGACATCTTCTACGACGTCACCGGCAGATTCCTCAATATTTACTGCGTTTTCTAACTCTTCAACTAGCGCTGCTTCGGCTTCCTGAGATTCGATTTCAGAATCAGAGAAATTACTTTGCGTCATCAACGATCTCGGCATCTTCGACGCCATCTTCAGGTGCAGCTTGCGCGGCGCCTTCAGATCCAGCACCAGCTGCAGCGTTAGCGGCATAGAGTGCGGCACCAAGAGCTTGTGAAAGTTCCGAAAGTTTTTCAGTTGCGGACTTAATTTCTGGATAGTTCGCACCTTCAAGAAGTTTCTTTAACTCTTCAAGAGCGGTCTCGGCTTCGGCTTTCTTAGCAGCAGATTCGCCTTCGTTAAGTTTTTCAGCGTTCTCTTTTAAAAACTTTTCAGTTTGATATGCAAGTGAGTCACCGGTGTTGCGGATTTCAGCTTCCTCGTGACGTTGTTTATCTTCCTCAGCATGTGCTTCGGCATCCTTCATCATCCGTTCGATTTCATCCTTGGAAAGTGCAGATCCGCCAGAGACGGTCATGCGTTGTTCTTTTCCAGTTCCGAGATCTTTTGCAGATACGTGGACGATACCGTTGGCATCAATATCAAATGTAACTTCGATTTGCGGAATTCCGCGTGGAGCTGGTGGTAGGCCAGTTAGTTCGAACATACCTAACTTCTTATTGTAAGAAGCCATTTCGCGCTCACCTTGGAAAACTTGAATCTGTACTGCTGGTTGATTGTCATCTGCAGTAGTAAAGATTTCAGAACGCTTTGTAGGAATCGTGGTGTTACGTTCGATTAACTTAGTCATGATGCCGCCCTTGGTTTCAATACCAAGTGAGAGTGGTGTTACATCGAGTAGAAGTACATCTTTAACTTCACCCTTGATTACGCCAGCTTGCAAGCTTGCGCCGACAGCTACAACTTCATCTGGATTTACGCCTTTATTTGGCTCTTTTCCGCCGGTTAATTCCTTCACAAGGTCTACAACGGCTGGCATACGGGTTGATCCGCCGACGAGAACTACGTGATGAATGTTAGCAATTGGAATTCCAGCATCTTTAAGTACTGCTTGGAATGGACGACGGCAACGATCTAAAAGATCAGCAGTCATTGATTGAAATTGCGCGCGAGTAATAGTTTCATCCAAGAACATTGGATTCTTCTCGGCATCAACTGTGATGTATGGCAAATTAATTGATGTTGATTGAGATGATGAAAGTTCGATCTTTGCTTTTTCAGCAGCTTCACGAACACGTTGCATCGCCATCTTATCTTTTGCTAAATCGATTCCATTTTTTGCTGCAAAAGTTTTAACTAGGAAGTTAACTAACGCTTCATCCCAATCATCGCCGCCAAGATGGTTATCGCCATTAGTTGCTTTAACTTCGACAACGCCATCACCGATATCTAGTAGTGAGACGTCGAAAGTTCCGCCACCTAAGTCGAAGACCAGAATTGTTTCTTCTTTATCGCTCTTATCTAGACCGTAAGCGAGCGCTGCAGCAGTTGGCTCGTTAATAATGCGAAGTACGTTCAGTCCGGCAATTTCGCCAGCTTCTTTAGTTGCTTGACGTTGCGCATCGTTAAAGTATGCCGGAACTGTAATTACCGCATCGGTAACGGTTTCGCCGAGATAACTTTCAGCATCGCGCTTTAACTTTTGCAAGATACGCGCAGAAATTTCTTGTGGTGTGTATTTCTTGCCATCAATATCGGTAGTCCAGTTAGTACCCATGTGGCGCTTTACGGAGCGAATGGTTCGCTCAACGTTTGTGACGGATTGGCGCTTAGCGACTTCTCCGACAAGTACTTCACCGTTCTTTGCGAATGCAACGATCGATGGGGTGGTGCGAGCGCCTTCCGCGTTAGCGATAACGGTGGCTTCGCCACCTTCTAATACGGATACGCAGCTGTTGGTGGTTCCTAAGTCGATTCCGACTGCTCTAGCCATTTGTCTGTTGCTCCTTGGTTTCTTGGTTCGTCTGCTTGGGGTTAATGGGGCCATTCTCTAACATTGAGTCCCCTACGGTCAAAAGATTGAGTCGAGGAGGCTCAAGGTTGCTATCCGGTCTAACCAGCGAGCCTCCAAATCTATTCCCTACTCAGCCCTCAGCCGAACCCGCTGGCTAGCAGGCCTCTCTTTAGCCTGCTGCGCTCAACGGATTC
>CAZWBQ010000026.1:2513-9661 GCA_964632545.1 uncultured Bifidobacterium sp. | reverse complement strand
CTTTGGGGCAGCCTTTGCAGCAGCCTTCTTACGACGACGCTTTGGTGCTGCCTTTGCAGCAGCCTTCTTACGACGCTTTGCAGCCACGTAGATCTCCTATCGGAATGGTTCGATCCGTCACCGAACCTGTTCAAGGCATAGCCTGACAGTATTTAGCGAAAGTTTCCACTATTTTGCGCAAATATTGCAGTGCGTGTCGCAATTGGTTTTTTAAAAAATTTGTGTATTTGCAAGAAAATAAAGTGAAAAAAGTTATTACTTTTACGCGTAAAAAGTGAGTTTTCATCAAAAATCGACTTTTTTAGTCAATTAGTTACTTAACTTAACGCGTCAGTAATATAAAAAATATTTTAATTTTTTTCTCGTTTTTGGCGAATTTTTGCCTGTTCGACTGCAAATTTGTTATTTCTCACATCGTATCTGCGAAACGATGGCATCACAGATGAGATCGAAAAAACAAAGGCGATACATAACATGCCACCTCCTACAACTGATGTTCTCAGAGAAGTTGCAGCGGCCATTCCACCAGCTCTGGCTTGGCCACCGAGTGGACCTACCGAATAGGAGAGTAGTTCGATGCCAGCCATTCGTCCTCGAAGTTCATCTGGAATAGATTGGTTCCAAATTGCGGCCCGGAAAAGCGCACTGATCATATCGGATGCGCCAGCTAAAACTAGAAAAAATAAAACTAAGGGTAGCGAATTTGTCACGCCCGCTAGCGAAATTGCTACACCCCAACCAAGTGCTGCAATTGTGATTGCACGACCGTGGTATGGATAATTTCTAATCCAACCACTTGTTAAAGTTATTAAAGTTGCGCCGACAGTTCCAGCAGCATAAAAAAATCCGAGCGCCCATGGCGCACCAACTTGGTCTGCCCAAAAGGGGAAGAGCGCATTTGGCATGGCAAAGAACATTGCAGCTAAGTCAACTAAATAGGTGCCCAGCAAATCTTTTCGATTGACGGCATATTTGAGCCCCTCAACCAAACTTGCCAGCGATGGCGGAGTGGCATTTTCCGAAGGCGGAATGTTTCGCACCTTAAATAAGAAAATTAGGGCAATTACGAAGGTAATTACATCTAGCAAGTAGCCATAAGTAGCGCCAAAGGAGGAAATCACGATTCCAGCCACGGCTGGACCCACAATTACCCCAAATTGCCCGCGTAAACTCATTAAAGCGCTTGAACTTGGCAGATCATCATGTTCCACAATCCTTGGCAGGATCGCATCCATACTTGGTCGTTGCAACCCATTAAGGGCTGCAAAAGTTCCAGCAACGATATAAAGCAGTAGCAAATTTGGGTTAGGCAGTAGGGAATTAATCAGCAAAAGTGCGGTCATAACTAGCGCCGCAAATTCGGTCGCCCAAACCATTTTCTTTCGATCTACCGAGTCGGCTAAAACGCCACCGTATAGACCGAAAATAATTAGGGGAAGAAGTTCGACTGCGCCCATTAGCCCAACTGCTAAAAATGAATGGGTTAGCTCCTTGATTTGGAATGGGAGCGTTACATAAGTAATCATCGAGCCAAAATGGGTGACCAAACCAGCGGTCCAAAGATTGCGGAAATCGCGATATTTTCGAAGCGGCGAAATATCGATTGCGAATTTTTTAATGAAAGGTTTCTTTCTCTCCCGGGAAGGTGCCCGATTCTACGTCGCTAGCCCATTCGCTTACGGCAGCGTTCATATCGGCGCGCAAGTTCCGATATGCCCGTGCAAATTTAGGTGGGTTTGCCGTGATACCCATCAAGTCCGTCCAAACTAAAACTTGGGCATCGCAATCTCTACCCGCACCAATTCCAATTGTGGGAATCGATAATTCCGCAGTGATTTGCGCAGCTAATTCTGCTGGGATCAACTCTAGGACTATCGCAAAGCAACCCGCAGCTTGAATTGCTTTTGCATCAGCAAGAATTTTTTCACCACCACCATTTCGACCTTGAACTTTGAAGCCACCAAAAGCATTTACTGATTGCGGAGTCATGCCAAGATGCCCCATTACTGGAATTCCAGCCGCCACCAAAGTTTTTATTTGCTCGGTAACTCGGGCACCACCCTCAAGTTTTACGGCATGTGCCTTTGCTTCCTTGAGAAACCTGATTGAAGTGGTTAGCGCTAACTCTGGGCTCGCTTCATAAGAACCAAATGGAAGGTCTGCGACAACTAATGCTTTTTCGGAACCACGAACTACTGCCCGGGCAAGTGGAATTAATTCATCAACGGTAACTGGGATGGTATTTGCTTCACCCAAAAAATTGTTCCCTGCGCTATCGCCAACTAATAAGACTGGGATGCCTGCGCCATCAAAAATCGAGGCGGTCATAGATTCGTATGAAGTGAGCATCGCCCACTTCTTCCCGCTCTTTTTCCAGGCGGCTAAATCGGCAATGGTGAAACGGCTCATCAAAGATTCCCTTCATCCTCGAGGCCGATATGGTCCCCGGGTTTATGGAACGTGCGGATTAATTGTATCGAGATACTCTTGAACGGTGAATACCGCGATCGCCCCAATTCGAATTGGGTTGGCTCAAGTTAATCCCATCGTTGGAGATTTGGCCTTCAATCGCGATTTAATTCTTAAATTCGCCCGCCACGCAAAATCTGGTGGAGCTCACATCGTGCTATTTCCCGAGATGGTACTTACTGGGTACCCAGTTGAAGATTTGGCGTTACGGCCCTCCTTTCGGAGTGGATCACGTCGGGCAATCGGGGAGTTAGCGCTCGCGCTAGCCGAATCAGAATTCGGCGATTTAGTTTCCGTCGTTGGATATTTAGATGAAAGTGAAACTGGTGCGCCTCAAAATGCAATTGCGATTATTCATCGCGGCGAAATTAAGGCTCGATATATAAAGCATCACTTACCAAATTATGGAGTATTTGATGAATTTCGAAATTTCACACCAGGGAATAATTCTTTAATTGCAAGAATTCATGGCATCGATATTGGTTTTGCAATTTGTGAAGATATTTGGCAAGACGGGGGACCTGTTGCCGAATTAGCAAAACGTGGCGCGGGTTTATTACTCGTGCCAAATGGCAGCCCATTTGAGAAAGCTAAAGATGATCAAAGATTTGAACTAGCTAGCCGCCGAGCCCGCGAAGTTGGCGCGCCACTTGTCTATGTAAATATGGTTGGTGGCCAAGACGATTTAGTTTTCGATGGCGACTCAATTGTCGTAGATGCATCCGGAAAATTAATTGCGCGCTCACCCCAATTTGTTGAAGGTTTAATGGTGGTAGATCTAGAAGCCCGAGTGGGCTCTGCTAATCCAGATATCGTGATTACTGATATTCCAATTGCAAAATATGAAAAAGTTAAAATCGGAAAGCCAATTCAGCTTGATAATTATGGTGAAATTTGGGAAGCGCTCGTTTTGGGACTTAAAGATTATGTAAGCAAAAATGGATTTAAAAGCGTTGCCCTTGGACTTTCGGGTGGAATTGATTCCGCGCTAGTTGCAGTAATTGCAGTCGATGCCCTTGGTCCGCAGGCTGTCCACGCAATTGCACTACCGAGTCGATATTCCTCAACACACTCGTTAGAAGATGCGTTGGCGCTAGCGCTAAATACCGGGCTTAACTATCGAGTTATTTCTATCGAACCGATGGTGGCCGCCTATCTGAACTCCATCAACCTAGATGGGCTGGCGGAAGAGAATTTGCAAGCCAGGGTTCGGGGCACCACCTTGATGGGGCTGTCGAATCAAGAGGGACATTTAATTTTGGCAACCGGAAATAAATCAGAATTAGCGGTTGGGTACTCCACCCTTTATGGCGATGCAGTTGGTGGTTTTGCCCCGATTAAAGATATTTTTAAAGTTGATGTTTGGAATCTTGCAAAATGGCGAAATGATCTAGCGACTAAACGTGGCGAGACGCCACCAATTCCGATTAATTCAATTAGTAAAGAACCGAGCGCTGAATTACGGCCGGGACAGAAAGATTCAGATTCGTTGCCAGAGTATCCAATCCTTGACCAGATCCTCGCTATCTATATTGAGAAAGCGGGCAGCGTTGAGGCAATAGTGGCAGCTGGATTTGATCGGGATTTGGCAAAAAAAGTTATTTCAATGGTGGATCGCGCAGAATATAAACGTCGACAATATCCACCTGGACCAAAAGTTTCTGCATTAGCTTTTGGCAAAGACCGAAGATTGCCGATGACTTCACATTGGCGTGAAGCGTTCTAATCTGCAAATCATTCGCAAGTTGCTGTAATCGAAAGCTTCGCTAAAATTACGCCATGTTGAAAATCGAATCATGGTTCTTCACTCGCCGCATTGTGATTGATCTTCATCGCGCCAATTCTTGCGCTTGCTAAATTCCTAGTATTGCCAACCTGATTGGTTGCGCCCTGCACTTTTTAATTGCCTGCATATAAAACTATTTTCACCAACATAATATTAGAAATGGAAAATCATGAAGGTTTATAACGACATTACTGAAGTTTACGGAAACACTCCACTAGTTAGAATCAATCGCATATTAGATGGGGCCGCAGCTACCGTTTACGCGAAATTAGAGTTTTATAATCCAACTAGTACAGTCAAAGATCGACTGGGTATTGCAATGGTTGATGCGGCGGAAAAGAGTGGGCGGTTAAAGCCAGGTGGCACAATCGTTGAGGCGACCTCCGGAAATACTGGAATTGCGCTAGCAATGGTTGGGGCGGCTAGAGGGTATAAAACTATTTTGACGATGCCAGATTCAATGTCAAAAGAGCGTCGAGCATTACTAAAAGCCTTTGGTGCTGAACTAGTACTAACGCCCGCAAAAGATGGAATGCGCGGTGCGGTAGCTAAGGCTGAAGAACTTGGTGAAAATGGTGCAGTTTTAGTTAGACAATTCGAAAACGAAGCGGGCCCAGAAATTCACCGCAAAACTACTGGTACTGAAATTTGGCGAGATCTCGATGGGAAAGTTGATGCCATTGTTGCTGGCATCGGAACTGGTGGCACCATCACTGGGGTCGGTCAATATCTACGAGAGAAAAATCCAGATATAAAAATATTCGCAGTTGAACCAGCAGCTTCACCAATTTTAAATGGCGGAACACCTGGTGGGCATCCAATTCAAGGAATTGGAGCAAACTTCATTCCATCAGTACTAGACACCAAAATTTACAATGAAGTGTTAGATGCAACCGCTGAAGATGCGGTGAAATATGCCCGTCGAGCTGCAAGTGAAGAGGGCATTTTGGCAGGTATTTCTTCGGGAGCTGCACTGTGGGCTACCTCTGTTGTAGCACATCGTCCAGAATTTGCTGGTAAAAATATAGTGGTAATTATTCCTTCATTTGGTGAGCGTTACCTTTCTACAATTTTGTACCAAGATCTAATGGATGCTTAATGAAATTTATTAATAGAATTTTAGAAGATCTTGATGTTGCGTTGACTCGCGACCCGGCAGCACGAAATCGAATAGAAGTAGCGCTTACTTATCCCGGTGTGCATGCACTATGGGCGCATCGCATTGCGAATTTTCTCTGGACCCACCAGTTTAAATTAATTGCGCGCGTGCTATCTAATTGGTCAAGAACTGCTACCGGAGTTGAAATTCATCCCGCCGCATCAATTGGTCGACGTTTTTTTATTGATCACGGCATGGGTGTTGTAATCGGGGAGAGTGCCATCATCGGTGATGATGTAATGATTTATCACGATGTGACAATTGGAGCCCGTGGTTATGATTTGGGAAAGCGCCACCCAACCTTAAAAAACGATGTAATAGTTGGAGCGGGCGCTAGAATTCTTGGAAATATAACGATTGGGGAACGCGCTGTTATAGGTGCGAATTCGGTGATTTTGAAAGATGTTCCAGCGCGCAGCCAGCGCGATGCTTCGGAACTTTTTATGATTTAACATGGTTGTAACGCAGCTTTGGCAGTATCTCCACCATGTCCCCATCAGATAGCCACCTGCAAAAACAAGAAGAATTCGTAATTAGAACTCTAGAAGAGCGCAATATTAGATTCGTTCGACTTTGGTTTACCGATGTCTTAGGTTTTTTAAAATCTGTCGCAATTGCCCCTCCAGAATTAGAGAATGCATTTGATGAAGGCATTGGTTTTGATGGTTCGGCTATTGAAGGATTCGCTCGAATAACTGAAGCAGATATGTTGGCAAAACCGGATCCAGCTACTTTTTCAGTTTTACCGTGGCGCACTGAAGCGCCTGGTGCAGCACGGATGTTCTGCGATATCGCGATGCCAGATGGCAAACCATCACCAGCTGACCCACGAAATGTTTTGCGCCGTACTTTAAATAAAGCTGCCGAGATGGGTTACACCTGTTATACCCATCCTGAAATTGAATTCTTCTTATTTAAATCTGCTCCCGTAAAAGGTGAAGCCCCAATTCCAGTAGATCAGGGTGGCTACTTCGACCACACACCTGCAGTTGTCGGACATGATTTCCGACGTCAAGCAATTACATTGTTGGAGGAGATGGGAATTTCAGTTGAATTTAGCCATCATGAAGGTGGGCCCGGACAACAAGAAATTGATTTGCGTGATGCCGACGCTTTAACAACTGCCGATAACATAATGACTTTCCGACATGTAATTAAAGAAGTTGCGCTCGATCAAGATTTCTATGCATCATTTATTCCAAAGCCATTTACCGATCATCCTGGGAGTGGAATGCATACCCACGTTTCGCTTTTCAAAGGTGAAGAGAATGCTTTTTACGATGCAAAAGCTGAATTCAACTTATCTAACATTGGCCGCTCATTCATCGCAGGCATTTTGACGCATGCTGGCGAAATCACCGCCGTTACAAATCAATGGGTTAATTCTTATAAGCGATTACATGGTGGCGGCGAAGCGCCGGCTCTAGTTAATTGGGGTCCAAGTGATCGTGGCGCGCTAGTTAGATTGCCGATGTATAAACCAGGCAAAGAGAACTCAACTCGAATTGAATTTAGATCACCAGATTCAGCCTGCAATCCTTACCTTGCTTATGCCGTAATGATTGCCGCTGGCTTAAAAGGAATTGAGGAGAAGTACGAATTAAAAAGTTCTAGTGATTTAGTTTCACTCCCAACCAATTTAAATGAAGCAATTAAGGCAATGGAGAAGAGTGAATTGGTTCGAGAAACTTTAGGGGAGCACGTTTTTGAGTATTTTCTCCGCAATAAGCGCGC
>CAZWBQ010000026.1:0-2413 GCA_964632545.1 uncultured Bifidobacterium sp. | reverse complement strand
GCGATAACCTTTAGCCATGTTGCGTAGCGAATTATTAACCGGATCCGTGCTACTTCGCGGACTCCTCCTTCGCTGCCGCGACGGGGCCAAATAACCGGTCCCTCGTCGCGGGGTTTGGCTACGCCGGTAATAAACCCAACCCGCGAATGGAGCAAGAAATGAATTTTCCGCCACAAAGTCCAAGTTCAATGCCAGTAAATCGTTATTCAAGTTTTATCCCGGTAGATCTCAAAGACCGTACTTGGCCAACGAAACAGATGAAGCACGCACCGCAATGGTGTTCGGTGGATCTGCGCGATGGCAATCAAGCGTTAATTGATCCGATGGATGCCAGCCGTAAATTGGCGATGTTCACGCTCTTAGTGAAAATGGGTTACAAAGAGATTGAAGTTGGTTTTCCATCGGCAAGTCAGACTGATTTTGATTTTGTTCGAAAAATTATTGATGATCGTCTAATTCCCGATGATGTAACGATCCAAGTTTTAACCCAAGCTCGCGAACAATTAATTCGCCGTACCTACGAATCAATCAAAGGTGCTAAACAAGCGGTAGTTCACCTTTATAACTCAACTTCGACTTTGCAGCGCCGAGTAGTTTTTGGCCAAGATAAAGAAGGTATTAAGAAGATTGCAACTGATGGCGCAAAGTTATGTCTTGAATTACGAAACACAGTTCCAGGAACTTTGGTTTCCTTTGAATACTCACCAGAATCTTTTACCGGAACCGAATTGGATTTTGCGCTCGAAGTTTGCAATGCGGTAAACGATATTTGGCAGCCAACCCCTACTTGGAAATCTATTATAAATTTACCTGCGACCGTCGAAATGGCAACCCCAAATGTTTATGCAGATTCGATCGAATGGATGCATCGCAATTTAAAATATCGCGATAGCGTAGTTTTAAGTTTGCATCCACATAATGATCGCGGTACTGGTGTAGCAGCAGCAGAACTTGGTTACCTTGCTGGTGCAGATCGAATCGAAGGTACCTTATTTGGAAATGGTGAGCGGACCGGAAATGTCTGTTTAGTAACGTTGGGCTTAAATTTAATGAGCCACGGCATTGACCCGATGATTGATTTTGCAGATATTCCGGAGATTCGCAGAACTGTTGAATATTGCAATCAACTACGCGTGCCAGAGCGTCACCCATATGGTGGAGATTTAGTTTTCACCGCATTCTCCGGCTCACATCAAGATGCGATCAAAAAAGGTTTGGAACATTTGGAAGTTGATGCCGCAAAAGCTGGTAAAAAAATTGATGAATTCACTTGGGCGGTGCCATATTTGCCAATCGATCCAAAAGATATTGGGCGAACTTATGAAGCCGTTATCCGAGTTAATAGCCAATCTGGAAAAGGTGGCGTTGCCTATTTAATGAAGAGTGAACATCAACTCGAACTACCGCGTCGCTTGCAAATTGAATTTAGCCAAGTTATTCAAGCCAAGACCGATGACGAAGGTGGCGAAGTTCTTGCAGATGAGATGTGGAATATTTTTGTCGATGAATATTTACCAAGTGAGGATAATCGTTGGGGAAGATTTAGAATCCAATCACTAACTCAAACTTCTTCTCCAGAAAAAGGTAATGAGTTAACGGTAAATATTTTAGATTCTGGAAAGCCATTAACGTTAACTGGCCAAGGTAACGGTCCGATTTCAGCGTTCTGTCATTTAATGCAAGCGCACGGGGTAGATGTTCAAGTTGCGGATTATTACGAACATGCCATGTCAGCTGGTGGCGATGCCAGTGCGGCTGCGTATCTAGAGTGCACAATTAGCGGCGGAACCTATTGGGGCGTTGGAATCGACCCAAGCACCACAACTGCTTCATTAAAAGCCGTTGTGTCGGCGGTAAATCGCGCACTTCGCTAGTTCTACTCGTTACGGTGTGCCCGTGGCGCTTTATCGAGATCATGCAGTTATTTTGCGCACGCAAAAATTAGGTGAAGCAGACCGGATAATCACATTATTTACAAAAGAACATGGCCGGGTTCGCGCTGTTGCTAAAGGAGTTCGCCGTACAAAATCTAAATTTGGCGCTCGATTAGAGCCAGGAAGTCATATTGATATCCAGCTATACACTGGAAAAACTTTTGACATTGTTACTCAGGTTGAGAGTATTGAAAATTATGGCGACACCATTTCGCAAGATTATCAAAAATGGACAATTGCCAGCGCTATATTGGAAGCTGCAGAGCGATTTACCAATAACGAACATGAGCCAGCGCTGCAACAATTTCTTTTAGTAATTGGATCACTAAAAGCGTTGGCACATCAATCACATGACGCATCTCTAATTCTTGATGCTTATCTACTTCGCTCGCTTTCAGTAGCGGGGTTTGCACCTTCAATGACAATTTGTTCAAGATGTGAAGCACCTGGCCCACATAAATATTTTTCATTAATTGGAG
>CAZWBQ010000025.1:0-10339 GCA_964632545.1 uncultured Bifidobacterium sp. | reverse complement strand
AACCGCTATTCGCACGGCGTAACTCTAGTCAGAATTGGTAGCGTTCTCACATGAGCGAAAAAGCATTTGGTTACGGCATTGCCACCTATGGAGCTGACGGCGCTGTTTTAGATGTCACTTTCCATAGCTTGGGGATCGGTGCCGCAACAGCAAAGATTGAAAAAGAACTGAACGCGACAGCGCTGCAAGCTAATGCAAAAATTCGCAGAGTTAGATTAGAAAATGTTTTTCGAGAGATTGAACTAGCAACTCCACCTAAAGATGCGGTAGATGCCTACTTGCGACTTCACCTACTATCGCATCGACTAGTAAAACCTCATGGTCAATCACTAGAAGGAATTTTTGGAATACTTTCAAATGTAATCTGGACATCGGTTGGTCCTTGTGCCCTTGCAGATTTCAATCAAGTAAGAGAAGACCTTCGAAATCATTATGGTCATATTACAATTTATGGTGTCGATAAATTTCCAAGAATGGTCGACTATGTAATCCCAGATGGCATCCGAATTGCTGATGCAGATCGAGTTCGACTTGGTGCCTATTTATCTTCTGGCACGACAGTTATGCATGAAGGATTTGTAAACTTCAATGCGGGAACGCTTGGTACTTCAATGGTAGAGGGGCGAATCTCGGCTGGCGTAGTTGTCGGTGATGGCAGTGATGTTGGTGGCGGTGCATCAATTATGGGAACGCTAAGTGGTGGTGGTAAAGAAGTTATATCGATTGGTAAAAAATGTTTATTGGGTGCGAACTCTGGGATAGGCATTTCACTTGGCGACGAATGTATTGTCGAATCTGGTGTATACATAACAGCTGGATCAATAATTTCACTTCCTGATGGTGTAACTGTAAAAGCTCGCGAACTCTCCGGCGCATCTGGGTTACTTTTTAGAAGAAACTCCAAGAGCGGTGCGTTAGAAGCCTTTCCAAGAACTGGAACCTGGGGCGGCTTAAATTCAGTTTTGCACAAGAATTAATTAACAGAGATTTCTTTGATAAATAAATTTACGATCTGGGAAAACACATGTGTCCGCAAGTGCTTCAATCTCGCTTGGAGTTGGTAGCGCAAACCAAGTAGAGGGCAATTTAGTTTTAGAGCGAAAAACTTCTCCCGATAACACTGCACTTTTGCCATTACTAGATCTTGCCGAGATTGTTCTAACACTTCCAGTCTTAGTTCTATTTATTACCTCGTAGGTTAATACATCTGGCAATCCAAATGCATTAGCCATGGTTTGCTGTGAAACATCACGTTGCCAATTAACATAACGAGGATTGATTCTTGCATCCATACTCCATGGATCTGCAACTCCAGTTAAATATGGAATTACTCCACCCCAAACATCGGTAACGTTTTGCGTTGTGCCAGCACTTGAAGAGAAAAAGTATGTTGAAGCCGGCTTACCATTAAAGGCTACTATTAATGAAGTATTTGAATCAGTGTTAGTTCTAGAAACTGCGGCTTTCCATACCGTTCCATAAATCGCTTCACTCTCTTTAGAGTATCCAACAAAATTCTGATCTACTGTTGAAGCGTAGACGTTGCAATCACAATCTTTTTTTATCAGATTAATTTTATTAAGTGCATAAGTCCTAGAGGCAATTGCTTGTGCTTCAAGTGCAGCAGCCGGCCAGGATGAGGGTACTTCTCCAATTCCCCATAAGTATTCATCATGCAATTTCAAAGTATTACTGATCTCCATTTTTGGACCAGTACTGGTTTGTACTAATTTTAAATTTATTTGGCCGTATTTAAGTTGCATTACCTGGGATGAAATAGTTGAAGTAATAATGGCTGCAGTACTCCATCTTAAAGTCCAGCTGCTTTCCCCAGATATTGCAGCAAACTTTGCAGTTGGTGACGTTAATTGTGGAATTATCGTATTTCCAAAAACGAAGAAATTAACTTTTATATCGCGGATATAGGTACCAATTTCAGCACCAGATACGCCTGCTGGTAGATCACCTTTAAGTATTTGAAAACTACCTTCTTCTTTCAACAGCGCGAATTCAGATGTACTCTGCAAATGACCAATATTGACACGTATAGTTTGTGAATCACTTTGTGAAATCACTGCGGTTCCGGGATAGTAATAATTTAAGATTTCAACGGCGTTTTTACCGTCAAGCGCTTGGCCACGTGCACCAATCTGACTCATACCAACGCCGTGCCCATATCCAGAACCGCTGAATGAAAATGAGGTTGGTACATCATCAGCTTTTGCTGAAGATACATTTAACGTAGCGCTAAGCAATATAAGTGTAATTAAATATACGAGAGGTTTTAACTCTCGCTTTGCCCTATACATCCTCATCGATCATTGGGCTGCTACCCACTTCTAAGAATTTCTTATAAGCAGTCACCACAGCTACTGGCTCACCTTTTTGAATCAATTTTCCTTTATGTAACCATATAACTTCATTACAAACTTCTTCGATTGTCGCTAGAGCATGACTAACTAGAATTAATGCACGATTGTGGCCACGCAATTCTTTAACTCTATTTAGAGATTTCATCTTAAAGTGCGCATCACCAGTACTTAGCGCTTCGTCGATAATTAAAATGTCGGGTTCAACTGTTACTGCAACTGCAAATGCCAACCTTGCATACATTCCAGAGGAATAGGTCCGCATAGGTGCATCAATAACTTCTCTAAGTTCGGCAAAATCTACGATCTCATCAAATTTATTATCAATTTCGTTTCTCGATAAACCTGCGGCTAGCCCACCAAGAATTACGTTATCTCGCCCTGTCATTTCTTGGCTAAAGCCGACTCCGAGCGCTAATAGCGTACTAACTGATCCGTGAACTTCGATTCTGCCAATCGTCGGTGGCAAAATTCCAGAAATAGTCCGCATTAAAGTAGATTTTCCAGCGCCATTTGCGCCGACTACGCCAAGCACAGATCCGTATGAAATATCTAAATTAAAATCTTGAACTGCGTTAACAATTCTAGTTTGTTTCTTTCCTGAACTAAATTGCATCAATCTATGCTTTAAAGTCGGGCGTTTTTCTAAAGTTGTTTTATAAACGACGCTGAGATCTTTAATTGAAACTGCGATCTCACCGCGGCTATGTAGAACTTGATTAGATGCGGACAGCGAACTCACGCTCCCTCGATAAGAAGAAGTATGAACTGACTACTAGTAAAGCAATAGACCAAGTTAATGCTTGCAATATATCGGTTGTGTATGGCAACTCGCCTTTAACGACCACTCGAGACCATGAGTCAAGCATTGGGTAGAGCGGATTTATAGTTTTTAGAAAACTTAATTTTTGAGTCAGCGCTGAAGATTCATATAGGACTGGTGATAAATAAAGCAGTGTTCTAGTTAAGTAAGGTAAGAGATTTTGAATATCTCTAAAATAAACATTTATACAAGAGAATAAAATTGCACATGCTAATGAGAAAATATAAAAAATTAGAATCAGCGGGATAACCCATAAAAGTGCCAGTGAAATTGGAAGTCCCAAAATTAAATGAAGCGCAAAAAGAACGACTAGCGTTGGAATAAATTTAAATAATGCCACAACTGAAGCAGCGATTGGTAACATAATTCTCGGAAATGCTGAGTTTAAAATTAGCCGGCCACCAGCAGTCACTGATTTTGCTCCTGCAGTTATTGAATTTGTGATCAAATAAAAGGCAAAAAGTCCAGCAGTCAGATGTGCATACCTAGTTGAGTTAGTGTGCCCGCTAATGATTATGATCAATAAAAAATAAACTGCGGAAAGCAAGAGCGGATTAAGCACTAACCAAATTTGACCTAGTGGAGAACCGTAGTTTTGCCTTCGCAATTCAGACTTTGCAAATTCAGAGATGAAAGCGCTGCGACTAAGTAATTGCTTTGTGTATTTCCGTAACGGCGGCAAGCCCCGATGGAATGGCTCGAAAACATCAATCGCGCTCATATTCGGTAACTTTCTCCAAAATCTCTCTGTCGAAAGATTACCTTACTTATATTAGGGGTTTCAGGACATTAGCTTACGAGGCGAGGAGATAAATCCCCAACCCCATGACATATGCATTGCAGTGAGAATGAACGGCAAGCGAATTCGCTCCTGCCAACTTTTTCCAATTGCGAGACCACCAAAAGTAACTAGCGCTATATAAGATAAAACTGGAAGAAAAAATAGATTATTAAAAACCAATCCACATGCAATTGAAAATATATTAATAGTCAATGCTGTTGGGGCAGCTAGGTACCTAATGCTTACAGTCTCTGGATACGAACGCGCTACTGCCCGGCGCCATCTTCCGTATTCAAAATATTGTCGCGCAAGTTTGCCAATATCTGGACGTGGTCTATAAGTCACAATTAACCTTGGATCAAACCAAATTGCACCACCAGCTTTTCGCAATCGGTAATTCATTTCCCAATCCTGTGCTCTGGTGAACCTCTCATCAAATCCACCAATTTCAAGAAGTGCAGACTTTTTAAATACACCTAGATAAACAGTGTCAGCCGGACCAGAACTTCCACCGGTATGAAATTTAGATGGTCCAACGCCAATCAGCGAACGCATTGCCCGAGCTGTGGCTTTTTGAAAATTAGTAATACCCTCGGCAGCCATAATTCCACCAACGTTTACGGCGCCAGTGCGTTCAAGAGTTTCGACTGCAACTGCTATATATGTCTTATCTATTTCAGAATGTCCATCGATTCTTACAATAATTTCATGGCGTGCTCTTGCAATTGCTAAATTAAGACCATTTGGAGTTCTGCCTGAAGGATTTTCTACCATTGAAACTCGAGAATCTTGGCGACAAATTTCTTGGGCAATTTCGTTTGTTCGATCTTGTGATGGCCCAATCGCCATGATTACTTCGATATCACCTTGGTAACTCTGCGAAAGTATTGTGGCTATAGATTGTTTAAGGTGCATTGCTTCATTTAGAACTGGCAAAACCACAGAAACTGCAGGGAAATTAGAGTGCGCAGTTTCACCTGCTCGAATTGGGCTTGTCATAGCCCCTAAACCGTATCGTCCAATTACGCTACGACGGTGAAATCAACGCGGGCAATTCGGTTTTTTACCGTTCTCTCAATCGCAATTGTCGCAATTTCCGCTATTGCAACTTTTGGGCTTGGCAGAATTACCGCATCTATTAATCGCGTTGATGCATTTAATGGGTTAGGAAATCGTCCAGGAAAATCTTCATCAGCCGTTAATTACTTATTGGTTGGCTCGGATACTCGCGAAGGCTTGACTCCTGCACAATTAAAAGCTTTGCGAGTTGGCAGCGTAAAGACTGCCGCAGGCAAGCGGTCGGACACGATGCTGCTCGTTCACATTTCTAAGAAGCGCGATAAAGCAGTTTTAATTTCAATACCGCGCGATACTTTTGCACACATTCCAAGTTATACAGATAGTTCCGGCAAAGTGCATGACTCGGTTTACTCTAAAATAAATTCATCATTTAACTGGGGCGGTGCTCCACTCTTAATTCAAACAATTGAAGAAATGACCACGCTGCGAATTGACCACTATGTGGAAGTTAATTTTGCTGGCTTCGCTCAAATGATTGATGCTCTCGGCGGAATTCAAGTCTGTTCTAAAGTAAATATTAACGATCCAAAGAGTCATCTAGTCATGACCGCAGGAGTTCACACTCTTGATGGAATTGAAGCGTTGAAATATGTACGCACTAGAGACTTTGATGGAATGGGTGATTTAGGTCGCATGCAAAGACAACAACAATTTATGAGCGCAGTGCTGAGAAAAGCCACGAGCGCTGGCGTGTTACTGAATCCAATAAAACTTGTTAGCTTTCTAAACTCTGCCCTTGCTGCAGTAACAACTGATAACGCGCTAAATAAAGGCGATTTGCTTACCCTTGGCAAACAATTACGTAATTTATCCGCTTCAAAAGTAAGAACTTTGACGGTTCCTTTAAAGTTTTATAATTACAACGCGCACGGTGTTACCTCTGCTGTGTTGTGGGATCCAGTACTTGCGCCAGAATTATGGCAGCGCTTAAAAGAGGATCAAGCGATAATAGATGAGGTGAAGCCCTCAGCTTCACCATCGGCTTCTCCTTCAATTGTAGATAAATTTAAGACTCGAACCGCTGAAGAAAACCCATGCGGGTCGCTCAAGTAAACTAGCTGAAGTTAATCAAAGGAGATCTGTAAGTGCTTAAATTTTCAGTAATTGGAACCGGTTACCTCGGTGCTACCCATGCTGCTGCAATGTCTTCTCTAGGTTTTGAAGTTGTTGGCGTTGATGTGGAACCTGCAAAAGTTGCAGCGCTATCCATGGGTAAAGTTCCATTTTACGAGCCAGGATTAGAAGAATTATTAGAGCAAGAAGTGAATTCTGGACGTTTGAAATTTACTACTGATTTTTCTGCAATTAAAGATTGTGATGTGCACTTTATTTGCGTTGGTACACCACAGCAAAAAGGAAGCTTGGCCGCTGATTTAACTTACGTTAATGCAGCTTTAGATGCAGTTGCACCACATGCCAAGAAAGGTTCACTAGTTGTTGGTAAATCCACTGTCCCAGTAGGAACTGCGCAGCGTTTATTAAATCGACTTAAAGCAGCTAACCCGGATGCCGATCTAGCATGGAATCCAGAGTTCTTACGTGAAGGATTTGCCGTCGAAGATACGCTCCGCCCAAATCGATTAGTCGTTGGCGTTACAAATGATTCAGCTGAAAATATTCTCAAAGAGGTATATGCACAACTTCTAGAAACTGGAATTCCATGGATTCGGGCAGATTTGCCAACCTCAGAACTAGTTAAAGTTGCCGCTAACTCTTTCCTAGCAACAAAAATTTCATTTATCAATGCAATGGCTGAAGTTTGCGAGGCTGCAGCAGGTGATGTAACGGTTTTAGCAAAAGCGATTGGTTACGACCCAAGAATTGGTTCTAGATTTTTACAAGCTGGCATAGGTTTTGGTGGCGGTTGTTTACCAAAAGATATTCGAGCATTTATGGCCCGCGCCGATGAACTTGGCGCTCGACAAGCTTTAGAGTTCTTACGCGAAATCGATGCAATTAATTTACGTGCTAGAGAACGAATGATCGATTTAGTACGCGCTGACTTAACTGAGGATTTAAAAGGTAAGCGCATCGCAGTTTTAGGTGCTGCATTTAAACCTGATAGCGATGATGTTCGGGACTCTCCTGCGCTCGATATCGCAGCGCAAATTCATGCTGCTGGCGCAGATGTAATCATTTATGATCCAAAAGCGAACGCAAATGCCCAAACACGTTTCCCCCGACTTACCTTTGCCAAAACTACCGTTGAATGCTTGAAGGACGCAGATTTAGTTTTGCACTTGACTGAGTGGCAAGAGTTCAAGGACTTAGATCCGGTTGCTGCTAAGAAATTAGTTAAGAGTGCAATCATAATTGATGGCCGAAATCATTTAGACCGTGAAAAATGGTTATCTGCTGGCTGGAAATTTAGAGCGTTAGGTAGGACGCACCAAGACTAAAAGCCAGTTCGCTGGCTCCGTTTAGTTTGTAAGTTTCTGCCTTTTTCAATTGCAGCATCGTGTAACTTAACAGAGTAGTTTTCTAAAGCTCTTGCAATATCGGCATCACTCGCGCCAAGAATTCTAAGTGCCAACAATGCAGCGTTCTTAGCATTACCAATTCCAACAGTGGCAACTGGAATTCCAGCCGGCATTTGCACAATTGATAATAATGAATCCATTCCATCTAAAGTTTTTAGCGAAACTGGTACGCCAATAACTGGCAGGGTGGTTTGCGATGCAATCATCCCGGGAAGATGTGCAGCGCCACCTGCGCCAGCAATTATCACTTCAAAACCATTAGATCTGGCCTGCTTAGCAAAATTAGCCATTTCTTCCGGCATGCGATGGGCTGAGAGAACTTGAGCTTCGTAAGTAATTTTAAACTCATCAAGAATTTCAGCTGCCTCTTGCATGATTGGCCAATCAGAATCTGAACCCATAACTAGAGCGATACGGGAGTTGTTACTCATCAACTACTCCGTTCATATAATCAACTGCATGTGAAACTTCACTTTGCAAGGTTGCAAGGTTATTGCCAATTGCAGTTACGTGTCCAACTTTCCGCCCAGCTCTAACCGCTTTACGATATTGATGAACTTTTAAGTACGGAGTTCTTGCAAAAAGATGGAGATATGGGCGATACATGTCGGTTTTTGCGCCGCCAATGACATTTCCCATAACTGCATAATTGGCACGCATAGAAGTATCGCCAAGTGGCAGATCTAAAACTGCTCTTAAGTGTTGTTCAAATTGGCTAGTTACCGAACCCTCGATGGTCCAATGCCCAGAATTATGTGGGCGTGCTGCCAATTCATTAACAATTAGTTGGTCATCAACAACAAAAAGCTCCACTGCCAAAACGCCCACTAGACCTATTACCTCTGCAATCTTTAGCGCAAGTTGCTGCGCAGAGATTCGCAATTCATCCGATAAATCTGGCGCTGGCGTAATAGTTTGAATACAAATTCCATCTCGTTGCAGAGTTAGAGTTGGGGGCCATGTTGCTGCCTGTCCATGTGGGGAACGGGCAACCATCACTGCAATCTCAGAAGTAAAATTTAATTTTTCTTCTAATAATAAAGTTGGCTGATTTTTAAGGATTTCATTTAACTCGGCTTCGCTAGCTACAACCCAAACGCCTCGGCCGTCATATCCTCCCGAAATAGATTTAGCGATTAATGGGAATGGTATTTCAACTTTGTTATTTCCAGAATATAACATCCATTTAGGATTGGGTAAATTATTTTCTTGTAAGATTGTGCGCATCTCAGCTTTGTTTTGTGAATATCTAAATGCGTTTGAATTTGGTCTCACTACGATTCCGTTTTTCTCCAAAACTTTAATAATTGAGTTAGGAATAAGTTCATGTTCAAATGTCACGACATCGCAAGTTTTAGCAAAAGTTAAAACTTCATCGGGGTTTGAGAAATCTCCAATTACATGGTCAGCAGCGATTGCAGCAGAGTCTTCGCTCGAAGTAGCGAATAATTTTAAATTAATTCCCAATGCAATAGCAGGAGCTATCATCATTCTTGCTAATTGTCCCGCTCCAATTACCCCTACAGTCGGGAATTTTGCGTCGCCACTCATGGCGCAAGATTACTTGCTGGCGAAGTAAAACGTTATTTTACAGTTAGACTCCACTTATGATTAAACGGTTGCTCGACATTCGCCATGAGTTAATGAAGTTTGGGAGTGTGGGTGCGATTGCATATGTAATTGCTGTCGGTGGCTTTAATCTCTTAGTTCATATACCTAATGCGCCATTAGCTGAAAAACCGCTTACCGGATCAATTATTTCGGGGATAGCCTCAATAATAGTGGCCTATTTCGGCAACCGGTTCTGGACTTGGCGAGATCGCCCAAAAGGAAAGATGCATCGAGAAGTTTCGTTATTTTTCGCGCTAAACCTGGTTGGACTTGGCATCGGTACCTTAGCGCTTGCCTTTTCTCGCTACGTCTTAGATTTACATTCCGCGCTCTCAGATAACATCAGCGCAAACGTAATTGGAGTTGGAATAGGTACGCTCTTTCGATTTTATGCCTATCGAAAGTGGGTATTCCCCTCAGCGTAAGTGCGTTACATCTCCAATCGAGACAGCATCTCCATTATCTAAAATCAATTCGCCATTGTTGCTGATACCAATGGCATTTGCGCTAATAATATTTCCATTACCTAGTTCGACATTTACGTTTTTTCCTATAGTTGCAGAATTTTTTAAATATTTCTCAGAAATTAGTTGATCTTGCTTTAGATCCCATAATTTTAAATTTGCAGAGATTTTTTTTAAAATTTCTGCAAGTACTAATTCTCTTTCAAACACTCTACCTACAATTATATTTAGTGCAGATGCATTTTCAACTGGTAATTCTGATGAAGCAAAATTAACATTTATACCGATTCCTGCAATAATTCCAACTTGATTACTTTCGCAGAGAATCCCAGAAACTTTCTTTCCCTCATGCTGCACATCATTTGGCCATTTTGTTAAAAATGATTTTCCAGTTATCTCAGAAAGCGATTCTGCAACTGATAATCCGATAATTAAAGGGAACCATCCCCAATCCGAATTGCTGCGTTCAGGTTTTAAAAAAGTCGAAAAAAGCAGCGCACGCATTGGTGGTGCAATGAAATTACGATTTAACCTGCCTCTGCCGTTCTTTTGAAAATCTGTTATTAACAAATCACCATGTTGAATTGGTGAATAAACATTTTTAATTTCGCTTTGAGTTGAAGTTGTTTCCGAAATTACCTTTACCCGCCAGTAGCCAATTTCATTGCCAAGCGCTTGTGATATTCGTTGCGGGTTAAGCGGAACGTGTATCACTGCGCCTCATTTCCCTA
>CAZWBQ010000024.1:0-11252 GCA_964632545.1 uncultured Bifidobacterium sp. | reverse complement strand
TGGCAATGCTTAGTGAAAAAATAGGGCTCTGTTTAGATGTTGGTCATTGGATTGTGGGTGGCGGTGATCCAGTTGCAGCAGTATCTGAATATGGCCATCGAATAACTCACGTACATGTGAAGGATGTCAGTGGGGAAGTACTCGCGAAAATGCACTCAAAAGCGGTAGAAACCATGGGTTATGCAGTAGACGAATTAAAATTATTCGTGCCAGCTGGTACTGGGTTATTGAAAGTTAAAGAGTTATTTATTGCGCTCGATAAATTAAATTATTCTGGATGGTTGATGAGCGAGCAGGATACAGCTTGGGAACCATCACAAGAGGCATCAGCAGTATCTATGTCGAACATTCAGGCAGCGCTTACTAGTTAGAACTTTCGCTGATTTTTCTTAGCGTTTAGTAATTTATTTCGCGCTTCTTGAATTGATTTCTTATCTGAAACTTCGGGCACTCCGACTTCCCAAAATGCGCCACCTTGTGTCCATGTTGTTGGAGCGGTATCAATAACTATCACTTCAACTTTTTTCGAGTTAGCGGTTTCTGCTAATTTATTAGCTAGTTCTGAAATTGTCACAACTCTATGGGTATTTGCTCCCATTGATTTTGCGTGCGCTACAAAATCTACTCTGGCAGCATTTTCATTTTCGGTAATCATAGTTCTAAATGAAGCTGCACCATTTCCGGTCTGCAATCTGGAAATTACAGCAAAGCCGCCGTTATCGCAGAGTATTAAAGTCAATGGATATCCATGAAGCACTGCACTATAAATATCGGAGTTAAGCATCATGTAGGAACCATCACCAGTCATTGCAATAGTTCGACCACGCTTCTTCATATCTTTCTGCGCAATAGCTGCTCCAAATGCACCGCTAATTTCATAGCCCATACAGGAAAATCCATATTCGCAATCAAATGAAGCTATGGATTTAGCTAGCCAATTATTATTTAATTCACCAGGTAATCCACCAGCTGCAGTTAATACATAATCTTCCGGTCGAGCAATTTCGTTGGTTGCAATCACAACTTGAGCATAAGTAGGTAATTCCGTGGTTAATTTCTCACGGTTATTTCGTAGCGTCAAACAATCGCTCTTTAGCGCCTTTGCTCGAGCTACCCATTCCGCTCTAGCAGTTGGTTTAACTTGAATTCGCAGCTCTGAAATAGTTGCTAGCGCATCTCCTACGACAGCGAAAGCGCTTCGCTTAGTAGCATCGAAACGGGCCGCGTTAATTGCCACAATATCTTTATTACCGAAAAGCGTCCAAGAACCAGTAGTAAAATCTTGCAACCGAGTACCGATTGCAATAATTAAATCGGATTCACTTACCAATTCATTAACTGGATCTGAGCCAGTAACACCTAGTGGGCCAACAAGTAGGGGATCACTCCAAGGGAGCGAAGTTTTACCCGCCATTGTTTCAACTACTGGAATCTGTTGCTCCTTAGCAAATGCCGCTAATTCTTTTTCGGCGAGCGAGTAATGAACTCCGCCCCCAGCGACCAAGACTGGCCGTTTTGATTTATTTATCAGAGCAACGCATTTATTTAATTCTGATAAATCAGGACGTGGCCTTGGAATTTCATGAATTTTTACTTTGAAAAAATCTTCCGGAAAATCAAACGCAGTTGCTTGCACATCTTGAGGCAACGCAAAAAAAGTTGGACCGCAACTAGCTGGGTCTAACATGGTAATTAAGGCTTGCGGTAACGCCGTTAAAATTTGTGAAGGGCTAGTGATCCGATCCCAAAATCTAACAACTGGACGAAATGCGTCGTTAACTGTGGTGGAAGGTTCCCCAAAATGTTCTACTTGCTGAAGCACGGGGTCAGGAGTTCTACTTTGAAAAGTATCGCCCACTAAAATTAACATTGGTAACCGATTTGCTAAGGCAGTACCAGCGGCAGTAACGACATTTAGCGCGCCAGGACCGATTGATGTTGTAACCACCATGCACTGTTGGCGGCGCATCGCTTTTGCATAAGCAACCGCAGCTAATCCCATGCCTTCTTCACTCTGGCCACGGAAAGTTTTCATCTCATTTTGTGAATCAGAGAGCGCATCGCCAAGGCTGAGCGCATTGCCATGGCCAAAAATTGCAAATGTGCCAGCAAAATATGGTTTTACTTCACCATCAATAATTATTTTTTGAGCAGTTAACCAGCGAACTATCGCTTGGGATGTTGTCATTAAAGTCATTACTTCACCTGCCAAGGAGCTCGGGGATCGGGGATTTGATTCTTCCAACTATCTCTAAGCCAAGCATGGTTTGGATCGTCGCAAAAATCCATAGTGCGTTTCGAACTCGGGCCAGCAAGTACATTTAAGTAATACATCGGATAACCCGGCATTGCAGCGCACGGACCGTGGTAACCACGCGGCACTAAGTAAATATCGCCATCATGAATAGTGACGGTCTCATCAAAGAAGTCTGGATCTTCCGGCGCAGAATAAGTGCGATGAATTCCGAAGCCTTCGCTATCGCCATGGGCACTTGAAATCTTGCCAATTCTGAAATAGTAAATTTCTTCATTTTCCACTTCGCAACCTTTGATGCCATCGTGGCGATGTGGCGGAAAGCTAGATACATTGCCATCTGGAGTAATAACTTCAACTGCCATCAATTTTTCTGCATCTGGAAATACATCTGGGTGCATAAAAGGACGAACTTCGCGAGTAGCCATTCCTGCTCCACGAATTTCAACTTTGCTTATTTTTTCTACGTAACAACTTGGGAAGTTTGATTTTATGGAAGCGGTTGCAATTGCAATTTCTCCCGCAATTTCAGTAACTATTTCAACGTTTTCATTTGACGCTACATAGACCCAATCACTTGCACCAACAAAAACTCCAAACCTACCGATTATTAAAAATTCATTTCCAGAAACCGTAACTTTAAAATTTTGCAGGTTTAATGGAATCAAAGCCGCTTCAATATCTCCAGAAAAGTATTGCGATATATCGGTTTTTCCAGCCGAAATGCTGATTACTTGTAACCCGGAATATCGCCATCCCGCGATTTTTGGAGTAATTGATTTTGTGCCGGCGCTAGAGGGAAAGAAACGTTGGCTCACTTTGAACGCTCCATCAATTCTCGAACTTGCGCTTCAGTTGGCATTGCATCACTGCACATCAATTGTGAGGCAACATAAGCGCCTGCGCCATTTGCAAAGGAAACTGAATCTTCTGGGCTCCAACCAGATAAGAGTCCATGAATTACGCCGGCACCAAATGCATCGCCGGCACCTAAGCCGCATTTAGTTTTTATACGTAGCCCTGGAATTGCAGTCGCGCTATTTCCATGAGCTACCAATACGCCGGTAGCGCCGCCCTTAACAATTGCTAACTTTGGTCCCATTGAAAGCAACGCAGCAGCAAACTCTGCAGCGCTTGTTGTTTTTGGTAAACCAGTAGCCACCGCACACTCTTCTAAGTTGCCAATCGCGATTGTTGCATACTTAACAGCAGCAGAAATTTCTTTATATGCTGCCTCAGCAGAACTCCAAAAAGAAGGTCGATAATCAAGGTCAAAAATTACTTCGCCACTTCGTGATTTTAGCAACCCAATCACGGTATTTGAAAGCGGCGCTTGCGAAAGGGTAGATCCAGTAAACCAAAAATATTTTGCAGATTGCGCGGCTTTAGTTAGCGCATCTGAATTTTCAACTTTTGTATCTGGTGCACTGCTTTCTCGATAAAAAATAAATTCAGGGTTATCTGGATCTTTAATGCCGGCAACCACAATTGGCGTTTTCCCAGTTGGGGTTTTAATAACAAATTCTGTTGAAACATTAAATTTCTTTAATTCACTAATTGCAAATTCGCCAAGCGCATCGCTTGCAACCCCGGTAATTACTGCGGTTTTATGGCCATATCGAGCGGTACCAATCGCAACATTTGTAGGACTTCCCCCTACAGACTTTTGAAAAGTTTGTGGATCAGATAAGCCATGTCCTTCTTCTTGACCATATAAATCAACGCTTATTCTGCCAATTGTGAGGAGGTCCAACATGTGTGGATTCTACCGATATGTGCGTGGCAAAGATATCCCGAGCACTCCGATTATCTTTCTGAACGAGATTTTGCTTGGATATATACATGGAGATGAATTCAACCAGCGCGATGACTCTTGCCATAGATTGCGGTGGGTTGTTCATCAAAGGTTCAGTACTTGATAGCGCTGGAACTTTGCACGCGCAGCCAATAGCAGTACCTACTCCTTATCCACTTTCACCCACACATTTAATTGAAACTATTGATGACATTTCAAAAGGTTTGCCAAAATTTGATCGATTAACAGTTGGCATGCCAGGTATGTTGCGGCATGGCGTTGTGGTACATACTCCTCATTACATAAATGCAAAAGGGCCACGCACTCGAATTGAACCAGAGCTAGAAAAACAATGGAAAGGTTTCGATATTCAACGTGCGTTTGCGGAACATTTCAAAAAGCCCGCAATCGTTTTAAATGATGCTGAAGTACATGGAGCTGGCGTAATTAACGGATCTGGTTTAGAAGTTGTAATCACGCTTGGAACGGGACTTGGTTTCTCAATGTTTGATGGTGGAAAACTTGCGCCACATTTTGAAATGTCGATGGCTCCAGTACGTCGAAACACTACTTATGACACATGGATTGGCGAGACCGAACTTCGCCGTTTGGGGGATTTATTCTGGTCGCGTCGAATTCGAATGATGGTTGAAGACCTTCGAAAAGTTTTTCATTGGGATCGCCTTTATATCGGTGGCGGCAATTCCCGTCGTATTCGCACGGAGGTACTACAAGTTTTGGGAGATGACGTAGTAATTGTTTCAAATACTGCGGGAATTTTAGGTGGCGTTAAAGCCTGGTCGTTGGAGCAAATTTAATTGGATCTAAGTAAACAATTAGCCGGCGCGCCAATTTCATGGGGCGTTTGCGAAGCTAATGGTTGGGGTTATCAATTAGAAGTTGACCGTGTATTAACCGAAATGCGTGAATGTGGAATTACTGCAACTGAGTTAGGCCCAGATGGATATCTGCCACAAGATGCTAAAGAGTTAGCAAGAGTTTTAGATGGACATGGTTTAGATTTATGTGGCGCATTTGTGCCAATAGTCCTGCATAAAAAAGATCGCCTGAAAGCTTCATATGACCGAGCGCGTCGCCAAGCAGAAGTTTTAGCCGAGCTAAATGCGGGAAATTTCGTCTTAGCTACGCCTGCAGAAGATGGTGAATACGATTCCCGTGATCCAATGGATGCCGAAGCAAAAGCGGTTTTTTCAGAGTCGCTACCAATGATTACTGAAATTGCCAAAGAATTTGGACTGCAAATGGTGTTACATCCACATGCGGGAACCATGTTTGAAACGCCAAATGATTTAGATTTCTTGCTAAATGAAACTGATATCAACTTATGTCTTGATACTGGCCACATTGTGGTTGGCGGTGGGAAGCCATTAGATATCGCTAAACGCGCAGGTTCACGAATTAAGCATGTGCACTTAAAAGATTGTGATGCAACTGCTGCCGCTCGAATTCAAAATCGAACTTCTACATATTCAACTGAAGTTAAAAACGGAATGTATAAACCATTAGGTAATGGAGATGCCCAAATTTCTGAAGTAATTAGCTTTTTGGATGGCATTGATTACCAAGGAAAACTAGTGCTGGAGCAAGATGTGATGTTGAGCAACGCCCCGGCGGCTGGTTCTGGGCCAATCATGGCCGTTCGAGAGAGTATTGCTTTTTTGACATCGATTGTTAATGGATAATTCACGCGTTTAAGAGGAAGTAAGTGCCTTTCGCCTTGACCTCGCACCTTGGGGTGCGTAATTTAGTGTCTACCAGTTTGAAGGAAATCGACATCCGGTCTATTCCTTATCATTTGGAGGAGGCACTTTAGTGCGCAAGAACAAACTCATTTCAGTACTTGCAGCGGCTGGATTAGCAGTAGCCACACTTGGTTTCACTGCTTCTACGAGCCATGCAGCAGTATTTCAAGTTCGACTTTATGTATCTGCTGATACAAACGTTGAAAACTTGTACTTAAAGGAATTAATTCCAGCTTTTGAAAAAGCTAACCCAAATTACAATGTAGACCTTTCTTCATTCGACCTTCACGGTAAAAATGATGCGCTAACTCTTGCAAAGATCATTGCCGCAACCAAGTTAAAGCAAGATGCTGGTTTCGATGTAATTGATGCTGGATTCGTGCAACAGTTGGGCCTATCTGGCTATTTAACGATTCCATCAACATCTCGAATCCCCAACCTCGCAAACGTACCTGCTTCATTAATTGCATTAAGCAAAGGTGGCGTCCCATACCGTGCATCTACAGTGCTGTTGGCTTACAACTCCAAAGTAGTTGAAACACCACCAAAGACTCTTGATACATTGATCACTTGGATCAAGGCCAACCCAGGTCGTTTCACATATAACGTGCCATCTGGCGGCGGTAGTGGATATGCATTCGCGCAAACTGTGGTAGATAAATATTTAACAGATGCGGAACGCAAAACATTAGTTACAGAAATTAATAAGCCACTTCAAGCTAAATGGAAGCAAGGTTTTGACTTGCTTAAGTCACTTAACCCATACACATACGGCAAAAATGGAACCTATCCATCAAACAATGCTGCGACTCTTTCATTAATTGCTAATGGATCAATCGACATGGGAACTGTATGGTCAGATCAATTCCTCAGCGGTCTAAAAGCTGGAACTATCCCAAGTTATTGGAAAGTTGCTCAAATCAGTGAACCTGCTTTGACTGGCGGACCAGCATTTTTCGGTATTCCAAAGACTTCTCGTAATACTGTTGCTGCTCAGAAATTCGTTAACTGGGTACTTTCACCAGCAGCGCAGAACATAATCGTTGGTGGATCACTTAATGGTTATCCAGTAATTCCAGTAACGCTGTTGAGCGAAGCAAACCAAGGCAAATTTGCCGTTGGTACAGATATCTCAACACTTCGTCCTGGATACCTTTCAAGCAACGCAACTGATTTCAAAAATCAATGGGCGCTTGAAGTTCCTGGCAAGTAAATAGATTGAGCGCTGCGGCTACAAACCAAGTCGCTAACGAGAGCTTTGGGTCGAAAGACTCAAAGCTCTCCGTTCTTGGTTTCGTTATGGCCTTGCCACCGATTTTGGTGCTCGGCACATTCATTGGGTTACCAATTGGGTTAGCATTTTTTCTTTCAATTGGTTATACCGGTGGTCTCAACGAAGTAATTTCAATTATTGGCCAAGACGTTAGAGGCCGAGATGGCAAGTTATTTACCTTACAAGCGTATAAAGATGTAATTGCTGACCCAAGATTTGCCGGCGATTTAAAAACCACATTGATCGTTTCATTTGTCGCAACTGTTTTTGTCTTATTATTTGCAATCGGAATTGGTTTACTACAAAGATTACGTGGCGGAAAACTTTCATCTGTATTAACCGGGCTCTCACTAACTCCACTATTTATCCCTGTCGTTATTTCTTCTTGGGCGCTCTATACCTTTTACGGAAGTGCTGGACTTTATCGAACTATTTTCCATTCATTTGGAGTGGATGTTCCACAGATAACTTCAACAATGCTTGCGGTAATAATCGGCTCAATTTGGACCTCTCTACCATTTGCGATTCTCTTGATAACTTCTGGATTTCAATCAATACCAAATGCCTTAATTGAGGCTGCCCAAGATGCCGGAGCTGGACTTTTCACAATTATTAGAACTGTGATGCTGCCATTAGCTTTAATTCCAATAATAATTGTTGCAACGTTTACTTCAATTGGCGTTTTGGGATCCTTCACTATTCCATTCTTCTTAGGGCCTAATCAACCAACGATGTTTGGTGTTGAGATAACTAACTTCTTCACTGCTTATAATCGCCCGCAACAATCAATCGTTATGGCATTTATAGTTTTTGCCGCCGCATCTGGAATCGCAGTTTTCTACATCTGGGCAAATTTCCGAAGTGCTAAAGAGAGTGGACGAGTCTGATGGCTAATGATGTTCAGCCGTTAAATCTCCATACTAAATCGATTGGTGTTAAAGCGATTCTTTTAGTTTTCTCAATTTTCATGTTGCTCTTGATCGTTGGGCCGCTAGTTTGGTTAGCAATTCACGCTTTTGCAGTCGAATGGCTTTTCCCAAGCTACCAGCCAACTGGTTGGACTCTGGATTGGTTCCGAAAAGTATTCGAAGTTTCGGCACTTGTTACAGCAATGAAAACTTCATTTATTATCTCTCCAATTGTAGTTTTAGTGTCGGCGGTAATCTGTCTCCCCGCTGCCTACGCATCTGCTCGATATAACTACTGGGGCCGTAGAACTTTCCTAATTATGATGTTCGCATCCAACGCATTCCCCAAGATTGGTTTATTCGCAACGATTGCAACGCTTTATTACTTCTTAAACTTGATGGGAACAGTTGTTGGTGTGATTATCGTGCAAGTACTTGGAACAATTATTTTTATGACTTGGATTCCTGCAGCTGCATTTGCTGCAGTACCAAAATCTTTAGAAGAGGCTGCCCGAGATGCAGGCGCTGGTAAATTCCGAGTTTTCCGCACCATCACCTTAAGAATGGCAATGCCTGGAATTTTGGTAGCAATGGTGATGTCCTTTATCTATTCATTTGATGAGGCACAAGGCACCTTCTTAGTAGGTGCGCCAACTATCTACACAATGCCGACGTCTATGTATGCGATTGTGGAAACTTACCCAGTCCAAGTGACTGCAGTATTTTCGATACTTTTAACAATTCCATCTGTACTTTTAATTGGTTTAGCGCGTAAGCACATCATCGGTGGCCAATTGGCTGAAGGATTCCAAATCAAATGATGAAAGTGAGCAGATAGCAATGGCTAATCAAACAGGGCAAGGTCTAGAGCTCGTCGGCCTCCGAAAAATATTAGGTGGAAGAGTAATCATCGATGATTTAAACCTTGTGGTTAACAAGGGCGAGATGGTTTCACTACTCGGTCCATCTGGTTGCGGAAAAACCACCACACTTCGCATGATCGCAGGGTTTTTAATTCCGGAATCTGGGAAAGTCTTCTTAGCCGGAAAAGATGTCACTGAAATTGGTCCAGAGAAGCGACCAAGTGCGATGGTCTTCCAGAATTATGCGCTCTGGCCACATATGACAGTTTTTAAGAATGTGGCTTACCCGTTAAAGGTGAGAAAGATGTCGAAATCTGAAATTGAAAAACGGGTTCACGACGTCCTTGAAGTAGTTAATTTGATGCACCATAAAGATTCTCGTCCTGCTCAAATATCTGGTGGCGAGCAACAACGCGTTGCGCTAGCTCGCGCTCTTGTACAAGAGCCAGACATACTTCTGCTTGATGAACCACTATCAAACTTAGATGCAAAATTGCGAGTTAAAGTTCGTGAAGATATTCGCGAGCTGCAACGCAGACTCGGCATTACTACAGTTATTGTGACGCACGATCAAGATGAAGCACTTTCAATCTCGGATCGAATTGCCGTTATGAATAACGGTCGTATTGAACAATTCAGCACGCCGCAAGAACTTTATGATTCTCCACAAACTGAATATGTTGCTAATTTCATTGGTTCACTTAATCGAGTTACTGGATCCTATGAAAACGGCGCAATTTCTGCAGGCAGCGATGTAATTGGAATTCGCCCAGAAGATGTTTTCTTTAGCAAAAACCAAGTGCCTGGCAGCGTCGCCGCAACCGTCACTTTAGTTGTGCCGCGTGGACATTTTTATGAAGTCTATTTAAAACGTAACGATGCAGAGCTACGCGCATTTGTTTCTAGCGAAGTTCCCAAAGCTGGCGATGCCGGGTTTGCCAACATCACTAAAGCGCTTATTTATCGGGATGGCAAGCTAGTAAGAGTTGCTTAATTTTAATGTCCACTAACTCAACTAATATTTCTGCACATCGTGGCGATTCTAGTCGCTTCCGAGAAAACACAATCGTTGCAATTAAATCTGCGATTGATGCTGGTGCTGCAGTAGTTGAAATCGATGTGCGGATTTCTAAAGATGGCAAAGTGGTTGTAATCCATGACCCAACGTTTGAACGGCTCTGGGGTTTAGATAAAAAAGTTTCGGAAGTTACATGGGCAGAAATTTCTGAACTAGGGGCAGGTGAGAATAAAGTGCCGCTGCTTTCCGATGTATTGCCACTCTTTGAGAACTCTAAATCTGTCTTGATGATAGATATGGAAGAGAGCGATCCAGCAAAATTAGCTTTTGAAGTTGCATCAAAGAGTGGCGCAACTATTTATTGGTGCGGAAATCTAGAAGGAATGCAGATAATTCGCTCCCTTTCAGAGAGCGCTAATATCTGGATGCCTTGGAATGTTAATGCAACTTTGACTGCTGCAGATATTGCTGAACTAAAACCTACTTTCATAAATTCCCACTATTCATTCTTAACCAAGAGCAAAGTCGAAGCTATTCATGCGCTTGGTTGTAAAGTTTCAATTTGGACCGTTGATGATGAAGCCACAATGCGTTGGGCAAAAGTCATCGGAATTGATTCGGTAACTACTAATGAGCTTGCGCTATTAAAGCGAGTACTTAGCGAACCAGAACTAGTATCAAAGAATGAGAAGAGCGCTGCGGATATTGACCTAGATCGCGCTCTAGTAGTTGCCAGAGATCTTGGAAAATGGGCGATTTTAGTTGCAAAATCGATGGACCCAGGAAAAATTGAATTGAAACAAAATCCAGCAGACATTGTTACCGAGATCGATGTGATGATTGAAGCTCATGTTCGAGAAGTAATTTCGGCAAATTTTCCTGGCCATAATTTCGTGGGCGAAGAGATGGGCGGCACCTATCTTGCCGATCAGCCTGCTTGGTATTTAGACCCAATTGATGGCACCACAAATTTTGCAAACCGCATGCCCTGGAGTTCATTCTCACTTGCGCTAGCTTTTAATCGCACGCCATTACTTGGAATCGTAATTGATCCATGGCGCGATGAACTATATGAAGCAGCAAAAGACAAAGGTGCAAAATTAAATGGCAAGCCACTCAAAGTTGAAAATTTAATTGGGATAGATAATCCGCTGAGCAGTCGAATAGTTTCTACAGAGTTAGCTGCATATCAACCTTGGCCCGGAATGCTTGGGCTACTTGATGAACTTGCGAAAAACTTCTGCACTATGCGAATTATGGGATCCGGAACCTTAACTTTGAATGGCGTAGCCGCTAATCGTGGTGTTGGTGCAGTTATCGGACATTTCAGCCCAATTGATCACCTTGCCGCAGCAATTATTGTGCATGAAGCTGGCGG
>CAZWBQ010000023.1:0-11385 GCA_964632545.1 uncultured Bifidobacterium sp. | reverse complement strand
GGCCCAGAACCACCTGAAGATCCAGTTGCACCTCTTTCGCCAGTTGCGCCATTGCTTCCCGTCGCACCGGTTGCACCTTGTGGACCGATTTCTCCTGGTGCACCTTTTTCACCTTGCGGGCCTTGCGGACCTTGTTCGCCTGTACTTCCATTTGTTACCGATCCAGTTGAACCAGTTTTCCCATCAACACCTTGCGGGCCCATGGAACCTGTTGGTCCTTTTAAACTAATTGGAATCGGCCACTTTCCGTTTACTTTTGGACCAAATAGATTAAAAGTTTTTATATCAATATAGAAATCACCATTTATCCCAACTGATGCCGAAGGTGAACCGCTGCCGCTTAATAACATTGTTGGAATTGCGGATGCAGTTCTACCTGCAGCTTTAAATGATTTTGATAATGAAGTACCTGCGTTTGCAGTTGCAGTTATTTGCGTTGCAAATAGGACGAAAATTAAAATGGTGAAAAGAATGTAATTTCTTGTTTTGGTATTCATCGCGACCCACTCCTTGGGGGCTAAGTTTCCCCATGAATGGGGAGATCCAATTAGTAGAGTGCCCCCGCTCCTATTAGGAGGGAAAGAGGATTCTCCTCTTTCAGTTTGATTTCATTGAGCGTAAATTTGAGGTTTCTGCCCATTATTCACACCTGACTTTAAGGAAAACTCGACTATCGCCACAGGGTTTATGAGTTATATAAGGCCATCAGACGCAAAGCGTTTGAAATAGTGATTAGGAGAAATAGTGAAGAAGAAATTTGTAGCAGCTTCAATCGCTACTGGAGTTATTCTTTCATTAGGCACGGCTGGAATTGCTTCAGCACATGGCATGGGCGGGAAAGATGGTAGAAGTGCAGATAACACAGCACGAACTGTCGAGAAAACTGCTAAACAAACGTTAATTGCTTCAACAATCGGAATTGATGTTGCAACACTTAAGACTCGTCTACAAGCAGGCGAATCTCTTGCAACAATTGCAGGAAGCAAAACTTCCGCACTAATTACCGCACTAGTTGCAGCGGAAACAAAAGAGATTGATGCCGCTGTTACTTCAGGAAAATTAACAGCAGATCAAGCAATCAAATTTAAGGCAAACCTAACCGAACACATAACCGAAAGAGTTAACCAAGTTCGTGGTCCAGGAATGGGCAAGGGCATGGGTAAAGGTCACGGCATGGGTAAAGGGCACGGTCGACCATAAAGTCTTAATTCCTCCTAGGGTAGGTAAGAACGGGATAACAATAAAAAGAAGAACCGCTGTTTCGAGTGCAGCGGTTCTTCTTTTTGTTTGAGAGAGTACCGCTATGAGAATTCACATTGGTAGCGATCACGCAGGTCTGGATTTCAAAAATGTGATTGTTAAGCATTTAGAAAGTAATGGTCATACCGTGATTGACCACGGACCACATATTTATGACGCGCTAGATGACTATCCGGTCTTCTGTATTCCATGTGCGCAAGGAGTAGCAAGTGATCCTGGTTCGTTTGGCATTGTTCTGGGCGGCTCTGGCAATGGTGAACAAATGGCCGCAAATAAAGTAAAAGGAATTCGAGCAGCACTTGTATGGAGCATCGAAACTGCCAAATTAGCTCGGGAACATAATAATGCTAATGTCATATCTATTGGTGGTCGTATGCATAGCGAAGAGTTCTGTTTAGAGCTTGTAGATACTTTCTTAGCTGAATCTTTTCCAGGTGATGAGCGCCATGTTAGAAGGATTAATTTACTGAGCAAGTACGAACGAGATGGAAAGCTTTAACTTTTTAAGGTGTAAGTAAAATCTGTGACGTTATGATCTTTTCGTAACCCTTTTCCTTCAAACTTAGTAAGCGGGCGCCAATCTGGGCGCTCCACAATCCCGCCTTCGAATGCTGCATGTTCTAAAAATACTCTCTTAATATAATTTGCATAATCTTGCCAATCAGTTGCAATGTGGATTCTGCCTTGTGTTTTCAATTTAATAGCAAGCGTATCTAAAAATGACGTTTGAATAATTCGACGCTTACGTTGTCTAACTTTTGACCAAGGATCTGGAAAGAAAATATGGAATGCGTTAATCGAGCGATCTGGAAAAGATTCGCGGATTGCAACCGTTGCATCATCTTCAAGTAATTTAAGATTTGAAATACTATTTTCTGCAATTTTAATTAGTAATGCACCAATTCCAGGTTTATGAACTTCTATTGCAATAAATCCAGTATCGGGAAATCGCGCAGCAATTAACGCAGTTGCTTCTCCCATGCCGCTGCCAACTTCGACGATAACTTCTTTTGAGTTTGGAAATAATTCGATTGGTGTAATTGGGCTATCCGAGATTAAACAGAATCTCTCGGAAAGTTTTGTAATGGCTTCCGCTTGCGCTGTCGTCATTCGATTTCCGCGAAGGGTGTAACTACGGATCGAAGGAAGGCGGTCATTCATGGGTTTCATAGTGGTTAAGCCTGCCATCTCTTATTCGGTAGGATTTCCAAAATTCGAGAGGAACCCATGCCTGGTATAAATATTTCGCGAGCCGAAGCGCTAGAGCGCTCTTCCCATCTAAAGGTCGCAAGTTATGACGTAACCATCGATGTAACCAATGGCGAAGAGACCTTTATTGCTAAGACAATTGTGAAATTTGAATGCAACCAGCCCGGTTACAACTCATTCATCGACGCGGTCGGTAAGCGGATAATCTCCGCAACTCTTAACGGCCAAGCGGTTGATGTTTCTAATTTCGATGGTGAAACCGTGTTTTTGAAAAACCTCTTAGCTGCAAATGAATTAGTTTTGGAGATAGAGGCAATTTATTCTAAGAGCGGCGAAGGATTACAACGTTCGGTCGACCCGGTTGATAAGGAAGTATATTTATACTCACAAGGCGAAACTGCATTTATTAGAAACATGTTTCCTTGCTTCGACCAACCAGATTTAAAAGGAACATTCACACTGACTGCAATAGCTCCAAGCCATTGGGAAGTAATTTCTAATAATCTTGAAAAGAGTAAGACAGATTTAGGCGGCAGTAAAAGCAAATGGGAATTTGAAACTACACCACTGCTTCCAACTTATTTATATGCATTAATTGCAGGACCGTATGCACATATTCATGATACTTATGTTGGCAAGAAAACTATTCCACTTGGTATTTATTGCCGCAAATCTTTATTTGAATTTTTAGATTCAGACGATGTTTTCTTAATCACCAAACAAGGCTTTGCTTATTTTGAAAATGTATTTGGGTTGGCTTATCCGTTTGAAAAATACGACCAAATCGCAGTTGTTGATTTTAACTGGGGTGCAATGGAAAATGCCGGTGCCGTAACATTCCGCGAAGATTTATTGGTGTTTAGATCTAAAGTAACCGAACGAATGTATAGCGCCCGTGCCAACACAATATTGCACGAGATGGCACATATGTGGTTCGGCGATATGGTCACAATGAAATGGTGGGATGACCTTTGGTTAAATGAATCTTTTGCTGAATGGTCTTCATATTTAGCGCTTGTTGAAGCAACCAGATTTAAAGATGCTTGGGCTGGATTTAATACTGAACGAAAGAATTGGGCATATCGCCAAGATCAATTGAGCTCCACTCACCCAATCGCTACCGACATGATCGATATCGATACCGTGAAAGCAAATTTCGATGGAATTTCATACGCAAAAGGTGCTTCCGCGCTGCATCAATTGGTAGCTCACGTCGGCAGAGATAATTTCATCTCAGGTTTGCAAAAGTATTTTGCTAAGCACGCATTCAAAAATACAACTTTGGATGATTTATTAAATGAGTTAACCGCTACAAGTGGTCGTAATCTAAAACCATGGGTTGATACTTGGTTAAAAACTTCAGGCGTAAACACACTTCGTCCTAAGTTAGAAATCAGCGGTGATACTTACTCTTCGATATCTGTAATTCAAGAGGCTCCAACTATGCCGCTCGGTTCAACCGAACTTCGACCTCACCGTATGGCCGTTGGACTATACGATTTAGTTGGAACATCATTAAAACTTAGAAAATCTGTTGAACTTGATGTTGCTGGTGCGCTTACTGAAGTAAAAGGTTTAACAGGCGAAAAAATCGCAGATCTATTACTTCTTAATGACCGCGATTTAAGTTACGGAAAAATTCGATTCGATGAGCGATCTGTTGCAACACTTAAAGCGCATCTTGGCAAACTCGATGATGGTTTAGCCCGCGCACTTTGTTGGAGCGCAGCGTGGGACATGCTTCGTGATGCTGAAATTTCAGCTTCTGATTTTGTTGATATTGCAATCGCTGGTTTGCCTGGTGAAACTAATATCACGATTGTTACGATGTTGATTGCACAACTATCAACTACGGTAGAACTCTACGCGAACGAAGAGAATCGAGATGGGTTGCGCAATCGAATTGCAGCCACTCTCGTAGATTTATTAGATGCGGCAACTCCAGAAAGTGATCACCAACTGCAATTTGCTAAAGGTTTTGCCGCCTTGGCTCACACGCCTGCGCAAGGTGCCAGAATTAAAGATCTACTCGATGGAAAGTTAACCGGTCTAAAAATAGATACAGACTTGCGTTGGCTACTTTTAATTGCGCTCGTGGAACGTGGCCTTGCAACTCGAGCTGATGTTGATGCTGAACTTCTGCGCGACAACACTTTGACCGGTCAACTTTCGCATGAGGTAGCAATTGCGGCATTCCCAGATGCATCGACTAAAGCCTTAGCGTGGAAACGCGCTGTTGAAGATGATCTAACAAGTTGGACTCGAGTTTCAATTATCCGCGGTTTCTCCCGACCAATGCATCGGGCGCTTCAAGTACCTTATGTAGATAAGTATTTTGAATTGTTACTTAATACTTGGGCCAATAAGTCGTATGAAGAATCGACCACGATTATCGATGGCCTATTCCCAATGTATTTAACGAGCCAAAGCACGCTCGATAAAGCTAACTATTGGTTGGATGTGACTGGAAAAGATGGACATGCATCGTTACGTCGCCACGTTGCTGAAGCTAGAGATTCCTTAGAGCGCGCCTTAAAAGTACAAGCTAAAGATAAATAGCTATTCGATTCGGGTAAGTGAACTATCGGTTTGCTTACCCGTTTTCTTTTTACCGCTTGCTGCCCATGAGAGCGCCGCGATTATTAGAAATGCAGCTGTTGGACCTACAAAGAAATATAAAAAAATCTGAATTGCAGTCAATGGATCACCGGCAATGGTGCCATCTTCTTGAACCGCTCTAGCGAAATTAATTAGCATGTGCAAATACTACGCAGTAGCGCCAACAACGCCAAATGGTTCCAAATAGGGAATCCAATTACTTTCGGCGCGACCAGTGCCAAGAATTCGCCATGCAGCACCAACTGGTTCGCGAGGTAACGAACGAAGTTTCCAACCAAGTTCCTTCAAATGTTTATCAGCTTTCAAATGATTGCAACGATGGCAAGCTGAAACTACATTCTCCCAATTGTGACCGCCGCCACGAGATCGTGGTATTACGTGATCAATTGATGTCGCAGTAGCTTGGCAATAAACACAGCGACCACCATCGCGTGCAAATATTGCGCGTCGTGAAAGTGGTACAGCGTGACGATAAGGGATTCTCACAAATTTATTTAATTTAATTACCGCTGGAAGTTCTACTGAACCAGATGTGTAATGTAAAACTATTCCGGATTCTTCTATTGTGGTTGCACGATTATTTAAAACTAAAATTAACGCGCGTCTATCAGAAACGACACCTAGTGGCTCATAGGTGGCGTTGAGAACCAAAGTTCTTCTGTTAGTAACGCTTTGCACGAAAAATTCCCCTCCGTCCAGCGCGTGGCTCGCGCCGTGGGGTAATCCTGCCTGAATCAGTCCTGATTTGTATGGATTTTCGATGAACTTCCATTAGAGTCGCCATGAAATGAACGAGAACGTGCAGTCTGTCATCGATTGGTTCACTGGCGCCCCATTGCGGATAGCCCTGATTCTGATTGTTGCGTTAATTATCCAAAAGAGTACCGGTCGCGCAATTTCGAGGGCGATAAATAAAATCGCAGAAGCTGATTTAGTTCCTGGACCAAATCGTTCGCTTGAACGGCAACGAGAACGCGCTCGAACTGCTGGCTCAGTATTACGCAGCAGCGCAAATGCAACTATTTGGTTAATTACTTCAACCATGGTGCTCGGTCAACTTGGTCTAGATCTAGGTCCACTTGTTGCTTCGGCTGGCGTAATTGGTGTTGCACTTGGACTTGGTGCGCAAACAATTGTGCGCGATGTACTCTCTGGAATATTTATGTTGGTTGAAGATCAATATGGCGTAGGCGATGAAATAAATGTGCTTGATGTTGAGGGAATTGTTGAGAACGTTGGTCTTCGGATTACAACAGTTCGAGATAAAAAAGGAACGCTTTGGTATTTACGTAATGGTGAAATTCTAAAAGTTGGAAATAAATCTAAGAAAAAACGCTAGTCAGCTTGATTAACTAAACTATTAGCTGCCATCTCTAAATAGTTCCAAAGTTCAGCTTTTAAAGTTGCGTCAACTTTTAACTCATCAACCGCGGATTTCATATTTCGAAGCCACGCATCGCGCTCTGGCGATGCAATGTGAAATGGTGCATGGCGTGCGCGCAGTCTTGGATGGCCACGTTGCTCTGAATAAGTATTTGGTCCGCCCCAATATTGCTCAAGGAACATCATTAATCGCTCGGCCGCTTCTTTGAAATCACCATCTGGATACATTGGGCGCAAGATTGGATCAATGGCAACTAGCGCGTAAAAGTGTGAAACTAATTGTTCAAAAGTCGCGTGCCCGCCTATGCGATCATAGAAATTAAGTTCGGACACTTTTCTTTCCAATCTGAAGCACTAAATAACTAGAGATTACGCACATTACTCCAGAAATATAGAAAGCCAATGCGTAATCGCCGAACTTAACTCTTATTAACGCCGCCGCAAATGCCGCAATCGATCCACCAACTTGATGTGCTGCAAATACCCAACCATAAACCACCGTTGCACGATCTGGTCCTAGAACTGCTCGACATAACATGATCGTTGGTGGCACTGTTGCAACCCAATCAAGACCATAGAAAATAATGAAAATTAGCGTTGCTGGATGCACAGTTGAGAAAAGTATTGAAGGTAATAGGAATAGCGATAATCCGCGTAAGAAGTAATAAAAGAAGAGTAGCTTTCTTGGATCAATTCGGTCTGTCAGATAACCGCTAAAAACTGTGCCAACAACATCAAATACTCCAATTAACGCTAACAAACTCGCTGCCGTTACTTCAACCATGCCGTGATCATGTGCAGCAGGAATTAGATGGGTTCCAACAAGGCCGCTAGTAGATAGTCCACAAACAAAAAACGAGGCAAGCAGTAACCAGAAATCTTTCTTTGGCAGCGCCTCTTGCAAACTATTAATTGCTAATCGCGCTGGATTGATTGTTGATTTTATAGGCTCAACCCAATTTGCATCTGCTCCATACGGTTTTAATCCAATAGAAGCTGGGCTCTCCTTTAAAAATAAAAATATCAGCGGCACCATAATGAATGCACCGCTTGCAACAGTCACGGCAGCGCGACGCCAACCATAATCAGTTGCGAGCGTTGCTAAACCTGGCAAGAAAATAAGTTGGCCAGTGGCAGTAGCTGCCGTTAAAACTCCTATAACTAAACCTCTTTTTTTAACAAACCATCGGTTAGCAACTGAAGCAGCAAAAACTAAGGCCATCGATCCAGTACCAATTCCGACAACAACGCCCCAAAGTACAACTAGGTGCCAAGGTTTAGTCATCCAAATTGTGCAAAGTGCGCCGGTACCAATAGTGGTTAACGCACCCATTACTACTCGCCTAATTCCAAATCGATCCATTAAAGCTGCGGCAAATGGCGCTGTTAAACCATAAAGCAAAACATTTATACTGACTGCAAATGAAATAGTTGAACGGCTCCAACCAAAATCATCTTCGAGCGGAAGTATTAATACAGATGGTGTGGCGCGAAATCCAGCTGTTGCCATAAGCGTTAAGAAAACTACGCCAGATGCAAACCAAGCTGGGTGAAATCTACGAGCGCGGGTCATTTCTTATTTAATGACCAAGCGCCAAGCGCTGTAACTGGAATCGCGGCAAATGCACAGAGCCAACCATAACTAAGAGTTCCAATGATTACGCCAGCTAACGCGCCACCACCAGCGCCCATCAAATTCATTACTAAATCGCTGGCACCTTGTGAGGCAGGTTTCATCTCAACATCTACCGATTCAGATAAGAGTGCAGAACCAGCAATAAGAGTGCAAGACCAACCCAAGCCAAGTAGAAATAAACCAATTCCCAATCGAATCGCATTATGTGCATCAGCAGTACCAGCCACAATTGTAGATGCCAGCAATAACAAGATTCCGATTTGAATTACGCGTACACGACTAAGCCGGTCACTTAATAGACCAATAAGCGGCGAAAATGCATACATGCCAAGCACATGAACGCTAATTACTAATCCAATAATTCTCAGCGTTACATCTACATGTTTCATATGTACGGGAGTCATCACCATTACAGAAACCATTGCGATGTGACCGATCGCAATCGATGCAATCGCAAAAAGCGCTTTTGAATTACTTCTAATATGCCGCAACGCTTCCCGAGTTGTTTTTCGGTGCACCCCTGCAACGGCCGCTAAATTCTTTTGAGCCGTTAAATATGGATCTGGCCTTAGAAACAATTGAATAACTAAAGTTGCAAGTGCAAGCGTTACTGCAGAGATCATGTATGGGCCAACCAGCCTTGGCAATCCGAATTTTTCAGCAATGTTTCCAGCAGGATCCATCAAATTTGGTCCAGCAACCGCACCAACTGTGGAACCCCAAACCACAAATGAAAGTTGCTTTGCTCGAGTTTCCTTAGTTGCTAAATCAATTGCAGCAAAGCGAGCTTGATATCCCGCAGCAGAAGCAGAACCAACCATGAACGCGCCAAGTAACATGAAATAAATATTTCGCTCTGAACCACCCAAGATTGCAAAGCACGAACCAATAACTCCAGAAAGTAAACCAAATGAAAGCGCCAATCGCCGTCCACCGTGAGCTGTTAATTTCGCCAGTGGAAGTGCAAGTGCAGCCGCACCTAAAACCGAGAAAGTCTGCGCTAACCCGGCTAAAGTTTCAGAATCCGTAATTGAAGAAACTAAAAGTGAACCTGCGGCAACAGTTCCAGCAACACCTAAACCATTTAATACTTGTGCGCTTGCAAGGACTTTTACTGTTTTAGATTGCAACGCCGAATTTGGCATTAGGGTAAACGGAGCCAGACCGCAGTATCTGTTGGCAATTTTCCTTGGTTTAACGCACCACTTGATAGTAAAACTTCGGAACCTTCGGGAAGTGCAATCTCATTACCGAAATTTACATAACATGCGAAATTTCCAGGACGAGTAAATGCAATTACTTTATCGCCAACTTCGATCCAAGACATTGGACCATCGCCTAACCCGTTCTCTGCTTTACGAATCGCAAGCGCTGCTCGATACATATTTAAAGTCGAGGCCTTATTTGTATCTTGCATCTCTACTGAAAACGAACCCCACCAAGAAGATTGAGGTAACCAGGCTTGTTCTGGTTTCAAATCCTTATTAATCGAGAATCCAAATGCAGCAGCGGAATTGGTATTCCAAGGAATCGGTACGCGACAACCATCACGACCACGATCTTTATAATTCGACATTCTCCAACGTGGATCAGTTAATCGATCTTCTGGAATATCTCGAACTTCTGGAAGTGCTAACTCTTCGCCTTGATAAATGTATGCGCCGCCCGGTAATGCCAACATCAACAACGCACCAGCGCGCGCTCTTCGAGTCCCACGGGCAATATCTAATTTCGCTGGATCGCCTTGTCGTTGCAGCGTTGTGTCTTGAGAACCAGAGCCGAGTCCTAAATCAAATCGATCTACCGAGCGAACTACATCGTGGTTATTAAATACCCATGATGCTGGGGCGCCAACTTCTTGAATTGCAGATAGTGAAGAATCAATATTCTTCTTTAAGTTTTTGGCATCCCATTGCGAAGTTAAGAATTCGAAGTTAAATGAATTAGCTAATTCATCATGGCGCAAATAACGCGCAATACGAGAAGAAGGTGATACCCATGCTTCTGCAACAGCCATTCGATCGCCTTCATAGGAATCGAAAATCTTCCGCCATTCTCGATAAATCTCATGAACGCCATCTTGATCCCAGAACGGCATCACAATTGCAGCCAACATGTCGGGATTATTTGGATCTTCTTTTGGAACATCGGGCAATCCTTCAGCTTTAACCATGCCGTGGGCGACATCGATTCGGAAGCCATCAACGCCACGGTCTAGCCAGAACCGCAATACATCTTTTAGATGTGACTTAACTTCTTCGTTCTCCCAATTTAAATCAGGTTGCTCAACCGCAAATAAATGTAAATACCACTGCCCTAATTTTCCGTCCGCTTCAGTTACTCGTTGCCATGCGCTGCCACCAAATACCGCGTTCCAATTATTCGGTGGTAATTCGCCAGTTTCGCCTTTGCCATCTTTAAACATATATCGCGCACGTTCTTTCGAACCGGGCGCTGCTTTTAACGCCGCTTGAAACCAAGCATGTTGATCAGAAGTGTGGTTTGGCACGATATCTACGATGATCCGCATTCCCATTTCATGTGCTTCTTTTATTAAACGTTCCGCATCTGCCAAAGTTCCATAATCAGGTTCGATATCCATGTAATTAGAAACGTCATATCCATGATCGTTTTGTGGTGATGGGTACCAAGGTGTTATCCAAATAGCATCAATACCTAATTTCTTTAAATAAGGAAGCCTGGAACGAATACCTTCTACATCGCCCTTGCCATCACCATTTGCATCAGCAAACGATCGAATATAGACCTGATAGGTAACAGCATCGCGCCACCATTTACGTTCACTTCTAGGTAATAAAGTAACTGCACTTTGAGTTTGCATTATTTAGGTTGCTCCAAATATTTATTTAGGAAAGTGCGCTCTTCATCGTTTAACGGGCGGGACCGTTCATTCTCCATACTTACCGCTACCTGTACTGAGGATGCACGGGCGTAAAGTTTGCCTTCATAGCTAATTTCATATGAGAGTGTGAATGAGGAATTTCCGATTCGACTTACCCAGACCGCAATATCTAGGAAAATATGTGGTTCTTTTAGCGGTTCGATGTAATCAACTTCGGCACGGGCCACCACCATATCCATTAATAACGCTTTTTCACCGCGCGCTTTTGGTGCATACCAATGGAAATCAACGCGCGCCTCTTGCACATATGTTAAATATGTTGCGTTATTTACATGGCCAAACCAATCTATATCAGCCCAGCGAATTTCTTGTTTATAAATATGGCGCATTATCTAGTCAACTTTCGATATGTAAC
>CAZWBQ010000022.1:0-12301 GCA_964632545.1 uncultured Bifidobacterium sp. | reverse complement strand
ATGAATTCTTAACTAACCCTGCGCCATAAGGAATTCCAGAAGCTTTTGCATAACCTACCGCTGCTGGTGTGCCAGATTCTGGAACTGGAATAACTAGATCTGCTGCAACTGGATGCTCTTTTGCAAGTTGTTCACCAACAGCAACGCGAGTTATATGCACGCCGCGGTTTGCAATTGTCGTATCTGGTCTTGCTAAGTAAACGTATTCAAAGATGCAACCTTTTGGTTCTGGCTTGGCCCAAGTATAAGTACGTAAACCATCTTCGTTAATCGCGATAAATTCACCAGGTTCAACTTCGCGAACATATGAAGCGCCGACGATATCTAGCGCCGCTGTTTCGGATGCAACTACCCAGCCGCGTTCTAACTTTCCGATTACAAGTGGCCGAACACCATTGCGGTCACGCGCTGCGTAAAGAGTGCGCTCATCCATAAATACCAGTGCGAATGCGCCTTCTAACATTGGTAACACTTCTAGAACGCTGGTATCAAAGTTCTTTGATTTATGTCCGGCTAATAACGCAGTCATAATTTCAGTATCAGTAGTAGCGCCGCGCCCTTCGGCATGTTGATCTGGATGCTCGCGCGCAACCCGCTCGGCTAATTCGCCAGTATTGGTCAAATTACCGTTATGGGCTAACGCAATTGAGCCATGCTCAGTCGAACGAATTGTAGGTTGCGCATTAATCCAAGTACTAGATCCAGTCGTGGAGTATCGACAATGTCCGATCGCTAACTTTCCAGTTAGTGAAACTAAATCTGATTCGGTAAATACTTGTGAAACTAAACCCATATCTTTAAAAATTAAAATTCGATCGCCATCACTTGTTGCAATTCCAGCAGATTCTTGACCGCGATGTTGCAACGCATATAAACCGTAGAAAGTTAACTTTGCAACTTCTTCATCTGGCGCCCATACTCCAAATACGCCACAAGCATCTTGTGGTCCCTTTTCGCCAGGAAACATTTCATGGGTTAATAAACCATCTGGGCGGCGGGTCATGCAGAGATCCTATTCGCTCTCTCAGAATTGCCAAATAGCTTTGGAAATACTTCGGTATGAGATTTTGATAAATCAGCTATTGAAATCTTAATTGCGTTATTTATATTTAATTCGCTTCCGCCAGTAACGCCAATTTTTTTGCAGTTAATGGATTTAGAATTGCATAATTCTATTAGTGCTTCTGAATTGATTGGATCAATCGCAATTAAAACTCGTCCAGGAGTTTCTGAGAACAACTCTTCACTAATTACTGAAAGCTGAATCGTTGCCCCAACTCCATTTTTCAAGATTGCCTCAACTATCGAAGCGGCTAAACCGCCCATAGATAAATCATGCGCGGAATTAAATAGTTCTTGCCCTGCAAGTAATACTTCAACTAAGCGCGCCTCATGATTCAAATCTGCTCTCGGAGCAGCGCCACCACGTTGGTTATGTAAGTACGCCCACTCACTTCCAGTAAGAGTGAATTCCTCACGGCCGAGCAAGTAAATATCCATGCCGGCTTTAGTAAATCCCATTGGGGTGCGGGCTCGCACATCTTGAATTACGCCAAGCACGCCAATTATTGGGGTTGGCAATATTGCAACCGCGCCAGTTTGGTTATAGAACGAAACATTTCCACCAGTAATTGGCAAACCAAGTTCTAAACACGCATCAGCTAAACCTCGAACAGTTTCTGAAAATTGCCACATTACGCCGGCATCTTCTGGAGATCCAAAGTTTAAACAATTTGTAACCGCTAACGGCTTTGCTCCAGTTGTTGCAATGTTTCGACAACTTTCAGCTAGCGCTAACTTTGCACCTTCGTAGGGATCTAAATATGACCAACGCGCATTTGCATCGGTAGAGACTGCAACGCCTAAATGAGTTACTTCATCAATTCGAAGTAAACCAGAATCTTCAGGTTGTGCCAACACGGTATTGCCTTGCACATATTTATCGTATTGCGAAGTCACCCAAGATTTGTCAGCAATATTTGGTGAAGAGATTAATTTCAATATTGCGCTTCTTATTTCATCCGAATCAGTTGGTAGCGGCACGCTAACTTTTTCACTAACAATTCGATCTTGATAATCTGGTTTTTGGATTGGGCGGTTATATACCGGACCTTCATGAGCAACGGTTCGTGGTGGGACTTCAACAATTAACTCGTTCTTCCAGGTAATTCTTAATCGATCGCCATCTGTAACTTCACCGATAACCGTTGCACTTACATCCCATTTCTTACAAATTGCAAGAAAACGATTTATCTTTGTTGGTTCAACAATGGCGCACATTCGCTCTTGGGATTCACTCATCAAGATTTCTTCTGGAGTTAATGAGTCATCGCGAAGTGGGACTCGCTCTAAATAGACCTGCATTCCACCCGTACCGGCAGAAGCTAATTCGCTAGTAGCGCAAGATAAGCCTGCCCCGCCAAGGTCTTGGATGCCTACAACTAGATCTTCAGCAAAGATTTCCAGCGAACATTCGATCAAGACTTTCTCCGCAAACGGATCACCTACTTGAACGCTCGGCCGTTTTGCTGGACCTGCACTTCCAAATGTTTCGCTTGCTAATACCGATACGCCGCCAATGCCATCGCCGCCAGTTTTTGCGCCATACAAGACCACAAGATTTCCCGCGCCAGCAGCTTTTGCTAACTTAATATCCGAATGTTTCATTACGCCAACACATAACGCATTCACTAGCGGATTGCCAGCATAAGTTTCATCAAAAACTATTTCGCCACCAATATTAGGAAGTCCTAAACAATTTCCATAGCCACCAATTCCCGCAACCACGCCAGGTAAAACTCGTCGAGTATCTGGTGCATCTGCTAATCCAAAGCGGAGTGGGTCCATAACTGCAATTGGCCGCGCACCCATTGTTAAAATATCGCGCACGATTCCACCAACACCGGTGGCGGCACCTTGATACGGTTCGATAAAAGATGGATGGTTATGCGATTCGATTTTAAAAGTTACGGCATAGCCTTGGCCGATATCAACAACGCCAGCATTTTCACCAATGCCAACTAAGAGCGCATCGCTCTTTACCGCTTTCTCACCAAATTGTTTTAAATGTATCTTTGAAGATTTATAGGAACAGTGTTCGCTCCACATGACTGAATACATCGCTAACTCACTTGAAGTTGGACGTCGACCTAAAATTTCTTTAATGCGCGCATATTCGTCATCTTTCAAACCAAGTTCGTTATAGGGCTGTTTCTGTTCGGGTGAATTAGTGGCAACTTCAACGGTATCTAACTTCATCATCGACCAACTAACGAGTGCAAAATCGATGTAAAGAAAGTTAGGCCATCATCACTTGGCCCAGTAAGTGATTCAATCGCATGCTCGGGATGGGGCATTAGCCCAACAACGTTGCCACGTTCATTGCTTATTCCAGCAATCAAATTTCGTGATCCGTTTGGATCTTCGCCGATATACCTCGCAATAACGCGGTTTTCGCCCTCTAACGTCGCTAATACCGCATCATCACATTGGTAAGAACCTTCTCCATTTTTCAACGGAATCAAAATTTCTTGGTTTGATTTAAACCCTGAAGTCCACACACTGTTGTTATTTTCAATTCTTAATTTTTGATCGCGGCAGAGGAAATGTAACTCGTGATTTCGAGTTAGCGCGCCGGGTAATAAATGAGATTCGCAGAGAATTTGGAATCCATTACATATACCTAATACTGGAAATCCATGGTTGGCAGCAATCACGATGCTCTGCATAATTGGTGCAAACGAAGCAATAGCGCCGCACCGTAAGTAATCACCGTAAGAAAATCCACCAGGTAATACAACTGCGGAAACTTCCTTTAGGTCATCGCTGTTATGCCAGAGCGAAACGGCTTGACCGCCAGCTCGTTCGATTGCGCGCGCTGCATCCCGATCATCTAACGAACCTGGAAATGTAACGACGCCAATTTTCATTTAAGTAATTAGCCCTCAACCCGAACTGTGAAGTTTTCAATTACGGTATTGGCTAACAAAGTTTCGGCAGCTTTTTCAATCTCTTTTACTTGATCGGATGTTGGCGTTGATGCCGTGCTAATTTCAAAACGTTTTCCTTGACGAACTCCAGTTACAAAATTAAACCCGAGTCGAACCATTGCTGCAGAAACTGCTTGACCTTGCGGATCAAGAATTTCATCTTTCAGCATCACTTCAACAATTATCTTTGCCATTTAGCTACCTAAACTTTCTACCGGTAATTAATTCATAAGCTTCGATATATCTAGCTTGGGTTTTTTCGACGACATCGTCGGGTAGTTCTGGAGGCGGGCTCTTGCGGTCCCAGCCCGAATTTACTAGCCAATCTCTTACATATTGTTTATCAAATGATGCCTGCGCGCCGCCCGGGTTCCACGTGCTGAGATTCCAAAAACGTGATGAGTCCGGGGTTAAAACCTCATCGCCGACTCGAATTTCACCTTTAATATCGGTACCGAATTCAAATTTCGTATCAGCCAACAAAATTCCGCGTGATTTGGCGTAATCCTTAGCTTTCTCATAGATCGCAATACTCAGCGAACGAAGCTCCGCCGCGGTTTCAGATCCAACAATTTCAACGCTACGCATAAAAGAAATATTTTCATCATGATCGCCAACTTCAGCTTTAGTTGCGGGTGTAAATATCGAATTCGGTAACTGACTTCCATCTAAAAGCCCATCCGGTAATAAATTTCCGCAAACACTCTTATCATTTTGATATTCCGCCCACCCAGAACCGGCAAGGTATCCACGGACCACGCATTCAATTGGAAACATAGTTAACGGATAAGCAATTACAGCGCGGTCTTTAACTTGATTTGGTACATCAAGAGATTTGATGTGGTTTGGCGCTAGGTCTGATAAATACTCAAACCAGAATAGTGACAGTTGGGTAAGTAACTTTCCTTTATCTGGAATTAAAGTTGGTAGCACATAATCAAATGCGGATATTCGATCAGTTGCAACGATTAATAAGTCGCCACTTTTATCTTTATAAAGTTCGCGAACTTTTCCGCTCCGAATATGTTCCCATCCAGCGATTTCAACTTTCGATAGCATCGCCGTTACCTAATAGAGCCGGGGCGGTACTTCGATGCTTCTGGATGGGCGGCGGTAATCGCATCGATGCGACCAACAACTCGCTTTACTTGCCCCAGAGCATCTCCGGTAAATTCAAGTGGCTTTGCAAGCAACGCAAGCAACGCACTCTTATCTAACGGAATTCTTGAATCTTGCGCAATTGCATCAATCATCGTATTTGGTTTACCGGCGCGAATATCAAGAGCTGCTTTAACTGCATGTTCTTTAATAACTTCATGCGCAACTTCGCGACCAACTCCCGCTTTAACTGCAGCCATTAATATTTTTGTGGTTGCAAGAAACGGTAAGTAACGTTCAATTTCATTATTAATTACTTCTGGAAAGGCGCCGAATTCACTTAACACGGTAAGCATCGTTTCAATTAAGCCATCAAAGGCATAAAAAGCATCAGGCAGTGCAACGCGACGAACTACGCTGCAGGAAACATCGCCTTCATTCCATTGGTCGCCGCTTAATTCGCCAACCATTGAGGCGTATCCGCGAAGCACAATCGCTAACCCATTAACTCGTTCGCAGGATCGGGTATTCATCTTATGAGGCATCGCAGAAGATCCAACTTGGCCCGCTTTAAATCCTTCGGTTACTAGCTCGGCGCCAGCCATTAATCGAATCGATGTTGCAAGCGATGATGGCGAAGCAGCAAGTTGCACAAGAGTTGTTACAACATCAAAATCAAATGAACGTGGATAAATCTGTCCGGTGGAATCCAATATTGCGGCAAAGCCTAGTTCCTTTGCAATCGCGCTCTCTAATTTGTAATGTGCATCTGCGCTACCTAACAAATCAACAGAATCTTGTGCAGTTCCGACTGGGCCTTTAATGCCACGCATTGGATAGCGAGAAATTAAACTCTCTAACCGTTCATACGCAAATAATAATTCTTCAGCGCTGGAGGCAAATCGTTTTCCTAAAGTTGTAATTTGGGCTGGCACATTATGAGAACGACCCGCGATTGGTTGCGCTGCAAATTCGGTAGCGCGAACTCCCAGCGCGCTTAATAACGCAACGATGCGATCACGAACTAAAAGTAACGAAGCGCGAACTTGCCAACTTTCGATATTTTCAGTTAAGTCGCGACTTGTCATACCAGCATGTATCGCTTCATGGCCCGCAAGTGAATTAAATTCTTCAATCCGCGCTTTCACATCATGTCGAAGTGATTTTTCGCGGGCATCTATCGATGCTAAATCCACTTTATTAATTACTTTTTCATAATCAGAAATTACATTTGAAGCAATAGCATGGCCTAATCCAGATTGGGCACGCATAACCGCGATCCATAGTTTTCGCTCGGCAACAATTTTCGCTTCAGGCGACCAAATATCGCGCATCGCTTGCGATGCATAACGCTGCGATAGAACGCTCATTGCTGAATTCTCTCCCATTTAATTCCCCTTCTCAGCCATCGACGCATTGAGCGCGATATCGGAGCGATAAAAGCTGCCAGTTAAAGTTATTTTGCTGATTGATTGATATGCCCGATTTCGCGCCTCGGTGAGATCGCTACCTAACCCCGTAACCGAAAGTACTCGGCCACCGCTTGATCGCAGCGTTCCATCCACGCTTTTTGTGCCGGCTTGAAAAACTTCAGTATCTGCCCGATTTTCAATTCCAGTAATTACATCGCCAATAATTGGCGCTTCAGGGTATCCCTTACTTGCCAACACAATTGAGACCGCACTTTCATCGCGCCATTCCAATTCACCAAAGTCTTTTAACGCTCCCGTTGCGGCCGCAAATAATAATTGCGCTAATGGAGTTTTTAACCGCGGCAAAATAACTTGAGTTTCCGGATCGCCAAAGCGCGCATTAAATTCAATTACTTTAATTCCATGAGTGGTTAGCGAAAGCCCGGCATATAACAATCCGATAAATGGAGTGCCGCGTGCAGCCATCTCTTTAATCGTTGGATTCAAAACTTGTTTCAAAGTATCTTCCATGATGTCATCCGGCGCCCATGGCAGTGGTGAGTAAGCGCCCATCCCGCCAGTATTTGGACCTTCATCATTATCAAAAACTCTTTTGAAATCTTGTGCGGGTTGTAGTGGAATTACAGTTTCACCATCGCTAATTCCAAAGAGCGAAACTTCTGGACCGTCTAAATATTCTTCAATCACAACTCGAGCAGATTTAAGCGCATGGTGTAACGCAGCGACTCGATCGCTAGTAACCACAACGCCTTTACCAGCGGCTAACCCATCATGTTTAACAACATATGGCGCACCAAATAAATCTAAAGCGCGTTCAATCTCGCTCTGATTTTCACAGGTCGCAAATTTTGCGGTTGGTACTCCAGCATCTCGCATTACGGATTTAGCAAAATCTTTTGAGCCTTCAAGTTGCGCCGCAGCTTTTGAAGGGCCAAAACAAGCTATCCCGGCTTTGCGAATTGCATCTGCAGCGCCATTAACTAATGGAGTTTCTGGGCCAATCACAACTAAATCAACATCTAACGCAATTGCTAGCGCCGCAACTGAATCTGGATTTTCAACATCGAGCGGATGCAACGTTGCTAATTGTGCAATCCCAGGATTACCCGGAGCGCAATGCAATTGGCTTAACGATGGATCTTGGGTAAGTGCCTTCGCGAGAGCGTGTTCCCGACCGCCGCTGCCCACGAGTAGCACTTTCATCGCTAGCGCTTACCGCCAGCCGAGCGCCATGCGCTCCACGATGATGCAATCATCTCTTTAAGAGTTCGTTCTGGTTTCCAACCAAGTTCTTTACCAATTTTATCTATCGAAGCGATTAACTTTGGTGAATCACCAGGGCGACGAATTGCAAGAATGGGATCTAAATCTTTTCCAATTGCGTTTGAGACTTCATCCATAACTTCTTTAACCGAATATCCGCGTCCAGATCCAACATTGTAAATATCTGAAATCATATTATTCTCAACAGCGCGCAACGCATAAATATGCGCTTTAGCTAAATCAGTAACGTGAATGTAATCTCGAATACAAGTTCCATCTGGAGTTGGATAATCATTTCCATAAATTTCTGGGCGTTTATTCTCGGTTATCGCAGCATAAACTTTTGGCACTAAATTATCGCGAGAGTTATCACCCATCGCATCTGAGCCAGAACCAGCCACGTTGAAATAGCGAAGTGAAATGCTTGATACGCCTTCAGCCTTACCGACGCTTTCGATTAACTGCTCTGCTAATAATTTCGTTGCGCCATATGGTGAAAGCGGCACAGTCGCATCTTCCTCAGTTATTGCTGACTTATCCGAAGGCGAGTAGACCGCAGCAGTCGAGGAGAAAACTATCTTCTTAACATTTGCTTCATGCATCGCCATCAAAATATTTAACGTGCCACCAAAATTATTCTCATAATATTTAAGCGGATCCGCTACCGATTCTTCAACAGCTTTCTTAGCGGCTAAGTGAATTACCGAATCAACGCCTTGCAACGCCTTGATTAAGGAAGCGCGATCTAAAATATTGGCTTCAACAACATCTGGAAACGCAGTAATCCGAGTTCGCAGCCCATTTGAGAAATCATCATAAATTCGAACTTGATACCCAGCTGCAACAAGTTCTTCGCATACATGCGCGCCGATATATCCAGCGCCACCGATTACGAGAACTTTTTTAGCGGACATTATTTAGATGAACTCCTTCAAGACAATTGTTTCATCGCGACCAGGTCCAACACCAATTGCGCTCATTGGAGCTTCAGAGATCTCCTCTAAGTACTTCACATAAGCGCGAGCGTTGGCGGGCAAATCATCGAATGTGCGAGCTTTCGTAATATTTTCACTCCACCCTGGCAAGTATTCATAAATTGGTTTCGCGTGATGGAAATCGGATTGCGATGCTGGTAACTCTTCAACGCGTTTTCCATCTACTTCATACGCAACACAGACTGGAATTTTTTCCCAACCAGTTAATACATCTAACTTGGTTAAGAAGAAATCAGTCAGACCATTTACGCGAACCGCATACCTTGCAATCGGTGCGTCATACCAACCACATCGTCGAGCTCGGCCAGTAGTAACACCAATTTCGCCACCAATAGTTCGAAGTTTTTCGCCATCTTCATCGAATAACTCTGTTGGGAATGGGCCCGAGCCAACGCGAGTTGTGTAAGCCTTTACGATTCCGATAACTCGCGAAATACGGGTTGGCCCAATTCCTGAACCAGTACATGCACCACCTGCAGTTGGATTTGATGAAGTTACAAAGGGATAAGTTCCATGATCAACATCGAGCAGCGTTCCTTGTGAACCCTCTAATAAAACATTCTTGCCAGCGTCAAGGGCTTTATTTAATAGCAGCCCAGTATCAGCAATATATGGAGCCAAGATTTCGGCATACTCCAAATATTCTTTAAGGACTTCTTCAACTTCTAAACCTTTTCGGTTGAAAACTTTTATTAGCACTTGATTCTTATCGCGAAGTGCGCCTTCAATTTTTTGTTGCAGGATTGACGGATCAAATAAATCCTGAATTCGAATTCCGATTCGATTTATTTTGTCAGCATATGCCGGTCCAATTCCTCGGCCAGTTGTACCAATCTTTGAATTACCTAAAAAACGCTCCGAAACTTTATCGATGGTGCGGTGATATGGCGTAATTAAATGTGCGTTTGTAGAAATCTTTAATTTTGAAGTATCAATACCGCGTTCGTTTAGCCCCTTGATTTCAGTTAATAAAACACCGGGATCAATTACAACGCCATTACCGATAACGGGGACCACGTTTGGCGAAAGGATTCCAGAAGGGAGCAAGTGGAGCGCATATTTTTGATCGCCAATAACAACTGTGTGTCCGGCATTATTTCCACCTTGATAGCGGACGACATAGTCAACGCGATCGCCCAATAAATCTGTGGCTTTGCCTTTACCTTCGTCGCCCCATTGAGCGCCTAAGAGAACAATTGCTGGCATTCTCGTCTCCCGTATCAGAGTTTGGTAAATCTCTGGGAGCACTGCATTGAGCCGACCCGAGGCTTACGGCATATCCCACCACAGATTAAGCCGCGATTCAAATACCGCTATAAACCAACGGCTTTTAAGAGCAATCGAACGAAGTAAGAGCTAAGAGTTCGCGCTGAAGATGAGAGCAACAACTTTATGATGTTCTGAATAATGGTAGCGCTCATTGTGATGGCTTGAGAATGCATAAGAATCCTTTTCTCGTAGGTTTTTTAGAGGGCTAATCATCCACTTCATTCCTGACAAAAAAACTTACGCGATTGGCTAGTGTGGAAAAGAATGCGCTGGTAATCTCGCCAAACATGAGCAACGAAAACCTTGGCGATTCTGTTGAAAATCTACTAACTGAAAATCGCACATTCCCACCGTCTGCTGAATTCGCAGCGCAAGCAAATGCAAAACCAGAAATTTATGAGGAAGCCGAACGAGATCGGTTAGCTTTCTGGGAGAAGCAAGCGCGACGTTTACATTGGGATACCGAGTGGAGTTCAGTTCTCGATTGGAAACCACCTTACGTAAAATGGTTTATCGGTGGAAAATTAAATGCTTCTTACAACTGTTTAGATCGCCATGTAATTGAAGGTCGTGGCAATCGAGTTGCATTTCATTTCGAAGGCGAACCAGGCGATACCAGAACCATCACTTATGCAGATTTACTTGCTGATGTTAAAAAATGCGCAAATGCGTTAACCGAGTTAGGAATCAAAGCGGGCGACCGCGTTGCCATTTATATGCCAATGATTCCCGAAGCTGCAGTTGCAATGTTGGCTTGCGCTCGGGTTGGCGCAGCACACTCTGTAATTTTTGGAGGTTTCTCGGCAGATTCACTTCTCGCCAGAATTTTAGATGCCGATGCAACTTTAGTAATTACTGCAGATGGCGGATTCCGAAAAGGCGCAGCTTTTGCGTTAAAGCCAGTTGTTGATGAAGCGCTAAAAAGTAAAACAAATGTAAGAAATGTATTAGTTGTAAAACGAACCGGCCAAGAAACCGCTTGGAGCGAGCGCGACATTTGGTGGCATGAGGCGTTAGCGCGCCAAAACCCAGAACATGTAGCGCAACCTTTCGATAGTGAGCATCCACTCTTTATTCTTTACACGTCCGGCACAACCGCTAAACCAAAAGGTATTTTTCACACTACCGGTGGCTACTTAACTCAGGCCGCTTATACCCACCAAAATGTCTTTGACTTAAAACCAGAGAGCGATGTTTTCTGGTGCACCGCAGATGTCGGTTGGATAACTGGCCACTCTTATGTGGTTTATGGCCCACTTATTAATGGCGCTACTCAAGTTATCTATGAAGGAACTCCAGATACGCCACATAAAGGTCGGATATTTGAATTAGTCGAAAAATATAAAGTTTCAATTCTCTATACCGCGCCAACGTTAATCCGTACTTGGATGAAATGGGGCGATGAATTTCCAAATAAATATAATTTAAAGTCGCTTCGCTTGCTCGGCTCAGTTGGAGAACCAATTAATCCAGAAGCTTGGATGTGGTACCGGGAAGTTATCGGAAATAATAATTGCCCAATTGTTGATACTTGGTGGCAAACCGAAACTGGCGCAATCATGATCTCGCCGCTCCCTGGCGTAACTGCAACTAAACCAGGTTCAGCAATGGCAACTATCCCTGGAATTAGCGCAAAAGTTGTAGATGATGAAGGAATTGAAGTTTCAAAAGGACGCGGCGGTTATTTAATTCTCGATAAACCTTGGCCTTCAATGCTCCGCGGTGTTTGGGGCGAAGATGAACGATATAAAGAAACTTACTGGTCGCGTTTTAAAGATTTGTATTTTGCAGGAGATGGCGCAAAGTTGGATAACGATGGTGCAATTTGGTTGATGGGCCGCGTTGATGATGTGATGAATATTTCTGGCCATCGAATTTCTACAACTGAAGTTGAATCGGCGCTAGTTTCACACGAAGCGGTAGCGGAAGCCGCAGTTGTAGGCGCTAACGACGAGATCACCGGCCAAGGAATCGTGGCTTTTGTTATTTTGCGCGGTGGAATTCCAAATGTTGGCGGCGAAGAGTTAATCCAAGAGCTTCGTAACCACGTCGCTAAAGAGATCGGTGCAATCGCGAAACCTCGTCAAATTATGGTTGTTGCCGAACTTCCAAAAACTCGAAGTGGCAAAATTATGCGACGGTTACTTCGTGATGTCGCCGAGAATCGTGCGGTTGGTGATTCCACAACACTTGCCGATCCAAATGTTATGAAGCTAATCTCTGAAGGGCTTAATTCTGGGAAGTCCGAAGACTA
>CAZWBQ010000021.1:0-14140 GCA_964632545.1 uncultured Bifidobacterium sp. | reverse complement strand
TCGCTGTTGAAGTACATCAATGAGTTCATCAATTGAGCAGATGGGTTAATTGGCTTAACAATCTTTTCAATGATTTCTTCACGAGGCCATGCAAGTAGCACAGCGGTACGAAGGTCAATCGCCTTTTGGCTATTTCCTGCGAATACGCCATTGTAAGTATCGGTAGTACCGAAAGCAGTACCGGTGCGGATATCAACATGTTCATAGACTGCTTGGTCGCCGCCGATAATCTTTACAGCTGGTGCCATTGCCTTTAATTTAGCTACAGCGTCACCAGTTGGTTGACCAGCATAAACATCTACTTCGCCATTTTGAAGCGCTTGGGCAGCAGCTGTGCCATCGCCAATAACTTTAAATACAACTTTCTGCAGGGCCTTTACTTTTGGACCTGAGTTGTACTTTGCGTTACGAACCATAGTTACAGCGCCATTTGGTACTGCGCTCTGAACGATGAACGGACCATTGCAGACAAGAAGTAGTGGGTTAGTTGAGGCATCCACCTTATTGATGTTGTAATCCTCAGACCAGACCTTCGCAATCTTTTTTAAGTTTGCAGTGTCATATGTAGTGAAGTATTTATAGAAACGCTCACGTGCTGCATTGTTCTCAGCAATCGTTCCGAGTTTTGTTTTTCCTTCAGCCATTAAGACCAACGTGTGGACTGGGGATGGACCAGGTGCAAGTAAGCGCCAGTCAGGAACTTGAGTAGCATATTCAATCGTTACAGACATTTTGTCTGCAGAGAGAATTGGTTGTCCAACCACGTTCTCCGAATAAATTCCGCCGTATCCGCCTGAGTTGAAGGCTGGAGTTACGCGAGCATCTCCTGGATCGCCTAGACCTGCGATTTCAGAGTAAGCATCATTTGAGGTGATATGGCTTAGTAGTAAGTCAATACCGTTTATTTCTGTGCCATCTGACCAGAGGCGCCCTTTTTTAACGGTGTATTGAACTTTGAATGGCTTCTTGCTTACGATCTTGTAAGAACCGAAAGCAGTGTTATCAATAAGTGTTGGTTTGTTATCGTAATAAGTGAAACCCATTCCTGAAACTGCACCAACATCAACGTTGAAAGTTAAGTTGTATTCAGAAACTCCAGGATTTAATCCAGTGAGCGCGTTACTTTGCACAATTGAAACGGTTGTCTTCGCAGCAGAGTGAGCAGGTGCAATCACTCCTATAGCTAGACCAGCCGCTGCAACTACGGCAAGCGCAGCACGCATAAGGCGATTTAACTTCATTTATTTCTCCTCGGGATAGAAGAGATAGTTGTGGAAAGTCGACAGATCCCACAGCTATCTATTTTGCTTTGGACGCGTGAGTCTGCCCTAATTTGCCCCATTTTGGCAATGAGAATTCCGCTACTTTTAGGCTTAGAGTGCGGGTTATTTCATTTGCTTTCCGCGCGAGCCGCCTCAATTTTGGTGGTAGTTAGGCGTGGGGCCGCAAAAGCCAGGATTATGAAGCCCAGCGCCCCAGTTACGAAATACGGGGTCCTAAGCGCCCACTCCCTCGAGGTCAGGTGCTCCATCACCGTAATCAATCCGCCACCAAGTAATAGGCCAATTGGAATCGTTCCCCAAGCGAAGAATCGATAGACGCTATTTACTCGACCTAATAGATGGGTGGGAATAATGCTCTGCCTAAGTGAAACCGTAATTACGTTCCATAAAACGGCGAAAATGGTAGTGATGCCCGAAAGTAACCAAACTACTTGCCATGAACTTACAAAGCCAATCGCGATTTCAAATATTGGAGTAATCAGTAAAGTTAAAAATAGTGAAGGTCCACTTCCGATTTTTTTCGCAATCTTCGGTCCATAAATTCCACCGATCATTCCGCCAATCGCACCTGAAGTTCCCAAAATTGCGAAAGCTAATACTGAAGTATGCAAAATTTCTTGGGCGAATAAAATAAATGCGGCGCCAACTAAAGATGAAATCCCATTCATTGATCCAAGAATTATCGCCATTGGGCGAAGTAACTCGTGGGACCAGAGCCAATTAAAACCCTCTTTTATCTCAGCACGGAAATTTGGTTTATTCTTTTTCCTTTCACTTTCACTATTTGAAATTGGTTTTGCAATTGTTGTAATTGTCGAGAGCAGCGCTACTGCAACAAAGAAGGAAGCGGCGTCAAAGAAGAACGGCACGAATACTGCGATTGCAATTAAAAAGCTACCTAGAGGTGGTCCGATAAAGCTATTTGTCAGCGACTCAGCTGACCACATTTGGCCATTAGCTTTTTCTAGATGTTCTTCTTTAACAACTGATGGCATGAAAGTTTGAGCCGTATTATCACGTAAAACTTCAGCGCAACCAAAGAGAAAGGAAGCAGCGATTGCAACTATATAAAGTGGCCAATTAGTTTTTAAATCAGTGAGCTTTGTGAGGTCATTCAACTTAGGAAGTGAGTCCGCTTTCCAATAAACCATCACAGCCACAAAAATCGTTAGAAATCCGCGGGCAGCATCCATCGCCACAATAATTTTTTTGCGATCAAAGCGATCAGTAATTACACCCGCTGGAAGTGTAAATATCAGCCAAGGTAGCCGCGAAGCAACGCCAGCTAAGGCAATCAAAATTGGCGATCGAGTTATCGCTGAAGCTAGCCATGGATAAGCAACCATCGAAACGCCATCGCCCAAATTGCTGATCGCAGTTGCGCTCCAAAGTTTCCAATACGAAGCACCTAGTGGGCCAACATTGCCATTATCTGCTTTGGATTTTCGTAACTTCCACATTGGGTAAAGGTAATGGTTAGATAACCCAAATGGCTGATAAAACTTTCTCTTTTAAAATTAACTCCGAAATTTCGGAGCCGGGCGGTGATCGCCTAGGTCGCTCTGGCGTTATATCGACTCCCCACGGTGAAATTAAGACGCCAGCTTTTATTCCTGTTGGTACTAAAGCAACTGTTAAATCAGTACTTCCCGAATCTATGAAAGAGCTTGGCGCACAAGCGCTTCTGGCAAATGCTTATCACCTATACCTGCAACCGGGTTCCAATATTTTGGATGAAGCTGGTGGACTTTCTAAATTTATGAATTGGGATAAACCAACTTTTACCGATAGCGGTGGCTTTCAAGTTATGTCACTTGGCGTCGGGTTTAAGAAAGTTATCGCCATGGATGCCGATACTTTTAGAGCTGATGATGTTATCGCGGATAAAAAAGAGCGGTTGGCTCATGTCGATGATGAAGGCGTAACTTTTAAATCACACCTCGATGGTTCGATGCACCGATTTACTCCAGAAATTTCAATGAGAGTGCAGCATCAAATTGGAGCGGACATCATCTTTGCCTTCGATGAATGCACAACTCTTCATAACACTCGTAAATACCAAGAGAAATCCTTAGAGCGGACTCGACTATGGGCGCTCCGTTGTTTAGCCGAACACCAAGCGATTACGCAATCTCGGATTGGTAAGCCTTATCAAGCACTTTTTGGCGTCTTGCAGGGTGCGCAATATGAAGATTTGCGCCGCAAAGCCGCAAAAGATTTGGGAACTATGGAAAATTCTGGAATTGAATTCGATGGATTTGGCATCGGTGGCGCTTTAGATAAATCAACTTTGGGCACAATTGTGAAATGGGTTAATGAAGAGCTGCCTCGCGATAAACCCCGTCATTTACTGGGAATTGGCGAACCCAGCGATCTTTTTGTAGGGGTAGAAAACGGCGCCGATACATTTGATTGCGTTGCGCCATCTCGGGAAGCGCGCACCAGCGCGGTCTACACAAATACCGGCAGATTTAATGTCTCTAACGGGGCATTTAAACGAGATTTCACACCAATCGAGGACGGTTGCATTTGTTATACCTGCCAGAACTACACCAAAGCATATCTAAATCATTTATTCCGCGGCAAGGAAATTCTCGCAGCCACGCTAGCCACAATTCATAATGAGTACTTCATTATCAAACTTGTCGACGAGATGCGAAAAGCCATTGATAACCGCGAGTTCTTTGAATTTAAAAAAGATTTCTTAGGTAGATACCAAGCTGGGCGTGGTCAATAGGCTTAAGAAATGTAAGTCGGTTCTTTCCTTTTAACAAATGCAATAGTTGGGTAAGTAATTGGAAGCAGTATTACCTCTAATAGAGTTTTGTATACATAACCAACTACAACATAATTTAAGAAATCTTTACCAGTAATAATTCCGTAAAAAGCGATGGTGCAGAAAACTAAAGTATCAGCGAGTTCGCCAATCACAGTTGATCCGATTAATCGCACCCAGAGTTTACGCTCTTTGGTGTAGCCCTTAATAAGGGCAAGTGACCAAGAATTTAGAAGTTGACCGATCAAGAACCCGCAAACACTTGCTAAAACTATTCGAGGTACAAAACCCAAAATTGATTCAAAGGCGCGTTGATTCTCCCAGCCATCAGCAGGTGGTGAAATTTGTACTAAGAAAAAAGTGAAAGCAGCTAAAATTGCCATCGCAAAGCCCATAAATATAACTTTCCGCGCTGCCTTGAAACCATAAACTTCTGTTAAAACATCTCCCACAATATAAACCAATGGAAAGAGGAATGCACCACCATCAGTAATGATTGGACCAAAATGAATTAACTTTGTTGCGCCAATATTTGAGATTAAGAGCAAGCCGCAGAAAGCCGCTGCGAAAAATGGATAAAGGCTCTGCGTTGATTTTGCGTAGCGAGCACCTGCTACTTCTTTGATTTCGTTTAATGGCATTTGCGTATTAAATCACGCAACTTGAAAAGAACGCTTTTAAAGCCCCATCCAATAGCCATCAATAGTTCTGGTTGGTGCGACATCTGCCACTGACGCTGCGTCAAGCGTTATAAAAATTCACTCGCCCATTGATCAAAATCTGCTCTAAACATTTAAACTTTTCAAAAATTTGAAATTCAAAATAGCAATTGTTGAACCGATTGCTCCACAAATAATGAATGGCAGCCGTAAGCCATGGGTAGCAATTACACCGCCAATTAAGGAGCCAAACGGCATCATTCCCCAGACCAGAGTTCTTCTAGTGCCATGAATTCGTCCGAAAAGTTCATTTGGAATCAAATGCTGGTAAGTAGACATCAACAGAATATTCCAGCCGGAGATTGAAAACCCAATCAAAACTGTCAGAGGTAAGAAATTCCAAATATTGGTTGCGAAACCTATAAGGAAAACTGGAATAGAGGAAGCCACAATCGCCGTAGCTAGTACTTTCCCCCTACCAAAACGCTGCGATAATTTAGGCGTTAAGAATGCTCCGGTAATACCACCAATTGCTTGCACGGTCATAACGGCGCCAAAGAGCGAAGTTTTAACATGTAGTACTTTAATTAAAAAAAGTACATTTGTAGCAGTCGCCATTGAAAAGAAAAATCCTAGTGCCGTTGTGGTCAATACCAATCGCAAGATTTTTTTATCGTTATAAAGATAATTAATACCAAATTTTATTTCTGCCAGAAAACCATCTTTACTCTTATTTGGATCTTCATCTTTATTCATGCTTGCATGAAATTGTGCCGGTATAAAGAAAATAAATAGCGCTGCAATAAAATACCCAGCGCTAGTTATAAAGAATGGGATGAAGATTGCGATGGCAAAAATCGCACTGCTAATTGGCGAACCAACAAATTGTGAAATTACATTTTCGGAAATGGCTAACCGAGAATTTCCCCGTTCGTAGTTCTCTTTTTCCAACATCTTTGGAATCATCGCTTGCGCGGTCGTATCGACTAAAACTTCGCAGATTCCCATAGAAAAAACAAAAACATAAAGCCAAAGCATGTTAATTAGATGCGTGGAGACCGTGATTGCCAAGAGCGCACCAATTAAGAAACGCATACAGTTTGCAAATACCAGTGCCATCCTTCGATCAACTCGATCTACTAAAGCGCCAATTGGGATTGCAAAGAAGAGCCAAGGCAACATAACTAGCGCAGTAATTGCCGAAATTTGAACTGGACTCTCAGTCAAAGTAACAGCAAGGAGTGGAACCGAAGTATTGAGAATTCCATCAGCTAAATTGCTAGATAAACTCGCACTCCATAGACGATTGAAAGCTTTACCTAAAGAAGTTGACCCCATCTAGCTACAATCCAACAGATTCAAGCCACAAGTTCGCCATCTCTTGATGTCCAAGCACGGTTGGATGAATCCCATCTTCGGCTAGCGCGGTCATAGGGATAGATTTACTGAGCTTGTTGAAATGAGCATCAAATGGCACAAGTCTGGCGTCGAATTCTTTAGCTAATTTATGTACCACTTCAATTTTAGGATCTAAATCTTCGCGCCAATTTTGCATAACTTCTTCAACATGCAACAAAAACGGCTCGCATAAGACAAATTGGGGATTTAGAAGTTCTCTGGTTGAAGTTAATAATCTTCGATACCTATATTCAAAATCGGTCACCAGGGTTAAATCGTTATCGTCATATCTGCGCCAAGTATCGTTTATTCCGATTGCAATAGAAATCATTGTGGGATCATGAGCAAGGACGTCATCTTGCCAACGATGATCTAAATCTATTAATCGATGGCCGCTAATACCAACATTTATAATTTTTCCAGAAAGCTTTCCGCTAATAGCAATATTTTTTACATAACCATCGCCATAAGGTGGTTCTATTTCACGTCCGCAATCAGTGACGCTGTCTCCGATAAAAACTGTTAGCGAAGTCATGACTTATTCAATCTCACTTAATAAGCCCGGCCTAACAGCTAAACCCATTGATGCATCAAGTATTGCGCCATGCATAGAAGTGGAATTTGGTGCAGCTAGAAATATCACAATATCTGCAATCTCGTCTGGTTCAATTAAACGACCTTTTGGTAGCGAATCAATGAAGGAAGTACGTTCGCTATCCGACATTCCATTTAAAGTACTGGCTTGAAACATTCCAGTATTTGTTGCGCCAGGTGAAATCGCAAATACATCTACGTTTGTGTGAACATTTTCGGCTGCTAATTGCCGAGTTAAAAATGAAACAGCGGCTTTACTCATTCCATCTGACAATCGGAAATGTGGAAATGCCTGAAATCCGCCGCCAACAGAACTAAAATTGATCAACTTCCTAATTTTTTTAGAATTCGAAGTTAATTCAATAAATATCTCGGAAATTTTTAAAGCTCCATAAGCATTTATGGCAAACATCATTGAATCTTGCTCATCTTTGTCGGTTGCATAAGTTGTCACAGTTGCCGATCCAACTGCAGCAGCATTTACCAGGGTGTCGATTGAACCCATTTTTGATTGCGACGCTAAAAGGGTTTTACGAATCGAATCTGCATTGCTCATATCAATTGCAATTGGAGTTGCTTTTCCACTAAAGGATTCCGCGAATATTTCAGCTGCTTCAAGATTTGCTTTATCTTCCGCATAAGTGAATGTAACTAGGTCACCTTGTGAAATGAATTTACGAACGCATGCTTGGCCAATACCACCCATTCCACCAGTGATGAAAATATTTCTAGGCATTATTTCTCCGTTATCCAAGTGGTTCTAACAGTAATAGTAATTCTCTCCAAACAATACTTCTCGGGTCGATCATCTCAAAGTGCCCAATATTTTCAAGTTCAACAAAAGTAATTTTTGTGTTTTCCGCCTTTAGCTTTGCAACATATTTTCTGGACATATCTACTGGTACCCAAATATCGCGTTCACCATGCACAATGCTCACCTTTGCTGGAAATTTATCAAAGGTCATTGGGTCTAAATCCGGTCGCAAATTTGCCGGCTCCCCCAAAAATTCAAGCGCAGCTGATTTATCTAGATCCATTTCATATGTCATTAATAAAGAAGTAACTGGGGCAAGGGCAACAACATTCTTAACTAGTTGATTTTTTGCTCCAGCAACAAGTGCTAGGTGACCACCAGCAGAATGACCTATTAAAGTGAAATTCTCAGAAGGCAACTTTGAAATCGCCAACTTAATATCGCTGATCATTGAATCTGGATCACCTGGAATTCTCCGGTATTCCAGCGATATGACTTTATAACCAAATTCGCTTAGGGCTGCGGCAAAAGGTCGAAGGTGCACTCGATCGTACTCAGGTCGCCAATAACCACCATGAATAAGTACTAAAAGCTCGTTAAATTTCAATACTTCCGGTTGGAATATATCGCCAATCTGCTCTGGTAAATCTCCATATTTAAATGAACCAGTTGGATCCACAGTTGGCAGTTCAAATACTGAGCGGTCCTCTTCCATAATTAATCTTTCAATCTAAATCGTTGTAACTTCCCGGTAGTTGTTTTAGGAAGAGTTTCCACAAAATGCAGTGATCTTGGGTATTTGAATGGCACGATTGTGTTCTTAACATGATCTTGTAATTCTTTTTTTAATTGATCACTCCCAGTAAAATTTGGCCGTAAAACCACATATGCTGTGACAATCATGCCCCGCTCTTCATCTGGCAACCCAACTACAGCGCATTCCATAACAGCTGGATGAACAAGTAGCGCATTTTCAACTTCAGGCGCAGCAACGTTGTATCCGCTTGAAATAATCATGTCGTCAGATCTTGATTGATATTGAAAATATCCATTTTCGTGTTGAATAAAAATATCGCCAGTAAAATTCCAACCATTTTTTACATAATTACTCTGTCTAATATCATTTAAGTAGCGACACCCCGTTGGTCCCTTAACTGCTAATAATCCAGGTTCACCATTTGGCAATTCATTTAATTCTTCATCAAATATTTTTGCCGTAAAACCAGTAACAACTTTGCCAGTCATACCAGGAATAATTTCAGCATCTGCCGCCGAGATAAAAATATGCAACATTTCGGTTGCGCCAATGCCATCAATAATTTTTATGCCAGTGGCCGCATGCCAAGCTTCCCAAGTTGATTTTGGTAAATGCTCACCCGCTGATACGCAACGTCTTAGCGTGGGTACCGGAGTTTCTTTCATTAACGGCAGCATTGCTCGGTAAGCCGTTGGCGCTGTAAATAGCACAGTGACACCATGAATTGCGATCTCCTTCAAAAGTATTGGTGGGGGTGCAGTTTCAAGCATCAGCGAAGTAGCGCCAGCCCAAAATGGGAATATCACAAGCGCACCTAAACCAAAAGTGAAGGCAATTGGTGGTGACCCGGCGAAAATATCTCTTTCTGTTGGTTGCAAAACTTCTTTCGCGAAAGTTTCCGCAATCGTCAAAATATCGCGGTGAAAATGCATGGTTGCCTTTGGCACTCCAGTTGAGCCGGATGTGAAAGCCAAGAGGCTCACATCATCTGAAGCAGTATCGCAAGGTTGATGTGGGCCAGTGAATTTACTTGCATCTAATAGTGAGTCAGACCCATCTTTACTGCCATAACTTAAAGTTATGCCTTGATAATTCTTAACCGCGTTCCAATCATCTAGGAATCTATAGTCAATAAAAGCGAACTGTACTTTTGCAATATCGGCAATTTTTTCTAACTCACCAGTGCGCTGTAAATGAATAGTTGTTACAGCTATGGCGCCGACCCTTAAAATTGCAAACCAGAGCGCAACAATTGATGCGTTGTTTGGTCCGCGCAGTAAAATTCGATTACCTGGTTTTACTCCAAGATTTTCTAAGTAAAGCGAAATTGATTTAACTTGATCGAGTAATTCTCCGTAAGAAATTTTTCCTTCGGCAGCAATTAAGGCAATTTTATCCCGACCTACTCTTTCAACAATTTGATCTAGTAGCACCAGAGAGGCATTAAGTCGTTCTGGGTATTGCGGCAGCGCTGTAAATTCTGGCCATGTATCGCTTGGCGGCAAATTGTCGCGAGCAAAGGTATCGGCATGAGCAGATTTAAACATTTACAAAACTCTCGCATTGTTAATGACCAGTTTTTTATATTCCCCACTAGCAACTAAGTCACGAATTCGAGCAAAGCCATCCCAAATTTCGATAAATGAAGTAGCAAGTGGCGAGATTGCCACCCTAATTGCATTTGGATTTCGGAAGTCCGGAATAACTTTCGAAATTTTTCGCATAGCCACAGAAATCTGATAAGCGTCATCGTGAAGCAGTGAAATATGGCCGCCGCGATGTTTTGCATTGCGTGGAGTTCCAAGCGAGAAACCGAGATCTTTTAACCAAGCGTCATATAAATCCAGCATTAATTCGGTTCCAAGAGCAGCTTTTGCTTCAATGGCTTTAATCGAAGCTCTTTCAATCATATTGAATGAAGTTTGCACGGCACGCAACCCAATTACAGGTGGCGTCGCAATTTGAAAACCGCGAATACCTTCAGCACGGTCAAAAACTGGTCCCATTCCAAATTGGTCTGCCTGAGCAAACCAACCTTGTATCGGAACTCGAACTTCATTTTGAATTCTTTTATTTACATATAACCAACCTGGTGCGCCTGGACCCCCGTTGCCATATTTATAAGTGCAGCCAACCGATAGATCGACGTTATCTTCATCATAATTAAGTGCTATTGATCCCACGGCATGCGATGCATCCCAAAGTGTTAGCGCACCACACTTATGGATTAATTCAGTAAGTTCTTTTACGTTATTTCGAGCGCCGGAGCGATATTGGATTACTTGAAAAGTAACGAGCGCAACATCTTCATTTAGATACGGAGCTAAAGTTTCAGAAGTTATTCTTTCTGGTTCATCAACTTCTTGCGATGAATTTTCAATCATTACTAAATTCAAGCCAAATTCTTTTGCTAATCCTTGAAGAATGTATCTATCGGTTGGAAAGTTAGATGTATCAGTAACAATCGTTTTGCGCCCAGGTCTAGCTTTAATTGCACTTCTGGCTAATTGATAAAAGTTAACTGACGTGGTGTCGCAAGCTAATACTTGACCTGCGGCTGCTCCTAGAGTTGCGCGACCAATTAAATCCCCGGTTTTCTCCGATTCATCTACCCAATGGCTCCAGCCATCAACAACTTCACTTCCCCATTCATCGCGAATTAACGCACTTAGCGCATCAATCGTTTCTAACGGAAGTCGGCCAAGTGAATTACCGTCAAGATAACAAATTTCCGGATCTGTAATTAAAAACTTGCTCCGGTAGCCAACTAATGGGTCCTGTAGGTCCAACTGACCCGCATGGGATCGATCGATTTTAGACATTTCGGAATCGTACTTCGTTGCCACTTGATTTTGAACATAGATAGGTAAGTCATCTCACTTCTCTCTGAGTGGTGGCTCAATTCCGCTTCATTGGGCTGCAATTGGCTAGATGTAAGGATTGGGCTAGCAAATTGCTCTCTAGTAATAACTCAAGAAAGTAGGAAAATAGCACCGTGGCTAAACCAGTTGTAGCACTTGATCACGTCGTGATCAGGTTTGCCGGAGATAGTGGCGATGGCATGCAATTAACGGGTGATAGATTCACAATGGATACTGCAAGTTTAGGTAATGATATTTCAACTTTACCTAACTTCCCTGCCGAAATTCGTGCACCTCAAGGAACCGTTCACGGAATCTCGTCATTCCAATTACATTTTGCTGATCATCACATACAAACACCGGGGGATGCACCAGATGTATTGGTCGCAATGAATCCAGCAGCGCTAAAAGCAAATATTAAAGAGATGCCGCGCGGTGCAACAATTATTGTAGATAAAGATGAATTTACCGAACGAAATTTAATTAAAGCGGGATATACCGTTAACCCATTAGAAGATGGCTCACTTGAAAGTTTTAAAGTTCATCCAGTGGCACTTACTACGATGACGGTCGGCGCACTTGCGCAACTTTCACTAACTCGAAAAGATGCAGAACGTTCAAAGAATATGTTTGCACTTGGTTTGCTATCTTGGATGTATCACCGCCCTACCGAAGCTACTGAAAAATTCTTAAACGCGAAGTTTGGCAAGAAACCAGATATCTTGGCAGCAAATTTACTTGCATATAAAACTGGTTGGAATTATGGTGAAACTACTGAAGATTTTTCAGTTTCATACGAAATTGCGCCAGCGAAAATGGCAAAGGGCAAGTATCGAAATATCAGTGGCAATATCGCGCTCTCGCAAGGTTTAGTAGCTGGCTCGAAACTTAGCGGTTTACCACTATTTTTAGGTTCTTATCCAATTACCCCTGCTTCCGATATTTTGCATGAACTTTCTAAACATAAAAAATTTGGTGTAATTACATTCCAAGCTGAAGATGAAATTGCAGCAGTGGGCTCCGCACTTGGCGCTTCTTACGGCGGTGCACTTGGCGTTACCTCAACTTCGGGCCCGGGCGCAGCGCTCAAAACTGAGATGGTAGGTCTGGCAGTTATGCTCGAACTGCCGCTGATAATCATTGATGTCCAACGAGGTGGTCCATCTACTGGACTACCAACGAAAACTGAACAAGCAGATCTCTTGCAAGCAATGTTTGGTAGAAATGGCGAATCTCCAGTGGCAGTAATTGCTCCGGCAACACCAAGTGATTGTTTTAATATCGCGCTAGAAGCGGTTCGCATCGCAACTAAATACTTAGTGCCCGTAATAATTCTTTCTGATGGATATATCGCAAACGGCTCTGAACCTTGGAAGATTCCTGAAATCTCGGAGTTGCCTGATTTGAAAGTTGAATTTGCAAAGACTCAAGAAAATTTCTTACCGTATCTCAGGGATCCAAAAACGCTAGCCCGCCCATGGGCAATTCCTGGAACTAAGGGCTTAGAAAATCGAATTGGTGGATTGGAGAAAGCCGATAAGACTGGTGAAATATCTTATGACGCGATTAACCACGACAAGATGGTTAGAGCAAGAGCAGCGAAAGTTGCCGGAATTGAAGTCCCTGAATTAAATGTGGATGATTTAACGGGCGATGCCTCACTTTTGATTCTCGGTTGGGGCTCAACTTACGGACCGATTGCGGCAGCTGTCGAAATATTGCGATCAAATGGCGTTAAGGTTGCACAATCACACATTAAATACTTAAACCCATTTCCAAAAAATCTCGGCGCAATACTTGCTAAATATCCAAAAGTATTGGTTCCAGAGATGAATTTAGGCCAACTTTCCATGCTATTAAAAGCTAATTTCCTAAAGGATGTAACTGGCTACAACAAAGTACATGGTTCACCTTTTTCAACAACTGAAATAGTTGAAGCAGCAATGGCGGTGCTAAATGTCTGATTTAACCCTCACTAAAAAAGATTTCACATCTGATCAAGAAGTTAGATGGTGTCCGGGTTGCGGTGATTACTCAATCCTGTCGACTATGCAATCTTTCCTTCCTGAGCTTGGTGTGCCGCGTGAAAATGTAGTTTTTATCTCTGGCATTGGGTGTTCATCGAGATTTCCATACTACTTAAACACCTACGGAATGCACTCAGTACATGGACGTGCGCCTGCCATTGCAACTGGTTTAGCAATTACGCGTCCCGATTTATCAGTGTTTGTTATTACTGGAGATGGTGATTCACTTTCAATTGGTGGAAACCATTTGATTCATGCGCTACGGAGAAATATTGAGATAAAAATAATTCTTTTTAACAACAGAATTTATGGTTTAACAAAAGGTCAATATTCGCCAACTAGCGAGCAAGGTAAAGTTACCAAGTCGACTCCTTATGGATCTCTTGATACTCCGTTTAATCCAATCTCACTTGCAATCGGTGCCGAAGCATCATTTGTTGCGCGCAGCGTTGATAGTGATCGCAAACATTTAACTGAAGTTTTGCGTGCCGCCTCAGCCCATAAAGGTTCTGCTCTGATTGAGATATATCAAAACTGCCCAATATTTAACGATGGCGCATTTGATTCCGTTAAAGACTCAGATTTGAAAGGTCAAACGCTCTTGCAAATGATTGATGGCCAACCCATTAAATCAACAACACATGGCATAACTCGTGAGAATGGTTCCCTAGTACTAAAAGAACTTTCAAACATTTCAGAATCTGATTTGATTATTCATGATTCACATAATCCAGATCCTGCTTATGCATTTGCGCTATCTCGGCTTTCAGCATCAGTTCTTGATCATGTACCGGTTGGCATATTCCGAGATGTTGCTCGCGCTAGTTATTCTGCACAAGTAAACGCTCAAGTTGCCGAAACCATAGTGGCGAACGGTCCCGGTGATTTGGCTGCACTTATTAGTAGTGGCGACACTTGGATGGTCGAATAACGGTAAGATTTAAATATGTGTAGCAAAGTGATTTGTAAGAGCTGCGGTAAACCAACTTGGAGTGGTTGCGGTCAACACGTTGAAGAAGCCCTGCGTGGAA
>CAZWBQ010000020.1:0-16170 GCA_964632545.1 uncultured Bifidobacterium sp. | reverse complement strand
CAACAAGCTGCTGAAGATAAGGAGAAAGGTTTGCGAACCCACGACATCCCAACTCCCGAAGCGCTAACTGAATTTATGAAAAAGGGTTGGGCGGAATCACCGCTAACCGGGATTACACCTTCTCGTGCAATCACGTTTTGCAAAGTTCGCCGAGATAATCTTTCCAAGAAATTTGTCGGTGTGCGATTAGTATTTCCTTCTGGTTCGTTAAAAGTAAGAAGTAATGATTCTGACTATCGATTCCGTGCACACTCAGCTTATTCTTGGTTAACCGGGATAACAGCAAGTGATGCAGTTCCAGATTCTGTTCTCGTTATGGAACCAAATGGTTCGGGACACGATGCACTTCTATTTATTCATCCTCGGTCACCTCGTAATACCGATGAGTTCTACCGAAATTCCAAACACGGTGAATTCTGGGTTGGACGTCGAATGACATTAGAAGAAACCCAAACAATGTACGGAATTAAAGTTGCCCAAATAGAAAGCATCGCTGAGTTCTTAGGTGATAAGACGGAAACTTTAGTAGTGCGCGAGCAAGATGCAAATATAGATAAGTTAGTCTTGGCGAACGCTCGTGAAGAAGAGTTTTTAAATGTGCTTTCAATGAGCCGTATGGTTAAAGATCAATATGAAATCGATGAAATGCAGAAAGCAATCGATGCAACCGCGCGTGGATTTTCTGACATGGTTCGAGTTTTCCCCGCAGCTACCGCAACACCACGAGGCGAGCGCGTAATCGAAGGTGCTTTCTTTGGCCGTGCTCGACTTGAAGGTAACGACATTGGTTATGACAGCATTGTCGCTGCCGGATCACATGCTTGCGTACTGCATTGGATTAAAAACGATGGCGATGTGAAGCCTGGCCAGATGATTTTGATTGATGCCGGCGTTGAAGTTGAATCTCATTACACCGCAGATATCACACGAACTTTGCCAGTAACCGGCAAATTTACCGCGGCCCAGAAGCAGATTTATATGATCGTTTATCGAGCACAGCAAGCGGGAATCGCGGCAGTAAAGCCCGGTAATAGATTTAAGGACTTCCATGCTGCTTGTATGGAAGAGATTGCAAAAGGTGCTGCTGAATTAGGCGTCTTACCAATGTCGCCTGAAGAATCTTTAAAACCTGAAAATGGTTTGCATCGTAGATGGATGTTCCATGGTTCTGGCCATCATCTCGGAATCGATGTGCATGATTGCGCGCAAGCTCGTAAAGATCAATATGCAGATGCAATTTTAGAACCAGGAATGATTCTTACCGTTGAACCTGGTTTTTATATCCAACCTGATGATGAACTATTCCCACCGGAGTTCCGTGGTGTTGGTGTTCGAATTGAGGATGATGTTGTTGTTACTGAAACTGGATGTCGCGTTATGAGTAGTGGGCTACCAAGACATCCTGATGAAATTGAAGCTTGGATGGCTAAGTTACTTAATTAGCCAATAATTTTTTCGGTACCAACTAAAACCCCAACACACGTGTGATCGTTTGCTGGATCAGAAGCGACCACGGTTACTACACCGTTACTAGTTGTCATAGTTACAGTTGCGCCAGAAATGTCAGAAACTTTCTTGTTTAGACAGAAATTCATCACTGAAATATCAGTTGCGGTTGCGCCCTTGACTGTCCAAGTTAGTAATCGGTTAGGTGAACCACCCGAGGATGGGCCGCCTGTAACAGAGGCAATCTGATAAGAATTTGTAATTCGCTTAGCGAAAATAATTACACCACCGCCGCGGTCATCAAAACCACCCATTGCAAAAATCTCCGTGCCATCAGTTAAATCTAAACGCTCTGGGTCGCCCGCTTTTATGTAAGTTGTTGACGTTCCGTAAGTTGTGCCATCGCCAATTTTTGTTACAACACCACTTGAAGATGGCCACATCCATTCAACTTTTCCTGATTTATTTAAATAAATATTTGGATTTGTTTCGACATCGGTAGCGCCACCATAAGACCTGCTTTGAACAGGGGTCCAAGTTTTTCCATCAGCAGATGTGGCAACGCAAGCCCAGCGTGCAAAAATTGGCCCTGTGTTTCCTACGCCAAATCCTTGTGCATGTAATAACCAAGTGCCGTCCGAAAGTTTTACTATTGCAGGATCACCAAGTGGTCCCATCGCTGCGCCAGAAGTTGTAAGACATTTACTTGTATCTAGCCCCGGAATAGAAATTTCGGTAAAAGTTAGCCCATCCGAAGATTCCGCGTAATACATATAATCTTTCCCAGGTGAATGGCCCCAACCCCAAGCTTGATATCCGCCGCCAGTTTTTGGTAAAACTTCTACAGGTGAGGTGACTTGCATTCGCACACCAGATTCAATAGTCCAAGTTTTTCCGCCATCTTTAGAAATAGCCGAATGAATATAATTATCAAAACCAGTTAATTTAGCTTGGGTGTCGTTTCCATTCTTAAAATAAACTCGAATATCTCCGGTGCTAGTTTGAACTAGCGCCGCATCTGAAACATTTCCAAGGCCGTTGCCGCTATTAATAACACTTAAATAGCCCCATGGTGTTACTTCGGTTGTTGATGAATTATTCGTTGTTCCAGAACCTGATGGTCCAGAACCTGCATATGGTTGCCATTTTGCGTTAGTGCAAATCATTTGGCCGCCATTTAACGGTTGGATATCGCCTTCTTTAGAGCATTTACCATTTGGCTCTACAACTTCTGCCGCGCTAGATGATGGAGATGGAGATGGTGATGGCGTAGCGCTTTGCGTAGCGCTAGGTGAAGGTGAAGGAGATGGCGTAGCGCTTTGCGTAGCGCTAGGTGAAGGTGAAGGTGAAGGTGAAGGAGTTGGTGCGACTGGAGTTGTAACTGGTTTAGAAATTGTTTCGCCTTTATCCCAAACCAATTTCTTGCCAGATTTAATACAAGTAAATTTCTTACCGCTAGCAGTAGCGGTTGTGCCGGCTTTAGTACAGGTTGCCCCAGCTTTAGGAGTTGCTGCAATTGCCGGGCTAGTTAAACCAAAAATAATTAGCGAATAGAGAGATAGCAAAACTAGTACTGATTTAGAGGCTATCCGCATCACTGTAATTTAATTTTAAAATTACTGTAAGTCAATGATCTAGGTATTAAACGGCGGCTCCAAGAGCGGCGGCGGCGAAGCCAAGGAATAGATTTAATCCTAGGTTAACCAAGAATTTTCGCTTTTCGCCTTTAGTTAACTCTTGATCTAGTTCCAAAGCTAGCGCTGACCATGTCGTAAACGCACCACAAAATCCCATACCGAGGAATGCGCTATTAGCTTGATCACTTACTAAGAAAATTGGTAGTAGGAATGAACCTACGACATTAACCACTAATACTCCGGTGAAGAATTGTGACTTGGATTGGAATAAGCGAACCATTAAAAATCTAATTGGTGCACCAACCGCTGAACCAACAACAAACAATAGCGTTCTCATTGTTTTGCCTTTGGTCGTAACGCGATTAAAACTAACATACTGATTACTAACATTGCAGTTACATAAATACTTGAAGTAATAATTGATTCTTCAGTTGTGATCATGGCTAATGACGAGAATGTAGTGAAGCCGCCAGAAAATCCGGTGATCCAAAAGAGTTGTTTCGCTTCAGTTGTTTTAATCCGATAGGCCGCAATTCCGGCTACTAATACGCCGAGAATATTTACTATGAATACACCAATTAATGAACTTCCGATAAGTTCAATAATTTGCCATCTAGATACCGAGCCAATTACCCCGCCCAGCGAGACGATTAACAAGTCAATTAAAATGTTAGCGCTTCTTAAATATTTTGCGGGAGAACCCAGAAACTAAACTGATTATTAGGGCTGCAAGGAGCGCAGAACGAAAATTGTCGATTGTTAATACATCGCTCCAGCGATCAGTTAGTTGCAACATAGCCGCATTGACTACGATGAGAAATAGCCCGAATGAAACCAAGACTGCAGGAAGTGTTAATAATTTAATTAAACTGCCGAGGAATGTATTTATCAGACCGAATAGCGCTGCAATCCAAAAATAGTTCCAGACACCATTTTTAATATGCACCCCGGAGATGATGGATGTTGCTACCCAAACTGCAAGTGTTAATCCGGCCCAACGAAGCGCGAGTTTCATTCCATGCCTTCGCGTTTGCGAATTTTTGAACCTAACCATCGAAGTGGATCGTATTTGGTATCTACAACGCGCTCTTTCATTGGAATGATTGCGTTATCAGTGATGCGAATATGTTCCGGGCAAACTTCTGTACAGCATTTTGTAATGTTGCACATGCCAAGGCCGTGTTCTTCTTGTGCGGTGCGCTTACGGTTTCGTAAGCGATCCAATGGATGCATATCTAACTCTGCAATCCGGATGAAGAATCTTGGACCGGCGAAAGATTTCTTATTCTCTTCATGGTCACGGATAACGTGGCAAGTATCTTGGCAAAGGAAACATTCAATACATTTACGAAATTCTTGGCTGCGCTCAACATCTATTTGTGCCATACGAGCTTCACCAGGTTTTAACTCTTCTGGGTGTTCGTATGCTGGAATTTCCATAGCTTTTTTGTAATTAAAGGAAACATCGGTTACTAAATCTTTAATGACTGGGAATGCGCGTAACGGTGTGACCGTGATGGTTTCATCTTCACCGTATGCAGCAACTTGTGTCATACATGCAAGGCGCGGCTTTCCATTTATTTCCATCGAGCAGGAACCGCATTTACCGGCTTTGCAATTCCAACGAACTGCTAGATCGCCCATCTGAGTTGCTTGCACGCGATGAATTACATCGAGAACTACTTCACCTTCGTTGGCTTCTACTACAACATCTTGTAGCCCACCATTTTCAGCGTTTCCGCGCCAAATTCGCAGCTTAAGTTTGCGCGCCATTATTTGGCACCGCCTTTCGTAATTTCTTCAGCGGTCATGTACTTCTCAAGTTCGTGGACATCGAATAGGTCAAAGAGTTCTTTTGGAATTGCCGGTAGCGCTTGTTCGCGGACATTTACTTTAGTCCCGTCGAAACTTGAAATGTGGTTTACCTGGCGCCATTTACTGTTCATGCCAGGGAAGTCATCTCGAGTATGACCACCGCGCGACTCTTCTCGTTTAATTGCAGATTTTGCAGTGCTCTCTGCAACTAACAACATATTGTCTAAGTCAAAAGCAAGATGAAAACCAGGATTGAATTTTCGATCGCCGCTTACCGAAACATTTGCGCTTCGTTCACGGATAGCAGCTATTTTTTCAATCGCGGATCTCAACTCTTCGCCTGTCCGAATGATTCCAACTAAGTTATGGGTAATTTCTTGAAGTTCGGCATGTAGCGAGTATGAATTTTCGCCGCCGTTGCGAGTGAAAGGCGCTTCAATTCTCGCAGCCGCATTCTTAATTGCTGATTCACTAACCGGATTCGCGCTATTTTGTTTTACATATTCAGATGCGCCCATTCCAGCACGCCGACCAAAAACTAATAGGTCGGAAAGAGAATTACCGCCAAGGCGATTGGAGCCGTGCATGCCACCGGCAACTTCACCCGCAGCGAATAAACCTGGAACTCCGACGGCGGCAGCGGTATCTGGTTCAACTTCAACACCACCCATTACATAGTGACAAGTTGGACCAACTTCCATTGCTTCTTTAGTTATATCTACACCAGCTAATTCATAAAACTGATGCCACATAGAAGGTAAACGTTTTTTAATAATTTCTGCGGAAAGCCGTTTAGAAACATCAAGAAATACGCCGCCATGTTCAGTGCCGCGGCCAGCTTTAACTTCAGAATTAATTGCGCGCGCAACTTCATCTCTTGGTAACAACTCCGGTGGCCGGCGGTTGTTATCTTGATCTATATACCAACGATCTGCTTCCGCTTCATTGTCCGCATATTTATCTTTAAAAACATCTGGGATGTACTTAAACATAAAGCGTTCGCCTAAATTATTGGTGAGAATTCCACCTTCACCACGAACTGATTCAGTAACTAAGATTCCACGAACAGACGGCGGCCAAACCATTCCGGTTGGATGGAATTGTAAGAATTCCATATCAACTAAATTAGCTCCGGCTTTCAGGGCAAGCGCATGGCCATCGCCAGTGCCTTCCCAAGAGTTTGATGTAATTTTAAAAGTTTTTCCGACCCCACCGGTTGCAATAATTACAGCAGGGGCTTCAAATAAAACTTCTGCCCCAGATTCACGCCAGTATCCATATGCGCCAGCAACTTTTCCATTTTCTTTAATTACTTCAGTAATTGTAAGTTCAGCAAAAACTTTAATGTGGCTCTCCATGTCGCCATGATCGCGGCCATCTTTTTGTTGCAACGCAACAATTTTCTGTTGCATAGTTCGAATTAGTTCTAAACCGGTGCGGTCGCCAACATGTGCCAGCCGTGGATATTCATGGCCACCAAAATTTCTTTGTGAAATCTTTCCTTCGTTAGTGCGGTCAAATAACGCGCCCCAAGTTTCTAACTCCCAGATTCGATCTGGTGATTCTTTGGCATGTAGTTCTGCCATTCGATAATGGTTTAGGAATTTACCGCCGCGCATAGTGTCGCGAAAGTGCACCATCCAGTTGTCACCAGAATTCACGTTGCCCATTGATGCCGCAGCGCCGCCTTCTGCCATCACGGTGTGAGCTTTACCAAATAGAGATTTACAAATAATGGCTACTCGTAAACCCGCTTCACGCGCTTCTACTGCAGCGCGAAGTCCAGCTCCACCAGCACCGATTACAACTACATCGTATTTATATCGCTCTAGGTTGGCCATGATTGCTCTCTTTAAAAGAAGTAAAAATTAGTCCAGGCGCCAGATGCAACAGCGCGGATGTAAATGTCGGCAAATGCCACTCCTATTAATGAGATCCAAGCAAAAGTTGGGTGCTTATGGTTTAACACCGAAACCCAACTCCAAAGTTTGTACCGCACTGGATGTTTAGAAAAATGGCGCAATCTGCCACCGAGAGTGTGTCGACAGGTATGGCAAGAAAGTGAATAGAACCAAAGCAAGACTGCGTTGTTAAGTAGAACTAAAGTTCCAACGCTCATATGTCCCCACTCGCCTGCCGCATTTTTAAATGCAAGAACTGCGTCAATAGAGAGAAGTACGTTAAAAACTAAACCTGCGTAGAAGAACCAACGGTGTGCATTCTGCAAAATTAGTGGTGCGCGAGTTTCGCCAGTGTATTTCGAATGTGGTTCTGCCACTGCACAAGCAGGTGGTGACATCCAAAATGCCCGGTAGTAAGCCTTGCGGTAGTAATAACAAGTCATTCGGAATCCGAGCGGAAAAATCAAAATGAAAAGTGAAGGTGAGATGCCTATCCCAAAATATTTATTATTAAAAGGTTGCCCTAATAAAGATGAGCCTTCAATACACGAACTTGAAAGACATGGTGAATAAAACGGTGAAACTAATGGTTCCGCATAATAATATTTATTTTCGAAAGCTCTGAAGGTTGCATAAATAACAAAACTAAAAAGAACACCAAAAGTTATTGCTGGTTGTAACCACCATCGATCGGTTCGGAGAGTTCGCTCTTTAATGGCTGCGCGCGATTGTGAAAATACGCCGGTCGGCATTACGACTCCTCACCCAGTTCTAAAATCCCTGAGATAAGTTTCCTATTCCCGTCGGGTCAGCGCTAGGTTAATTGAGCGTATTTACTTATGAATTCAAGCACACGACTGATAAAACTTAAAAAATGGCGGAGGGCGTGGGATTTGAACCCACGAAACTTTCGTTTGCCGGTTTTCAAGACCGGTGCACTCGGCCGCTATGCGAGCCCTCCGTGGAGAAACTTACCTTCTAAACGAGGCTCTTCAAAATTAAGCGGGAAGTTCTAGTAACTCCTCGATAACTATTGCTACGCCATCTTCTTGATGTGGCAGCGCAACTGATTTTGCATATTTTTGGGCATCTGGATGACCATCCGCCATCGCCCAAGATCTACTTGTCCAAGCAAGCATTGAAAAATCGTTTGGGTTGTCTCCGAATGAAACACAATCATCAGCTGATAAACCTAACCTTCCTGCAATTTTCGCAAGAGTTGCGCCTTTACTAACACCAAGCGCGGAGATTTCTAATAAAGATTCTTTTGGATTTGAATGAGTTACGTTTACTAAATCGCCAACCTCTTTTGTTGCGATCTCTAACATTTGATCAGAGGTAAATTCATAATCAGAACAACGTGCCAACATCTTCATCATTGGCGCTGACATTGCTTCTTCAATTTTCGTAACGCCTTTATTATCAACGCCAACATCCCACCTTGGAATATATGCGACTTCGCGGTGGAAATTATCGTGAGTTTCAATAGCAAAAGAAATGGGCGGAATTACGTTGCGTAATCGCTTCACTGTTTCCAGTTGCGCATCAATTGGTATGAGCCATTCCTCTAAAACTTTATGGTTTTGAATATCAAATAACATGGCGCCGTTTCCACAAATTCCAGTTCCAAATCCAAAAGCTTCTTTAATTTCTGGCATCCACCTAGGTGGCCGACCAGTCACGAAGTAAATATGAATTCCCATTTCGTGTGCCCTGCGAAAAGCATTAATGGTTCGCTCTGTTATCGCTCCATAATGCGCAACTATGGTTCCATCTAAATCGCTTGCAATTAATTTAGGTCTTTTTTGCAAACCGCTCAATTTTCCACCGGTAAGAATTTATCAGTGCCCAAAAAAGGTTGTAGCGCTTTTGGAATTTTCACTGATCCATCTAATTGTTGGTGGTTTTCCAAAATTGCAACAATCATGCGCGGAATAGCTACTAACGTGCCATTTAGCGTCGCGATTGACTTTGTGCTACCGCCATCTTTCATGCGGATATTTAAGCGGCGCGCTTGAAATTCAGTGCAATTAGAAGTTGAAGTAACCTCTCGGTAAGTGCCTTGAGTTGGAATCCATGCTTCACAATCAAATTTGCGGGCTGCGCTTGCACCTAGGTCACCGGATGCCACATCAATCACACGGTATGGAATCTCCATCGCATTTAGGAAATCTTTTTCCCATTGCAAAATTCTTAAATGTTCTGCGGCGGCATCTTCTGGTTTGCAGAATGAAAACATTTCAACTTTATCAAATTGATGAACTCGTATAATTCCACGTGTATCTTTGCCGTAAGTTCCAGCCTCTCGGCGGAAACATGATGAATAACCACTGTAACGAAGTGGCAATTTATTTGAATCCAGCGTTTCATCCATGTGATACGCCGCAAGTGGAACTTCACTAGTACCAACTAAGTAAAAATCATCAGCTTCTAAATGGAATACGTTTTCAGCGGCTTGGCCAAGAAATCCAGTTCCTTCCATTGCGGCTGGTTTAACTAATACCGGTGGAATTACTGGGATGAAGCCGTTCTTGCTTGCGCTAGCAATTGCGTAATTAACTAATGCAAATTCCAACATCGCGCCCATCCCAGTTAAATAGTAAAAGCGCGAACCTGAAACTTTTGCACCACGCTCTACATCAATCGCGCCTAGAATTTTGCCGAGCTCGACATGATCCTTCGCTTCAAATCCCTCTTTTTTAAAGTCGCGCGGTTTTCCAACTTCTTCAATTACTTTGAAATCTGCCTCGCCACCGACTGGTGCAACTGGGTCGATAAAGTTAGAAAGCCCCATCAAGGTTTCTTTGGCGTGCGCTTCCGCGTCGTTCTTTTTTGCTTCTGCACTTTTTACTGATATCGAAAGTGCTTTAGCCTTCTCTAATAAAGTGGTTTTTTCATCACCTTTAGCGGATGCAACTGATTTAGATATTACATTTTGTTCGGCGCGCAAGAGTTCATATTCAGAAAGTGCTGACCGGCGAGCGTCGTCGGCTAATAAAACCGTATCTACTAAATCTGGATTTTCACCGCGCGCGGTTTGTGATTTCTTCATCACCTCTGGGTTGTCGCGTAGCACCTTTAAATCAATCATGTTATGAGCCTACCGACTAAATCTTTTTTCCTTGGCGAACTTCAGCCAACCATGCCGATGCGCTTTGAAATGAAGTATCTGTTGTTGCATTTGTAGTTGTGGGTGCAACTTTGTCGGCTCTTGGATACGAACCCAAGAAGCGAACATCTTCACAAATTCTTCGTAAGCCCATAAGTACATCGCCTACGCGTTCTTCGTTTATATGTCCCTCTGCATCAATAATGAAATGGTAACTACCAAGTTCACGACCAGTCGGTCTAGATTGAATGAAAGTTAAGTTAACGCCTCTTACTGAAAATTCGGTAAGAATTTCCAGGAGCGCACCAGCATGATCCGCACCAATAAATGCGGCCAGTGAAGTTCGATCGTGCCCAGTTTTGGCTGGAATTTTTCCGGGTTTTCCGACAAGTACAAATCTAGTAACTGCTGCTGTGTTATCACCGATATCTTCTGCAACTATTTCTAATCCGTAATGAGCCGCGGCAATTGGTGCAGCGATCGCTGCGTCATAATTACCGTTAGTTAAACCTTCCGCAGCTGCTGCAGTAGAGGCGGTTGTAATAATTTCTGCGCCTGGCATATTTTTTGCGATGTATGCACGGCATTGCGCTTCAGCATGTGGGTGGGTTGCAACTGAATTTATTTTCTTACCTTTATTTCCAGTTAAGACCATTAATGAAAAACTTACTGGGAGTGTGGTTTCTTCAAGAATCACCAACGGTTCACCTATTGCTAATTCATCAAGAGTTCGCGCAACTACACCTTCCACTGAATTTTCGATCGGCACCAACGCATAATCCGATTGGTTGTTTCTTACTGCATCAAGCGCTGCAGTAACGTTAGCAAATGGAATTAATTTGTCGTCTTTTTTTGTAATATTTTTAAGCGCAGCCTCAGTAAATGTCCCTGCTGGGCCAAGATAGGCATACGTACTCATTGGTTAAGAATAGCCGAGCACATTCTTAGCTCGCGCCGGATTATCTGTGATTATCCCAGCTACGCCATTCCGTGCGCAAAACTCCATATCTTCAGCATCGTTTACAGTCCAAACAAAGATTTTCTTACCGCGTTTATGTGCCAGTTCTATTAATTCTGGTTTGCTTTTTAAAAGGTTTATATAAACTCCATAAATATCAGCAGGCAGATATTTTATTTGTGGTGTTTTGGTTAATAAATAAACTGGCGTAAATTCTTTTGAAATGGCAACTCTCTGGGTGGCAAAAAATGAAAATGACATTATGTTGATAGTTATTCCACTCTTTTTAATATCAGTTTTTCGTTTCTTTAATTCTGATAAAACTAGTTTTTCTATTAAACCTTTGGTTGGCACTGGGTGTTTTGTTTCGACTAACAAATCTCTGCCCGAATCAATTGATAATTGCAGCAGTTCTAAAAAGGTGATTGGTCGGCCAATATTTCCTTCGTCCTTAATTTCTAGTTCTAACAACGCTCTCATTGGAGTTTTAGCAATCAACAATTGTTTATCTGTAAGTCGATTTGTGTCGTCATCATGCCAACAAATAATTTCTCGATCTGAAGTTAGCTGCACATCGCATTCAAAGCCGTCTGCGTTCTGCAAAATAGCGCCCGCATAACTTTCGTAGGATTGTTCGGCGAAATCTTGACTAGCCCCTCGGTGCGCAAATATTTTTGGTCGCATTTTTCTCCGTTAAGCGCCGGAAGCCCTAGCGCCAGTTCCTATCTGTTAGACGTCGCGTTAGGCTATTCATATTAGTTATACCCACAATGCAACTCTACCGACAATGGAAGGAGAAAGTTTTGAGTAAATTCAACTTCTCTCCGATTGTCGCTAAATCTGAACTTGGTTTAATCCGTGAAGGTAATGAAGATTCCGGGTTTGTTTCGAAGAACTTAATTGCAGTAGCTGATGGTATGGGTGGTCATGCTGGTGGTGAAGTTGCTTCAAAAACTGCAATTAAAACTTTATCTTCATTGCAATTACTTTTTGATAGTTCAGAAATCGATTTAGACTCAAAAGAAGATCTTTACTTAAATATGGTTTATGAAATGGATCGAGAGATCGCTGCAGTATCTGCTGCCAACCCAGATTTAGAAGGAATGGGCACAACAATTACCGCTCTTGCAATTCTCGATAAAAACATCTCTCTTTTACATGTTGGCGACTCACGCTGTTATCGAATCCGTTCTGGAAAAATTGAGCAGATCAGCACAGACCATACTTTGGTCCAAGAGTTGCTAAATCAAGGCCGAATCACACATGATGAAATTGCAGATCACCCGCAACGATCCATGCTAACGCAAGCTCTCATGGGGAATGAAAATATCCAACCGGTACTTATTGAATATCCAGCTCTGGTTAATGATATTTATTTACTTTGCAGCGATGGACTTTCGGGAGTTTTATCAGATTTAGAAATCTTAAACATTATTAAGCAGAACTCCTTAGAAGATTCTGTGAATCTCTTAATTGATGGTGCATATAAGAAAGGTGCGCCAGATAATGTCACGGTGATACTTGCGCAGGTAAATAACGCTGGTGAAGAATTTAAGCCAGAATTTATTGGTGCTGCTAATGAATAAGAAATTATTGGGTGGTCGTTACGAACTAGGCGAAATGATCGGCACTGGTGGTATGGCTGATGTGTATATCGCTGAAGATAAAAGATTGTCTAGGCAAGTTGCAGTAAAAATATTGCGTAGTGATTTAGCGCGCGATCCTTCGTTCATAGCTAGATTTAAAAAAGAAGCGCTTGCCGCTGCCGGCTTAAATCACCCAGGTATAGTTTCAGTTTTCGATTCCGGCGAAGAAGTTAATGAGGGTCAAAACACTTCTTACATTGTTATGGAATACGTAAAAGGCCATACGTTGCGGGCGATTTTGCATAACGGTGATCGTCTTACTTTCGAGCGAGCCATTGAAATAACTGAAGGAATTTTGGCGGCGTTAGATTATTCACATCAACACGGCATTATTCATAGAGATGTAAAGCCTGGAAATATCATGTTAACAAAGTCAGGCGCAGTTAAAGTAATGGATTTCGGAATCGCTAGAGCGCTCGACGACGTGGGTGCCACAATGACTAGTACTTGGAATGTTGTAGGCACAGCGCAATATCTTTCGCCAGAACAAGCAATTGGCGATCAAGCTGATTCGAGAAGCGATTTATATTCTGTTGGTTGTTTATTTTATGAATTAATTTCAGGCAAACCACCTTTTACCGGCGATACTCCCGTCGCTATTGCTTATCAGCATGTGTCTGGTGCGGTAGTCCCTGCAACACAATTACAACCTTCGTTAGACCCAATCGTTGATAATTTCATTTCGGTTTCGCTAGCCAAAAACCCAGATGACCGATATCAAAGCGCAATAGCAATGTTGGATGATTTGAAACGATTAGCTCGCGGCGAGGCAATCACTAGAGAGATACCTAAGGCTAAAAAACCTTCTAAGAAATTAAAGTTTGTTGCATCAATCGCCGCAGTTTTACTAGGGTTAGGCGTAGTCGCAAATTTCACAATATTTTCAAAATCTAGTTCATCTTTAAGCGCAGGGCTGCCTAATGTTGTTGGTTTGACTGAAAGTCAAGCTCGCGAATTACTGGTTGGTTTCACGATAACAATTAATCGCGCGCACGATCCTAGAATTCCTAAAGATCGAGTGGTTTCACAACTTCCGCTAGCAACTTCTAAAGTTTCATCTGGAAGTAGCGTTACATTGACACTTTCTGATGGACCGGGTGACGCGATAATTCCAATTGGATTAATTGGTAAATCTCTGGAAGAAGCTCGCATACTTCTTGTGCAATCAGGTTTGGTTATTTTGCGAACTAATCCAGTTGATTCTGAACTAGCGCCAGGCACTGTTTTAAACGTCACGCCCCAATCAGGCGAAAGCGTCATGGCGGGAAGTGGTGTGGTTCTCGATATCGCTAGTGGAAATGTGCAAGTTCCTACGCTGATTGGTGTTAGTGAAATACAAGCACGGACTTTGTTAACTCAAGCAGGATTCTTAGTAAAAATTGTTGATGCTGCCGATGTTAACCAACCTGTTGGAGTTGTATTGGCCCAAGCTCCAGAAGCTGGATCTGTTAAAACTATTGGTAGTTCGGTAACAATTACAATTAATCGCGCAGCTACTAACTAACCTCTTATCACAATTGGATTAAAACCTTCTGATTTTTTTCGAGCGTCGCGATCGCCGCATTGAACTAACCAATTACCTAATATTTGGTAACCGTGCTCGGTAAGTATTGCTTCGGGATGGAACTGCACACCTTCTATTGGAAGTGTTTTATGTTTTATCGCCATAATTATTCCTGATTCGCTTTTCCCGGTAACTTCTAATTCATTTGGTAGTGAGTTTTTGTTGATAATAAGTGAGTGATACCTAGTTGCGGTGAATGGTGAAGCAATTCCATTAAGTACACCTAAATTATTGTGTGTTACTTGCGAAGTTTTCCCATGCAATAATTCAGGAGCCCGCTCCACAGTTGCTCCAAATGCAACACCTATCGCTTGGTGCCCTAAACAAACACCTAAAAGTGGTTTTACTAATTCCGCGCATTTTTTTATTGTTGCAATACTTAACCCAGCACTTTCTGGATTTCCAGGACCGGGTGAAATTAGAACTCCGTCATAATTTGCAATTTGCGTTAAATCTATTTGGTCATTGTTTAATACCGTGCAATCAGCACCAAGGCGTTGTAAGTAATCAACCAGGTTAAATACAAATGAGTCGAAGTTGTTTATAACCAAGATCTTCACTTGCGCCCCTTTTCTCGATCTAGATCCGATGCCGCTACCCAAATCTAAAGATTCGGGTGTAATCTGACCCCATGCCTACATCAAAAGTCCGCAAGAAGAAGAAAGATAATTACGTTCCAGCTGAAGTATTGGAGCAGGATTCTGGCCCAGTTGAAAGTCCAGCTTGGTTAGCTCCAGTAATGGTCTCTGCCTTTCTGCTTGGTTTGCTTTGGATTGTGGTCTTCTACATCTCTCAGACCGCCTATCCAATCCCAAATATCGGTGCTTGGAATATGTTGGTCGGTTTTGCTTTTATTGGCGTGGGCTTCTCGCTCGCCACTAAATGGCGTTAATACCTCTTTATTAATTACATCATTGTAATTCTCCACAGTGTGGATAAGGCTGTGTATAACTTTTAGCGGCGTTTAGTGCTCTGTAAAACCCAAGTGACTGCCGCGCCACCAAGTAATCCGCCTAAGTGCGCATGCCAATCAATTCCGTTCATCATAAAACCAAGCGCGAAATTAATCGCAACAATTGTGCCGATACTTCGGAAATCTACGCCCATCCGTTTTCCGCCAACCGCAAGTGCGCCAAACAATCCAAAGATCGCACCCGAAGCGCCTATTGAATACACATATGGTGGGTTGAAAGTTAGTGAAGCAAATGAGGCCGCAATCAGCGAGCTGATAAATATTGTGAGATAGCGACCTTTACCAAAGAAAGCTTCAACCGGGGTGCCTAATAAGTGGAGCGAGTAAAGGTTAAAACCTAAATGAAGTAGCCCGCCATGAAGCAGCGCTACAGTGAGAATTCGGTAGTACTCACCATTTATCACTGGATCTTTAGCTAGCAAAAGCGCGGATTCATATCCGGGAATAATCATCTGCAATAAATAGCTACCAGCAATAATTACTAAAATTAAATTTGTTAATGAGTCTGTTGCAAATCTTTTCACGTTATTAAATAACAAGTAATTAACTTAATGAAACAGAATTAATCTTTACCGCTTCGATTGGTCGATCTTGTGCGCCAGTTGCAGTAGTGGCAATTGCATCCACTACAGCCTGGCTTGCAGTATCAGTAACTTCGCCAAAAATGCTGTGTTTGCGGTTCAACCAAGCAGTTGGTGCTACTGTAATAAAAAATTGTGAGCCATTTGTTCCTGGGCCGCTATTAGCCATTGCTAATAAATATGGGCGATCAAAATTTAGTTCTGGATGAAATTCGTCAGCAAATTTATAACCAGGTCCGCCTGTTCCTTGACCAAGTGGGTCGCCACCTTGAATCATGAAACCTTTGATGACGCGGTGGAAAACTGTGCCATCGTAAAGTTTTTCGGAAGTTTTATAACCGGTGCGAGGATCAACCCATTCGCGAGAACCGCTTGCTAATTCAACAAAGTTAGCAACAGTTTTCGGTGCATGGTTAGGAAACAGATCTACAACGATGTCACCTTTGTTGGTGTGCAAAGTTGCTTTTGTATTTGGTGTATTAGTCACGTGGAGACCAGGGGAATCGAACCCCTAACCCCCGCCTTGCAAAGGCGGTGCTC
>CAZWBQ010000019.1:0-17198 GCA_964632545.1 uncultured Bifidobacterium sp. | reverse complement strand
GCTTCAAAGGCCCATGTGCTAGCCACTACACAATGGAGGAACCCGTATTCTCTCGCATCTTTTTCCTATTTACGACCAGAGTTACTAGTTATAGAGGCAAACCCGTAGCGTTAGGGGTTATGAGCGCCCCACGTAGACGGATGAGTAGCGCAGAACGCCGCTCGCAATTGATTGAAGTCTCGCGTGCAATATTCGCGGAAAAAGGGGTTGAAGGTGCAACTGTTGAAGAGATCGCGGCCGCGGCCAAAGTATCAAAACCAGTTATTTACGAACATTTCGGCGGCAAAGAGGGGCTGTATGCAGTTGTTGTAGATCGCGAGATGGCTGCACTTTTAAGTTTAATTACATCGTCATTAACTACCGGACGACCTCGTGCTCGGGCAGAGCAAGCTGCGATTGCATTTCTAACTTACATTGAAACTCGAAGTGATGGATTTCAGATTTTAGTTCGTGATTCGACAGTCGGTGCACAATCTGGGTCCTTCGCAACCCTCATTAGCGATATTGCAAGTCAAGTAGAAGATATTTTCGTTGCCGAATTTGCAGCTCGTGGTTTCGATCCAAAGATGGCGCCGATGTACTCACAAATGTTGGTTGGGATGGTTGCGCTAACTGGGCAATGGTGGTTGGACACGCGCTGGCCATCGCGCGATGTTGTTGCAGCACATTTAGTTAATTTAGCTTGGAATGGCTTATCGAGTTTGGAATCTAAACCTGAAATGTCTAGCGCAAATAAATCGAATAAAGATAAGAAAGTAAATAAGAGAAAATAGTTACAACGTCTCGATAACTCGAGCTCCGTGAACTGGCCCACCAACATGCAAAACATTTCCAACTACACCGCTTGTCTTTAGCGCAACTATTAAATCTAAAGAGTGTTCTTCATCTTCTGCTAAAAATGCAACAGTCGGTCCCGAGCCTGAAACTAATCCCCCGAGTGCGCCGTAATCCATACCGACATCAAGAATTAATCTAAGTGCTGGGCGCAGTGAACATGCTGCTGCTTGTAAATCGTTGCTAAGGGATTTCCCAAGTTCTTTCGCATCACCAGAACGAAGTGCTTGCATCAATGGCTCACTAACACTCGGCGCAATGATGCTCATTCCTTCGCGTAAACGATCACATTCGTTATAGACAGCCGGAGTAGAAAGTCCAGAACTAGAGAGCGCTAAAACCCAGTGATAACTACCGCGTGAGAGGGCTGGCGTTATCTGATCACCTTTCCCGGTACCAATAGCAATACCTCCAGAAATTGCGAACGGTACGTCACTGCCAATTTCGCGACCAATTTTCTCCATATCATCACGCTTTAACCCTAAATTATAAATTGCATCAATTCCAACAATTACGCCTGCAGCATTTGCGCTACCGCCAGCCATGCCACCAGCAACTGGAATGCTTTTCTTTAAATGGATAGATAGATCCGCAGATACTTTATATTTCTTTGCCATTAATTCAGCAGCCTTAAAAGCAAGATTATTTTGGTCAATCGGAATATGTTCAGTATTTTCGCCAGATATCTTTATCGTAATTCCCATATTTGGCGTTCCACTTTTTACAATTACATCATCAAAAAGTGAAACTGCCTGGAAAACTGTGGCGACTTCATGAAAACCAGTTTTCTCAAGTGGTCCAACTGAAAGTTGCAGGTTTATTTTCCCTGGGACTCTGACTACCACTCCAGTGTTCATATATCTAAAGCCTATTGGTTATCTAGAACTATTTCTTTATTAGCGCTTTAGAAATTGCTAGAAAATCGCTAACGGTTAACGCTTCGCCTCGAAGCGTAGGATCAATTCCGATTGATTGCAGAAGTGATTCAGCTTGGCTATTTCCACCAGATAGTTCTGCTAAAACTGAACGTAGCATTTTACGACGTTGGCTAAATGCTTGATCGATAACGGCAAAAGTTGCAGTTCGCTCCGCCTCACTTCCTAGCGGTGCGTGTCTTTGAAACTTAACTAAACTCGAATCAACATTTGGTACCGGCCAAAAAACGGATCTAGAGATGGTGCCGCTAAGTGTTAAATCAGCCCACCAAGCTGCTTTTGCGCTCGGGATTCCATAAATCTTACTGCCAGGTTTCGCCGCTAACCTTTCCGCAACTTCACTTTGCACCATTACTACACCGCTATTAATAGAAGGAAATTTCTCCAGAATATGCAATAAGACTGGCACTGAAACGTTATATGGCAAATTTGCAACCAATTTCGTAGGTGACACTGCTAATTCAGCAAGAACAAGAGCATCTTTATTTATGATTTCAAAATTATCAGCTTCGCAATTATGGCTAATTAAGGTTTTTGATAATTCATCTGACAACCGATTATCTATTTCAACTGCCACTAGCTTCGCACCAGCCTGCATAATCGCAAGTGAAAGCGAACCAAGACCTGGGCCAATCTCTAAAACTAAATCATCAGAAGTTACGCCGCCAGCTCGAACAATCTTTTGGCAACTATTTCCATCTATAACAAAGTTTTGTCCCATCGATTTAGCAGGACGTAAATCAAGTCGATTGGCAATTTCACGAATTTCGGTAGCGCCAAGTAGCGCGATGTTTGTCATTAACGAAACGAACCAAAAACGCGTTCTGCATTGATGCTCAGAATTCCCGCAAGTTCCTCTGGATCTTGACCACGTTCTTGCGCAATCGCTCGCAATGTGTTTGGAATTTGTGCCGGTGTATTTAACGCACCTCTATTCGGCATCGGCGCCAAAAATGGCGTATCTGTCTCTACCAAGATTAAATCCGCAGGCACAAGTTTTGCAGATTCGCGAAGCTCTGGAGCGTTTTTAAATGTCACCGTTCCAGCAAATGACAAGTAATAACCGTTATCAATACATTCGCGGGCCATTTCTACATCACCAGAATAACAATGAAAAACCGTAATTTTCGGCGCACCTTCTTCTTTTAACACATCTAGTACTTCACGATGAGAATCTCGATCGTGGATTACTAGCGCTTTCTGATAGCGTTTTGCAATATCAATATGTCTTCGAAATGAGTACTTCTGGATATCGCGAAGCTCTGGAGGCGTTCGAAAGAAATCTAATCCGGTTTCGCCAATTGCGCGCACTCGTTCACGTCCGGCTAACTCCTCGATAATTTTAAGATCTGCTTCCAAATCTTTAACTACTGGCGCTTCATTTGGATGCAAAGCAACTGCAGCTAAAACTGAATCGCTCCAAAACTCGGCGCATTCCACCGACCATTTCGATTGTTCGGCTGAATAACCAACTTGAACAACTCGATCAATACCAACACTCTTTGCTATTGCAAGAACATCACCAATACTTGGATCGTTTGCCGGTTTACCTTGATCAATTAATTCCAAATGTGCATGGGAATCAACGCACATAACGCTAAGTGGTTCAGGAAGCGGTGCAGATGGTCGGTCGATATCGCGATTGTGCCGGTCAGCCATTTGTTTCTACATCTGGTAATCGTGGAAAGAGAATTGCTCCCTTTGAAATTGTTGTGCCAGGTTTTAATTGACCCCACTTTGCAACTTCACCAATTTTTTGATCTGACAACTTACCTAGTGTTTCTGCAGCGCCAAGTGAAACCCAGAGCGCTTCGGTAGAGATAGGCATTACTGGGTGGAGTAGTACAGCAAGCGCTCGTAGCGCTTCAGCGGTGTTATACAACACAGCTTCCAATTCGCTACGGCGCAAATCATCTTTAGCCAATATCCATGGTTCTTTTTCAGTCACATATCCATTAACGCGTTTGCAAAAATCCATAATCGAATTTATTCCGCTTTGAAAATCAAGTGCGCAAATTGCAGTGTCAGCATTTACTACAGTTTTAATTAACTCGGCTTCAAGCGTTGCATCATGGGCAACTGCAGGTAAAAGGCCACCACAATATTTTTCAACCATTGCGGCTAATCGGGAGGCTAAGTTACCGAAATCATTGGCTAATTCGCTGGTATATCGAGCTGACATATCTTCCCAAGAGAATGAACCATCACTACCAAATGGAATCGCTCTTAAGAAGTAATAACGGAATGCATCTACGCCAAAATGATCTGTAATATCGCGCGGCGCAATTCCAGTTAATTTACTCTTGCTCATTTTCTCGCCACCAACTAAAAGCCAACCATGAGCAAATACTTTCTTAGGAGGTTGTAAACCAGCGGCCATTAACATTGCTGGCCAAATCACAGCATGAAATCGAAGAATATCTTTCCCGACTAAGTGCACATCAGCTGGCCAAGTTTTAGCAAATTGTTTTCCGCCCGCAGAATCGACTGGATCGCCCAACCCAACTGCTGTCGCATAATTTAGTAACGCATCGAACCAGACATAAACTACTTGTGCTTTATCCCAAGGAACTTGAATTCCCCAATCAAAAGTGGAACGTGAAATAGATAAATCGGTTACGCCACCTTCTAGAAAAGCAATAACTTCGTTTCGTGCCGAAGCAGGTTCACAGGTTTCCGGGTTATTTTTGTAACGCTCCAAAAGTGGCGTTACAAATGCTGAAAGCTTAAAGAACCAGTTGGTCTCACTTAACATCTCTACTGGCTTTGAATGAATTGGACATTTACCTTCAATTAAATCGCCCGGCAATTTGAACTCTTCGCACCCTACGCAATAGGGACCTTCGTATTTAGCTTCGTAAATGAATCCGGCTTCCATTAAACCTTGTAAGAAGCGTTGCACTCTTACTTCATGGCGTTCTTCTGTAGTTCTAATAAAGTCATCGTTAGCAATATAGAGCGATTTCCAATTTGGCTTCCATGCTTCTTCAACTAATCGATCGCACCAATCTTGTGGTTTTACGTTATTAGCTTCAGCAGTTCGCATAACTTTCTGACCATGTTCATCTGTTCCCGTTAGAAACCAAACACTTTCGCCCTTTTGGCGGTGCCATCGCGTTAATACATCGCCCGCAACTGTGGTGTATGCATGGCCAATATGAGGCGCATCATTCACATAATAAATTGGAGTCGTTAAATAAAACGACTTTTCCGAGTTGGTGGACATTTGCATATTCTAATCAGGATTCGTTTTTAAATTTCACCATCAGGTCAAAAACTTCGCGCTTGGGAAGATGTAACTCTTGTGCAACTGCTTGAATCGCGGATTTTCGTGGCTCGCCAGCATTTTCCTTCTCTAAAACTTTAGCAATAATATCGGCTGGCAAGAATTCACGACTGCTTGGATTAAATCCTGCGATAACTAAAGTGATTTCACCAAGTATTTCCTTTTCGCTTGCCCAGACCATTAATTGGTCAAGTTTTCCACGAACAATCTCTTCATAAGTTTTAGTAAGTTCCCTACAGATAACTGCATCACGATCGCTCCCAAATGCTTCCGCTGCAGCGACCAAAGATTCATGTAATCGGTGTGGCGCTTCAAAGAAAACAATTGTTCGCTCTTCTTCTGAGAGTTTTTGAAACCAAGAATCTCGCGCACCAGATGTTCGTGGCGCGAACCCTTCAAAACAGAATCGATCTGTTGGTAATCCCGAGATTGCAAGCGCAGTGAGAACTGCACTGGGCCCTGGTAAAACTTTTACATCAATTTCATTTTCAATTGCTATTTTAACTAAGCGATATCCAGGATCGCTAACGCTTGGCATTCCAGCATCTGTAACAACTAATACATCAATTCCACTCTTTAAAATTTCAAGTAATTCGATAACTCGTTCATTTTCATTACCTTCGAAAAATGAGAACACTCGAGCGGTATGGGTTATTCCAAGGTCTTTACATAAACGAGATAATTTTCTCGAATCTTCGGCGGCAATCACTCGAGCGGAGAGCAAGGCCTCCGTAAGTCGTTTAGAAGCGTCCCCAGGATTTCCTAACGGTACTGCTGCCAAAATCAGTTGCGCCATGCTCTAATTGTGTCATGCGAGCACGTGAACAAATCACTCTGTTAGCGATCATGCTTTTTGGAGCGATTACCCGCTTCTGGAATTTAGCGACTCCAAAAGGATACGTTTTCGATGAAGTTTATTATGTAGATGGCGCTAAGGATTATCTGAAATATGGGGTTGAAGTTGATAAAACTTCACCAGAATTCATTGTGCACCCCCCTATCGGAAAATGGCTGATTTCAATTGGAATTAAAATATTTGGCGATAACGAATTTGGATGGCGATTTATCGGTGCCCTACTAGGGACTCTCTCAATCTCGTTAATTTATATAATCGCAAAGCGGCTTTTTAATTCAATTTTCTTAGCTACCAGTGCAGCATCATTGATGGCGTTCGATGGCTTACATCTTGTGCTCTCCAGAACTGCGCTGCTCGATATTTATTTGATGTTTTTTGTTTTATTAGCGTTTTTCTTTTTTTTAACAGAAAAGTATTGGTGGACTGGAATATCTTTAGGAATTGCAATTGGAATTAAATGGAGTGGTATCTACTATTTAGTATCCCTATTTGTAATAGCACTCTATTTCGAATTTAAGAATAAAAGTAGTACAAAAATTCTTATTGGGCGAATCACACAATTTTTATTTCTCCCTTCATTCATCTATTTATTTTCTTGGAGTGGTTGGTTTTTATCAAACCGCGGTTGGGATCGACATTGGGCTGATGGAAACGGTGGATTCTTTTCATTTATTCCATCGTCAGTTAGATCTCTCTGGCATTACCACGTTGAGATGCTAAATTTTCATACTGGATTAACTCAAGCACATTCGTATTCTGCTAATCCTTGGAGTTGGTTGATTCTTGGACGGCCTACATCCTTTTATTATCAATCGCCTAAAACTTGTGGAAGCAATTCTTGTGCCCAAGAAGTTGTTGCACTTGGTACGCCGCTACTTTGGTGGCTCGGAACAGCGGCGCTATTTGTAACGCTTGGTTATTTTATTAGTCGTCGCGAAAAAGTGGCGGGCTTGATTTTGACTGGCATAGCTGCTGGTTATTTACCTTGGTTCTTTTTTCAAAAACGAACGGTTTTTTCATTCTATGCCATAGTTTTTGAACCATTTATTATTCTGGCTTTGGTCTATTGCTTCGCTAAAATCTTAGAAGATCCCGAAACTTACAAGGTTAGAAAATCAGCGTTAATAGCGGTACAAATTGCTATTGGGATCTTTTTTCTTTATTTCTTTCCACTATTTGTCGCAACAGTTACTACATATGACGATTGGCACGCCAGAATGTGGTTTAACAGCTGGATTTAAAATAATTTATTCGTTAGCGGCGCGATTTTGTCGAAGCGCTTCTGCGGCCTGATTAGCAAGTTCCTGATCAAAAATTTGATCCCTGGTAGGTGCAACTGCATCAAGAACTGCTCGTAATTTTTCTTGCTCTTCGCTCCAAGCACCAGGGATTGTTAAATCGATGACTCGCTTTGGAGTAATAGCTTTAGCTGCATTTACATAAGTTGGAAGTGGCACGCTTTGTGGATCCCAAGTTTCACGAGTTTGCGCACTACCTTTTGGCAATAAAGTTATTCCAGAAAGCTCTTGGGAAATTTTTTCAACTCGCTCCGCAAGCGGAATCCATTGATCGCTTACTGCATATTGCGAAGAATTTTGAACTCTACGTTCTACTGTAATTTTAGAATTACTAATTAAGTCCGCATAATTAGTTGTCGTTGGCGTATCGGTATTATTAGAAATAATTCTTTGGGTACGAGCTGCGATGTTTAGTGCGGATATCTGACGTCGCACATGCACAACAAATAAGACTAATCCAGAGATTGGTAGCAAGATTGCAATTGGAGATAACAATTTTAATAGCGAAAGAGCTCCACTAATAATAAGTAGAGTGAATAGTGATGTAAAGACAATTCTTCGCATCAGGAGTTGGTGTTCGTTTTCCAATGCAAGCTCTACTTCTGTTGGCACTCCAGAACTTTGTGCAACTGCTGCCATACTATTTTTAAAACGTTCGACAGATTTACCGGATACCTCTTCGTGGTTTGAGACCCATCTTGGAAGAAAATAGGAAATCCACATCCCAACGATGATTAGATAGATCAGACCAGAACCCATGATGGATAAAGATAAACGGGGAAACCGGACTAATCGGGTATTTCGTACCTAATTTTGCAAACCTTTTTTAATTTATATTTTTGGATTTTCTGCGACAAAAGTTATGTGGTCACGCCAATCACCATCAATATGTAAAAACCGTGCTCTATTTCCTTCTAATTTATATCCCGCTTTTTCTGCAACTTTTCGGGACGCACCGTTTTCGGGGCGTAAATTAATCTCTATTCGATGCAATTGCATAACATCAAATCCATACTTAGTAAGCGCCGTTACTGCTCTTGTGGTTAGCCCGTTATTTGCCCAGCGCTGATCAATCCAATAGCCAATATGGCCACCTCGATATGCGCCAAAGGCAATTCCGCCTAACGTGATTTGGCCGATGAATTCACCTTCATTCCAGATTGCAAGTGAAAGCGCCCGCTCTGCTCGACCTTCACGATTATGGTGCATGACCATTTCAAAATATGAAGGTAGCGCTGAATCGATTTTATTAACTGGCGATGTTGCTTCCCATGGTTGTAGCCACTCACGATTAAAGCGACGACTAGTTAGCCAAGCTTTTCGATCACGAAATCTAAGCGGTCTAAGTGTTAATGATCCATCCGTTATAACTATTGGCCATTGTGACTTCGAATCCGCAAACATGTTAGTTAAATCGGCGCTCTAACAAAAGCACATCAACTTGGCTGCCCGCTTTTACAATTGTAAGTTCTTCCGGAATAACGATTAAACCATGCGCATCGGAAAGTCCAACAAGATCAGCTTGATTTTCAATTGCCGTAACTCGAGATTTATCTTCTTCAGTTGGGAATATGGCTCTAATAAATGAGTGGGTACCGGCTTCGCTGATTAAATCATTTGTAAGTTTTGCTTTAATTACTGGGCGATGTAAGTCTTTTAATCCCATCATGCTTCTAATCATTGGACGAATAAAAAGTTCTGCGGAAATGTAGGCAGATATCGGATCTCCTGGAAGCGTAACAACCGGAGTCTTGTCGGGGCCAATTGTTCCGTAATTATGGCTACCGCTCGCTTCAATATTTGGAGTTACTGCTGCAACACTTCCAAGTTGTTGTAATACTGAAGTTATTAAATCAAATGATTCATCTTGGCTTTCACCGCTTATAACAATTAAATCTGCACGGACTAATTGATCTTCGATAATATCTTTTAGAGCAGTTTCGGTCTCTGGAATCATGTGAACTCGATAGCCAACGGCACCGGCTTCTTTAACTGCAGTAGTTAATAGCCAAGAATTAGTTTCAAACTCATCTTCTGCGCCGAGTAATTTTTGGCCAGGTTCAACTAAATCGTCGCCAGCGGAGATAACAACTACGCGCGGTTGCGGTCTAGTTGGTAGCCGATCTAGTCCAATTGATGCAGCTAAACCGATTTGGGTAGATCTAATTCTCGAACCTTCGCGGAGTACTAATCGTTCTCCGGCAAAAACATTGCTTGCCAAAGTCGCACCATGCGCATCAAGCAAGGGCATATCGAAAGGATCAATCGGCTTAGCGAGTTCAAGGAGCGCTTGCGCAAACTCGCTAACTTTAATTCTTTCGTTCATGCCTAAACCTTACTTTGAATCTAGGCTAATCCCATGGAACTTTCGACAAATAGTGCCAAGAAAAAATCGCTTAGGCAAAGTTTTCGAGCCGATCGTAAGTTTTTGGTGCAACCGGTCACATGGGATCACTTATTTGAATCTATCGAGTTTCAAAGCGCAAACATGATTGCGTCTTATGTTTCATATGGTGACGAGCCAGATACTAAAGGATTAAATCTTGAAATCATAAAGCGAGGTAAAACTTTATTGTTACCAAGAATGCGTAGTGATAATTTTCTAGATTGGGTTATCTGGAAGGGTGAAATTGTCAAGCTAAAATTAAATGGGAATTTAATGGAACCAATTGGCGATGCTATTGGCCAAGACCGATTTAATAATATTGATTTTATAATTGTTCCGGCACTTCATGTAGATAGAAATGGAAATCGATTAGGCCAAGGTGGTGGTTATTACGATCGGTCGCTATCACTAATTAGTGGATTTAAAGTTGGATTGGTTTATCAAGGTGAATTAACTAGCATAGAAATTCCTAATGAACCGCACGACCAAAAACTTGACGCTGCAGCAACTCCAGAGATATTAGTAAGGTTTAGTAAAAAGAATTAATTTACATCGTCTAAATGTCGCGCCATAACAATTCGTTGAACTTGATTGGTACCTTCATAAATTTGGGTTAATTTTGCATCTCGCATCATTCGCTCTACTGGATAATCATTAACGTAGCCATAGCCGCCTAAAATTTGCACTGCATTTGTAGTAACCCGCATTGCTACATCTGAGGCGAAACATTTACATGCTGCGGAGTAAAACGTTAGATCTGGGTCGTTTCGCTCACTGCGCGCAGCTGCAGCATAGGTAAGTTCTCTAGCAGCCGTTATTTCCATTGCCATATCTGCCAACATGAACTGCACTCCTTGAAAATCAAATATCTCTTTCCCAAATTGCTTCCGTTCATGTGCATATTTCGTTGCAACTTCAAATGCACCTTGTGCAATTCCTAGTGCTTGAGCTGCGATGGTAATTCTGGTGTGATCTAAAGTCTGCATCGCTAGTGCAAACCCGGAACCCACTTCACCGAGCCGACGATCTTCGTTAAGTTCTACATTATCAAAATAGACTTCACGAGTTGGTGAACCTTTAAAGCCCATCTTCTTTTCAAGTGCACCGAAAGAAACGCCAGGGTCACTCTTCTCTACTACAAAAGCCGTAATTCCTTTTGAACCTTTACTTGGATCTGTACTTGCTAAAACTGTGTAGAACTCAGAACTACCAGCATTTGAAATCCATTTTTTACTGCCATTTAAAATCCAGCCACTCTCGCTCTTAACTGCTTTAGTTTTCATTGCACCTGCATCAGATCCAGCTTCAGATTCTGATAAACAGTATGAGAATCCTTTTCCATTCGCCAGTGGCGTTAACCAACGTTTCTTCTGTTCTAAAGTTCCGGCAATAATTAATGGCAATGAACCAAGTTTATTTACAGCTGGAAGTAATGACGATGATGCACAAACTCTGGCTACTTCTTCAATAATTATTGCAACTGCAAGTGAATCTGCACCCTCGCCGCCAAATTCAGTTGGCACATGTGCTGCTAGTAAACCTGCAGCTTGTAACGCATCATTTGCCTCTTGCGGAAATCTAGAATTTGCATCTACATCTTGTGCAAACGGTGCAATTTTTTTCTCCGAGAGCGCTCGAGCGCTCTCGCGCAACGCTTTATATTCTTCCGGTAATGCGAAAAGCGACTCCATAAGGCAATTAAGCCACTTCTTGGCTGTCCCGTCCACTTTGAATTAACCAAATACTTAAAACCACAAAAATCGCTCCCACTACTTGTATCTCTGTTGGAGCACCTCGCCCTAAAATAATTGCGCCAATAATTCCGACAATTGGAACAATATTAAAAGAAAGTCCTACATGGGTACTTTTAATTCGAGTGCCTGCCCAGTTAAATGCGACGATCGGGAGCGCCACTCCAAATAATCCAGAGATTAGCGCAGCTAGCCAAGTTGTTAGAGATTGTGAAAGATCTGGGGATCGATCAAAAATCAATAATGCGAACGACAATAAGATCGTGGAAACTAAAATTTGACCGAAGCCAAGTGAAATTGCATCTAAACCTAATCCATACTTTTTAATAGATATTGCGTAGAAAGCATCTAGGAGTGCGACAAACGCAAAAAGCAGTACTCCTACAGTTACATCAAAATTTATTCCACCAGCATCAAAGGATGCAAGCAATCCACCAAACAATCCAATCGCGATAGCAATAGCTTCTTTAGTATTTATATGTTCCCTAATCCAAAGCGAAGCGATAATTATCGCAAATACCGATTCCAAATTTAAAAATATAACGCCAGTACTAGCAGTTACTTTGGTGTAACCAATATTTCCAAGAAGCCAAGCAAAACCAGGTTGAATTAGGCCAAGCGGTATTACGAATTTCCAAGGCAATTGAATCCGCTTCTTCCGGATAATCACGACAATTGCAATCACAAATAATCCAACTAGAGATTCAACTAATGAAAGTAAAAATGGAGACATATGCACGACTGCTAAATCTGCTAGTGGATTACTTAATCCCCAACTCACCATTGCTAATACCAAAATTATGTATGGATTAATTTTTTCGACGATCCGTTTCCGCTAATTTGGCTAAGTATTCATTGTAATCAGCAAGTTCATCTGTTTGACCGGCAGCAACTAACCGATCTGAATTGCGATCAAACCGTTTTGCTTCACGTGCGTCGTCACGTATCCATTGAATAAAAGTTGCGATTAAAGCAATCACAATTGGGATTTCACCCATAGCCCAACCAATTGAACCGCCGAGCTTTTGGTCTGCTAAAAGATCTACAAACCACGGCCGCTGTAGCGATGCAAAATATCCACCATCTAACAACGCAGTTGTAGACATTAAAGCTATTGAGAAGAATGCATGAATACTCATAGCTGCAAATAACAGAATAATTCTAACTAAGTGCGGCACTTTTCTAGGATTTGGATCTATCCCAACTATGACATGGAAAAAAAGCATGCCAGCTAATACGAAATGAATATTCATCAATAAGTGTCCAGAATGACCAGTCATTAAATTTCCAAATAATGAAGTGAAGTACATAATAAAAAGTGAGCCATCAAAAACCGCTAATGCCAGAACCGGATGTGTTAATACTGCTAATGGTTTTGAATGCAATATTGCAACCAGCAAACCTTTCATGCCGCGTTCATCTCGATCTCTCCCTACCGGAAATACTCGAAGTGCTAGCGTGATTGGCGCGCCTAAAATTATTCCAATTGGCGCAACCATTCCCAAAATCATGTGTGCAATCATGTGAAAAGAGAATGCGAAATGAGAATAAACGCCTAAGCCACCGCTTGTTGCAAAATCAATCGTCGCGATTCCAAGTGCAAATGAAATGGTTCTCCCGATTGGCCATTTAACGCCATTGTTGCTTAATATTACAACGCCTCGTATATATAGAAATGTAACAATTAAAAGTAATCCGATAAAAAAGCCATCTGCTTCGTATCCTAATAATAGATTTGAAAGTGTTGGCGCAGCTGGCATTCGAATTCCAGTAATAGCTAGTGCTCTATCAACATTCAATTCCACCCCGTCAACAAGGGGTGGTGCTGATTTTGCAAGCCATGCTCCTAGCGCAGTAGCAACTAACATTATTATCGCTTCATTTAAAAGTAACCGCATCATGGCTTTACTACCCGTTAATTTATTAGTAATAAACCGGCGATGCTTATAACCAATACCGATCAACATTAAAGTCAATATAATTTTTGCAATCACAATATATGCATAGCTAGAGCTCCATGCGGAAATAAAATTCAACCGAGACCATGCATTTGCAGCACCGCTAATAGCCACAATCATCGAAGCCCATAAAGCAAGAGTGCTAAATCTAGGTAACGCGATATTTCTTGCTTCGGCTGGCATAAAAAATAATGAAATTAAACCGCCCACCCACAGCGTTATTCCGATTACGTGAAAAATTAACGACCCGATGGCCAAACCGTGCATCCCGGATTGGCTGCCGTGGCTTTGAAAAATGGGTGTAATAATCCCAATCATTCCTAATATAAAGAGCAGAATAGAACTACGCATATTTCGAATTATCGGAATAATGATTGCGATAATTAGTGCGATCACCATTTCGGTTAATTGCACTTTGCCAAGAGCGGTTTGGCTTAAATAGGAATGAATCGAAGTGAAGTCAAGTGATGCTGAAAAAGGTTGCGCTAATAGATTACTTAGCGTTAAAACTATGACAAACATTTCTGATAGCGCCCAAAGGAATCCAAATGTGCAGATCCATTTAAGGTTTGCAATGGCTGATTTTCGCAAGAATCCATTATTTTCTAAATGTAAAAAGCTGATAGAGAAAAGCAAGCCAATGCAAGTAACACCAAAGGTTAAACTGAAAAAACTTGCGATCGGGGTGGCTACTGTTACAAAAGTGCCTGGATCTGGAAACCCATTTTCTACGCCTTTGAATAACACTCTTATTTCCTAAAAGTCTTGCGCGCAAACCGCGATATTAGAACCAAAATAAGAAATGCAAAAATTAATAACCCGATAACTAAGTAATCTGTAGTTTTGTTGGGATTTGAATTATTATTAGATGGTTGCGGAGTTGGCGACGAAGTTGATTTGGTAATTTCCGAAATTCCATCTACCGTAAATTTAAAAGTTCCATCTAGTGGAACATCATTTACAGCCAATAATTTATATGTAACTAAATAAGAACCAGAAACGATTAGCGGTTTTAGACCAACGATCAAATTATTTCCATCAACCGTTAATGAACCGTCGTCAACTCGAGCCCCGTTAGGATCCATTACTGTAATTTGATTTCCTAAATCCATTAGCGCACCAGATCCATTAATAGTTACTGAATTTGGTGCAATAGTTAGAACTTGATCAATTGACGGGGTCGTGCTGATTATTGAATTTGCTGAAACCGGATTGGCCATTGCTAAAGCCATGAAACTTACAAAAAACGCAACCACAATCGGTTTCCGCACGCTTATCCTCATTTCTGACATCGACTCGATTCGCCTCAATACTCTCATCAATCTAGAATTATGCCTTGTGCCTACCTATGAATACATCTGTAACGCTTGCGAACATGCCTTCGAAGCGGTGCAATCTTTCTCAGATGCGCCAATAACGAACTGTCCAGAGTGTGGGAAAGATGTACGTAAGATTTATTCGAATGTCGGCGTGGTTTTCAAAGGATCAGGTTTTTACAAGACTGATTCACGAACTACTCCGAGCGCCAGCACTTCTACTACACCAGCGACAACAACGTCAGCTACTACAACGCCAGCACCTGCGGCAAAAAGTACAAGTAGCGAATAATTATTCGTGATGTGGCGGTTTATCCCGCTTAATTTCGGTATCACGATCATTTTCATCTTTTTCTAAATCAATCTCATCACTGGTGACTTTTGGCAATATTTCGCTCATACTCACCCTTTCATTTAATCATAATAAGTTTCGATTTTCGCAAATTAAGTATCTCAAATATAATTAGAAATAGTTAATTTATCCGTTTAAAGAATTTTCAGGAGTTCAAGTGTTTGAAGCTCTCGGTCATGCCATTGTAAAGCGGCGTAAGCGTACGCTTTCAATCTTCATTCTTGCAGTCATCGTTTTAGGAAGCATTGGGTCGCTTGCTTTCAGTCGGTTAGATAGCGGTGGTTATTCCGACCTTAATAGCGATTCTGCAAAAGCTTTTAAATATTTAGAAGATACTTTTAAAGTCAAAGACCCTGCCATCGTCTTCGTGATCCATTCCGATAAATTGGTGACGGATCCGGAAGTTATCGCAAGCGCTGCACGTTTAGAAGCAAAAGTTAAAAGTGAGCCTAGCGCAGCTAGCGTCCTATCTTTTTGGAGCGCCGGAGGTGCGCCAACTTTAAAAAGTACAGATGGTAAATCTGCCTATCTTTTTGTCTATCTCAATGCCGACAATTTCAGTAGCTTCGATAGTTTGGGCGGGCATTACCGCGATACCTACGAAGGAAAGTTTGAAAATTTATCAATCTACGCATCAGGTGGCGCAGTTTTTGCTAATTCAATTAATAGCAAAATTAAAGATGATCTTAAGTTGGCAGAGGGTATTTCTATTCCATTAACTTTTGTACTGCTTCTCTTTATTTTTGGCGCCATGGTCGCATCTGCAATGCCACTTCTTGTTGGAGTCTCTGCAATTCTCGGTGCTTTCTTTGTGCTCTACTTAATTACTATTTTCACCGACGTTTCAGTATTCGCCCTAAATTTAACAACTGGATTAGGGTTGGGACTTGGTATCGATTACGCACTCTTAATTGTTAATCGATTCCGCGAAGAACTCCACCACGGAAATAACATTGAAGACTCGGTAGTTAACACACTTCGTACGGCCGGAAAGACAGTATTTTATTCTGGAATCACTGTAATGATTACGCTTTTTTCGCTGATGTTTTTCCCACAACATTTCTTACGATCGATGGGTTACGCCGGAGTCTCCGTAGTTGCGGTTGCTGTAGCAGCGGCGCTAATTCCATTACCAGCAATTCTCGCGCTACTAGGTCACAAAGTTGATAAAGGAGTTGTGCGTAAGAGTGCAATAACGCCTAAAGAAGATGGACGCTGGGCAGAGATTGCACGGTTTGTAATGAAGCGTCCAATTGCAGTTGTTTTATTATCCGTAATTATCCTGAGCGTATTTATTGCGCCAATTAACGGAATTATGTTTTCACAAGTTGATAGCCGAGTACTTCCTGCCAACAATAAGTCAGCCATGGCTGCACGCTTTATCTCCGAGAACTTTACCGGTCAAGAAGGAAACCCGATTGAAATAATTATTCCTAATGGGGCATCTCAAACTAATTCAATAACTGAATTTAAATCCGAGTTAGCAAAAATTCCAGAGATCGTGCGAATTGGTGAAATGCAAATAGTTGGTGAAGATGTTCGTATCGTAGCCATTCATACGATGCCGCCACGTACGCCACAAGCTGAGCAATTAATTCGAGATGTGCGTGCACTTCATGTCCCTGTCGGCACATTAATTGGCGGAGTCGCAGCAGATTACGCTGACACTCAAGGTGCAACATCAAAGAAGTTGCCACTAGTTGTACTTTGGATATCAATTGGAGTTCTAATTTTACTATTTGTTTTCACTGGTTCCATAATTTTGCCGATAAAAGCCCTCATTCTTAACTTTGCGTCATTGGCTGCAACCATGGGTGTTATTACGTGGATCTTTATCGATGGACACCTTAAATTTCTAGTTGGTGATTTCACAGTTACCGGTGCACTTGATACTGGATCAGTTATTTTAATTGCAATTGTGGCATTTGGATTATCGATGGATTATGAAGTTTTTCTTTTATCAAGAATTAAAGAAGAGCATGAGTCCGGACGAAATAACATTGAGGCAGTCGCAACTGGTTTACAACGTTCTGCACGTATCATTACTGCTGCTGCGCTCTTATTAGCTGTAGTTTTCGGAACGTTTATGGTCAGCGGAGTTACATCAATAAAAATGTTAGGTTTTGGTGTTGCGTTTGCAATTTTGCTAGATGCAACTTTGGTTCGAGCATTTCTTGTTCCCGCTTTAATGCGGTTATTTGGCGAAAGAAATTGGTGGGCGCCAAA
>CAZWBQ010000018.1:0-17871 GCA_964632545.1 uncultured Bifidobacterium sp. | reverse complement strand
ACGATGTTGATAAATTAGTTGCAGAACGTGGCGACGAAGTAATTTTCTTTGATGGTAGAAATGCTTTTGAAGCAAAAATCGGGAAATTTAAAAATGCAATAGTTCCAGATGTAACTTCTTCACGTGATTTTGTAAATGAAATTGAAAGCGGCAAATACGACCACATTAAAGATAAACCAATTGTAACTTACTGCACTGGTGGCATCCGTTGTGAAATTCTTTCCTCAGTAATGATAAAGCGCGGTTTTAAAGAGGTTTATCAAATTGAGGGCGGGATCGTTCGCTACGGTAAAAAATTTGGTGATGACTCACTTTGGGAAGGTTCGCTTTTTACTTTTGATGCTCGGCTAGCTATTGATTTCTCAAAGAAAACTAAAGTAATTGGTGAATGTGAGAAGTGTGCAAATCCAACTAAGCAGTTCTATAACTGCGCGAATTTAGCTTGTCACGAACTGGTTTTACTCTGTGATGAATGCGCAAATTACGATGTAAATAAAGGTTGTATTCATGAACTAAGCACCAAACGTGATGTAGAGATGATCGGCTAGGGGTAATTAAGTACATAAGAAATGAATATTGAGTGCTAATCGTGGTTCAAGGTTCGTTTTTCCTATGACTATGTCGTAGATTAGCGACATGACAACGGAGTCAGCTTTTAAAACCGCGCAAGCGCAATTACGAATAGCAGTTGACCAACTAGGTCTTTCCGAAAATGATTGGCAAACTCTCTCGACTCCAAGGCGAGTACTTGAAGTTGCAATTCCACTTCGTCGAGATAATGACAAAGTGGAGATGTACAAGGGTTATCGAGTTCAATACTCAACAACACGAGGTCCATCAAAGGGTGGCGTTCGGTTCCATCCAGATATTGATTTAGAAGAAACAATCGCGCTTGCCATGTTGATGACTTGGAAATGCGCACTTACAAACTTGCCATTCGGTGGCGCAAAAGGCGGAATCGCAGTAGATGTTGCAACGCTCTCTGATCGCGAAAATGAAAGATTAACTCGCCGCTACACCTCGGAAATTCTGCCAATAATTGGACCAGAACGAGATATCCCAGCGCCAGATGTTGGAACTGATGAACGAAATATGGCTTGGATGATGGATACCTATTCTGTTAATGCCGGTTACTCCGTACCTGGCGTTGTTACTGGAAAACCGATTGTGCTTGGTGGTTCACTTGGTAGAAATTCTGCAACCGGAGATGGTGTCGCTATTTCAACTCGAGAAGCGCTTCGAGCTCGCGGAATTAATCCAGTCGGTGCAACTGTTGCAATTCAAGGTTTCGGAAAAGTTGGTTATTGGGCTGCCATTGCCCTTGAAGGAATGGGTTTGAAAGTTGTTGCAGTAAGTGATGTCAACGGAGCAGTTACGGGTTTTAAATCTGTCAGTGATTTATGGAATCACTTTCTCAAGAACAAGAATTTAGATGCACCTGGAACTGATCGACTTACAAATGAAGAGTTACTCCATCTAGAAGTTGACGTACTAATTCCCGCCGCGCTTTCCGATGCGATAACCGGCAAAACAGCAACTGGAATCAAAGCAAAAATAGTTGTTGAAGGTGCAAACGCGCCAACAACTCCCGAAGGCGATGCAATCATGAATGATAAGGGGATTTTGGTAGTCCCAGATATTCTTGCAAACTCGGGTGGCGTAATAGTTTCTTACTTTGAGTGGGTTCAAGATAAGCAGAATTACTTCTGGGACGCTGTAGAAGTAAAGACAAATTTAAATAGCATAATGATGAAAGCCCTTTACGAAGTTGAAGCTATGGCGAAAGATCGCAAAGTTACTTGGCGCGAAGCTGCGCATATGTTGGGGGTATCACGAGTAGCTGAAGCCCATAAATTACGCGGTCTTTATCCATAAAAAATATTTGTAGAAATTGATAGGGTTAACTATGACAATAAGTATTCGCCCATTAAAAGTAGAAGATAAAAACCGTTGGTTAGAGTTGTGGCACGGATATTTAACTTTCTACGAAACCAGCCTAAGTGACTCGCAAACAGATTTAACTTGGAATCGTTTGATGGATCCCAATTATGGAATTCATGGATTGGTAGCGGAAAAAGATGGTGCGATAGTAGGAATCACTCACTTCATGTTCCGCCCTTCCACATGGGCTCCTAAAGATTATTGCTACTTAGAAGATTTATTTGTGGATCCAACTGTAAGAGGTAGCGGTGCCGGTAGAGCATTGATTAACAGAGTGATTGAACTAGCCAAAGAACATGGCGCTGGTCGCGTTTATTGGACAACAAAAGAGAGCAACGCCCAAGCTCGCATTCTTTACGATTCATTCATCAAAGTTTCAGAGTTTGTGCAGTACCGATTTCCGCTTAACCCTTAATTTGCGCTAATATTGCGCATAATTATTCGACAAGTTTGGCAACGAAGCCATATTCAACCTGGTAATTATTAAGGATTTAAAATGAATCAAGCTCAATTCGAACAGATGAAATCAGGCAAAGGATTTATTGGCGCGCTCGACCAAAGTGGAGGTAGCACCGCTAAAGCCCTCGGACTTTACGGAGTAACCGACAACGCTTATTCAAGTGAAGCTGAAATGTTCGACCTAATCCACGCAATGCGTAGCCGAATAATTAAGAGCTCTTCATTTAAATCCGACCGCGTTATTGGTGTAATTCTTTTTGAAATGACCATGAACCGCACAATCGACGGACTTGGTACTGCCGAATTCTTATGGCAGAAGAAAAATATTGTGCCATTCTTAAAAGTTGATAATGGACTTGCCGATGAAGTTAATGGCGCTCAAGTAATGAAGCCAATCCCTGAACTTTCAACTCGACTAGCGGCCGCTAATTCACATGGCGTTTTTGGAACCAAAATGCGCTCGGTTATCAAACATGCAAATAGCGAAGGTGTCAGCGCTGTAGTTAAACAACAATTTGAAATTGGCAAAGAAATCATTGCAGCCGGTTTAATCCCAATCATTGAGCCAGAAGTAGATATCAATTGCCCGGAGAAAGCTGCTGCTGAGGTATTGCTTGAGAAAGCAATCCTCACTGAACTAGATTCTTTAAACGCTGATCAAAATGTAATGTTGAAACTCACGCTTCCAGATCAAGCCAACTTTTATTCTAAATTAGTTGCACATCCTCGAGTAGTTCGAGTTGTTGCACTTTCCGGCGGTTATAGCCGTGAAAAGGCTAACAAAATGCTCTCTGAGAATGCTGGCGTAATTGCGAGTTTCTCTCGAGCACTGGCTGAAGGTCTATCGGCGCAACAGAGCGATGTGGATTTCGACAAAGTCCTTGGTGTGACTGTGCAAGAAATTTACGAGGCTTCTGTTAAATAACCCTAAATGAGTAAATCAAAAGTTTTCGAGTGGTTAGGTGTTATCACTGCAATTGTTTATTCGCTACTTGTTGCTTTGAATATCGGTGCAGAATTTGCCGGTTTCACTCTGCTCCTAATTTCATCGGCGTTAATTGGAATCTGGGCCTATCTAGGAAAACATAAAGGAATATTGTTCTTGCAATTCTTTTATGCTACTGCCGGCATCATTGGAATGGTCCGCTGGTTCTAAATCATTTCAAAAACAGAGTTACACTTTCACAGTGCTAGAAAAATGGACGAGATCGGTTATCAAGAAAAGATATACAGTAATCTCGATCTGGCTAATATTAATAATTTTTGGATACTTTGCTTCAATAAATCTGAACAGCCATCTCACTACTTCCTTAACGGTTCCAGGAAGTGATTCGGCTAAGACTGATGCAATACTTTATAAAAACTTTAACGCTAATATCGAAGGAACTTTTACTGTTATATACAAGTTTAAAAATGCAACTAAAGAAGAAATCGCACAATATAAAGAAAAAATTGTTAGGGCAGCTAACGTAATTCCTACAGCAAATGTTACGCAACAGAAAGCAATCGGCGGTGTGCTTTTTGCCAGTATTGGAACTTCTTTCAAGCTAAACGTAGCAGCGACTTATACTGAAAAGTTTCGTAAGGCTTTAGATGATCAAGGTTTAACCAAAGCGCTGGTAACTGGTCCCCCGGCAATAAATAAAGATGTTACGCCGGTCTTGGCTAAAGACTTAAAAAGAGGTCAAATTCTTGGTGTATCTCTTGCCCTATTGCTCTTGATATTAGTTTTAGGAACCTGTTGGGCAGTATTAGTTCCTTTCTTTTTTGCTGCTGCAACTATTTCTGTCACGCTCGCATTAGTTTTCTTAATGTCCTACAAGATTTTGATGGTGTTATACATTCCAAACATCATTGAATTAATTGGTTTAGGACTAGCCATCGATTATTCATTGCTGATTGTGCATCGCTTTCGCCGTGAAATTATGGCTTTGGAAGTTACTGGAGCGAGAAATACTGATACTACCGAGGCGCTTGTGAGAACTATTCAAACTGCAGGTAGAACTGTGGTGCTATCTGGTCTAACGGTTTCAATTGGTATCGCAACACTCTTGTTAGTTCCAGTGCCATTTGTGCGATCACTTGGTGCAGCTGGCCTTGTGGTTCCGCTTGTTGCTGTCATTGCTGCAGTTACATTACAGCCTGCCTTGCTTTCAATACTTGGGCAGCACGGCGTTACTTCTAAAGGTTTTCAAGGATTGATGGCTCGGAAAGATTTAGCAGATGGCATGTGGGCGAAAATTGCGCGCTTTGTAATTCGTAAGCCAGTCGCAGTATTAATTTTTTCATTAGTAATGCTTACCATCACATCGGTTTCCGTGATTTGGTTACAGATAACTCCAACTTCACTTACCGCAATACCTGGAAACCTCGAATCTGCGCGAGCATTAACGCTACTAACTGACCGCGCCGGTCCTGGCGTTATTACTCCAAATGAAATTATTATTGATTTAGGAAGACCAAATTTAGCGCTAACTCCGGAGATTAAATTTGCCCGGCAAGAATTCGCTAACATGCTTTCTAAGGATCCCGAAGTGTTTGTTGTGGCCACTGATGAAGTCCCGCCTTATATCGATGAAACTGCTCAATATTTAAGAATGTTTATCATCGGTCAGCACGATATCGGTGCTGAAGAATCCCAAGCATTAGTGCATAAAATTCGTGAAGATTACATTCCAAAAGCCACGTTCCCGGCCGGAAGCAAAATTTACTTAGGTGGTGCTCCTGCTCAAGGTGTTGATCTAATTAAAACAATACTCACAACTTTTCCGCGGATAATTTTGCTTGCGTTGATTTTGGTTTACTTAATTTTGTTAAGAGCATTTAGGTCGGTCGTACTCCCTTTAAAAGCTATCTTGATGGACTTAGCTTCGATAGCAGTAGCTTACGGATCGCTCGTTCTAGTCTTTAGATTTGGTTTTGCATCTTCAATTCTTGGTACTTACCGACTAGATCAAATTGAAGCGTGGGTTCTCGTATTTCTCTTTGCTGTGTTATTTGGGCTCTCTATGGATTATGAAGTTTTTATTGTTTCAAGAATGCGTGAGGCGTGGAATCGCGGTATCTCAAATAACGAAGCCATTGTTGAAGGATTGAGCCATACTGGCGGAGTTGTAACTGCAGCTGCGATAATTTTGGTTGGCGCGCTTAGCGGACTAGTTATTGGACATTTCGCTGGATTGCAACAAATCGGTGTTGGACTTGCATTTGGAGTTTTAATTGATGCCACAATAATTCGTGGACTACTCCTGCCGAGCGCAATGGTCTTATTGGGACGTTGGAATTGGTGGTTACCTAGTTCAATTGCAAGAGTTTTAAAAACCAAAGCCTCGCCTCTCGAATCTCGAGAAGCAAGGCTTTAAGTTCTAGATTCGAATTACTTTGTTACGGTAATTGCGAAGTGAATAGATGGCACTGTGTAACCAAGAGCCAATCCTGGGAAATCTCTTCCCGCTGATAACACCGGTAACATTCCATATGGTGTATTTGGGAATGATGGTTGATTTGTGTAAAGGATTGGATTGAGATCAATAATATGAGTACCAGGGGCGCCCATAGCCTTTAAATGAATAACGGTGTATCCATTGGAGTTAAAACCACATCCATATCCCACGTATGAATTGTCATATGTAACACCCATTGTGTTATCTAGTTGAGTCCAGCCAACGCCTTTAAGGCTAATTGTGAACTCTTCACCGGATTTAAATGTTGTAGAGGGTGCACCAGCTTGTCCTCGTGAAATAGCTTCAGCAGTATTTGAAAGATCTGCTTTTGCTAAGCCAAGGCCAATTTGTTTACCAGACTTATCATAAAAAGGCATAATGCTATGTTTTAGATAAAACGGTATTTGAGCTTCAATAACATCGCCTTTTTTAATCTGAATTACATGCCAACCACCTAAATTATCTGGGATTGTGATTTCTTTGTTGATCACGCCATTTGTAACATCAACAGTAGCTAGCGGTAGCGCATCAAATGCCCAGCAAGTTCCGGTGCAATTAACCCGGTTACCTACTACGGTTGACCAGACGATTTGATGCGATCCTGTTGAAGTTAAGCCAGTTACGTTCAACATTGTCTTGGTGTTAATCGGACCACTAGAAACCGAAAGAGTTGCAACCGCTTTAGTATTTGGATCTAAACCGGCTGTTGAAAGTGTTGTCCGTTGTGCAACAGTTGGTGAAACATCTGACGGCCAAGTTATATATGGCTTTGGTGCGCCAGCATCCTTAGTTACAGTGAACTTCATCATTCCACCATTTGTAAATGGAATTGGTGATTGAATTACGTTGAGATAAGCAGCATTCAACGCATTCTTAACTTCTACATAATGAGTTCCCACGGCTCCAGAAGCCCGAATTACTACTTTGCCAGTTCCGCGTGTCCACACGCCTTGCATTTCGCCTGCGTAATTACTATCCCAATGCACAGATCCACCACCGGTATAAAGACTTGCGCCCATCGCAGTGTAAGTAACAGTGATTGGTGTTCCTACTGGACCACTTGTTGGAGAAATGCTATAAGTACGCATTTGTTGAAATCCGCCATGGCTTATTGCTACTGAATCTTGCACAGCGTAAATATCATGAATCCCACCGAAGTCTTCTGGCGCATTAGTCTTATATGTAAAGGCACCGCTTGCATCAGTAGTAACACTTGCAATATCAACATTGTATTTAATGTATTTAAGACCCATGTAATTAACGGTGTTTGGTTGGATATCTGCTATCCAATTCCCATCGGCTGTCGACCAGGTTAATTTCAACGAAGTATTCGCAGGTAATCCTTTTCCAGAGATTGTAATTGGATCACCCAGCACTCCTTGGCTTGGAGCTACATCAAGATTTAGCATCTTGTCGGATGGAGTAAATACTGAGGACTTAACACCAGTAAATGGAACATTAGCCACTCCAGGGATCCCGGCTGGTGCAGCAATAGTTAGTGGCGTGGTTACCGCACTATCTGCTCCTTTTGCTGGAGCAATTAAAGCAAGTGGCAACAACGATGCAACTAATATTCTTAACGCTAATACTCCGCGAGTCTTTCTAATAAATCGTATTTTCATTTCTACTCTCCTATTCGTACTCGTATTTGTATTAGAGCCCGGACTTACCATCAATTTGAAGTTGATTTAAAGTCCGGGCTCCTGTCTTAAGTTGTTATTTAATTTTTAAGCGGTTGGAAGTGCATAAAGTGTGACTAATGAGCTAGCAGTAAAGTTTGACTGCCAAGTTCCAATTGCACCTTTAAGCGCAGGACTTACTGGCACACTTCGGAAAAAGCTAACGCGCTCATAAACATTTCGACCGTTTTCATCAACTACGCGCTTGCCATCCAACATTTTTGGCACAATCTTGGTCGAAAGCACCTTGATAGATGTTTGGTCCTTGGCAATCATGGTTACTTTGAAATTGATGACACCTAAGGTGTTATATAGCGGAGCTGCGCCAGTTTTTAAAATTCCAGTCCAGAATGCGACGCCGCTATGATTTCCATATGTAAGTGGAAGAGGATCTTTAATACCAGCTACTTCAATATAAGCCTTAGCAGTATTTGATGAATCCATTACTGCGCCACCAAGGTCGGCATTATTTCCATAGACACGGAAAACAATTGTTTGCCCGACGATGAATTGGCTAGTGATTGCACAGCTGACACCAAAGCGTGGTGCAAGTGCCCCAGTTGATCCGCTTGCCAACACGCTATCTACATATAGGTGTATTGGTGAAATTACCCCTTGTACCGCTACCCCAATTTTCACTGTGAAAGGGGCTGAATCAACTGCGTTGAAATTTGTGGAATCTGTTGGTGTGAGCGTCCCCGTTAAAATTGTCGCGCCACTTGCAGCAGGCACCCACGAGCATTTAGCAACAAATGGTGTAACTGTTGTTGTTGCAACTGTTTCACAGCCAGAAATTACTTTGCCAGAGGCAGTAAATTTAACAGTACCGGCGGTACTTGCGGTGGCAACGATGATTGCAGGATCTAAGCCAAATACGGTGCTGCCACCAGAAATGACTAATGTTGGAGTCGTTGCAGCTATTGCTGGTATTACTCCTGCAATAAGCGCGAAAGCAGTTATTGCGATTGTTGAAACCAATCTTTTCATTTACTTCTCCTTCTATTCTTGTTTGTATTGCAGGTTGGGCTACTTGGTATTTATATTTCCAGCAAGTGTTATTTTGAAAGTGCTGCTTTCATTTGTACCAGCAGCGGTAGATTTAACAGAGAAAGAACCTGTAACTTTTAAAGTTCCAGTAGCGCCAGCAAATTTTCCAGTTCCGCCATTAACTATGGCGTTTCCAGTGATAGTTACATTTGCAGGGGCGGCACCTTCATCAGCACAAGCTTTAGCAGAAGAATCAAAAGTTACTTTGAGAGTATTTCCACCACCGCTTAACGTTCCGGTACCATCAAATGAATCGCATTGACCCATCGGGGCGGCATTTCCAGTACCAGTTAATTCATCAAGTCCTAAAACTGTTCCAGTTCCTGCGCCAGTTACTGACGGAACGCGCACATCACTATCGCTCCAGATCATTGAAATCTTTCCAGTGTATGTGCCGTTAAATGCCAAAGCGCTACTTGAAGCTTTAGCAGTTGTTGTTGGAGATGCCGATGCTGTTGGTTTGGCAGTTGTAGAAGAAGCTGGTTTTGCACCTGGTTTCGTGGTAGACCAACCAACTTGGCACTTAGGAGCGGGTCCGGTAACTTTCTTAGAGGCAGTTCCTTTGTAACATATAATAGTTTTAGAAGCAGCAGTTGCGATTGAACTGCTGGAAGCAAGAAATGCAAAAGCGGTAGCAAAAACAATTGCTTTAGTAAATTTAAATTTATTGCTGTTTTCCATCTGAATTCTCCGTCTCTCCGTTAGTGAAATCTTTACTAACAACGGAATTTTTTCACTTTTATATAGATATATAGGGGTTTATAGCGGGGTTAGCACTTACCCAACTATCTGATGGCTCACAATTATTAGTAATTAGAAATTAATTGAAACCCTAGTCACAGGGCTAGCACTCACCTTACTAATCGTTCTAAAAAAAGGTAAACCTAATTCTTGCTTTTACTCAATAAGAAATTCATAACTTCGCTTGCAAAATTTGTTGATGGTTTCGGTACGTGAACTCCATTATTAATAATCCAAAGCTCAACTGAAGTCCCAAGTTTACAATTTAAATATTTACTTTTAGTGGATTCAGCTCCAGGAATTGACCGATCTAAATCGAATTTGTTTCTTAATGTAGTTAGTTTTAAAGTACACCCATCTATTTTTGCCCAAGCTGCAACTGAGCCCTTTGCAGATGGATAAGGATTGCCTCCTAAAGTCCCGCCAGTAAATAGAATTGTTGCATCAGAACTTCCGTGAATTTGCAAGACTGAAACTTTAGAATTTGGTACACAATCACTCGCGTTAGAGAACATTGCACCAGAAACGCTTACGATCGCAGCAAATCGATCTGCCCTCTTACAGGCCATGCGATACGACATAAATCCACCGTTAGAGTGGCCAAGTAAATATATTCGCTTTTGATCGACTGCGTATAATTTAGAAATTTCATCGATTACTGAAATTAGATACGCCTCATCGTTAATATTTGATTTACCTAAATCACAACATGCTTGTGTGGCATTCCAGAAACGATTTCCGGCCAAATCTTTTGTGCCTTCTGGATAGGCAACCAATACGCCGTTCTTCTCCGCAACTAAATCTAATCCCCATCGTGTTTCGGTTACTTCCGAACTTGAGGAATATCCGTGCAACGCAATAATCAGTGGAGCAGGCGTTTGGCTCTTATAAGTTGTTGGAACAAACAGATTAAATGGCCGATCTTTTAAGGTCGATATGACTTCGGCGTTAGCTGGTGTGGTGAAAGAAGTAACCATAACTAACGCATAAACCAATGCTGATATTTTGAGTTTCATAAAATTTTACTTTAATTTCCAAATTGCCTGGGTGGCACCTTTGCTATTGAATTTAATCAATTTCCCATGTGCACTTTGACCATAAAGAGTTTTTGAGACTTCGTAACCATAATTAGTTAAATCAATTTCTATATCGCCGCCATTTGAAGCGATTAGGACTAAAACTGAACTCTTTTTAGATTCACGAAGGTATGCGATATAGCCATTTTCAGCTGCTACCCAACGTAGCCCACCGTTTACAAAGGCATCTTCACGACGGCGTAACAAAGTCAATTGCTTTACTGCAGCTAAGAACTCCAAATCCCATTCGCTTTTATCCTCCCATTTAATGGTTTTTCTAGTGTCATCTCCATGGGTTCCTTCTAAACCAATTTCATCACCCATAAAAATAGAAGGCACGCCCGGATATGTAAGCAACATTGTCATCGCAGCTAAATGTCGCTCACGGTCGCCACTTACAATTGTGCGAAAGCGCGGAGTGTCATGAGAATCTAATAAGACCATCGATGCGGTTAGCGCCCGCCAAGGCAAGGAACCATTGAAGTTTTTAATGGTTTCAACAAGTTGGATTCCATTTATAGTTGGGGAATCGATTGGTAAACCTTGAAACCCACCACTTAACTTTGCGCCCTTATTCATCCAAGAAGCGATTGGACGCATGAACCCTTGGTAATTCATAGTGCCATGCCAACCAAACCCAGCTAAATCATCTGCAACAAAATCACCATTCTCGGCAACTAGCCAGGCGTTAGGTGCAACTTTATCCATTGCGTTCCTGATTCCATGCATGACTTCATCATGAATATCTATCTCACCCAATTTTCCAGTCATATTCCCAACATCAATTCGCCATCCAGACATACCAAATTTTGGCGATACCCATTTTCTAACTATTGAGTTCTTTCCTTCATACATTTCTTTCCGTAATGATTTCGACGCAAAGTTCAACTTAGGTAGGGATTTCAAGCCCCACCAACCTACATAACCCCACTCAAAGCTTTTATCCCAGTAGAAATATCCGTGTTCTTTGCTCTTCTTACTCTTTTGCGCACGTTCTAACCAATAATGGCCAGCGCCACAATGATTAGAAGTCAAATCTCCAACTAATCGAATGCCTCGCTTCTCCGCAGCCTTTCGCAATGAGAACCAAGCTGTATTCCCTCCCAGCAGAGGATCTACTTCTTCAAAACTAGTCGCATCATATCGATGGTTAGATTTAGATGGAAATAATGGTGTGAAATAAATACCGTTTACTCCTAAATCGGATATGTAATCCAACTTTGATTTAACTCCCGTTAAATCACCGCCCGCAATCTCTTGGCCATTCCAATTTTTTTTAGAATTATCAAAACTATTCCAAGGTTGCTCATGGGCCCAATCGGGCAATTTCTTCTTACCGCTAGAAGCAAATCGATCTGGGAAGATTTGATAAAAAATTGAACTATTCAGCCATTTTGGATAAGCGGGCTTAGCAATAATCAAAAAATCGCTATTTGAGTGGACGTCGTGATGATGCAAACCAGCTGCATTTAACCAATCAAATTTACCTTCTCCAGCAAAAAGAAATCTATACTTGGTTTGCGGATTAATTATCTGAATTGTAATTTTCCACCAAGATTCGACTTTTCCGCTTTTAGACAATTTCAAATAATCAGTTCGAGGTTCACCATCATGGTAATAGCGGATGACACCTTGTTCGAACTTATAAGAGTTCGGCACTCGCACTTTAAAAGTAACTTTTTCACCTAACTTAGGTGCGGAATTTGATAGATAAAGCTCACTACCGTCATGGTGTGGAAACACGAATTTCGCGGCATTTTCTCGATCTGCATCCATGGCCATTGGTGAATAGTATTAATAAAATTCAAAGCCACAAGTTTGTAGTTTTGACCAGAGTTAGTTAGCGAGCTTTTCTAGAATCCTCTGCTCTAATGGATATGCCTTGGGTTCTAAATCTCCCTTTTCGAGCCACCACTTGTAATAAATTTCTAACATGCTCGATAAATCATGCTTAGGTTGGAAATCAATTATTTGTTTTATTTTCGCAGAACTAAGATAACCATTGTTCTCTGGAAATGGAAACGCCACATTTCGCAAATCAAAATTTGCGACATCTAACGCAAAATCATCTGGGTTGTAAGACAAAATGTTCGCTTCTCTTTTACAAACTTTTGCGGCTAATTCCACAAAACCCCGAGACGTCGTCGCTTGCTGAGTAGCAATATTAAAGGCTTGTTTATCTACGGATTTACCAGCATTTATTATGGCAATTAATGCATCAGCGACATCACCGGCGTAGACAAATGAATGAATAGATTTACCACCATTGCCAAGCAAAATTGGTAATCCTTTTAGTAGACGGCTAAATGCAAAAGACTCACGATCTTCATAATTATCAGGACCCAAGACAAAAGGTAACCGACAAGAAGTAGTGTTAAAGAAACCCTTTTCGCTAAATTCTAAAAGTAAAGCTTCTGAACGATTTTTCTCTCTTGCATAATCAGCGAATGGATGTGGTGGTCCTTTAGGAAAATCTTCAGTTATCGGAAAAATACTGCTCGAAGAGTAAACCGCACCGGTTGAGATGAATATATATTTTTCAATTCTATTCGCGAAGAAATTACCTGCCTCTTCTACCCATGCTGAGGCATATGCAGAAAAATCAATGACAACATCAAACTTTGAATTGGCGAATTGATCTAACGAACCAGGTTGTGAACGATCGCAGATTACATTTGTCGCACCAGCATTCTCATCTCTGGTTCCACGATTTGCGATTGTTACATCTGCACCTTGAGCTAATAAAGCTTTCAAAACATAACGGCCCATAAACCGAGTGCCACCAAAGAGCAGTACTTTCATCGCTAACTCATTTCATTAGTGCGTCTGGATTAATTACTTTATTGTAAACAGTTGACGGTAACTTAATCAACTATATAAACTCGACGATTGTGGACCTAATAAATTCAATTGAAACTTTTGAAGCCAGAGTCCCACTTCCAGCGCCGCTCGCGGTTGGGTCTGCGCGCATAACTCATCGGACGTATTCGGTTGTAAAAATTACAACATCTGAGGGAATCGTTGGTGTTGGTTATTGCTATAGCCGCGGACTACCGATGGCAAAAATTATTGATGATGTGATGACCCCAGTGGCAATCGGTCAAAGCGCTGAATCGCCAGAAGAAATTCGTAAATTAATTTTAGGATTCAATTGGCAATCTGCAGAACATGGTTCAGTAACTTCTGCGGCAAGCGCAGTAGATCTCGCACTACATGACATTGCCGGAAAACGCGTTGGCAAAAGCGTGGCCGCAATGCTGGGAGCCACAGTAAGTGAAGTACCAATTTATTCAGTTATTGGATATCACTACGGCAAAGATGAATCAGGATTGGAAGAAGAAATTGATTTTGCGCTAAGCCGAGGTATCAATTCCTTCAAAATTGTAATGGGCGCAGATACACCTGAACGAGATGCTAATCGTTTAAGAGTACTTCGTAAAAAAGTCGGTGACAGACCATTAGTAGCTCTAGATGCCTTTAGAACCTTAAAAACGTTGGAAAATGCCATAAAGCGAGTAAATCTAATTAAGGAATTTGGCATTGCATTCGTTGAAGATCCATTTCTCGAATCAGAAGGGGTAACAGCAATCGCACTTCGAGAAGCCACTGGTGTGCCAGTTTCTTTTGGAGAATCACTAGCATCTTCAAAAATGGCTGAGCAAGTTCTCCATTACAACCAAACTGACATTTTAAGAATTGACGCCTTAGTAATAGGCGGCGTAGGCGAATTCCTGAAGGCAACTTCTTACGCACACCAAAAAGGAAAAACCTTTGCTACCCACATTCATACCGAAGTCCACTCCCAATTAGCTGCGGCTACCCCAAATCTCTATCCTGGCGGTTTGGAATACTTAGATCCACGATACGAAATAGATTTATTCCACCATTTACTGCAAAAACCAATTGAAATTCGTAATGGAAAGGCGATACTGAGCACAGAACCAGGGTTTGGTATCCAATGGGATTGGGACGCAATTCATCATTTCTCACGCTAGATAATGCTGTAAAAGGAGAGCAACGACTTTTGGAACTGCTAAATGAAGTGTCGGTATTACCTTATTTAATTAAACACGGAGTGCTAACCGCTGGCGAAAAGGTAATTATTGAAACGCTTACTGGTGGAGTTTCGAACACGGTTCTTGCTATTACTACCAAGAGTCGAAATTTCGTTTTAAAACAAGCACTTCCGGAATTAAAAGTTGCGGAAAAATGGGAAGCTGACCAAAGGCGCGCAATTGTTGAAGCGGATGCACTGCAACTTTTCCATAAATTAAGCCCAAGGCAAGTACCAAACTTAGTTTTTATAGACCCTATTGAGTTTGTATTAATAATGGAACGAGTACCGTTGAATAGCACAGTTTGGAAATCAGACCTTTTAGATGGTGTTTTCGATTTAAATGTGGCAAAAGTGTTGGGTGAAACTCTGGCCACATGGCACTTATTCGGCGAATCCAATCCCGAAACCATTTCGCAATTTAAAGAAGATACTCTCTTTGAGCAATTACGCGTGGATCCTTTCTATAGATTCGTGTCAAAACGAAATCCAGATTTGCAAAAAGTTATTGATAGTTTGATAAATGAATTAGAAAGTGAACACACGACAATTGTTCATGGCGATTTTTCACCTAAGAATATTATGGTTTCACCGACTGGCCAAGTTTATATTTTGGACTTTGAAGTAATGCATATCGGAAACCCCGTATTTGATCTCGCTTTTCTAGTCGCGCATCTACTATGTAAATTCTTCCGCGCCGCAGATGAGCAAACTGCTATTAAATTTTCGCAACTTGCAAATGTTTTCTTAGATGCTTATGAAAAAATGCACGCAATATCTCCTTCTCTTGCGTTGCATACTGCACAAATTTCTCTCGCAAGAGTTGAAGGTAAATCACCGGTTAACTACTTAAACCCCGGTCAGCAGGAAAAACTACAGAAATATACGAAGAAAGTACTAGCCGAATCTCGCTTTAAAGATGCCCGCGAACTATTCGATGTGAGTGCCAGATGAAGATAATTAAAGTAATTGGTTATCAAGTACTTGATTCGAGGGGAAAACCTACTGTTGCTGCCGCAATCTCACTTGAAGATGGCAGCACACACACTGCAAGAGTCCCATCAGGTGCATCAACCGGTAAGCATGAGGCCGTTGAATTACGCGATGGTGATAATTCATTTTCTAATAAATATTATTCTGGTAAATCAGTGCACCTAGCCGTGAATAATATTAATTCTAAGATTGCCCCCAATTTAATCGGCAAAACCATAGATCTCATAAAGGTAGACCAGCAACTAGTAGAGCTTGACCCCACGGAAAGTCATCAAGATTTAGGCGCTAACGCAACGCTTGCAATATCACTCGCTGCAGCAATTGCAAACGCACACACTAATAAGGTTTCTTTGGCAAGATTCTTTCAACCCTTTGGCAAACTATTAATTCCAATGCCGATGGTCAATATTCTTTCTGGCGGCGCTCACGCAAAACGAGCTTTAGACATTCAAGACATATTAATCGTGCCGAATGGGGCAAATTCTTTTACTGAGGCAATCTCATGGATTGTTGCAGTACGCGAAATGGCAGCAAAACTTGGCAGCGAAGCCGGAAAAATCACGCATCTAGTTGCCGATGAGGGCGGCCTTGGCATTCCATTTGAATCAACTGAACACGCCTGCGAATTTGTTTTGGGTGCTATTACTGAAACAGGGCTAAAAGTTGGTAGAGATATATCGCTAGCCTTAGATATTGCTGCAACGCAATTTTTTGATGGTTCTAATTACAAACTAACCACCAACGGTGAAAATTTTTCAAGCGCTGAATTTGTTGAATACAGCTTGAATTTAGTTAGAAATTTTCCAATTATTTCGATTGAAGATCCTTTCGCTGAGGATGATTGGAACGCTTGGAGTTATTTTTCCAAGTTAGCTCCCAAGAATTTACAAATTTTGGGAGATGATCTATTAACTACTAATTCTGGTCGACTAGATAGAGCCATTAGTGAAAAATCGGCAAATGCCATCTTGATAAAAGCAAACCAAAATGGGCTTGTAACTTCTACCCAATCGGTACTTAAACAAGCACAATCTGCCGGTTTTAATACCGTAGTATCTGCCCGTTCTGGCGAAACTGAAGATTCATGGTTAGCCGATTTAGCAACTGGATGGCGTGCTGGACAAATAAAAGTTGGCTCAACTCACGGTGCCGAGAGAAATTCTAAATGGAATCGCTTACTTGAACTAGAAGCCACTGAAGATTGCGAATTCAAAAATCCATTTCTTGCCTGAACTAAAGCCGATAACTTGTTATAAGTTATTTTCATATTTTTCAAATTTCCATAAATCGAGATCATCAAGTGAGATTGGTTTAAATCCTTTAGATTCAAGAGCATCAATCAATTGCGTTCGGTGTTCAGCAGCATGATAAATAGCTTCAGCCAAAATGGTAGAACGCAGATTTTGCCAACTATTATCGTTTTCGGTTATTGTCAGGTAAACATCAGGAAGATCCGCTTGCTTCGAAATTTTTTCATCAAATTCAGCTAGCTGCATCTTTAACAAATCTAGATCACCCATTGACTTGGGCAATTTAATATCGCGCCAATCGGCTTCAGTCAGGCAATACACATACCAATCGGCTCCGCCAACTATATGTTGCAGAATTCGACCAGCAGTCCATTCTGGGTTTACTATAAAAGCATTCAATGCATCATCTGGAAGCTTTTGCACTGAATCATAAATTTTTTGATTACACCATGCCATATGGCGAAGTAACCGCTTAGAAATTTCAGACATTCGCTGATTTTATTATATAAATTTTTTAAGAACAAATTCAAAATCAGAATTCTCGCACCATAATTTAGAGATATTCACGTGGCAATGTGAAAAAGGAGCTCTTCGTGCATTTAGCCATTAGTATTAGTTTCCAACGTTTTTAGCAATTTGACGCTAAAATTTATTGTGCGCAAATATGACAAAGAAGTCCAAGAGCGTTGGGGAGATACCGAAGCGTTCCGACAATCTAAAGCCAAATCTACAAAGTATTCACAAGCTGACTTTGCAGCGGCCAAAGTTGATCAAGAGGCTGCAACTGAACTATTCGTCTATGCTCTAGGAAATAGTTTGCCAGTAAATTCAGAGAAAACGCGCGCTGCCGTAACTGCGCATCGTGCAGCTATTTCTAAATGGTTTTACGATTGTTCTGTTGAAATGCAGAAGAAACTAGCAACTTTATATCTTGAAGATCCACGATTTAAAGAATATTACGATGGTCGCGTTAAAGGATTGGCACAATACGTTCACGATGCCATCCAAGCGCAATAATTACGCTTCCGATTTTGGATTAATTAATTCCCGGTTTCAATCTCGTATGCTCAGAGATCTATTTCATCAAGGTCTACTGGCTTAAAACCCTTAGCTTCTAACGCGCTAGCAATCTGCGCACGGTGTTCAGTGGCATGGTGGATTGCTTGGGAAAGAATTGTCGAACGCCAT
>CAZWBQ010000017.1:1182-23865 GCA_964632545.1 uncultured Bifidobacterium sp. | reverse complement strand
GCAGTTTTTGTATACTCTGCAATTACTCTCTCTGGATCATACTTTGGTCGAATTACATCATTTGCGCCAGCGTGAAATGAAACAAGTGTTGACTTGCCATCAATTAATTTAAGCGCTGGTGGAACTTGTTCGCGAGCAACTTGTCCGATCAATTTGCCACGTACTGCGAGGTTTACATATGTGAAACCAGGATTATCATTTGCTAATACATCCGCAACTCGATCAGCCCAACCTCGATATTTTCCATTAACTACTTCATCAGTCATACCCTCGGTCATTGAGTCACCGAGTGCAATAAACCTTTGATAATTCATAATCTTAACTCTCTTATTTATTATTCTACTTTTCTAGATTTCCCTAGATTTTCCGACGTTTTTCTTCAATTGTGTAAAGTGCAATCGCCATCGCTACGCTCGCGTTTAATGACTCAACGCTCTGACGCATCGGAATTGAAACTACAACATCGCACTTCTCTCGTACTAGTCGAGAAAGCCCTTTTCCTTCACTTCCTACGATGACGTAGAGCGAATCGGTAGCGATTTTTAGGCCATCTACGGTCTCTGAACTTTCGCCATCTAAACCGACAATAAAGCACCCAAACTCTTTAGCATCTTCGATCGATCGAGCTAAGTTTTTTACTTGAGCGATTGGAAGTCGTGCTGCTGCACCTGCTGAAGCCTTCCAAGCTGTTGCTGTAATGCTGGCATTGCGACGTTCTGGAATTAATACGCCATCAGCACCAAATGCTGCCGCACTTCTAACTATTGCGCCAATATTTCTAGGATCTGTTACGCCATCGACTGCAACAAATAACGCTGGTGATTTTGCCCTTTGGAATATTTCTTTCTGTGATGAATACGCATATGGCTTAACAATTAAAGCAACGCCTTGATGATTTGCCATTCCGGTTATAGATTCAACTTGGTGACGAGTAACTTCACGAATCGTTAAACCACTAACTCTTGCGTGATCTAAAATTTCGGTAATTCGTTCATCAACATCTAAACCAATTGCAACGATAAGTTCTTTTGCGGGAATATTTGCACGGAGTGCTTCCACAACTGTATTTCTTCCAGCAATAGTGTCGACGTAGGTTGCGCTACTTTTTTCCCTAACTGCACGATCTTGACGTGGGCGAGCAGAACCGCGTTTATCTGGGCGACCGCGATCTGTGCCAGGTCGTTTACCTCTCGATGTAGATGGTCGACCAGTAGAAGGTCTTCCACTTGTTGGTCTACCTGACGAAGGTCGCGCACGATCCGAAGTTTGACGTTCACTTCTTTCATCATCTGTTCGTTTACGTTCTGGCTTATAAGTTGATTTACGACTCTTCGCTTTTGCCGCAACGTGATACGGGCGATCAGCCGCTTTAGGAGTTGGTCCTTTTCCGCGCAAGCCGCGGCGTTGTTTTGCGCCCGGATTCTTGCCAGTTTTCTTTCCAGCCATTTAATTCACACTCCAACGTGGTCCTGCTGCGGTGTCCTCGATGGTAATTCCCAGCGAAGTAATTCGATCTCTAATGGAATCAGCCGCTGAAAAATCTTTACGTAATCGGGCTGCTTCGCGTTGTTCGAGCAATAGCGCAATTAAACCATCCATTGCTTCGTTCAAATTTCCACTTCCAGATTGCGCAAATGCAAGATCGAATGGATCACAGCCTAGAATCGATAAAACTCCGCGAATATTTGCAGCAGCTTCACTTACAACCTTCGAATCATTAGACGTGAGCGCGCTATTTCCACTCTTTAACCACTCTGAGAGTAGAGCTAGAGCTTGCGGCACTGCTAAATCCTCATCCATTAACTTCGCAAAATCTTTAGAAATTACTGGCTCTGGGTTCTTGCCTAAAGTTTCCATGGCACGGTTTAAGAAATTCTCAATTCTTCTAAAGGCTACTGCTGATTCTTCTAAAGCTTCAAAAGAAAATTCCAACATGGAGCGGTAATGAGCGCTACCTAAATACCAACGAAGCTCTACACCTCGCACTCGTTTTAATATTTCAGTAACTAACAGTGAATTCCCTAGTGACTTACTCATTTTTTCACCAGCAGTTGTAACCCATGCATTATGCATCCATAGGTTTGCAAAACTATATCCAACCGCTTCAGATTGCGCGATCTCATTTTCATGATGTGGAAAAATTAAATCTAAACCGCCACCATGAATATCAAAACTTTTACCTAAATAAGCTTCTGCCATTGCGGAACATTCCAAATGCCAACCTGGTCGGCCAGCACCCCACGGGGTTGGCCAAGAAGGCTCTCCTGGTTTAGCTGCTTTCCAAAGTGCAAAATCACGTGGATCGCGTTTGTAAGTTTCATCCGCATCGCCCGCCGGCAACAAGTCATCGAGCTTTTGATTAGAAAGTGTTAAGTAGCGCTTTAATTTTCGAACTTCTAAATAAACATCACCATTTCCAGGGGCATATGCCGACCCATTTGAAATTAGCTTCTCCATTAATTCAATCATCTGGGTAATGTGCCCAGTCGCGCGCGGCTCGTAAGTTGGTGGCAATACATTTAACGCAGCATAAGCATCGCTAAATGCGCGTTCGTACTTCATTGCTACTGCCCACCATGGCGATTTTTCAGTAATCGCTTTCTGTAAAATCTTGTCATCGATGTCAGTCACATTTCTTACAAAAGTTACATTATTTCCAGATGCCATTAACCAACGTCGCAAAATATCGAAATTAACGCCACTTCTAATATGACCAATATGAGGTGCGGCTTGCACGGTAGCGCCACACAAATAGATTGATACTTCGCCATCTTTAATCGGCTTAAAATCGCGAACAGTTCGCGTTGCAGTATCGTAAAGTTTCAAGGTGCTCATGCTCTTATTCTAATTCCCCGCCGTTGATAATTTATAAACCAACGCAATTGCAATTGCAGATATACCTTTACCTTCACCGGTAAATCCAAGTCCATCAGTACTTGTTGCTGAAACTGAAACTGTTGCGCCATTTAGCGCCTGTGAAATCTTTGTAATTGCTTCAACTCTACGTGGACCTATTTTGGGACGATTTCCAACAATCTGTACCGAAATGTTTGAAATGCCAAAACCAGCTTTAGTAACGCGGTCCAGAGTTTCACTAAGCAAAGTTTCCCCAGATGCTCCAGCATATTTAGGATCGGAAATTCCAAAATTAGAACCGAGGTCACCAGTATTTGTTGCGGCAAATAACGCATCGCAAATTGCATGCGCAGCGACATCGCCATCAGAATGACCATCAACGCCAATTTCATTTTCCCATAACAATCCAGCTAACCACATTGGTCGATTTGGATCTTCCGAAAATGCATGCGCATCAACACCAACACCACTTTGTAAATGTGGTGCACTACCTAGTAAAAACGTTGCCGCCGTGGCTAAATCTTCCGGCGTTGTTATTTTCAAGGCTTTTGTTTCACCTAAAATAGTTTTAACTTTAACGCCAAGGGCTTCAACTAACGCGGCATCATCTGTGGCATCTTCACTCGCGGCATGTGCACGCACCAATACGCTACGAGTAAAACCTTGAGGTGTTTGTACTGTAACTAACGCTGCTCGCTCTGGGGTATTTCGAACATATCCAGCTCGATCAACTTCTTTGATGGTATCGATAGCGGCAAGCGCTGGAATAACTGCGCTTTCGCCACCTGCTACAGCATCACGAATTCGAATTGCTAAACCCGTCGATGCTAGGGCACGAGCTGCATCATGGACTAAAACGATTTCTACATCTTTTGAAATTGCAGCGAGCGCCAAATTTACCGAGTCGCTTCTTAAAATACCGCCAGTAATAACAGTTGCGCTCTCACCAACAATGGCGCGATATTGATCTTCAAATCCTGGCGGCGCAGTGATAATAATTTCATCTACTGCGGGAGAGAGCGCTGTAAATGCGCGTTCCAATAACGTTACGCCATCAAGTTGGACTAACGCTTTTGGTAATTGCGCACCAAGTCGGTGCCCCATACCAGCGGCCGCAATAATTGCAGCAGTTTTATTTAAAGATTGGCTCATCAAGAACCAATTAGGAAGCTAGTACCTCGTTGAGGATGGACTCGGCTTTTGCTTCGTCAGTGTGCTCAGCGAGTGCGAGTTCTGAAACTAAAATGGATTTGGCTTTAGCGAGCATTCGCTTTTCGCCGGCGGAGAGACCGCGGTCAAGGTCGCGGCGATAAAGATCGCGGACAACTTCAGCAACTTTAATAACGTCGCCAGAAGCGAGCTTTTCAAGGTTTGCTTTATATCTACGAGACCAATTAGTTGGTTCCTCGGTATATGGCTGACGTAATACGCCAAAGACGCGATCTAAACCGGCTGAGTCCACAACGTCACGAACGCCTACTAAATCAACATTTTCGGCTGGTACGCGAACAGTTAAGTCACCTTGGGCAACTTTTAGGACTAAGTAGATCTTTTCTTCGCCTTTGATGGTCCGGGTCTCGATTGCTTCGATGAGAGCCGCTCCGTGATGGGGATAAACAACGGTTTCGCCAACCTTGAATGACATTTATTGCCTTTCGATAGAGGGCAATTCTACCAGCAGGTAAGCGGAGGGTGAAATCCTCGAAAGTGAGCCAATATCACTCATTTTTCGCGGTTTTTGCCAAAAGCGCCAAAAACTTTCGCATAAGATTCCCTCATGAAAAAAACTAAGTTGATTACATCGCTTGCAATCACCGCATTTGCTTCTCTATTGCTAACTAGTTGCGGTGCGGGATTCAATGCCCCAACGCGGCATACAAAACAAGTTACCGATGGAGTTGAAGGCGACTTAGGTTTAGTGAAAGTTCGTAATCTTTTAATCGTGGCACAACCAGATGGCTCTGGAGTATTAGTTGGAACTCTTATTAATAACAGCGATCAAGCTGAAGTTATCAAAAGCATATCGATAAATGGCAGCCTCGCAGTAATTTCTGGTTCAAATATTATTTCAAAAAATAGCCCAGTAATTTTTTCTGGTGATAGCGCTAATGCTAATGCCGGCGCTTTAGTTCTGAATTCAGTGATTGGAAATCGAGTTCCGGTATCAATAACTTTTTCTAGCGTTGGAACCATTAATTTTACTGCGCTCGTGCGGGAAAAAAGTGGTGAGTTTAAAGATGTAGTTTTAAAAACTCCGGTACTTTGCGCAGATCCTAAAGCTCCAACTTGTACCCCAGCCCCCTAACGGTCTGAATAAAGATTGGGTTAGCTGGATCAACTTCAATCTTGGCACGCAACCGCTTGATGTGTACATCTAAAGTTTTAGTATCGCCAACATAATCACTACCCCAAACTCGATCTATTAATTGCACTCGAGTAAGTACGCGTCCAGAATTTCGCATTAAGAATTCTAATAATTCAAACTCTTTAAGCGGAAGTGAAATATTTACGCCATTTACCGTTACTTGATGGCGGTCGGTATCCATGCGAACTGGGCCAGCAGTCATGATGCCAATGTCGCCAATTGCAGATTCGCCAGAGTTTCGTCGTAATACTGCGCGAATCCGCGCCACAAGCTCGCGCGTTGAATATGGCTTAGTTACATAGTCATCCGCACCGAGTTCTAGCCCAACGACTTTATCTACTTCGGAATCCTTTGCGGTCAACATGATGATTGGCACTTTAGATTTAGCGCGAATTTGGCGACATACTTCAGTTCCGGAAACCTCGGGAATCATCAGATCTAGCAGAACCAAATCAATCCCGCCTTGATCAAACTTAGTTATTGCTTCACTCCCATTTGCAGCGGTAATGATTGAAAAACCCTCTTTGCTTAGCAAGAATTCCAACGCCTCTGAAAACGATGACTCATCTTCAACTATCAATATCCGAACCATGGGCTCCTCATTCTAAATTTGGTCCTCGTCAATACTCTCATCTGGTGCGGTCGGTAACCGCAACGCGAAAGTACTTCCGACATTCATCTTGCTCCATACTTTGATGTCGCCGCCGTGATTTAACGCAACGTGTTTAACAATTGAAAGTCCAAGACCGGTGCCACCAGTTTCGCGCGAACGAGCTGGATCAATTCGGTAGAACCTTTCAAATATTCGTTCTAGTTCACTTTCGCTTATTCCAATTCCTTGATCTGCGACTGATATTTCAACTAGCCCTTCAATAACTGAAGCGCTGACCGAAACTTTTGTATTCTCTGGACTGTAATTAATTGCATTTTCAATCAAATTATGTACTGCCATTATTAATTGATCTCGGTCGCCTAAAACAGTTGTGTTTGAAATATCTCCAAGTAAGATTTCAATATTTCTACCATCTGCACTTATTTGACATTGATTTGCAGATTCTCGAATAATATCTTCAACATCCACCACATATGCTGAAAGCAGCGGATCACTTCCTTGCAATCTCGACAAGTTAATTATTTCTTGAACTAAATCCGTTAAGCGTCGTGATTCCTTCTGCATTTTTGTGGCGAATTTTGCAACAGCTTCTGGGTCATTCTTTGCTCCTAAGACCGCTTCACTTAACAATAAAAGTGCACCGATTGGCGTTTTAAGTTCATGGGAAATGTTGGCTACGAAGTCACGTCGAATCGCGTCGACTTTTTGATATTCACTTTCATCTGATATTAAAACCAGAATCATCCCGGATTCATTTAACGGTGCAACAGTTACGCTGAGTTCGCGTTTTCCTTCACCAATTGGCCCACGTGGTAATTCGATATCGCCGCGATGTAACTGACCGGTTCGCCGCACAACTCGCACAAGTGCTAATAACTCTTCGCTAACTACTCGGTTATCTCGGAGTATGCCAAAAGTGGCTAAGCCAGGTGATTGAAAAATCGGTACTTCGCCGGGCAGCAAGATCAGCGAATCGCTCTCTAGCGCAAGCAACGTAGTCTTTAATACATCAGGAAGTAATTCCGGTGCGTCGTCTAATTCAACATCGCTTTTGCTGCGCAGGAACTTCACGGGCCTATCGTACGGAGATACTCCGCTGATTTTGCGCCTTTATACGGCGTTACCAATTGTTCACCCACTGGCAAACACACGTTCACCTCAGTGCTCGCATGAGTCGATGTTGACCGTTACGGTTTGCCAATGGCCTGGTTAAGAACTGCATTCCAAGATGAGTTAGATGGCGTTACGCAAACCCTGGTAGACCTGTCGGCGCTCGTAACTGATGCGATTGATAAGGCAACCCATGCTTTGTTAACTGCGGATTTAGCTGAAGCTGAAGCAATTATTAAATCTGATGACAAAATTGATGAAATACAACATGATCTAGATGCGCGAATTATTGACATCATTGCTCGTCAACAACCAGTTGCCTCAGACTTAAGAGCTTTAGTTACGGCGCTTCGAATGAGTGCGGATTTAGAACGCATGGGCGATATGGCACATCACGTTGCAAAAATTACTCGCCTTCGCCATCCGCAAGGTGCGGTTCCTTCTGAACTTTTATTGACTATTGAAGAAATGGGCAAAGTTGCAAAGTTGATTTCATCAAAGACTGGTGAAGTAATTTCTTCAAAGGATATTGAAAAAGCAGTTGAGCTTGAAACTGATGATGACCAAATGGATAAATTACATCGCCAACTTTTCGTGGCTTTATTAGATGATAATTGGGCTCATGGAATTGAAACTGCGATTGATATTACTTTAATCGGTAGATACTACGAACGCTATGCAGATCACGCCGTTTCGGTTGCACGAAGAGTTTATTTCCAAGTAACGGGAAAATACTCTAACGCTGAATAAGTTATTTCTTTCCCTGGTTAGCAACTTTTGAAATAGCTGCTAAAGCCGCTGCTGGATCTAAATACTCGCCACCTTTTTTAATTGGCATAAAGTTTTCGTTCAACTCATAACGCAAGGGAATTCCAGTAGGGATATTTAGCTCTGCGATATCTTCATCAGAAATCCCATCAAGGTGTTTTACTAATGCGCGCAATGAGTTTCCGTGCGCTGTTACCAAGACTCGATTGCCGGCTTTCAAATCTGGGATTATCGATTCGTTCCAATAAGGCATCATCCGATTTACGACATCCTTTAAACATTCCGTCTTAGGAATTGCTGCCCCTAAATCGGCATATCTAGCGTCGTTAGCTTGGCTAAATTCACTATCGTCACCAATTGGCGGTGGCGGCACATCAAAGGATCTACGCCATAATTTAAATTGCGCTTCACCGTATTCGGCCAATGTTGCGGCCTTATCTTTACCCTGCAGATCACCGTAATGCCGCTCGTTTAACCGCCAAGAACGGCGGACTGGAATCCAGAAACGATCACACTCTTCTAGCGCAATCTGAGAAGTATTGATGGCGCGGCGCAGGAGTGATGTATGAACAATATCCGGCAATAAATTCTTGGACTTTAATAATTCGCCGCCGCGTTTTGCTTCAGACTCACCTTTGCCAGATAGCCGAACATCAACCCACCCAGTGAATAAATTCTTTGCATTCCATTCACTCTCGCCATGGCGCAGCAGAATTAGCGAGTATGTCATGGCGATATCTTATTCAATTATTACTTCTTAAACCAAATGTGTGAACGCTTGTAAGTTCGCCAGCGATTCGCCACGCGAAACCCGCCATGCCCACTCACGTCTAATCGCGTTTGCAAAGCCCAATTCCAGCAACGGGTTAAATGAAGAATCAGAATATTGAAGCACTGCACCTAAAATTCTATCTAGCTCTTGCTCGCTTACTGCAGTTAAAGGTAGGCGTCCAACTAAATAGATATCGCCTAACTCGTTAATCGCAAATGCAACCGCATACATGGTTGCGTTTTTACTTAATAAATAATGGTGAACTGCGGCAGTATTTTCGTCAGGCTTTCTAATCACAAATGCGTTAATACTTAACGAGTGATCTCCAACTACAAGCGCGCAATGGGTTTGTTGTTTCGCTTCGCCAGGCAAAGTAATTAAGAAAGTTGAATCGTTATTACGTTCAGCATCGATACCGTGTGATTGGATAAACTCTTCAATTGTTGCAATTGCTAAAGATTGCGCCGACATTATTAAGCGAGCCGCACTTGCGAACTTTGAGCTTCGGTAGAAAGTACTCGATCATAAACATCAAGCATGCCGCGGGCTGTTGCATCCCAACCAAAATGCGAAGCGTGTTCAACAGCTCCCATCGATAAAAGTAAGCGCTTCTGTGGTTCCGAAAGTAAGCGTGAAATAACGGCTGACCAAGCTTTTGGATCATGTCCATCAACTAAGGATCCTGAGATGCCGTCTGAAACTGCAGTTCTTAAACCGCCCACAGCTGTTGCAACAACTGGGGTGCCACATGCTTGGGCTTCGAGGGCTACTAATCCAAATGATTCACTATATGAAGGTACGCAAACTAAATCCGCGGCGCGATACCAATCCGGTAATTCTTCGCGATCGATAGGTGGCACAAAGTGCACGACCTCTTCAATTCCAAGAAATTTTGCTAAGTTCTTAAGTTTTTCTGGTTCGGATGTTCCATTTCCAGAAGCGCCACCGATAATCATTACCGCTAATTTCGCGCGTAGATGTGGTGAATGCATCACCATCTCAGCTGCCGCGCGCACTAATACATCTGGGCCCTTATGAGGTTGGATTCGACCTACAAAGGTAAGTACTAGCGCATCTGGTGCAATATTTAATTTTTCTCGTGCAGCTTTCTTACCAATGCCAATTTTGAATTTTCCTAAATCCACGCCTGGTGTTACTACAAAAACATTATCTGGACAGGCATCATAAAGTGATACCAAACTTGCAGCTTCAGCATCAGTATTTGCAATCAGCGCTTTCGCTGCGCGTACAACTTGTTCTTCACCAATTGCGCGAGTAGTTGGTTCTGGTGTTTCACCATCGGCAAGAGCTAAGTTTTTTACTTTCGCCATCGTGTGCATTGTATGTACTAGCGGAATTCCTAATCGTTCTGAAACCATCCAACCGAGTTGGCCCGAAATCCAATAATGCGAGTGAATTAAATCGTAATAACCACGTGGAAAATTCGCTTCCACATGCATAAATGAAGAGGTGAGTGCACAAAGTTGTGATGGCAAATCATCTTTAGAGATACCTTCGTATGGACCGGCTTCAATATGTCGCACATTTACACCTGGTGCTATTTCAACCTTATCGGGCAATCCAGATTTCGTGGACCGAGTAAAGATATCCACTTCAACACCGGAGTTAGCCATTTTTTTAGCGCTCTCAACTACATAAACATTCATGCCACCAGCATCACCGGTACCCGCTTGATCAAGCGGTGAGGTATGCAACATAAAAGTTGCGATTCGATTTGCTGATTTTTTAGCCATGATGCAAAAGTGTACTAGCGCGAATTTCTCCCACAACTTGGCCGCCGCCCAATACCTTTTCAGGCTCAAATTCAACCTTGATACCCATTCTTGCTAAACCTGCTGCCATTAATTGTGCTGCGCCACGAAATGATCCATCGCTGATTTTCCAAACTAAAGTTTGGCCATCTTGCAACGAAAGCACAACAACTCCTTCCGCGCCATCTTTACAAAATAGCCCCGGAACTTTTTCCATTGCAAGGGTTGGTAATCGACCTTCGCCCGAAACCATTTTTGGGAATTTACGACAAGCACTTACAACTTCCTGATGAATTGGATCTTTAGATAGTGTCAACGCATGAATTGATTTTGCTAATCCAGATAACGTGATTGCAAATAGCGGTGCGCCGCAGCCATCTACCGCTACTTGAAATACTTTTTCACCCGACAAAATTTCTAATTCTTTTCGACACGCAATTTGCAGCTCATGGTTTGGATTTAAATAATTTGTAACATCCCACCCGTTTATTGCGCAAGTTGCCACCATTCCCGAATGTTTTCCACTGCAATTAGCTGCTAGCGAAGTTGGCGGGTTATTTCCCCATGCCCGTCGCTCTTTATCGCCAAGTGGTTTATCTGGCGTATTTTTCAAAGCAGTTTCATCTAATCCAGCAGATTTTAAAATTTCAAGTGCGCCAGCCATATGTTCAGTTGTGCCGGCATGGCTTGCACAAACTAGCGCTAACAATTTAGGTTCTAATTTAAGCCCGCTACGAACCATTGCGGAAGCTTGAATAGCTTTGATGGCAGACCTGGGATAAATCGCATGCTTTGTAGAACCAAGAGCTAATACTTCGCGACCATCAGCGCCAAGAATTACTAGGTGCCCGCTATGTACCGATTCAACCATCTCATTTCTAACGACCTCGACAAGAATTTCACCACTATTAATCGGGTCGCTATTCACTTTCATATTCTCCCTCATTAATCTACCTATATGAAATTGCGAGGTGTCGGGCAAAGATTGAGCATAATTTTTGCACTGATTTTAGGAATCTCGTTAGCGCCTGCAACATTCGCGGCTGCACCAAAGGCTGGCGGAATATGTACAAAAGCTGGCGCAACTGCGGTTTCTAGTGGAAAAAAATTCACCTGCGTTAAATCTGGCAAAAAATTGATTTGGAACAATGGCACAACTATCGTTCCAGTTGCAATTCCAACTCCAACTCCAACTCCAACTCCAACTCCAACGCCAACTCCAACCGCTGCTGCGCCAGCACCTTATCCATCAACTAGTTCATCGGCGGCACCAAATACTTCTTCTACGAGCTCCTCTGGATCTGGTGGCGGAAATAACAGTACCAACAACAATCAACAGCAAAGTTCAACGTTTGCATTAGGACAACTTGGCGCAACATGTAGTAAAGAAGGCGAACTAGGTTGGAATGGATTATTAGTTGGAGTATGCAAGAGCGGAAAAGTTCGTTATGCGTTAGCGACAGATGTACCAGCAACTCCAGTTGGCGGTTACAAAACTCGACCAACTTGGTATCCAACGCTAGCTCAAATTCTAGGTGGGCCTGGCGCAGTCGAACCAAGTTGTGCTCCAAATTCAATAAAATTCACAAAGCCAGTAATTCCACTAGATAAAATGGCAGCATCAATTCCTTACGGAATGATGGTGAGTGGTCATGTAACACCAATTGATCATGCTTATTTAGCTCCAAGCACTCTTGCAATATCTCCCGCAAATCGAACCGAATCGGATTGGGTGCCAGTTACTGCGCCAGGAGATGGCACCATCATTGAACTTTCAAGTTTAGGTGCGCCAAATACCAGCCGAGTAGTGATCAACCATGGTTGTAATCTTTATTCGGTATACATGGTTTTAAACAAACCAAGCGGAGTGCTCGCGAATTATGTAAGTGAATTAGCTTCCAAAGGTTCTGTTTCATTAAGTATCAAAGTAAAAGCAGGTGATGAGTTCGGTCGTCAGCGCGACAACATGTTGGATTTCAATGTATTCGATGGCACTCAATGGCTTTCGGGTTTTGCTAATCCGCAAGCTTATTTATCTCAAGACGCTTGGAAGCCATATACCGCGGATTTCTTGCCGTTTTTTAGCGATGATATTCGAAGTGGTATTGAAAAATGGATGCAGAAAACTACTTCACCTCGTACCGGTAAAATTGATTGGGATGTAATAGGTACGGCATCGGGTAACTGGTTTATTGATGGCACTAATGGTTACGGTGGTAATCAAAATTCGCTTTACGAGAAAGCATCTTCGCAAATCGGAGGTGGATTTGTGGAAGGCAAGAATGAATATTCATGGGGACATTTAGCGATTGCTCCACATGAAGTTGATAACTCCCAATGGATCTTCTCAACGGGTTGGTGGAGTGATCCAAAAGGCGATGCCGCCCAGACCCTAATGATTATTGGTTCTGGCCAAGTTGCGCCAGATAAATTAACTGCAACTTCTGGCGCAGTTACTTATCAACTTGCGCAAATTTCATATGAAGAGCCAGCCGGAAGTCCAACTCGAAGCGCTGGTTCAACCGCACCGTGGGCCGTTGGTTACAAAGTCATTAGCGGTGCAAATAAAGGAAGCGTAACTTTGCAAGTGAATAGCGATGGCTCATTGTCAGTAGAGATTGGTACAACTGGAAAACGAATTTATCGTCGTTAATTAATCTGAAGACCTCGGCATAGTTGACCAAATATGTGCCTGCAACGGATAGCCATTTGTTGCCATGTCATATGCATAAAACAATTCGCCTTCGACTAACCCGTAAAGTCTGGAACCAGCAGTAACTATCTTCGCAGTTGGCGCGGAATAACCTTGGTCCATCGCTAATTGAATTTTCGGCCCATCGAATATGCCAACCCAGCCTTCAGTAATTCCAGTGCTATGTGAAATCACAACTTCCAATTTATTATCTGGTTTTACCCGCCAATAACCACTCTCTGATGCAGCTGGTCTGATGATTTCGTTATTGTCATCAATGATCCATGAAGTTGAAGAGTAAGTTAGAAATGGTCGACCATCGTGGCCAAAAGTAACTTTCTGCGCGAATTGAAACGGCGCGATTCCAGGATATTCGCCATGACCTTTTCCGCGCCAAGTGCCAACGATCCAAGCGAGTGGATTTAAATCAGGGTGTAAACCTTCCGGAATTGTAAAAACCATTAACTAACCTTGACCTTTCGCTTCTTTACGCAACTTTCGAAAAATCTTTAATCCTTGCCCAATCATAAATAACCCAATAATGAGCGCTGCAATTGCAAGCGCAACCGAAGTAATGAACTCCACGCAGTAAGCCTATAGAGTTTCTTACATGAATTCAGCAGCGCCGTATCGCAAGCTCGTTGTAAAGGTAATCGTTGGCAAAGATGATCCAGAGCGATGCGCTCAAGCCTTCAACGTTGCCGCAACCGCTTTGGCATCTGGAATTGAAGTATCGCTCTGGTTAGCCGGCGAGGCATCTTGGTTTGCACTTGCTGGCAAAGCTGAAGAGTTTCTCTTGGAACATGCTGCGCCGTTGCACGAACTTCTTGAAACTCTAGTTTTAAATGCTACGGTCACACTTTGCACGCAATGTGCAACCCGCAGAAATATTAAAGATGGCGATCAAATTAACGGAATTAGAATTGCAGGCTCTGCCACTTTTGTCGAAGAAATTATGGGTGCAAATACCCAAGTAATTGTTTATTAATCTATCGGAACTAAAATCTCCTGCGTTGCTGGAATTCCATCGGCTGTTAACACGGCATCGATAGGTGTCATCCGTTTAATAACCGCTAACGCAATTGTTCCTAATTCATAATGGCGCGCAACTGTTCCAACAAATCCAACTTCTTTCCCATCATTTAAAACTGGCGTTCCTTGCGCGGGGATTGAAACAGCGCTGCCATCAAGATGTAATAAGACTAAACGTCGCGGCGGGTGTCCTAAATTAAATACTTTCGCAACTGTCTCTTGTCCACGATAACAACCTTTATTCATATGGACTGCGCCATTTAAAAAGCCAAGTTCGTTAGGGATTGATTTATGGTCAGTATCAAAGCCAATTCGAGCTCTTCCGCTTGCTACCCGTTCTGCTTCTAATGCCCAAGTTCCAACTTGGGTATTTGCCGAATTAAATGCAGTAATCGTTTCAGCCAGCTCGGCTCGCGGCACCAACGCATACGGTCCACCGATTGCATCGGTTTTCCCCGGAGCGCGCAAAACTGCAAACTCATTCGTTGCATCTTTTATTTCAACCCGAAGCATAAATTTCATTGATTCTAAATACTTTATGAGTGAGTCCAAGTAAGTTGCATCTAGATGTAAGAAAACCGTGGTTCCATCATCAACTAAGAAAAATTGCTGCTCGACATGTCCATTTGCATCAAGAATTAACGCTTCTTTCCAATCGCCAGGTTGTAACTTTTCCAAATGTTGCGTAGTAATTGCATGCAACCAAGTTAAGCGATCTTCACCTGAAATCGTTACGACTGCGCGATGTGATAAATCTGCCCAAGCTTTTCCAGCGGCTAGCGCGCGTTGTTCTTGGGCAACTTCACCAAAATGCCAAACCGCACCCTTATCTGGACCATCTTCAACTAATACTGCGCTCATATTTTTGTTGCGCAATCCGCGCAAGTTCCATAAATTGCAAAGTGAGTTACATCAGTCTTGAAACCATAATCGTCTGAAAGTTTATTTACAAAACTTGCAGCTGCATCAATTGGGGCATCGCCAACTGAGCCACATTTTCCGCAAACTAAATGTAGGTGGGTTAACTCTTCCGCCGCGTGGTAGGTAGCTCCGCCATGACCTAAATGGGTATGTTGGACTAAACCAACATTTTCTAACGTTTCTAAATTCCGATAAACCGTTGAGAGATTAATACCTGGGTGCGTTTTATGAATCTTTGCGGCAACATCTTCAGGCGTGGCATGACCTAACTCTCGGACTGCGTTCAACACCAACTCGCGTTGCGGTGTGAGCCGTAAGCCCTTTTCGCGGAGTTCGTGTTGTTGCGCCATGAGTGAAGTCTAAGGCGCCATCTGATGCGCGGGAAATTAACGAGGTGGTGCGCTGCTTTTACGCCGAGTACTCTTAGCGCTCTTATGGCACGCATCCTTCTCCTCACAAATACGCTGGGAGCCAGCGCCGAAGTATTGCCTGCGCTCGCACTTTTGCAACACCAAGTGCGAATTTTGCCCGCCGAAGGCTCAGTTTTAGTTGATGTTCCCGAAGTAGATTGCGTATTTCTAGATGCGCGTCGCGAACTTCCAGCAGCAAAAGCTTTAACTTACTTATTAACTTCAACTGGAATTGGTTGTCCAGTAATTGTGATTGCTACTGAAGGTGGCTTATCTGCAATGAGCGCCGAGTGGGGCGTGGACGATGTAATTCTCGATACTGCTGGTCCTGCAGAAGTAGAAGCGCGCATTCGAATTGCAATCGGAAAAATCGAAGCGCTACGAATTGCCGCCGATCCAACTTCAGGTGAGATTCGAAGTGGCGAAGTTGTAATTGATGAACGCAGTTACACTGCAAAAATTCGCGGAAACTCTTTAGATCTAACTTTTAAAGAGTTCGAGTTACTTAAATATTTAGCGCAACATCCCGGTCGTGTCTTCACGCGTTCCCAACTTCTCCAAGAAATCTGGGGCTATGACTATTTCGGTGGTACTCGCACCGTTGATGTTCATATCCGCCGCTTACGCTCAAAACTTGGCCCCGAATTTGAATCGATTATTGGAACAGTGCGAAATGTTGGATACCGATTTACCATAAATGGCAAGGAAAATTCGCTCTCTGAGCAGAACTCGTGAAATTACTCGAACATCTCGGAACAACAACACAAGAAAAAGTTTTAGAATTAATCGCCGATGCGACAAAGCAAGATGGCATTCCACCAGTTGCGGAACACGTTTTACTACACCTAAGACACGGTGGCGATAAGGCCGATCGCCACATAATTATCGAAGCTGGCGAAAACATCATTGGTTATGCTCATATTGACCTCACTGACGAAGTTGAAGGCCCAAGTGCGGAGTTGGTAATTCACCCTAACCATCGAAATCAAAAGTTAGGTAGCGCGCTTATAAAAGAAGTAACAAAAGTTGCGGGCGAGCGACTTCGATTATGGTCACATGGAGATTCAATTAGCGCTCAAAAAATGGCGGAAAACAACGGTTTAAAACGAGTCCGCACCGTTATTCAGATGCGCCGTTCCTTAAATGACCCAATCTCTGATATCAATAAAAGTATTGAAATTAGAAATTTCCTAAATGGTATCGACAACGATGAATGGATTGCGTTAAATAATCGAATTTTTAAAAACCATCCAGAACAATCGAGTTGGAGTAATCGAGATCTAGATATTCGAATCCGAGAAGATTGGTTTGATGAGAAAGGTTTTCTAGTCGGCACTGAAAACGGCAAAATGGTTGCATTTTGTTGGACCAAGATTCATGGTGGCCACTCTCATAAACATTTAGATCATGAAGAGACACATGCGCATGATCCGATTGGTGAAATTTACATAATGGGCGTTGATCCAGATTTCGCAGGTCGCGGTTACGGCGGTGCGATCACAATCGCTGGGTTACAACATATGCGCTATCAAGGCATTTTTTCGGCAATGCTCTACGTTGATTCCCAAAATGAAAGTGCGTTAAAACTTTATCGAGAGCTCGGTTTTACTGAATGGGGGCGTGACGTTCTATATAAGATTTCAGGAAGTTAGCTCAACACACATTTTTCGGAACGCTTCAGTGTGCGCGTCCACATCGGATTCAGTTGTATCTGGCGAGATCAGCGCCATATTGTGAAATGGCGTTAACAAAAAGCCATCGTTTAGTAACCGTAAATGTAGGTATTGTTCCAATTCGAAATCGCCAGCGTTCGCAGCCTCCGCGCCAGTTCTAGGTGCGCGATCCAAAAACATGTACTCCCCGCGCGCTCCCAAGCGATTTACATGCCAAGGCAAGTTGCACTCATTAATTACCGCTGCAACGCCATCAGACCAACGATCGCCAAGTTCAATCATTTTCACAAATGCGCTTTCAGTTAAAACTTCATTTAGCGTTGCCCGCATTGCCGCCAGTGAAAGCGCATTTCCAGCCAACGTGCCACCAATTCCACCAGTATCAATAATTTCGCGATCGACTTTTGCAGCAATTGCCGCAGCAAATTCAAAGGTTATTCCGAATGTTCCAGTTGGAATCCCACCACCGATTGCTTTACCAATTGTCAAAATATCTGGCTTCAATTTATGTAACGCGGTCATTCCACCAGCACCAACCGAAATCGTATGGGTCTCATCGATAATCCAAATCGCACCATACTTCTTCGCAAGCTCACCGACGCTTTCTAAATAACCATCTTCCGGTAACACGATCCCAACGTTTGTCATCGCTGGCTCCATCAAGATCGCCGCCACATCACCACGCTTTAACGCTGCTTCCATTGCATCTAAATTATTAAATTCGACAACTCGTGTTGTTTCACTTAATGAAACGGGGGCTCCGATATTTCCTTCGCGTGCAACCGTATTTCCATTTTCATCCAATGTTGCAAAAGTTTCATCAACGCTTCCGTGATAACACCGATCGATCACAATTACTTTTGATTTTCCGGTAACCATTCGACAATATCGAATTGCGTGGCGATTTGCATCGGTTGCCGAGACCGTGAATTGCCAAAGCGGTAAGCCAAACCTTCGCGCTAACTCTTTAGAAACAATTACTGCATCTTCAGTTGGCAACATCGCAGTTATTCCGCGCGCCATTTGGGCCGTTATCGCCTTAACTGTCGGCGCAGGTGAGTGGCCAGTCATTGATCCGGTATCGCCTAAACAAAAATCGATGTAACTATTTCCATCTAGATCAACAAACTTGGCACCTTGCGCACTCTCTACAAATATCGGATATGCGCCGGGCCACTTCGCCATCCACGACATTGGAACCCCACCAGGCATTACTTTTTGAGCGTTCTTAAATGCTTCGCCACTCTTTGGGTGTAACGCGAGAAAACGCGCTTCTTCATGCGCCATCAAATTCTTAAGCCGCTCGCGATTAACCATATTCACAATCTATCTCTCATCCACATTTTTTGGAATTCAGAAATTCTCGCATTCGCATGGGCTTTATCTTAAAATTAGCCCACGTAACTTAATTGGATAAAGTCTAAAATTCGCAGTTTAGAGATGTGGGTTCAATTCCCGCCGCGGGCACAAAAATAAGGACCTGAGTTTCCAGGCCCTTATTTTTAGCTTTTAAAGCTATCCCTAAGTTCGCAGACAAAGAATAAATCTCGCAAAGGGACACCTAAAGATAACAGAATTAATTTACTAAAGACATTTCTCCACAACTAAATAAAAACTACTTTCCGTAATTACACTTCGTCGAATACAAAGAGCGCTTCTAAATAATTTTCTCCAGTAATTCCTAAATTCGCCGCATCAGGTGGCGCGGTTTGCGGTTCAACACAGACTCCATCAGAATCTTCGTTATACACGACCCAATAAGGTGCATCGCTCTCGATTGAAATTTGCACTACATCTTCCCAAACAATTGATGGTGTGCCACGAACTTCGGTAAAACAATCATCCCAAGGTCCACGCCCTGGTTCTGTAAATTCGCCGTTAGGCAACCCTTCCTTATCTTTTACAAACATTTTCTCCGCATTAAATTCGATCTCGGCGCTGCCACCACGTTCTAATTCACGCGGAAACCAAGGATGAAAACCTAGCCATGCTGGTAAATCGCAGTCGCCTGGTTCGTATTCCAAACTCCAGCGCATTGCGTTATCTAATATTTCTATTTTCTGCTCAACAGTTGCACCTAAATATGGCGCAGGTAGTTCTAACAACGCACGCCCTTCACCAATCTCGCGCCAACTCTCCGTTAAGCCAAATCCATGAATCGCGTTAGGTGGATCAAAAGCGGTAGGTAATTGATGGGTTTTTCTATTACCGTCCGTAATTAATCCATCGCGAATACGCCCTGCCCACGGCGCCATTGCATACCAACCCCAGGTAAGAATTCCGCCCCGAAATGGCACCACAAAATCCAACTCGCGCCAACGTAGCGATGCAATTCGCGCACCTTGATCCATATCAATCGCAATTGAAATTTCGCCGCCATCAAGTGTGTGCAACATAATCAACTCTCAATTTCACTTTTAGTTGGCGGTTCGGCACCTTTACGAGTGCAGGTTATCGCAGCTGCCTTCGCCGCTCTATGCAATACTTCTTTTAGAACGCCACCAGATAGCCCAGCAACGCCGTATTTAGCTATCGCTTCGACTATTACCGCTCCTACCGTGTCACCAGCCCCCACAGTATCGATTACATGGACTGGCACGCCAGGTACCGCAATCAGATCGCTCTTTGAAATTGCCACTAAACCATCCGCACCTCGCGTGACCACAACTAATTTCGCGCCAAGTTCTAGCCATTCGCGCGCTACGCCTTCCTCACTAATTGCCGGGTATAACCAAGCAATATCGGCTTCGCTTACTTTAACAACCTCAGAAATCTCAACCCACTTCTCAACTGCAGCGCGATATTTCTTCGCATCCGGTAGCGCCGGAGGTCTAACGTTCGGATCGAAAACAATTATTGTTTTCTCACTTAGATCTTTAGCCCATTTAAATAACGCACTTGCGCCAGGCTCAATAATTGTTGCCAAAGTTCCAATATGTAATATTTCTGGCGCGCCTTTTGGCAACCACGAATCGTTAAAATCAAAAGTAGCGCTATTTTCAATTTCGAATTTATAACTACCAACACCGTGTGCGTCAATTGCGATGATTGATTTGCCAGTTGGCTTATCACTCGCAAGTGAAAGTGAAAGTCCCACACCATCTTTCGTTAATTCCCGTCGCGCCCTAACGCCATATTCATCACTAGAAATTCCATCGATAAATTCCACCGCACAACCAAGCCGCGCCAGCGCCTTTGCAGTATTTGCCCCGCCGCCACCAATCACGGTTCCGTTAGGCAAAACATCAACTAGCACTTCACCACATACCCAAATCGAAGCGCTCATGGCTAAGTGTTATTGATTAACTAAAACTTTGTTACGCCTTTAAATGGGCGGCTACGTCAGCGATAATCGCTTTTAGCGAGTACTTCGGCGCCCATCCCGTAAATTCCCGCACCTTTGTCGTGTTTGGAATCCGTCGCATGGTGTCTTCAAAACCAGCCGGGTATGCGTCCTTATAGGAAACCATTTCAATCTTGGAGTTCGATCCAGTCTCGGCAATAACTAACTCGGCCAACTCTTTGATCGATACTTCAGTTTCACCACCGATATTAAAGGCATGACCCAGCGCCTTATCGTTGAAAAATAACCGCATTACCGCATCAACTGCATCTGATACATGACAGAAAACTCGTTGTTGGTTGCCATCGCCATAAACTGTGAGCGGTTTGCCAGCTAACGCTTGCGCAACAAAACCAGGTAAAACCATCCCATATGCGCCAGTCTGTCTTGGGCCAACTGTATTAAAAAATCGCCCAGTGACAAATGGCAGACCATGTGTTTGATGGAAAATTTGAATCAACGATTCGTCAATCGCTTTCGCTTCTGAATATGTCCAACGGACCAATAGTGGTGAACCCAAAACGCGATCCGATTCCTCAGTTAAAGGTTGGATTGGATTCTTCCCATAAATTTCCGAAGTTGAAGCTAAGAAAGTCCGCACCTTCTTTGCAGCTGCAGCTTTCAAAACAATTTCAGTTCCATGCATATTTGTAACTAATGATTCATATGGTCGTTCCAAAATTCGCTTAACACCAAGCGCCGCACCTAAATGAAATACGCCATCAACATCAGCCATCAAATCTCGCATTAAATTCTCATCCATCATCGTGCCATTTACAAATTTATAACCGGGCTTGCCCGTTAAATTAATTAAATTTTTATCTGAACCCGTAGATAAATCATCAAGTGAAACCACGCTATGGCCCGCGCTAATTAACGCTTCCGATAAAAACGATCCAATAAATCCCGCGCCGCCAGTAACCAGTAATTTCATAGTCGGACTTTACACTCCCAATTTTCGATATAACTCACGATGTGCTGTTGCCATCGTCTTTTTCTCAAACTTTTGATGCGCCAACGTTTTAATCTTTCGTTTTAACGCACTTCGCTTAACTAAAGTTTTCCGAGCCGCAATTACCCACTTAAATCCAGCCAAAAGTTCGTTATCGCTATTACCTAATTTCCCGGTCACGCTATCAACCACAATCTCATTAACCGATCCCACATTAGTTGAAACCACTGGAATCCCAGCCAATTGCGCTTCAATCAATGAAAGCGGCATTCCTTCACTATCGCTGGTGCAGAGCGCGATATCGGCAATCGCCCACATATCTTCCTTCTTCTGCCAACCCACAACTTTCAAATTCGATGGCGCACTTCGCCGAATCGCATCCACCATCTCACCGCCACCTGCCATCACAAAAAATAAATCAGGGGATTTCTTCGCCAACGCCACAACGCGATCTGGTCGCTTTACGCGCGTAAACCGACCCAGCCACATCACTATTGGACGCTTCTCTTTTTCAAGCGATAGAGATTTTAATACTTTCGTTTTCGAAGATAATTTCACGCCATCGATGCCAGGTGCGATCGAAACATATTGCGCAGCTTTCCCAATCCCGACCGCCAATAACTCTTTCTTTACATTCTCGCCAATAGTTACAATCGCATCAGTTTTTCCAGCTAACCGTTTCTCAATCACATTCAAAACACTTCGTTTAACCGTTCCAAATTCGGGGTCATATAAATGGTGGCCATGAAAGGTATGAACAACCGGTACTGATTTATTGCCTATCCGAACTAGTAGCCCGGCTTTAAAAGTATGCGAATGAATCAGGTCCGGTTTAAACTTCTTGATAATCGCATCTAGCTCGCGCTTGGCAGCGCGATCATTTGCAAAACTTAACGAGCGCGACATTGAACCAATTCGAGCTATTGGAAGTTTTGCAACCACGCCATCTTCAACTTCACCTTTTGGCACATTCCCAATCACCAGCAAATTCTCCAGACCAAGATCAGTTAACCCAGTTACAAGATTAGATAAATAAACCGCGGTGCCGCCAACATTCATCCGCGCGATTACATGCAATACCCGAGGCTTGCTCGCTTTCTTAACTACTTTCGACTTAACCACAAGGCTTCAGTACTTAGATTTAACCGTAATTAACGGTGTCCAGGCATATTTAGGATGGCGATTAACGCAATAAATCGGCACCGATTTCCAAGCCGATACATCAAGGCCATCATGTGCAACTAAAACTAAACCAGCATCCACGCTGTTATCCAAAGCCGAAGAACTTTCACCGCTCCAAGTTGAAACTAATGGATCATGCCAAGTCACAACCGCTCCTGCCGCACGCAATAACCCAACAACTTCTACCGCAGGACTTTCGCGAGTATCTGAAATATTTGCTTT
>CAZWBQ010000017.1:0-1082 GCA_964632545.1 uncultured Bifidobacterium sp. | reverse complement strand
GGAATTCCCATCGCACCCATTACTTGCGCGAATTCATTTACCAATCCGATGTTTATAAACCTAAAAGTATTTTCAAATAACTTTGCAGCTTCGGCCACCTCTGGTGAAGAAACCGGCACAACTGCATCACAGAACGAACTATAAAAAGCCACCGCAGCGCCACGCGCTTCATCAGTTAGCCCGCCAACAACTCGCGGCGTATTTTTTGTGCCAAAGTTCTTGTTGCCTGGATCTACTCGCTCTGGTGAAATCGCATACATATGGCCAAGTGGCGAACCTTTTTCGACCAATGGGCGAATCACATCGCGCAGCGTTCCCGGATATGAAGTTGACTCATTTATAACCAGCGCTTTTTTCTTTAAAGCCCCGCCAACCGAAGTTGCAGCTGCTTCCAATAAAGTTAAATCCGCGGAACCATTTGCACTTAGCGGTGTTGGTACCGCAATAACCACAATGTCGCACTCAGCTATCTCGCTATAAGAACTTGTTGGCAAGAATTTCCCGCTCTTTAACCCCGCAGAAATTTCACCATCGCTAATGCCTTCAATATGCGACTTGCCCGCCAATAGCGAGGTAATTAAAGATTGGGAGTAATCAACCCCAATCACTTCATGTCCAGCGCGGAGTGCGCCTACCGAGATCGTTAAGCCAACATAACCTTGGCCGATAATTCCTACGCGCATAATGCCCTAACAATAACTAATGAATCGATTGTAATTAGCCACTAAAAGGCCGAAGCCCGGTGCTCTTTCGAGAACCGGGCTCCAGACTTAGAAGAGAGAAGGCGTTATGCCTTTACCTTCACAGCAATCTTGGCAACAACTTTAGCCAAGGTTGTAATTTGTGCTTGTAGAGCTGCCATCAACTTAGCTACAGAAGTAGCAAGTTCTTCAACAGCAGCTGTTGCAGCATCAGCAGATTCCTTAGCTGCATTAGCAGCTTCGGTTGCAGCTTCAGCAGCAGCAGTTGCAGCATCGGCTGCTTCAGCAGCGATGTTTGCAGCGTCTGTTGCAGCGTATGCAGCATCAGTTGCTTCTAGAGCAGCATCAGTTGCAGCATCAGAAGCATCCTTAGCAGCAGCA
>CAZWBQ010000016.1:0-23994 GCA_964632545.1 uncultured Bifidobacterium sp. | reverse complement strand
GTGGTTAAGAAATTATTTGCGGTTCGGTGGATGGGACAATTCACAGACGGGCTATTTCAATCTGCGCTAGCTTCGTTTGTTTTATTCTCACCTGAACGGCAACCAAGCGCTGGAACTGCCGCGCTAGCTTTTAGCGTTGTCTTGTTGCCATATTCATTTATCGGTCCATTTGTTGGGACGCTGTTGGATCGTTTTTCTAGGCAGCGAATTATTTTTGGTTCCAACTTATTTAGAGCGGTCACGCTTATATTCATCGCAACTCTGATCCGAAATGGCGCAACCGGCGTTGAATTAACAATTTTTGTATTAGTAGCTTTCGGAGTAAACCGCTTGATACTTGCCGGTTTAAGCGCAGGGCTGCCGCTCTTAGTGAATAAGAAACAATTAATTTCTTATAACGCAGTAGCCGTCACTGGCGGTACGGTATTTGTAGTGCTTGGCGGTGGAGTTGGGATTGGTTTTAGACATTTATTGAATTCCAAAATTAATGCAGATAACGCTGATGGCTATTTGATTGTGCTTGCTGCCGCTTGCTTCACTATTGCTTCGCTGCTGGCGCTGTTATTACCGAAGAACGCAATTGGGCCGCTAGAACATGAGATTAAAAAAGGTAGCGTTATTGATGGATATCGGGAAATGCGTGATGGTTTCAAGATGTTACGTAACCACCGCGATTGCTTTTTGGGAATCTCCGCTACTGGAATCCAAAGAGGTGGCTCAACGGCAATCACTCTAATGGCGTTGTTATTGATGCGTAATACTTTTAATGACCCGGCAAACCCAGAAGCAGGTTTAGTTGGTTTCGCATTTGCTATTACTTTGTCGGGAGTCGGGATAACAATTGGTGCGATTATGGCGCCCTTTGGCGTAGCTAAATTTGGTAGACATAAGTGGATTAGATCGATGTTAATTGCTTGTAGCCTATTCCCGTTTTTATTGGCGATGGCACAAACAAAATTTATTCTGATTTTTGTAATATTTTTTATTGGTTTATTTGGACAGAGTTTAAAAGTTACCAACGATGCGTTAGTGCAATCAAAAATCATCGACGAATACCGCGGTCGAGTCTTTGCAGTTTATGATGTGATGATAAATGGTGGCATAGTTTCTGGTGCAGTTATCGCTGCCATACTATTGCCAGCTAACGGCGCTGGTTGGCTCCTACCTTTTATGGTTAGCGTTGTTTATTTAGCTATGGCGTTATTAGTTCTCCGAACTAAGAATTTTCGTGCTGAAAGGCACGCCACCAATTAAGTAACTCGGTTTTAGCACGTTCCTCGCCAAGTGGCCCATGTTCCATTCGTAAATCCAATAAATGTTGATAAGCAATCCCAACATTTCTACCTTTAATACCAAGAATTTCCATTATTTGATTGCCATCGAGATCTGGTCGAATTTTTGATAACTCTTCTTCGGCCATTAACTCTGAAATCCGAATTTCAAGTTGATCATAAGTATGGGCAAGGATTTCGGCTTTTCGCTTATTCCGGGTTGTGCAATCAGCGCGAGTTAATACATGTAAATGAGTTAAATATTCGCCAGCATCGCGCACATATCGCCGCACTGCAGAATCGGTCCATTCACCGCTGCCATATCCATGAAAACGTAGGTGTAGGAAAACCAGTTCAGAAACTGCATCTGTGGTTTCTTTATCGAAGCGCAGTTTTCGAAGCCGTTCTTTTGCAAGACGCGCGCCAACAACTTCGTGGTGATGAAATGAAACGCCACCACCTGGAATTAGCTCACGTGTTTTAGGTTTTCCTATGTCGTGCAGCAACGCAGTTAATCTAATAATTAAGTTTGGTCCGTCGAGCCGCGCTTCATCGGCTATCGCCTGTTCTAAAACAGTAAGGGTATGTTCGTATACATCTTTATGGTGATGGTGTTCATCAACTTCTAGTCGGAGTTTTGGAATTTCGGGAATTACTAAATCTGCAAGTCCAGTATCCACCATCATTGTGATTCCAATGCGGGGATTTTCAGACATTAATATCTTTATAAATTCATCACGGACGCGCTCTGCTGAAACTATTGAAATTCGCTCTGCCATATTTTCAATCGCGGTAATAATAGTTGGGTCCACATCAAAATTAAGTTGGCTAGCAAAGCGAGCAGCGCGCATCATGCGTAGTGGATCATCAGTAAAAAGCTCTTCCGCTTTTCTCGGTGTGCGTAATACTTTTTTTGCCAAATCCATCGCGCCATTAAATGGGTCAATAAATTCTGGATTTTTTGTAGTTAGTTCCAGCGCCATTGCATTAACTGTGAAATCTCGTCGCGCAAGATCGCCTTCAATGTCGTCCCCATAATTAACTTCTGGTTTACGACTATTAACATCATATTTTTCAGAACGGTAAGTAGTTACTTCAACCGTGACGTCATCTTTCTTTCCTGCAACTGTGCCAAATTGAATTCCAGTATCCCAAACTGAATCTGCCCAGGAATTTAAAATCTTTTTTGAATCTTCTGGTCGTGCATTTGTTGTGAAATCTAAATCTGAAGATAATTTACCTAAAATTGCGTCGCGAACTGGACCACCGACAAGCGCTAATCGAAATCCAGCTTTAGCAAATGCATTAGCCAAGGAGTGCGCGTGAGGTGCGCGTGCCGAAAGCGTAGATATCGCAATTTCCGCTGCGGCTTTACTTGGAGTGTTCATGATGGATAAGGCTAAAGCACTACCCTTACCTCATGACCCCGGCACCAAGTGCGGGCGGCGAAGATACGCGTAAAAAGCGTCGACGTAGGCGGCCCCCACGAAAAAAAAGCTCCACCGATACAACGGTTAGTACTACAACGCCACAAAATAAAAATTCACCACGAAAACCTAAGCAAAATTATGTAAAACGAGTTGATGAAGTAAGTGCGGGTGGTTTAGTTATTGATTTCACCGGAACTAAAGGTTTATTAATTGGTAGACGCGATATTAAAGATCAAAGCCAAGAGCGGTTACTTTGGTCGCTACCAAAAGGGCATATCGAAGAGGGCGAAACCCCAGAAGAAGCTGCGATCCGAGAGGTTGCAGAAGAAACTGGAATTCAAAGTGAAATTTCAAAATCTTTAGGGGTAATCGATTTTTGGTTTATGGCGGGCGGAAAGCGAATTCATAAAACTGTGCACCATTTCTTATTTAAAGAAACGGGTGGGAAGTTAGCGCCGCAAGTAACTGAAGTTGATGATGTGGCTTGGTTTCCACTTGCTGAAGTCGTGGAGAAATTGGCTTATCCGGATGAAAAGAAATTAATCGCTCGTTCTGGCGAGCTCGGCGCATGAAGCGGATTCTGACTTCAATTTCACTCGCACTTGTTGCGCTGATGGTTGCGCCACCAGTTAGCGCCACGCCATCGAGTTACGTGTTGATATCTGAGCCAAGTCATCGCGGATTAGATGGTGTCTTCTTTAATGATGAATTAGCCACTGCGTTAAAACCAGAAGAACGGCTTGGAAATTTAGTTTACGCGGGACCAAAGGTAAATCGAAGTTGGATTATAGATATCGCCCTTGTCGATGAAGTGATCGCGATGAGCAATGGATATGAAGTTGCACAACCATTAGATAAAACTAAGAAAAATCCAAAGCGGGAAACTCTGCCTGGAGAAGGTAGTTCGATTGCAAAAGCTTGGTTAGCCGCTTTAAAAGCTAGCGTGCGGCGCGATCCAATTTCAGTTTTGCCGTATGGCTCTTCAGCCACCTCATGGCTAAAAGGAGCAGCTCCAAGCGAATTAAAGTTCTATATTTCTGAATCTATTTCAAGAAGTGAAGTTTTTTTTGGTCGAAGCGTTTCTAGTGTTGATAGCTACCCAGATCAACCAAAAGCAAACATTCCGCGCCAAGTTCAAGATAATTACAAATTAATCCGAAAGCAAATTGCTGCACTCTCGTCGGTTTTACCGCTTGATACTTTAATTAATTACAAGTTAGGAATCGCTGGCTTAGCTAACCCAAGCTTGAATAGAAATGAACTATTAAATTTATCCGACATTTACAGCGCTGATTTTGCCGCTTTTGAAAATAAATTAAGGCTTATAGTTGGAAAATATCGGGTGACATCTGAGCGAGAAAAAATCCCAATAACTTTAGTAAATGATTTTGATGTTGAATTAAAAATTAAACTAATTGTCACGCCATTAAACGGCAAAGTCTCGGTCACTCAAATTCATAACCTAACGTTGTTGCCTAAATCAAAAACTCAAGTCGTAATCCCAATTAGAGTCTTGGCTTCTGGTTCTACGATTTTATTAACACAGATAAAGTCTGAAGGTGGAGTTTTGTTAAAGCCACCCGTGCAATTACCACTAACTCTCTCTGTAATTAGCCCAATCACAACTTGGTTTACAACCGGGTCTGCCATAATCCTTCTGCTTGCTGGAGTTGTGCAGAGTGTGCGGCGAGTAAAACGGAAGCGGGTTGAAAAATGAGCGATGATGCGCAATTAATTCGTTCTTCGTCTGTAATGGCCTTAGGCACAATTATCTCAAGAGTTACCGGGTTAGTTAGAAATTTATTACTAGTTGCAGTTTTAGGCACAGCGCTATTGGGTGACACATACAACGTTGCTAACACCATGCCAAATATTTTGTATAACTTATTGGTCGGTGGCGCACTAACTGCCGTTTTTGTGCCACAGATTATTAGAGCATCGCGCGAAACTGATCGAGGTAGCGCTTATATTTCAAGACTATTTACCGCCACAAGCACAGCTCTCTTGTTGATTGTGGTGGTTGCAATTTTGTTAGCCCCATTATTGGTGCATTTATATGCACCGTCATTTAGCGGTCGATCATTTGATATCACGGTTGCGTTTATGCGTTACTGCTTACCGCAAATATTTTTCTTAGGAATTTTTGCGCTGCTTGGGCAGATCGCAAATGCCCGTGGCATATTCGGCCCGATGATGTGGGCACCAATATTAAATAATTTAATAGCAATTGCACTCTTTAGCTACTTTTTGATTTCAGTTACAAGCCTTGATTTTGCTGGGATTTCTAACTCGCAGGTAGAGTTATTAGGCATTGGCACAACGCTCGGCATCGTTGCACAGGCGTTAGTTTTACTTCCAGTATTAAAGCGGAGCGGCGTATCACTTCGATTACGTTTTGATTGGCGTGGAGTTGGACTTGGAAAATCACTCAGGTTGGCTAGTTGGACTTTCTTATTTGTCCTAATTTCACAGATTGGTTATTTAATTACCGTAAATCTCGCAACTAGAACATCGGTAGCCGCGATTGGTGAAGGAATTTCTTATGGTGTTGGTTACACACCGTACAGCAACGCTTATTTAATATTATTATTGCCACATTCGATTATCACAATTTCAGTTGTAACAGCGCTACTTCCAAAACTTTCAGAGTTGGCTATTGATAAGAAGTTAGCAGAGTTGCGGGAACAAATTGTTAAAGCGATTCGGTTAGTTGGAATTGTAACGGTGCCAAGTGCGTTCTTCTTCTTATTTTTCGGACCTTTGATTGCACAAGTTCTATTTTTCGGAATATCTGAAAGTGATGCCGGTTTTATCGGTAAAGTATTAGCGGGCTTTGCGCTAGCCGCTATTCCTTTGAGTTTAAATTTGATCGCTATCCGCGGTTTAAATGCATTTGAAAATACTAAATCGCAAGTCATCTCCAATCTATTAATAAATGCAGTCTCGATTGGTTTCTCGCTTATTGCCTACCTAACGCTCCCGACCGAATTGATCACAGTTGGGTTAGCCGGAGCTTTTACTTTGAGTTATTGGATAGGTACTGCGTTATCTTTCCGATTATTAGCGCGCCATTCGGGAACTATTTCTACAGTCGAATATCGGAAACTTTACCTGTTGTTGGCATTGATTTCTTTATTGATTTTTATACCACTTCGATTACTCGTTAGGGCTGACTTAATTCCGGGTGGGAATATTGTTTCATTACTTATTGTTATCGCTGTTGCTGATTTCGCATTTTTAGGGCTAGCCAAACTCTTTAAAATTAACGAGGTAGCACAGACGGTCAAGTTGATTTTGCGTCGCAAGTAATTGATATGCGATTTTCTAGATAAGGTGGGCAAGTGAGCGAGTCAAAAGTGCATGATGTAGTAATCGTCGGCTCTGGTCCGGCTGGCTACACCGCAGCTATTTACGCAGCGCGCGCGCAATTAAACCCAATTATTTATGAAGGTTCGGTAACCGCTGGTGGTGCGCTAATGAACACTACTGAGGTAGAGAATTTTCCAGGTTTTGAAAATGGAATTATCGGACCAGATTTAATGGATGCGATGCGCAAACAAGCGGCACGTTTTGGTGCCCAGTTAATTACTGATGACATTGTTGAAATGAAATTAGATGGAGAAGTTAAAACTCTAAAAGATGGGTCTGGAAATACATTGCAAGCTCGCTCGGTAATTTTGGCGATGGGTTCGGCATATAAAGAAATTGGAATTGAAAACGAGAAACGGTTATCTGGTCGCGGTGTTTCTTGGTGTGCAACTTGTGATGGGTTTTTCTTTCGCGGTCAAGAAATAGCCGTTGTCGGTGGCGGGGATTCCGCAATGGAAGAAGCTAATTTCTTAACTAGGTTCGCAAGTAAAGTTGTCTTAATTCATCGCCGCGATTCACTCCGCGCTTCAAAAATTATGGTAGAACGCGCGCAAGCAAATCCAAAAATTGAATTTCTTTTCAACACTGAAGTAATTGATGTATTAGGTGAAGAAAAAGTTAGTGGTTTGAAGTTGCGTAATACGGTTTCCGGTGTTGAGAGCGTTCGAGATTTCACCGGGTTATTTGTAGCGATCGGACATCTGCCGCGAAGTGAATTGGTAATCGGTCAAATTACGGCTAATTCTGAAGGTTATGTTGAAGTAGACGGCCGATCTACCCGCACAAACCTAAAAGGCGTCTTTGCTTGTGGTGATTTAGTTGACCATACTTATCGCCAAGCGATTACTGCGGCGGGTTCAGGGTGCCAAGCCGCCTTGGATGCGGAAAGATTCCTTGCAGGACACTAGAGTTCAAAAATATCAGAACGATTAAGAGGAGATAGCGATGTCAGCACCAGTAGCGGTAACTGCAGCAAATTTCGATGAGTTAGTTTTAAAGAGCACCACACCTGTTTTAGTTGATTTTTGGGCAGAGTGGTGTGGACCATGTCGTGCTGTCGCGCCAATTTTGGCTGAAATTGCCGCCGAACACGGTTCTAAAATTAAAATTGTTAAGCTAAATACTGATGAAGAACAAGCCCTTGCAATGCAATATGGCATCACCTCAATTCCAACTATGAACGTATTTGTTGGCGGCCAAATCGTAAAAACAATCGTCGGGGCAAAGCCAAAACCAGCGTTATTGAAAGATCTTGAGCAGTTCATTTCCTAATTTCGCGTTGATTCATTTACGCTGAAGTATGGATACTGAGCAACTAAACCCGGGCGACCGTGGCGACCTTGTTACAGTAATTACAAATACGCTGCATCGGCTTGGTTATTTAAGCGGACCGTTAGATATTTATGATGCCGCCGTCCAAAATGCAGTGCAAGCTTTTCAACAAGAACGCGGTTTAACTGCAACTGGAATCGCAAACCCAATGACGTTACGTGCGTTAGATGAAGCGCGGTGGAAATTAGGGGATCGCACTTTATCTTTTAAGAAGAGTGATGATGGATCGCTAATGCGTGGCGATGATGTAGCAACGTTGCAGAGCAGGTTGATAGATATGGGCTTCGATTGTGGTCGAGTAGATGGAATTTACGGAGTTAGAACTGAGACTTCGGTAAAAGAATTTCAAAAATCTGCCGGAGTAAGCGTTGATGGAATTTGTGGGCCGGCCACAGTGATTTCCTTAATGCGTTTGATGCGCACTGTTTCAGGTGGCGCACCAACTCTCTTGCGAGACCAAGCTATTCGGGAGAAACGTGGCCCAGTTTTGGCTGACAAAATAATTGTGCTTGACCCAAGTTGGGGTGGAAAAGATGTTGGTAGAAGTATTAATGGCTTAACGGAAGCCGAAATAGTTTTTGATGTTGCGCAACGAATTGAAGGACGTTTGATTGCTTTAGGAGTAAATGTATTCCTAACTAGAAATGAAAGTAGATCGCCGTTAGAACCAGAACGAATTGATTTTGCCAATAGCGTGGCTTCGGATTTAGTAATTTCTATGCATGTTGATAGTTATAAAAATGAAAATGCGCAAGGTGTTGCCACTTACTTCTATGGCAGCGACCAACATGGTGTGCACTCAGTTGTAGGCGAACGGTTTGCCACTTTGGTGCAACGTGAAATTTGTGCGCGTACTGATTTAAATAATTGCCGAACTCATGCAAAAACTTGGGATATGTTGCGATTAATAAAAGCACCGACAGTTCGGATTGATTTGGGGTATATCTCCAACCCACATGATGCGGAGCGGCTAGGGGATGCGCAGTTTAGAGATCTGATAGCAGAGGCTTTAGTTATCGCAATTCAACGACTTTATTTATCAGCAGAAGATGATGCAAAAACCGGCACTTTGCGAATTGAAGATTTACGACGTGCTGGAATTAGGCGGTAATGAAATTAACTCGGAGCCAGGTGCGCACTGACTATGGCAGAATAATTAAATGACGGATGTAACCCGCTTTCATACCCATGCTCCAGAAAATTTAGAAGAGCGGTTTGCGCGGCGTGCAGTTGGAATGCAAGCAAGTGAAATTCGCTCCTTGTTTGCGGTTGCCTCCCGCCCTGAAATTGTTTCACTCGCTGGCGGAATGCCAAATCTCTCTGCGCTACCAATGGAGATGATGGCTGAGTTGGTTGGAAAATTAATTACCGAACACGGCCAAGAAGCGCTGCAGTATGGAAGTGGGCAAGGGCATCCAAAACTTCGCGAGCAAATTTGTGACGTTATGGCGCTTGAAGGGATTCGCGCAAATCCAGATGACATTATTGTGACAACTGGTTCGCAACAAGCGCTTGATTTAATTTCAAGAATATTTATCGATCCAGGCGATGTTGTTTTAGTAGAAGCGCCTTCTTATGTTGGTGCGCTCGGAACATTTAAACAGTACGAAGCGCAAGTAGTTCATGTGGAATTGGATCAAGATGGCATAGTTCCAGAATCGTTGCGAAGCGCTATTAAAACAATTCGTTTTTCTGGGCGAAAAATTAAATTTTTGTATTTAATCCCAAATTATCAAAATCCAGCGGGTGTTTTACTCCCGGCTGATCGAAGAACTGAAATTTTAGAGATATGCCGTAAAGAAAAAATTATGGTTGTCGAGGACAATCCATATGGTCTGCTCGGCTTTGAACGGCCATCTCCTAACGCGATGCGAGCTGAGGATTCTGAAAATGTTATTTACTTGGGTTCATTCTCGAAAACAATTGCGCCAGGATTACGAGTAGGTTGGGCGTTAGTGCCGGCAGCGCTCCGTGAAAAATTGGTAATAGCGAGTGAATCTTCAATTCTTTGCCCTTCAAATTTCACTCAAATGGCGATTTCGAGCTATTTAGCTGACCAGCCGTGGCGCGATCAAATCACTGCATTTTGCAAGCTTTATAAGGTTCGCCGTGATGCGATGTTAGAAAGCTTGGATCAATATTTTCCTAAAGGTGCAACCTGGACTAAACCGCAAGGTGGTTTTTATGTCTGGGTTAATTTGCCACCAGAGATTGACACCAAAGCCATGATGCCGAAAGCAATTGTTGCCAAAGTTGCTTATGTTCCAGGAACTGCGTTTTATGCTGATGGTTTAGGTTCTTGGTCAATGCGACTTTCTTATTGCCACCCAACACCTGAGCGAATTCGAGAAGGAATTAAATCTTTAGGTAGCGTAGTGGCGCAAGAGATGGAACGACGTGGAAATGGAATCGCGCTTAACTAGTCAATGACATCGATAATCCGATGTAAATCTTCAAGTGAACCAAATTCTATTACGATTTTCCCGCGTTTTTGAGTCATCTCGATATTTACCCGAGTATCTAGCGCATCCGATAACCGAACCCCTAGTTCTTTAATTTCTGGTGAAGTTGTTGATTTATTTTTAGTTGTTGCAGTTTTCGCTTTCCCGCCAAGTGAAATTATCTCTTCAATTGCGCGGACACTTAAACCTTCAGCAACTATCCGATTAGCAAGTTTTTCTATTTCGTTTTGATCAGCCAATCCAAGTAGCGCCCGCGCATGTCCCGCGGAAATTGTGCCGGCAGCAACCCGTCGCTGTACTGATGGCGGTAAATTTAATAACCGGATTGTGTTTGAGATTAATGGGCGGGATTTTCCAAGTTTTGTTGCTAACTCTTCATGGGTATAACCAAAATCGGTAAGAAGTTGGTTATACGCGGCTGCCTCTTCTAACGCATTTAATTGGCTACGGTGAATATTTTCTAAAATTGCTTCTCGGAGTAACTCATTATCCGGGGTCTGTCTAATAATTACTGGGATTGAAGTTAAGCCAGCTAATTTTGCAGCCCGAACTCGGCGTTCTCCCATGATTAATTCGTAAGTATCGGCGCCGCTTTTTCGCACTACTGGTGGTTGTAAAACTCCAACTTCTTTTATCGATGCAGCTAACTCTTTAAGTGCATCTTCGTCGAAAACTGTTCGTGGTTGCTTTGGGTTTGGTTTGATTGCAGATAATAAAACTTCTTCGCGATCAGCAATAACAGTGTCGTTGCCTGGCAGTTTGATAGCAGTTGGAATTAATGAATCTAAATTTCTACCTAAGCCGCCTTTACGAACGCTCATTAGCTAATCTCTTGTTGTTGAATTGGATTAACTGCGCTACCACGAATCGCAATTTCGCGCGCAACTGCCATATATGACTGCGCGCCGTTAGAAAGTGGGTCGTATGTCATAACTGTTTGGCCGTATGAAGGCGCTTCTGAAATTCTTACTGCGCGCGGAATTGGAATATCAATTAGCTCTTTTGGATAATGCGCACGCACGCTATCTGCAACATCATTTGCTAATCGAGTTCTGCCATCAAACATTGTTAAAACAATTGTTGTTAACTTGATATTTTGATTTAAATGTTCTTGCACTAATGAAACAGTGTGAAGCAGTAACGCTAAACCTTCTAAAGAATAATATTCACATTGAATTGGAATCAATAACTCTTCAGCCGCCACAAGTGCGTTGATTGTAAGTAAACCTAAACTTGGTGGGCAATCAATAATTACATAATCAATTCGTTCACCTTTATTGGCGCGTTCCAATAAGAAAGTTTGTAACGCTTTCTTTAATCGAAGTTCGCGCGCAACCATTGGAACTAATTCAACTTCTGCGTTGGCTAGTGATTGTGTTGCAGGTGCGCATTCAAGATGAGGGTATCCCGCAACTTTAATTACAACTTCGCTCATTGGAAGATCGCGTGTTATAACTTCAAACATTCCGGCAACATCATCGCGCGCAATTGAAAATGCAGTGCTTGCATTTCCTTGCGGGTCTAAATCAATTACTAAAGTTCGTAAACCGCCCATTGAAAGTGCCGCGGCGATATTGACTGCGGAGGTGGTTTTACCGACCCCGCCCTTCTGATTCGCGACCGTAAAAATTCGGGTTTTTATCGGTTTTGGCATCGGTTCTTTGAGGCGTTTGATTCCAACTACTCGCTTCTCGGAATTTGTTTCACGTGAATCAGCCACGGCGGTAGTTAACCAGCCTTTATCACCTCAGCTATGCGGCTGACGGGTAGTTCCCCAATATTTAACTCAATTATTCGAGCGGCTGCGCCTTTTGGTAGCTGGGCTTCGCTTAGTTCAACCGCAGCCGACTCCCCTTTAATCGCCAAAAGTGCGCCATTGGGTCGAACCAGATGCCAAGTGGATGGAATTAGCCTTGAAAGCGGCGCGACTGCTCGAGCGGTTACATAATGAAAAGGTTTAGTAAGGGAGTTTGCTTTACCGCGATGAACCGTTACCGCTAAACCAAGTTCAGCAATTACCTCATTTAAAAAATCGACCCGGCGTTGCAGCGGCTCAACTAGCGTTATTTTCAAATCAGGTCGAGCTAGAGCGATCACAATTCCAGGTAGTCCAGCGCCAGAGCCGATATCGCCAACTGTTGCCCCTTCGGTAAAGAGGGTGGTTATTGGGATGCAATTTTCAATATGGCGCTCCCAAATTTTTGGCCCCTCGCTTGGACCTATGATCCCGCGCTCAACCGCCACGGTTTCTAGGAGTTCTGCGTAACGGGCTAACTGGGGACCTGTTTTTGGAAAATAGGTCTGAGTTAAAGTTTCACGTGAAACGCTCAAGCGGGAAGTACTACCACGCAACGATCTGGGTCTTCGCCTTCAGATTCACTGCTCAACCCAGTCTTTTGAATGGTGTCGTGAATGACTTTTCGCTCAAATGCGTTCATTGGGGCTAGTTTGACTGATTCCCCAGAAGCTTTAACCTCATCGGCGATTTTCAGCGCCAGTTCAGAAAGGCTCTCTTTTTTATTGACTCGGAAACCGTCAATATCAAGCATTAAACGGGAGCGTTCGCCGGTCGCAGTTTGCACCGCTAGCCGAGTTAGCTCTTGAATTGAGTCTAAAACCTCACCTTCGCGGCCAACTAGGTGGTTTAGCTCGCCACCTTCGATTGAAAGGGTGGCGCGATCGTTTTCGATGCCAATTTCAATATCTCCATCAAGGTCGGCAATATCTAGTAGGCCTTCTAGGTAATCGGCGGCTACATCGCCCTCTTCTTCAAGGCGTTCGACTAAACTCTTCACTGGTTTATCTTCCACAACTTCAACCGTTGCTTCGCTCTTCTTAGGGCTCATTCACTTGCCTTCCGTTAGGTACTAAATCAATTGGGCGATTTAATAGTTTTTGTACTATTTGTCGCTTTTACTTACGTTTCTTCTTCTTATTACCTCGTTTTGGTTGTTGCCGTTGGCTCTTAGGTTCCTCGACAACTACCCCGCCGCCATTAAGTTCTTCGGTTGGGGCAATTCCAGTTTTTTTAGCTTTTTTTGCTTGCAACTCTTCATAGGCGGGAGATCCTGGTGTTGGGTTTCGTTTAATAACGTAAAACTGCTGTCCCCAAGTCCACAAGTTTGTGGTTGACCAATAAATTAAAACTCCGACTGGAAAATTAACTCCAGATACCGCAAATATCAATGGAAATAAATACAACATAATTTTTTGTTGTTGCAACATCATATTGTTTTGTGTTGACATCTTTGGCATGCCTTTAGTCATCAACTGTCGCTGTGTTGTGAAAGTAGTTGCCGACATAAACGCAATTAATAACACGGTGACGACTTTTACTGTTGTGATGTTAGAACCTAAAAATGTTTGCGAAATTGGCGCGCCAAAGAATTTTGCAGCTGCTGCTGAGATTACATCGTCTTGTGTTAGCACACCATGTTTTTGTGGAGGATTTTTTCCGATTCCGTTTAACACTGTAAATAACGCAAAGAATATTGGAGCTTGTGCAAGAATTGGGAAACATGAAGCTAGTGGGTTTGTTTTATGTTCCTTGTAAAGCTTCATCATCTCTTCAGATTGTTTTTGACGGTCATCTTTATATTTAGTTTGTATCGCCTTCATATGTGGTTGAAGCGCTGTGAGAGCGCGTTGGCTTTTAATTTGCTTAACGAATAATGGAATTAAAATGATACGAATTAAAATAACTAAACCAACAATAGCTAGCGTCCAAGTAACACCACTGTCGGAACCAAAAATTGGGCTAAGCACTTTATGGATAGCCATAATTACCGCTGATACCGCGATGTAAAGTGGATTTAAAATTGTCCCCATTATTTAGCTCCTACTAATTCGGCTTGTAAATCAAGGGTTTTGTTTGATTTATCGTGGTGTGTGGTAAATGTGAATTTATTTGGCACATAATCAACGCCGCCGTGTGACCAAGGGTTGCATCGAAGAAGCCGCCAAACCGCTAATAACAAACCTTTTAAACCAAAGTGTTGGATTGCGTTTAATGTGTAAGTAGAACAAGATGGGTAATACTTGCAACGCGGGGCAAAAGCTGGCGAGATCCATTTTTGATAGCTGGTGATTAATAAACTAAAAAAGCGCTTCATTTTGTCACCGAACTTTTATTAACTTTTTCAAAAAGTTTATTAAATAACTGCACGGTGTCGTTTGAGTAGTCTTTACTATTTTGAATTGCTCGGACCACAACTAAGGATTTTTGGGGAAGTAAGTGGAATTGTTCCCGAGATAGGTGGCGAAGTTGTCGAGTTACTCGATGACGTGAAACTGAGCCGCCAACTGATTTAGAAACAATAAAACCTATTTTGGTTTCAGAGAGTGAAGGTTCGGCAAGAACATATCCTGCGAGTGATCGTGTAGAAGCTCTAGCCCCGGATTTGGTGGTACGTGCGAAATCGGTGCTAGATGTGAGTCGGTTTAATGACGCAAGCACAGGTTACGCAGATGCAGAGATGCGAACGCGGCCCTTGGCGCGGCGAGCAGCAAGAACTGCGCGACCTCCACGAGTTGCCATACGTGCACGGAAACCATGTTTCTTTGCGCGCCGACGATTATTCGGCTGAAAAGTGCGCTTTGTCATTTCTTGCTCCTTTGATAATTTAAAACTTTAAATTTCTTGACTTTCGTCCACTCCAAGCGGGTCGAAATGCACCGACCTTTTTTGGGGCCACAGCAGGGGGTAACGGTAAAGGTCGTGGATAACTATGGTCAAACTGGGGCGTTTCGGACGGATTTAGAATATTGGTGTGGATAACCACTTGCTTTTATTCCGTTTCCACTCTAGTTTTCGGCTCTATCCACAGGAGCCGCTCGAAAGGGTGGTTTTTGGGGGTTAATAAAGGGTAAAGGTTGGGTTTAGACCACAGCCTGTGGATAACTATGTGGATATCGGGGTATTTAGGTGTCGATCACAAATCAGAGCTCAGGCCAAACAGTAGAAGTAGACCTTCAATCTTTATGGAGCTCAGTGATTGAAAAAGTTTCAACAGATGCGCCACAACACCGCGCGTTTTTAACTCTGACTAAACCACTTGGGTTGATTAAAAGTGATGGCGGTTCAAACCTTTTACTCGCTGCGCCAAATGTTTTTGCTAAAGATGTTTTAGAAAGCCGGCTGCGGGTTCTTTTAAATGAAACCCTTTCTAATGAAACCGGCGAACGAATTAGCATTGCAGTAACTGTTGATGAAGAGTTAGAAAATATAGAAGTTGTCCAAAACCAAGTTGTAGAGATTGATTTCGATCCAATCACACCGCGTGCTGGAACCGGCAGAACAGATACAACCCAAAACAAAACTAATGAACAATCTCAATTAAACCCAAGGTATATTTTTGAAACTTTCGTTATTGGCGCATCAAATCGTTTTGCACACGCGGCGGCGGTAGCAGTAGCTGAAGCCCCTGCAAAAGCTTATAACCCGCTATTTATTTATGGGGAGTCTGGGTTAGGAAAAACCCATTTATTGCATGCGATTGGCGCTTACGCTAAAGAATTATATGGTGGGCTTCGAGTTCGTTACGTATCTAGCGAAGAGTTTACAAATGATTTTATTAACTCAATTCGTGACGACAAAGCTTCCGTGTTTCAACGGCGTTACCGTGATTTAGATATTTTGTTAGTTGATGACATTCAATTTTTAGAAAATAAAGAGCGGACTCAAGAAGAGTTCTTCCATACTTTTAATACTTTATATAACGCTAACAAGCAGATTGTAATTTCAAGTGATCGGCCACCGAAACAATTAACAACTTTGGAAGACCGATTACGTAGCCGGTTTGAATGGGGTTTAATTACAGATATTCAACCGCCGGAATTAGAAACACGTATTGCAATTCTCCGTAAAAAAGCCGCGCAAGATAAATTGAATGCACCAGATGATGTATTGGAATACATCGCTAGTAAAATTTCTACTAACATCCGTGAATTAGAAGGTGCTTTGATTCGTGTAACTGCTTTCGCAAGTTTGAACCGCCAAGGCGTAGACCTTTCATTAGCGGAAATTGTTTTGAAAGATTTAATTCCTAGCGAGGGTGGCCCGGAAATAACCGGCGCAACGATTATGGCGCAAACTGCCGCCTATTTCAGTTTAAGTGTTGAAGACCTTTGTGGCACTTCGCGCTCTCGGGTTTTAGTTAACGCCCGCCAGATCGCGATGTATTTATGTAGAGAATTAACCGAGCTTTCGCTTCCAAAAATCGGGCAAGCTTTTGGTGGTCGGGACCATACAACGGTTATGCATGCGGATCGAAAAATTCGCCAGTTAATGGCTGAGCGCCGTTCAATTTTTAATCAGGTTACAGAACTAACAAACCGGATTAAACAGCAAGCGCGGGGGTAACCCTGTATACCCCCAGCCTGGGGGTAACTTGTGGATAACTGTGGATAACCTCAGTTATTAAGTGTGTATAGCTGGTGGGTATTTTTTAAAGGTAGCGCTTTAAAATTGTTATCCACTCTCTATCCACTACCTACCCACAAGGTTAAAAGGAGTAGATCTAGTGGTTGACCTGCGTTTATTAAGGTTACCCACAGAAATCAACTCTAGTTACTACGAATATCTTTATATATAGAGAAAGGGTTGTGCGCGAACCAGCTTCGCACATTAGGTTTACTTTATGAAGTTCACAGTCGAAAGCAATGTATTAACAGAGAGCGTTAATTGGGTTTCACGCAGCCTTTCATCGCGCCCAATAATGACTGCTTTATTGGGAATCGTGATTGATGTTGGTAATGAGATAACACTTTCCGCGTCAGATTTAGAAACCGCAGCTAAATCTTCTTTCAATGCAGATATTAAAGAAAAAGGAAAAGTTTTAGTTCCAGGACGGCTGCTTGCTGAAATAGCCAGATCTCTCCCAAACAAACCAGTTTCATTTGTTTTAGATAGCAACCGAGTTTTAGTTACATCCGGAACAGCCAAATTCACACTACCAACCTTGCCTATAAATGAATATCCAAACCTTCCCACCATGCCAGAAAACTCTGGGTTTATCGCAAGCGATGTGTTCGCAACTGCCATAAACCAAGTAGCGATTGCTGCTGGAAAAGATGATTCACTTCCAACACTTACTGGTATTCATGTTGATATTAATAAAGAAACAATCACGTTAGCTGCAACCGATAGATATCGGCTTGCGGTGCGCGAAATCCAATGGCAACCAAACAACACAGATATAGCAACCTCTGCATTGTTGCGCGCCCGCACCCTAGCTGATGCTGCGAAATCCCTAATAGGAGTAACTCAAGTTTCTTTAGCAATTGCACCAATAACAGCAACAGAACGACTTGTGGGTTTCGCAAGTGAAGCAAAAACTATGACATCAAGAATGTTAGATGGAACATTCCCACCGTACCGACACTTACTTCCAAGTGAAAGTATTGCGCAAGCAACAATCGAAGTTGCACAATTTCTAGACTCAGTCCGCCGAGTTGCGCTAGTAACCGATAAAACCGTGCCACTTCGATTACGTTTCGCCGATTCAAAACTCCAATTAGAAGCTGGCGCTGGTGAAGAAGCACAAGCAACAGAAGAGTTATCCATAATTTACAACGGAGAAGCAATTGATATTGCTTTCAACCCAACTTTCTTAATGGACGGACTACATGCAGTCGGAACACCATTTGTGCATATTGCATTCACTGGTTCCAATAAACCAGCAGTGTTATCTGGCAAAAACGAGAAAGATGGCCCAACAGCCGATAATTATCGGTACTTGTTAATGCCTATGCGATACGCGTCATAACTTTTAAAAGTTAAATCGTCGTGCACATAACACACCTATCTTTGCAAGATTTCCGATCTTATAAAGTTTTAGAGCTGCCATTAAAAACTAAACAAACAATTTTTATCGGGGATAACGGTGAAGGTAAAACCAACATTATTGAAGCGATAATGTATTTATCACTACTCTCTTCTCACCGAGTTTCACAAGACATACCGCTTATAAAACTTGGGGCTGAGCGGGCATATATTCGAGCGAAAGTTTTACAAGACGACCGCTCTCAATTAATAGAGTTAGAAATAAACACAAATAAAGCAAACCGAGCTAAAGTTAATCAAAACCCAGTAAGAAGCCAGAAAGAAATATTAGGAATTACACAAGCTATAGCATTCTCACCAGAAGATTTAGATTTGGTTCGCGGCGATCCAAATGAACGCCGGGCATTTATTGACCAATTACTCATTCAACGAAATCCAAGAATGTCTGGGGTAATTACAGATTACGAGAGAGCGCTAAAACAGCGGAATGCTTTATTAAAAAGCCGAGCATCAACCCAAACCTTAGAACCTTGGGATGAGCACTTAATTAAATTTGGAGCTGAACTAGTTGCTAACCGAGTTGAATTAATTCACACCTTAAAGCCTTATTTCATCACAGCTTACAAAAACTTAGCAGAGAAAAAACTAGCGGGAATAACCTACAAATCTAATATAGAAAACCTTTCCAACAACCGTGAATTAAATCAAGAACTACTCAAATTAAAACTTTATGAAGTGAGGGATCAAGAGCGCGACCGCGGAATTACTTTAATTGGACCACACCGCGATGACGTTCTACTTTCATTAGGAGACCATCAAGTTAAAGGCTATGCAAGCCACGGGGAGTCTTGGTCTATTGCGCTAGCACTTCGGTTAGCTTCTTTCCAATTATTAAAAGAAGAAGGAAACCGTCCAATATTAATTTTAGATGATGTATTTTCTGAGTTAGACGAGGCACGTAGAGAGAAGTTAGTACAACTTGCGGAAGAGGCCGAGCAAACCTTTATTACAGTGGCAGTTGAAAGCGACCTTCCAAAAAATCTTAACGGGATTAGGTTTTTAGTTAAATCTGGATCGGTTAAAGAGTTATGAACGAACCAAAACCAAAACGCGATATTGCGCGAGAATTATTTCGTGCTTACAAAACGCAAATCAAAAAACCAAGAAGAGTTATAGAAGTTGATGAACGAATAAATATTTCAGACCCACAACCATTAAGTTCGGTTTTTAATGAAATTATTACCAATCGGGATTGGCGACAAGGAATCGCAGAAGGTAATTTATTTAGCGATTGGCAGAAAGTTGTTGGAGATGAAATTGCACAACATTCAAACCCAATCACTTTGTTAGATGGAAAACTAACAATTCAAACATCATCAACCGCTTGGGCAACTCAACTCAGATTAATTTCTAACGAGTTATTAAAAACTCTCCAACAAAGCGCGCCCGGAGCTTTAGTTGAGGAGTTAGTGGTGATCGGACCAAATGCTCCATCTTGGAAACGTGGACTCCGAACAATCCGGGGATCAAAGGGGCCGAGGGACACTTACGGTTAGCCACCTAGTAGGGAACCTCACCTTTCGCTTGATAATCGCCCTAATCCACCACAGAAGGCTTTTTTGGGCTATCACAGTTTTAAAAACCCACTAGGATTACGGGTTGAACCCCAGCAAAAACTGACGAGGTTTGGCTATAACAGGTCTGAGCTCAAAACCACCTGAACTGTAAACCGTTATGAAAGGCGTCTAAGTGCCAACCCAAACCCCTAAGAAAGAGAACGCAAAAGCGTACGACGCTAGTGCGATCACAGTTCTTGAGGGGCTTGAAGCAGTTCGAAAACGTCCTGGAATGTATATCGGCTCAACTGGAGAGCGCGGACTTCACCATTTAGTTTATGAAATTGTTGATAACTCAGTAGATGAAGCTCTTGCTGGTTATTGCGATGAAATATCAGTAACACTTTTAGAAAACAGTGGCGTGCAAGTAATTGATAACGGCCGCGGTATTCCAGTCGACATGCACCCAATTGAAAAAAAACCAGCGCTAGAAGTTGTGCTTACTGTTTTGCATGCAGGCGGAAAATTTGGCGACGGCGGGTACTCGGTTTCTGGTGGCTTACATGGAGTTGGTGTTTCAGTTGTGAACGCACTTAGCCAAGATTTAGAAGTCATCGTGCAAAGGGATGGTTTTTTCTGGAGCCAAAATTACAAACTAGGTGTACCACAAGCCCAACTTAAAAAAGGTGTTGCTACTGAAAAAACTGGCACACAAGTTACATTCTGGCCATCCGAAGAAATTTTTGAGACCACTGATTTTTCTTTTGAAATTTTATCTGCGCGCTTCCGTGAAATGTCCTTCTTAAATAAAGGCTTAACACTCTCACTCAAAGACGAACGACCAGGCCATGTAGATGAAAATGGCGAACCACTATTTATTAAATTCAACTACCCTGGTGGAATTTCCGATTTTGTTAAACACTTAAATTTAACTAAAGGCGAAGGTCATAAATCTATTATCTCTTTTGGTGGCGAAGATTTAAAACAGAAAATGTCGCTCGAAATAGCTATGCAATGGAATACTGGATTTACTGAATCTGTTTACACTTTCGCTAACACTATTAACACTCAAGAAGGTGGAACTCACGAAGAAGGATTCCGAACTTCCTTAACTTCACTAATAAATAAATTTGGTGAAGATTGGGGTTATATTCGCAAAAAAGAAGATCGCCTTACGGGAGATGATGTACGTGAAGGTTTAACTGCAATTGTCTCTATAAAAATGGCAGAACCCCAATTTGAAGGTCAAACAAAAACAAAATTAGGTAATACAGAAGCTAAATCTTTCGTGCAAAAATCAGTGAACGACAACTTAGGTTCTTGGTTTGAACGAAATCCAACTGAAGGTAAAGAAATCGTACGTAAATGTATCGACGCGGCTGCAGCACGTGTTGCTGCACGAAAAGCTCGCGATTTATCAAGAAGTCGTAAAGGATTATTAGAAGGCCGCGGGATGCCTGGAAAATTAGCGGATTGCCAATGGACTGAACCAGAAAAATGCGAACTTTATATTGTTGAAGGTGATTCCGCTGGTGGCTCAACAAAAGGTGGACGTGACTCACGAAACCAAGCAGTGCTTCCAATCCGCGGAAAAATATTGAATGTAGAAAAAGCTCGGATTGATCGCGTTCTTCAAAACAACGAAGTACAAGCGTTAATCACTGCGCTCGGAACTGGCATCCATGAAGATTTCGATGTCGCAAAACTCCGTTACCATAAAATTATTTTGATGGCCGATGCTGATGTTGACGGACAACATATCCGCACACTTTTACTAACTTTATTATTTAGATTCATGCGACCATTAATCGAGCAAGGCTTTGTTTATTTAGCGCAACCACCACTTTATAAAATTAAGTGGGGCGGTAAAGAGCCAGTCCAATATGCATTCTCAGATAAAGAACGAGACGGATTAATAAAAATAGGCATTGATGCTGGTAAACGATTACCTAAAGAAGATGGAATTCAACGCTTTAAAGGTTTAGGTGAGATGCCTGCAAAGGAATTATGGGATACCACTATGGATCCAGCGCACCGAGTATTAATGCAAGTGACTTTACAAGATGCCGCAGCGGCGGATGATCTTTTCTCAGTTTTAATGGGTGAAGATGTTGAGCAACGCCGTAATTTTATTCAACGCAACGCTAAAGATGTTCGTTTCTTAGATATTTAATAACCGAAACCAGGAGAATAAATTGGAAGAGCAAGTACCGATTACTGATCGTGTAGAAGTAGTTGATCTACAAGTTGAGATGGCTCGTTCTTATCTCGACTATGCGATGAGCGTAATTGTTGGTCGCGCGCTTCCAGATATTCGTGATGGGTTAAAACCAGTTCACCGCCGCGTGCTTTACGCAATGTACGACGCCGGTTATCGCCCAGATAAGGGTTATTACAAATCTTCACGCATCGTCGGAGATGTCATGGGTAATTACCATCCACATGGCGACGGCGCGATTTATGACACATTAGTTCGATTAGCTCAACATTGGTCGCTCCGTTATCCACTAGTAGATGGAAATGGAAACTTTGGTTCACCTGGAAACGATCCAGCCGCTGCAATGCGTTACACCGAGGCACGACTTGATCCACTCGCTATGGAAATCATGCGCGATATCGATGAAGACACTGTTGATTTCGTTTCTAACTACGATGGTAGATCTCAAGAACCAGTTGTTCTACCAAGTCGTTTTCCAAATTTATTAGTTAACGGTTCCGCAGGAATCGCTGTTGGCATGGCAACAAATATTCCACCGCACAACCTTCGTGAAATTTGTGGCGCTGTGCAATGGGCGCTTGATAATCCTGATGCATCACCTGAAGATTCTTTAACCGCAATGCTCGGAATTGTTAAAGGTCCAGATTTCCCAACTAAAGGTTTAATAGTTGGCCGTAAAGGTATTGAAGATGCTTATCGAACTGGTCGCGGTTCCATCATTATGCGCGCAGTAATTGAAGTAGAAGAGATCAACAAGCGAACATGTTTGGTTGTAACTGAACTTCCATATCAAGTAAACCCAGATAATTTAGCTTTGAAAATCGCAGAGCTAGTAAAAGATGGGAAAATTAAAGGTATTGCTGATGTCCGCGATGAAGGCAATGAACGTTTAGGTCAGCGTTTAGTTGTAGTTTTACGAAACGATGCGGTAGCAAAAGTTGTCATAAACAATCTTTATAAACAAACACAATTACAGGATTCGTTTGGCGCAAATATGTTGGCGCTTGTTGATGGCGTGCCTAGAACTCTTAAACTAAATGAATTCGTTCGTTACTACATTGATCACCAAATTGAAGTGATTGTTCGCAGAACTAAATATCGCTTAAGCGAAAAAGAGAAGCGCGCCCATATTTTAAGCGGTTATTTAAAAGCTCTTGATGCCTTAGATGCAGTAATTGCATTGATTCGCGCGAGTGCTAATTCTGATGCTGCTCGCGAAGGTTTGATGAAACTTCTCGAAGTTGATGAAATTCAAGCCAACGCAATTTTGGATATGCAATTACGCCGACTTGCTGCCTTAGAACGACAAAAAATTATTGATGAGTATGACGCGTTAATGTTAGACATTATTGAACTTAATGAAATTCTAATAAGCCCAGCAAAACAACGTTCAATAATCAAAAATGAACTTCTAGAACTTGCAGAAAAATATGGCGATGATCGCCGAACTCAAATTATTGCTGGTGATACTGATTTATCAGTTGAGGATTTAATCCCAGACCAAGATGTGGTTGTCACAATTACCCGCGGCGGATACTCAAAACGAACCAAAGCCGATGCTTATCGCGCGCAAAAACGCGGCGGTAAAGGGGTTCGAGGTGCAGCGCTAAAACAAGATGACATTGTGGAACATTTCTTTACAGCTTCAACTCATGATTGGTTATTGTTCCTAACAAATCAAGGTCGGGTGTATCGCGCTAAAGTTCATGAGCTTCCAGACGCCGGTCGAGATGCGCGTGGCCAACACGTAGCAAACTTATTAGCTTTCAAACCAAACGAGACCATTGCTTCTGTAATTGGAATTAGAGATTATCAATCACTACCACATTTAGTAATTGCCACTAGAAGTGGTGTTGTAAAGAAGAGTCCACTAGTTGAATACGACTCAAACCGCACCGGCGGACTTATTGCAATTTCACTTCGAGATGGCGATGAAGTTGTTTCTGCTTCAGCAATAACTTCAACCGATGAACTGTTATTGGTTTCCCGCAAAGGAATGTCGCTTAGATTTACCGCCGATGATGAATCGCTGCGACCAATGGGAAGATCGGCTACTGGTGTAATTGGAATGAAGTTCCGCAAAGACGACGAACTGTTAGCGATGGTGTCAATCCCAAAGAATGCAGACGATGCTAAACAGTTTGTTTTAACAGCAACTGACGGTGGTTTTGGTAAGCGAACTCCACTTTCAGAATATCGTTCTCAAGGACGCGGTGGAATTGGTGTTAAAGCAGCGAAAATTGACGAAGGTTCGCGCGGAATTTTAGTTGGCGCACTAATTGTTAATGAGAGCGACGAAATCTTGGCAATCACATCTAGTGGAAGTGTTATGCGAACTGAAGTTTTACAAGTACGTGAAACTGGGCGCGACACAATGGGAGTTAGATTGGTGAACTTAAACGATGGCATAACTGTCGTTTCACTAACGAAAGTAAGCGAGGAATAACGGTCTTTTGGTTGCTACCAATTGTTCGGGTAATCTTGCGCCTCGCACTGATCAAGGTCAGGGCGAAAAGAAGGGCCTATAGCTCAGCCTGGTTAGAGCGCTTCCCTGATAAGGAAGAGGTCAGTGG
>CAZWBQ010000015.1:0-24159 GCA_964632545.1 uncultured Bifidobacterium sp. | reverse complement strand
ATTTGTTCAAGATGTGAAGCACCTGGCCCACATAAATATTTTTCATTAATTGGAGGCGGTTCAGTTTGTACTAACTGCAAACCATCAGCCTCCGCAACTCCCGCTGTTGAAACTTTGGAGTTAATGTCTGACCTGCTTACCGGAAATTGGGATGGCGCTGATAAGAGTGAATTGAGATATCGCCGTGAAGCTTCTGGCTTAATCGCGGCATATTTACAATGGCACTTAGAGCGCGGTTTGCGTAGTCTTCCGATGGTTGAAAGAATTAGTTCGTGAAACCGCCAAAGTTAGCAAAATCGGCAATTCCAAATCACGTTGCGCTTGTAATGGACGGCAATGGCCGATGGGCAAAAAAACGTGGTCTACCAAGAACTAAAGGGCATGAAGCTGGCGAATCTTCACTATTTGATGTTGTAGAAGGCGCAATTCAAATCGGTGTGAAAGAGCTAAGTGCATATGCCTTCTCTACCGAGAATTGGCGGAGATCGCCGGATGAAGTTAAATTCTTAATGGGCTTTAACCGTGATGTGATTCGACGCCGGCGCGATCAAATGAATGATTTAGGAGTGCGAATTAGGTGGGTTGGGCGCCCGCAACGACTTTGGAAAAGCGTCATGAACGAGCTTCTTGAAGCCGAAGAATTAACAAAGAAAAACAAAATTCTTACGCTGAATATGTGTGTTAATTATGGTGGTCGCGCTGAAATTGCAGATGCTGCGCAAGCAATAGCTAAGGATGTTGCGAAACGGAGAATTAAACCTGAAGATGTAACTGAGAAATTATTTGCTAAATATTTAGATGAGCCGAAGATGTCAGATGTCGATCTCTTCTTAAGATCTTCCGGGGAGCAACGAACATCGAACTTCTTACCGTGGCAATCTGCTTATGCAGAGATGGTTTTTATGGATGTACTTTGGCCCGATGTAACAAGAGAGACACTTTGGAAAGCGATTGAGATTTATGCCGAACGTGAACGTAGGTTTGGTAAAGCTTAAAATTAGTCCATTCCCAGATTTGCAACTACTAGCCACATAATTAATACCCCAAACACGGTAGCCAACATAGTTAATCGAGATGGATGCCTAGAGTGCGCTTCTGGCAAAATATGTGAAGTCGCCAAATAAATAACAAATCCAGAAAAAACTGCAAGGTAGATCGCTAAAAGTGGATCGCTAATTGTTATATAAGTTCCTAGAGCTGCTCCACTTACTCGAGCAGTTGCATCGAGTGCAAGTAACCAAGTGCCACGCTTATCCCAATGACCACTTTTAATTAGTAGCGAAACGGTATTTAAACCATCGCTAAATGCGTGCACTAAAATTGCAATAAAGACGGCTAAACCAAGCGCATTGCTGACATGAAATGCCAAGCCAAGTGCAACACCATCAAGAAATACGTGGCCACCCATAGCCAGCGCGCCAAGTGTGCCCGCAATATTTACGGCATGTTTATGATCATGCCCATAATCTGATTCAGCAGGTTCGTGAGAGCCAAAAAATTGCTCTACAAAATGCAACGCAAGAAATCCACCAATTAGCGCTACTGAAACACCGGGCACTCCGCCAATTGTTTTATTTGCAAGGTGAAAAACTTCAGGCAGTAAATCGAAACCAACTAGACCAAGAAGTAGCCCAGCTGATAAGCCCAAAACCAGATGTAACCGATCACGGGAGCGAATTGCAAGCGTGCCACCAGCGGTAGTTGCAACCGCAGTTAAAGCTGCGAGACCGATGGCTATGTTCATAGATAGAGGGTAGCAAGTGACGATAAACTTCCACACCTGCGCCCAGTTACATCCAGTAATTGCGAACGGTGCGCACCGCCGACAACCAGCCGGATGGAGAGCACTATGGCTCAAGATCGTTTAGAAGTAATTGTTAGCCTCGCAAAACGTCGCGGATTTGTTTATCCCTCATCTGAAATTTATGGCGGACTTCGCGCTTCATGGGATTACGGCCCGCTTGGCGTCGAATTAAAAAACAATGTAAAGCGCCAATGGTGGAAATCCATGGTGATGGGGCGTGAGGATGTTGTTGGTTTAGATTCTTGCGTAATTTTGGCGAAAGAAGTTTGGGAAGCATCCGGCCACGTAGAAACTTTTAGCGATCCATTAACTGAATGTACCGAGTGCCACAAACGTTACCGAGCAGATCATTTGGAAGAAGCATACGAAGCTAAAAATAAAAAGAAGCCAGATTCACTTGCCGAAATAAATTGCCCTAACTGTGGCAATAAAGGAAAATTTACTACACCTCGCCAATTTTCTGGGTTACTTAAAACATTCCTAGGACCGGTCGAAGATGAATCTGGTCTTGCTTACATGCGTCCAGAAACTGCGCAAGGAATATTTATTAATTTTGAAAACGTAGCAACCACAGCTAGAAAGAAACCGCCATTTGGTATTGGCCAAATTGGAAAGTCTTTCCGCAACGAAATTACTCCCGGAAACTTTATTTTTCGAACTCGGGAATTCGAACAGATGGAGATGGAATTTTTTGTAGTACCGGGCACAGATGAACAGTGGCACCAACAATGGATTGATACTCGACTTGCTTGGTATGTTGATTTAGGAATTAATCCAGAACGGTTACGGTTGTTTGAACATCCAAAAGAGAAACTTTCGCATTATTCTAAACGAACCGTAGATATCGAATATAAATTTGAATTTACTGGAACTGAATGGGGCGAGCTGGAAGGTATTGCCAATCGCACCGATTTCGACTTGAAAGCCCACTCCGGTAAATCTGGCAAAGATTTATCTTGGTTTGATCAAGAACAGAACGAACGTTGGTTCCCATTTGTGATCGAACCAGCGGCCGGTGTTGATCGCTGTGCACTCACATTCTTGATGGATGCCTATACCGAGGATGAAGCGCCAAATGCTAAAGGTGAAATGGAAAAACGCACCGTATTAAAACTGGACCACCGATTAGCGCCAATTAAAGTCGCAGTCTTGCCACTTTCTAGAAATGCCGATCTCTCTCCTAAAGCGCGCGATCTTGCTGCTCAGCTTCGTAAAAACTGGAATGTAGATTTTGACGATGCTGGCGCAATTGGCCGAAGATATCGCCGACAAGACGAAATTGGCACCCCGTTTTGTATCACTATTGATTTTGAATCTTTAGAAGATAATGCAGTCACAATTCGCGAACGTGACACCATGAAACAAGATCGAATTTCAATTGATAAAGTTGAAGCTTGGCTAGCACCGCGCTTGCTTGGTTGTTAATAAAATTTTGTTAACGAAAAAAGTAGCACCGCTTTACCTGCCAATTACCAATGGTGGGTTTCCAAACGGTGGTGTAACCATCGATCCGCCAGTGGTGCTTGCACCGATGGCTGGAATAACTAACTCTGCATTTCGCATGCTCTGTCGCGAACAAGGTGCTGGGCTTTTCGTTTCAGAGATGATCACTGCTCGGGCGCTTACCGAGCGAAATGCCGAAACGTTACGAATGATTGTGCCAGGCAAAGGGGAGAGCCCAAGATCTGTGCAACTTTATTCAACTAAGCCACTTGATATTAAAAATGCGGTGCAAATGATTGGTGATGAGAATTTAGCTGATCACATTGATCTAAACTTTGGTTGTCCAGTTCCAAAAGTAACCCGTAATGGCGGTGGCGCAGCCCTTCCATATAAGCGAAATTTATTTGCGGCAATTGTGGAGGCGGCTGTATGCACGGCTAAACCTTTTGGTATTCCCGTAACGGTAAAAATGCGTGTTGGAATTGATGATGAACATAAAACTTATTTGGAAGCTGGGATGCGTGCTGCAGAAATTGGTGTTACCTGGGTTGCCTTGCATGCACGTACCGCGGCACAGTTTTACGAAGGAAAATCTGATTGGTCAACAATCAAAAAATTAGTTGAACACCTTGCACCTACTGGGGTTCCAGTATTAGGAAACGGTGATATTTGGTCGGGTAATGATGGCGTAGCAATGATGAATGAAACTGGCTGTGCTGGAATCGTGGTTGGCCGCGGATGTTTAGGTCGACCTTGGCTCTTTGCAGATTTGGTTCGAGCATTTAACGGAGAATCTGAACGACCATTACCTCGTTTATTTGAAGTTCGAGAAGTTCTTTATCGCCACGCAGAATTGTTAACTGAATATTTTGAAAGCGAAGATCGAGCTTGTAGAGATTTAAGAAAACACACCGCTTGGTATTTAAAAGGATTTAGAGTTGAAGGAGATTTACGGGCTCGTTTTGGCATGGTTTCCTCACTGATGGAGCTACGCTCGTTGTTAGATCTATTGGTTGATGCGCCATATCCTGAAGCAATTGGAGATGCGCCACGCGGACGAACTAGTAGATCAAGATCTGTTTCACTCCCACAAGGTTGGCTAAATGATCCAGATGAATTTGCTGAGGTATTTGAAGTCGCCGCTGGGTCGGGTGGCTAAATGTTTGGTTTCAAAATATTGCGCAAAATATTTTCATTTATTGCTCTACTAATCTTAGTTTCGCTTCTCTGGCCACTTGGTCAAGTTTGGTTTGCCGCACACAATCCAACGATTAGGAAAGCCGATGTAATTGTAGTGCTTGGCGCAGCGCAGTTAGATGGTCGACCTGGTGAAGTTTTGCAAGCAAGGCTAGAAGAAGCAAAACGGATTTATAATTTAGGTTTAGCACCAAAGATAATTACCGTTGGATCTGGCGCGCCAGGAGATCGAACTACCGAAGCTGCTTCTAGTAAGAATTGGTTAGTTGAGCACGGCATTCCAAAGAAGGCCATCGCAGCGCTAGCAATAGGTCGCGATACTTATGCAAGCACCGTAAGTTATGCCGATGAAGTTAAAACTCGGGCTAAGCGCGATGTAATAATAGTTACAGATCCTTATCATTGTTATCGCGCAATGACGATGGCTAATGATCAAGGGATTGTAAGTACATGCTCCCCTGCAACAACCGGACCTTCAGCAATTAAAAACGCTGGATATCGTTATTTAATACGTGAAACTGGCGCATATTTAGCCTATATAACGTTAGGTCGGCACGGCATTCATATCAGCGACCGAAATCAATAGGCTAACGACTATGGTGCTGCGGCCTGCAATTGAACATTCTGCTTATGATGCAGTTGCGCGTGAAAGATTTCTCGATGAACCAGCAAAACGTCCGGGGCGAACAGAATTTTCACGAGATCGCGCTCGAATTATTCATTCCTTTGCGCTACGAAGGCTCGCTGCAAAAACACAAGTAGCAGTTCCGTGGGCAAGTGATTTTCCTAGAACTAGACTTTCACATTCCCTGGAGTGCGCCCAAGTTGGCCGCGAACTTGGTGCAGCGCTTGGCGCAGATCCAGATTTAATGGAAGGTGCTTGCTTAGCTCACGACATTGGACATCCACCCTTTGGTCATAATGGCGAAGATGCACTTGCGGAGATTGCATCAAGTTGTGGCGGCTTTGAGGGCAATGCGCAAAGTTTTAGGTTGTTAACTAGAATCGAAGCAAAAACTGTTGATGAAAATGGAATTTCCGTTGGATTAAATTTAACTCGAGCATCATTAGATGCCGCTACTAAATATCCGTGGAGCAATCAAACAAACTCCAAGAAATTTGGCGTGTATCAAGATGATCAACCGATTTTTGATTGGATGCGCGAAGGAGCGCCTGCACTTGATACCAGCATCGAAGCGCAGATCATGGATTGGTCGGATGATGTTGCCTATTCGGTGCACGATCTCGAAGATGGATTAGTTACTGGTCAAGTTGTAATTGAAAAAATTGAAAGTGATTTGGCAGAGCTTTTTAAAGTTGCGCAGGATAGTTATCTTTCGGATATCACAGTTGCAGAAGCCGAATCCGCAATGAATTCACTTAAGAGTTTGTCCTGTTGGCCGACAACTTTCGATCGCAGCCATAGACATTTAGCTCGACTTAAAGATTTAACGAGCCAACTTGTCGGAAGATATGCACTGGCTGCTGAACGGGAAACTAGAGCAAAATATGGCGATTCTGATTTAGTTAGATATAACGCGGATTTGGTAGTTCCGCGCCCACATCGCGCAGAAGTAGCGCTTTTAAAGTCGATTGCAGGTTTTTACATTATTCAAGCGGAAGATTCGCAGGATCGATATGCAAAACAACGGACCACAATTCACCGACTTGTAGAAGCGGTAAGAGCTGGCGCGCCTGCCACGTTGGAGAGTTTCTTCTTACAGGAGTGGGAACGCGCAACAAACGAGAGTGAAAAATTGCGGGTTGTTATCGATCAAGTCGCTTCACTTACCGATATGGGCGCATATTTACTGCACGATAAATTGACCAAAGTAGGATAAGCGCCATGTCCGGTCGAATTCGAGATGAAGATGTTTCATATGTGCGCGACCGTTCTCCGATAGATGAAGTTGTTGGTGAATATGTTCAACTTAAAAACGCGGGTGGCGGTCAAAAGAAGGGGCTTTGCCCATTCCATGATGAGAAATCTCCGTCATTTCACGTAACGCCGAGCAAAGGTTATTTCCATTGTTTTGGTTGTCAGACTGGCGGCGATGTCATCGCATTTATAATGAAGATGGAACATTTAACTTTTACTGAAACCATTGAACGCTTGGCAGAAAGAATTGGATACCAATTAACTTTCGATCAATCATCTGGTGTTAGAGCGCCAGCTGGACAACGATCCAGGTTAGTGGCCGCAAATTTAGCAGCAGCAATTTTCTACCAAGAACAATTACAACTTCCGCAAGCGGCGCATGGCCGCGAATTCTTGCAAAAACGTGGATTTGATAAAGATGCTGCCGCAAGTTTTGGAGTGGGATTCGCACCAGACGAGTGGGATTCTTTAACTAAATTCTTAATTGGAAAAAGTTTTACAAATGAAGAGATTATGTTGGCTGGACTTTCAAAAGATGGAACTCGCGGTCCAATTGATCGGTTTAGAAATAGATTAACCTGGCCAATTCGGGATCTCTCCGGTGATGTAGTTGGTTTTGGGGCTCGTAAACTTGCAACAGATGACGCAGATCAAGGACCAAAGTATTTAAACACCCCCGAAACTTCAATTTATAAGAAATCTCAAGTTTTATATGGGCTAGATGTGGCGAAGAAAGAGATCGCAAAAAAGCGCCAGGCCGTAATAGTTGAGGGATATACCGATGTAATGGCGGCTCATTTGGCAGGAATTACCACAGCAGTAGCAACTTGCGGTACAGCTTTTGGCGATGACCATATCCGAATTCTCCGTAGATTATTAATGGATGATGATGCTTTTCGTGGTGAAGTAATTTTTACCTTTGATGGCGATGCGGCTGGGCAAAAAGCAGCGCTTCGAGCTTTTACTGACGATCAAAAATTTGTAGCACAAACTTTTGTGGCAGTTGAGCCAAATGGCAAAGATCCTTGTGAACTCCGCCAAGATTCCGGGGATGAAGCGGTTAGAGATTTAATTGCTCGCCGAGTTCCGCTATTTGAATTTGCAATTAAGAGTGCAATTGCGCAATATGACTTGGCAACTCCTGAAGGTCGAGTAAGCGCTTTAAACATCGCCGCACCATTAATTGGAAAAATCAGAGATGCCTCACTCCGTCCAGAGTACGCCCGATCGTTGGCGGGATGGCTAGGTATGGAAGTTGAATTAGTAAGCACTGCTGTCAAACGTGGTATTTCAAATATTGTGCGCGCTGAAACTGCAGCGGTAGAAAATAATCAAACTTGGCGACCCGATCCGGCCGAGCCAAGACTTATATTAGAGCGCGAAGTTTTAAAAGCAAGATTACAAATGCCGGCGTTATGTCGTGGCTGGAAAGATATCGAGAACGGCGCATTTACTCATCCCGCATATCAAAAATTACGTGATTTTATTTCTACCCAACCAGAATACGAATCGGTCTCAATCGATCGCGCCGAATCCGAAGATTTGCGTTCATTTATTACGGAGTTAACGGTCGAACCAATTAGAACTGATGGTGAAGTTTCAGATCGTTATGTTTCTAGCATTATTGCAAGACTTAGAGAGGTTGCAATTAGCCGTGCAATTGCGGAAATAAAATCCACATTGCAACGCATCAACCCAGTTGAAAATGAGGCTGAATACAATCGAATATTTGGCGATTTAGTGGCGATGGAGACCACACGTAGAACCCAGCATGAGTTGGGTTTAGGTGAGATTTAGAGCCTTTCCGATTTTCAGATAGAGTTCGCACTTAGCAATCCCTGATAGCTCAATTGGCAGAGCAGCCGGCTGTTAACCGGCAGGTTCTTGGTTCGAGTCCAAGTCAGGGAGCCATTTCGCAAATTAATGTGAATAATGGGGCTATGTTTACCGCAATCCAAAGATCTTGGCGGATACACCCACTTCCAATTTCATTACTTCGACTTTGGCTTGGCATAACTTGGATATATGCGGGTTGGTATAAAGCAACAGACCCTGGATTTTTAACTAAAGGCGCAAAAGGTTATATCGGTTCACAACTAGCTGGGATCCCAACTACTTCGCCACTCCACTTTGCAATTCAAAAAATGGTTGAGCACGCTGATTTAATGGGACTTTTTGTAATGATTTCAGAATTTGCAATCGGGTTGGCAACGCTTACTGGTTTTATGTTGGTCTATGCCTCACTTGGCGGACTATTTATGTCACTTACACTTTGGTTAACACTTTCTTGGGCAGTTACACCCTATTTCCTGGGAAGCGATAGCGCATATGTAATTATGTGGGCAGTATTACTTGGCTCAATATTTAAAAAATCCGGAAGGTTACGTTTACCACAATTATCAGAACGCCGCGAAGTTTTAACACTTGCACTATTGGGCGGACTATCAATTATCGGCGTAATTGCGGGTAAGAGTTTCAAACGTGAAGTTAAGAATTTGGCAAGTTCAAGTTCATCAAATGCAATTGCTAAAGTTAGTGAAATTGCAATCGGAACTTCGATAAATATAGTTGATAATGTTGGAGCTCCCGCCATTATTTTTCGCACAAAATCCGGGGTTTATGCTTATTCTGCCGTTTGTACCCACCAAGGATGTACCGTTGAATTTGATAAAAATAGTTCGCATTTAATCTGTCCTTGCCATGGCGCAGAATTTGATCCTGCCAACAGTGCAAAAGTTCTTGCTGGCCCAACAAATACGCCATTGCCAAAAGTTAAGATTTCGGTAAAAGGCGATGAGATATTTTTAGTTTAAGCAAATTACCTTTACACTTCTGATATGGCTATCTTCCGAGTACAAATTGCGCTACCTGATCGCCCAGGTTCATTAGGTGCTGTGGCTTCAGCAATTGGATTCGCCGGCGGGGATATTCGAGGCTTAGTAGTGCTTCGAAGTGAAGACGGTCGCGGCATAGATGACATCACTATTGCAGTACCTGGTAGCGATCCGACCGATCTATTAAATGTATTAAATGCAATTGGTGGAGTCGAAGTACTATCAATAAACCCAATTAATTAATTAAACGAGCACCAGCGCTTGGCAATGAAGTAAAAAATCGAGGCGGTTTGTACCCTGCTTTTGCAAAAGCATTTTCAATTGCAATTGAAATTTTCCCGGTATCAGCTCGATTAATCAAAGCAATGACGCTTCCGCCAAAACCTCCACCAACCATACGTGCACCAAGCGCACCATTTTCATTTGCAGTCACCACCACTAAATCAGATTCTGGACATGAAACCGTGTAATCATCTCGAAGTGAGCGGTGAGATTCATTTAAAAGCTTACCTAAAGCTGGGTAGTCAGAAGCATTCAATTTAGTTACTGCTTCCAAAACACGGGCAATCTCAGTTACTGCATGACGAGCACGCATGAATTCTGATTCTGACAAATTATCTCTATTTGCTTCGAGAACTTCTAACGATAGCTGCCGCATAGACTCAACTTGGATTTTATTAGCAGCGCTTTCGCAAGAAGCGCGTCGTTCGGCATAACCGCCATCAACTAAAGCATGATGAACACCAGTATCAATTATTAGAAGTTGCAGATCGGCTCGGGATAAATCTAACGGAACCAATTTTGTATTTAAGTCACGACAATCAATTAAGAGTGCGAAGCCGGCTTCACCCATTAGAGAAATGGATTGATCCATAATGCCACAAGGTACGCCTACGTAATCATTCTCAGCTCTTTGCGAAAGTAGCGCTAATTCTTTTGAAGTTTTCCCTTTGCCAAATAATTCATTTATTGCGAAAGCAAGACTGCACTCGAGCGCAGCAGAAGATGAGAGACCCGCGCCAGATGGAACTTTCCCATCAATAAAAATATCTAAACCATCAGAAATTTCCATTGCCCAGATAACCCCAAGTGGATATTTAACCCAACCAATTCCGTAACCAGGTTGAATTTTAGAAACTTCGAAAGTTTCAAACTGTTGGTTGCGTTGCGAAGAAGCAATTCTTACGAGCGAATCGTTACGTTTACCAATAGCGACCGAGGTGTATAAATCAATCGCGAACGGCAGAACAAATCCTTGGCTGTAATCGATATGTTCGCCAATTAGGTTGACTCGGCCAGGCGCTTGAGCCATTAAATCTGGTTGCGCACCGAATGTTGCTGCAAACTTTTCGGCAAGCGTTTGAGTCACTACAGTTTTACCTCGCGAAGTTGTTGTGCAGATTGTTCTGGCTTCATATCCATAATAAATGCGCCCATTGCCGACTCTGAACCAGCGAGATATTTAAGTTTATTTGGTTGACGCCTAACGCTACAGATTTGCAGATGTAACCGGAGCGCATCTCTACCAACTCGTACCGGCGCTTGGTGCCAAGCCGCGATATATGCCATCTCAATTCCAAATACGCCATCAAGTCGACGGAATACTTCTTGGGAGATTTGCGAGAATGTATCGGCCTGAGCGTCACTAAGTTCGGCCATATCTGCAACCGACTTCAAAGGCGCTAAATGAATTTCAAAGGGATAACGACTGGCATATGGAACAAATGCGATCCAATCTGCATTACGCGCAACAATTCTTACTTCATCTTTTATTTCTCTAGCTATAACGTCATCGAGAAGCACTCGACCAGTTCTACCTTTATGAGCTTTTGCAACGGCAAGCATTTTTTCAACGCGTGGTGTTAAATATGAATAAGCGTAAATTTGGCCATGTGGATGAGAAAGCGTGACTCCGACTTCTTCGCCTCTATTCTCAAAAGGAAAGATATGAGCAATAAATTCGGATTTGGAAAGCTCTTTTACTCGATCTCGCCAAGCTTCAATTACAGTTCGAATCTGCTTCACAGTTAAATCTTTAAAAGATTTTCCATGATCTGATGTATAACAAACTACTTCACACTTACCGGCAGCCGGAACTATGGGTGTGTCAAAATTTAATTCATTCGGAATTGTAAATTCTGAAACTGGCGGTCTAAGCGATGGTGATCTATTATCAAAAACTGCTACTTCATAATCATTATCAGGTATTTCCGTTAACCGATCATCTTTTGTAGGACAGAGTGGGCAAAGTTCTTTCGGTGGTAAAAAAATTCGCCCTTGTCGATGTGCCGCCATCGCAACCCATTCATTAACCAATGGATCCAATCGAAGTTCGCCAATTCCAGGTTGTTCCTCAACTGGGCGTTGATCTTTAGCGCTCCGTGATTGGTTTGCGCTGTCGTAATACCTGATTGTTCGACCATCTGACATCGGTAAATCGGTACGGATAACGCCAGCGCTAAGAGAAATCTGCGGAGAGGTCATAATGAGCGTTACTCTACCCGCATGAAAGAGCAGACGCACTTATCAAGCGGTGGCGTTGACCTTGTTCTAGCTCTAGTAGATGGCGCTCTGGTGATTGAACACTGGGGAGCCACAATTGGCAAATTAACTTCTTCACTTTCCGCTACCCGTGAACGTTCCATATCTAATAGCGCATTCGATAGCCGTCAATTTTCAGGAGTAATGCGGGAACAATCACGAGGTTGGTTAGGAAATCCAACCTTGAGCGGACATCGCAATGGAAAATATTGGTCTACTAAATTCGAAGTTTCAAAAATTGTGGAAAAAGATAATAAAGTTGATGTAACTCTAATCGATTCGCAAGCTAATTTGGAAATTTATCTTTCTTTTAATTTAGATGAATTCGGTGTATTAACTCAGACTAACTCTATTAAGAATATAGGTAGCGATGATTACACACTCAATAATCTCGCTTATTGGTTACCAATACCGGATCGGGCATCGCAAACTCTAGATTTTGCTGGCCGATGGTCAAACGAACGCAACCCACAGCGGCGCGATATCGCAACTGGACTTTGGGTCAGAGATTCGCATGAAGGTCGAAGTGGACACAACTTTACGATTACCGAAATCGCACTAACTGAAAATACTAACTTTGCATCAGGCGAAGCTTGGGCAATTTCACTTGCATGGAGCGGTAACTCGGAATTTATGGTGGAACGAATTTGGGATCGGACTCAATCAATTGGAGCATCAGAAATTTTGTTACCAGGTGAAGTTATATTGAAACCAAATGAAATTTATCAGGCACCTGCTTTGAAAGCGGTATATACAAAATCTGGCCTCGATGGAGTTTCAGAGAAGTTTCACGAGCATATTCGGGCTAGAGCCATTCACCCTAAGAATCCGCGTCCACTAACTTTAAATATGTGGGAAGCCATCTATTTCGAACATGATGCTAAGAAAATAATGGCGCTAGCTGATGTAGCGGCAGAGGTAGGCGTTGAACGTTTAGTACTTGATGACGGTTGGTTTCATTCCCGGAGAAATGATCGCGCTGGATTAGGGGATTGGAGTGTTGATAAATCAGTTTGGCCGGAAGGTTTAACTTCCATTGCAAAATATATAAAAAGTAAAGGTATGGAATTTGGGCTTTGGTTTGAAGGCGAGATGATCAGCGTAGATTCAGATTTATATAGAGATCATCCAGATTGGGTCTTAAGCACAACTGGGCATGGTCAGAACACTTGGCGACATGAGATGGTTTTAGATTTAACAAATACTGGCGCGTTCAACCATATACTTGAAAAAATAAGTGCAATTCTTTCAGAGTATCCAATTGATTACATTAAGTGGGACCATAATCGAACAGTTGTAGATGCTTCTCACAATTTACAAGCTGCAGTTCGAAACCAAACGCTGGCTGCTTATAAATTATTTGCAGAGTTGAAAAAGCTACATCCAAAGTTAGAAATTGAATCTTGCGCATCAGGTGGTGGCAGAATTGATTTAGGTGTTATTGATTACGTAGATCGTTTCTGGGTAAGCGATAACAACGATGCGCTAGAACGTCAACGAAATCAACGTTGGACTGGTCAAATTATTCCACCGGAACTACTTGGTACTCATATAGGTCCAACCCCAAGTCATCAAACTGGGCGTTCACTTCCGCTATCTTTCAGAGCTATAACTGCGCTCTTTGGTCATGCTGGAATTGAATGGGATATTTCCAATTTAGATGAAGTAGATAAATCAAATTTGAAATCTTGGGTTAGTTATTACAAAGCCAACCGAAGTTTGTTGCACTCTGGCACTGCAATTCGAATCGACTACGCTGACGAGAACGCTTATCTATATGGTGTTATTGATAAGAAGAGAGAGCACGCAATTTTTTCTTATGCGCAATTAACTCCCACAACCGCAGTGCATCCAGCTCAATTAACTTTTAGAAATTTAATTCCAGAGGTAAATTACCAAGTGAAGGCGCAATACCCAGCCGGAAAACCAACTTATATGTTGATAGAACCACCAACTTGGCTTTCAGGAGTAGTTATTTCTGGTGCAGCACTTATGGAAATTGGATTACCCGCACCAATTTTGGCTCCGGAGAACGCTATTTTAATAGAAATTAATCGTTCCAATTAAGGGTGCGCTCAATTGCCTTTTTCCAAGATTTAAAACCGGTAGTTGCTAAAACGCTTGCAGAATTTGGATTCCAACTTCGAGATTGTTGCCATTGCTTTTTGAGTTCATCGGTGCTGCTCCAAAATTTAACTGCGAGTCCAGCAGCATAAGCTGCGCCAAGTGCAGTGGTTTCAGCAATCATCGGTCTTATTATTTCAATTTGCATGATGTCAGCTTGCATCTGCATACATAAATTATTTGCGGTAATTCCGCCATCGACCCGCATTTGCTTTAATTTCACACCACTATCTGCACTCATTGCATCTAGAACATCTCTAGTTTGATAACAGATTGCTTCAAGTGCTGCGCGAGCTAAGTTGGCTTTAGTGGCAGCTCGGGTTAGTCCAACAATCACACCGCGTGCATCATTTCGCCAATAGGGGGCAAATAGCCCTGAGAAAGCTGGTACAAAATAAACGCCGCCATTGTCAGGAACAGTTTCGGCAAGCGCTTCAATTTCAGCAGCGCTTGTGATGATTTGAAGTTGGTCTCGTAACCACTGAATTGCAGATCCAGTAACCGCAACCGAACCCTCAAGTGCGTAAAAGGCCGGTGCATCACCAAATTTAAAACAAACGGTAGTTAGCAATCCATTCTTACTTCTAACAATTTCAGTTCCCGTATTTACTAGCGCGAAATTGCCGGTTCCATAAGTAGTCTTAGATTCACCACGCGCGAAGCAAACTTGGCCAACCATTGCAGCTTGTTGATCGCCGAGAATTCCGGCAATTGGAATGGCGCTTCCAAATGGGCCAGCGGGATCAGTGAGGCCATAAATCTCAGATGAAGATTTAATTTGCGGAAGAATTTCATGTGGCACCTGAAAAATCTGCAGGAGCTCGGGATCCCAATCCAGTGTTTCTAAATTCATCAATAAAGTTCTGCTGGCATTTGTAACATCGGTAGCATGTACGCCGCCGCGAACCCCGCCAGATAGATTCCAAAGTAACCAAGAATCAATGGTTCCGACCATTGCGTTACCTTTTTTAATGGCGCTTTGAACTTCAGGTTGATTTTTGATTAACCAATTGATCTTACTTCCGGAAAAATATGGGGCAATTGCTAGTCCTGTTTTATCTGTAATCGTTCTACATTGTTCTGGCGAGAGAGATGCAAGAAAATCTCCAGTTCTAGTGTCTTGCCAGACAATTGCGTTTGCTAATGGATGGCCACTCGCTTTATCCCAAATTACAGTGGTTTCGCGTTGATTAGTGATGCCGATCCCGACTAAATCTGATCCCATTAAGTTTGCTTGTTTTAAGGCACCAACAATTACTTCTTTAGTTCGTTGCCATATTTCCAGTGCGTCATGTTCGACCCATCCAGCTTTAGGCAAAATCTGGCGATGCTCTAATTGATGTTGCCCGACAACGTGACCTGAGTTGTCGAAAATCATAAAACGAGTACTGGAAGTACCTTGGTCGAGTGAGCCGATATAACTCATGTCGCGTATCCTAATGCTGTGACGCTTTTTTCATCAGTCCTTAGTCCAGCCCAACATGAGCGGGCTATATCTGCGTTGTCGGAAAAAAGCTTCGATTTATTAGTAATCGGTGGCGGGATAAATGGTGTTGGTATCGCACTGGACGCAGCCTCTCGCGGACTTTCAGTAGCTCTTGTCGAAGCTGAAGATTTAGCTTCTGGAACTTCGTCACGTTCATCAAAATTAATTCATGGCGGGCTTCGGTATTTAGAACAATATGATTTTAAATTAGTAAGAGAAGCGCTACATGAACGTGAACTAATGGTCACCACTTTGGCTCCGCATTTAGTTAAGCCAGTTGGATTTCTTTATCCACTTCATGAGAAATTGAAAGAACGTACATATGTTGGCGCTGGCTTAGCGCTTTACGATGCGCTTCGTGGTTTTCAACGCGCACTTCCTTGGCATAAGCATTTAAGTCAGAAAAAGATTTCAGAGATTGCGCCATCACTTCGTCTAGATATCGTTACTGGTGGAATTCAATACTTTGATGCCCAAGTTGATGATGCCCGACATACGATGATGATTGCGAGAACTGCAGCCAAACACGGCGCCGTAATTGCAACTGGCGTTAGATGCCAGACCATTATTAAAGAAGGTAAGCGCGTAATTGGCGCTACGGTGAAAGTAAAAGAAACTGGCGAAGTAATTAATGTGAAAGCAAAAACAACAGTTATGGCTGCTGGAGTTTGGACCGACCCACTTTACGATGTAATGGGATTACAACCGGGTTACCGAGTGCGGATGAGTAAAGGCGTTCATATTGTCTTGCCTAAATCCGCAATTAAATCTGAAAGCGGCATAATTCTTAAAACTCCCGTTTCAGTTCTTTTTATTATTCCTTGGGGAAGTCGTTGGATTGTCGGAACAACCGATACTGATTTTGTAGCAGATCGAAATGAACCATTAGCAAGCGCTGACGATGTTCAATATATTATCGATCAAGCTAATCGGGTGCTCGATCCTAAAATAAGCATAGAAGATGTATTAGGTGTTTTTGCTGGGCTACGTCCATTAGTTTCAACTTCGCCAGATTCACCAACTACAAAACTCTCACGAGAACATGTGGTAGATCGGCCGGCTCCAGGTTTTGTTTCAATAGCTGGGGGAAAATACACAACTTATCGAATCATGGCCGAGGATGCGGTAAATGTTGCGGTACCTGATCTACGAAGGCTGGTTCCAGAATCTTGCACCGAAACTTTACCAATTGTCGGGGCAGATAGTTTTCAAGTATTAAAAAATAAAAGTTCAGTTCTTGCAAAAGAATTCAATCTTTCGGAAGAGAGTATTGCTCACCTTTTAGAACGTTATGGATCGCTAATTGAAGATATTTTCGAATTAATTATTGCGGATCCTAGTTTGAGTGAACCAATTTCAGATCAAGCTCTGCATTTGAAAGCAGAAATTGTTTACGCAGCCACTCATGAAGGTGCGAGGAGCGTTGACGATGTAATTTCTCGCCGAACTCGACTTTCCTTCGAGCTTGGCGACCGGGGGCAAAGTATCGCTGCCGAAATTGGAAACTTAATTGCCCCAGCCCTAAATTGGAGCGGAGCCGATAAGAAGAAATCTGTAACAGCATATTTGGATAAAGTATCTAGAGAATTAAGCGCACTTCAAAGCGTTAAATCTAAAGGTAAGAGCAAAGTAAGTTAATTCTTAATCTGATTTTTACAAGTATCAACTGGTTTTGGCGTTGGCTTGATAGATGGTGATGGTTTAGGAGAAGGTATTGGTCCTTGCTCCAATATAAATTGAATTGGTTGCATAGATTGCGCGTGAGTTCCAGTTTGATCGACAAAGACAATATTCCCTGAATAAATCCCAGCATCGAGTCCATCGATTGAAAGCACCCAGACACCGGCGGCATCTCTGACAACAGTTTGTACTGGTTTTTTTGCAAGATCTATATCCGAACGGAAAACCACAGTGCCAGTCACAACTGGTGTACCAGTTGTGCGCATTACTTCAATTGTAATTTCAACTGATTTATTTGTTGTTGTAGATTTAATTGCAGAAATTGTCATGGTAGATGATTCATTTATCGGAAGTAGGTCACCGACTTGCGGAATCCAATTTCCTTGCACTAATTTTAGAAATGAATTGGCATCACCACGAAATACATTTAAATCCAAGCGCGCACTCGGTACTCCATATTTACTTGCAATTCCGCAGGAGGTGTATTGCCAAATTTGCCAAAGAGAAGAGCAATTTGCCGTGCTCCAAGAATTTACATAACAACCAGATAACTTACGTCCAGGTTCTGCGATTGGATCAGCGGGATTTATTGCATATTGCGCCATCCATAATGGATAGTTTCTAAGTAATGCGCTTCGATTCATGGCAGTTTCTAAGAAGCCTGAATAAGAATATAGAAAGGGCTTACGACCGGTTTTTTCAGCGACCATGGCCATCCAAGTTTCAGCCCAAAGCGTTATATTTGATCTAGTCGCATATTTAGTACAAACTTTTGTTTTACTCATCTGAACACAGTTATTTTCTAAATCAAGTGCGTATGTTAAATCTCGAGCGTTATATCCGCCAATACTTGTTAATCGCCAGATTGCTTTTTGAGCTTGGGCTTTCGCATCTCTAATAACTAGCTCGGGATCTGTCGTATTTGGCAGGTATGCATAATGATAAAAGCCAGTATAAATACCAGCCGCTTGTGCCGCATTTCGATCTGTAAGTAAATATTTTAATGAAGGAATATCCGCATCATCCCTAGCATCAGAAGCTTTTATCATCACAAATCTAATCCCAGCTTGGTACATTTTCGCGAAATCAATTGGTTCATCGTTTGGATGTTGCCATCTGCTGATATCAGCCCCATGAATTCGGCCACCAGGTCCAGCAAGCGCTAGCAAAGAACTCGGGTTAGCTTCGCTAATGGCAGGTAACGGTTTAATCGTTAATGATTTAATTACGGTGTTAGTTGTGGTTTTTCCTACCAATATCTTTGCGCGATAGGAAACCTTTGCGTTTTGAGCAGTTGCGTTAGCTTCAATTTTCCATGCGCCGCTCGAAGTTGAATTGGCATGAAGTCTGGTATCTACCCACTCATCGTTTAGTTTTACAAAAATTTTTACTGAGGCATTCTTTAGCGCCGGTTTGATTACGCCATGAAAGGTAATTAGCGGATCAGAAGCGCTAGGCGTTTGCGAAACACTGAAAGTAGAAGTGAAATTTGCTGCAGCAACTGGAATGATTTGGGTAGTTAACATAGCGGTAGCCATAGTTATAGCTATCGCAATTAGAATTTGGTTACGAAAGAATCTCATTTTTCCTTCACCATTATCGAGCTTCCGGTAACAGCTAAAATCGCCTGCTCTAACTCAATTCGGTGTGCTGGGTTTCTGCTCTTTACAAAATCGTGCGAACCAGCCAATTTTGCGGGATCTGAGAAATCTAAAGTAAGTACCGAACCATCTAATGAGACCAAACGGGCATCAAAATAAGCCAACCAAGCAATTCGGTTACTGGATTCAACTCTATCCAGAATCTGATTCCATGCGGCCTTAATCTCTGTTATAGATATCGCGTCAGGCACGGCGAAATTTTACCCATGAAAGGTTAATATCGCTTATCTATCGGCGATTAGTTGGAGTAAAAATGCGAAAGTTTGCGGCGATATTTTTGGCGGTGCTCTCCTTATTCCTATCCCAGGAAATAACAGCAGTTGCTGCCCCGAATTCAGTTTCACTGACTTTTCACTATCAACGTCCTGCTGGAGATTATGATGGTTGGAATTTGTGGCTTTGGAAAAATGTAGCTGATAACAAAAAAGATGTATCAATTTCACCAACTGGAGTTCAATTCAATAGCATGGATGATTTTGGAAAAGTTCTAAAAATACAAATTTCCGATATGTCAGCCTTTGAAAATCTTGGATTTATTATTAGATATAAAGAATGGGCCAATCGAGACACAAATGATGATCGATACATTACCAACTTTGATAGCTCTGGAAATGCTGAAGTTTGGCTAGTTCAAGGAGATAAGAAAGTTTATACCGCACTTCCGGTTGTGGTGCCTCAGATTAATTCAGCAACCATAGATGGATTCCGAAAAATTACGGTTGAGTTAAATAAGAAATTAAAATTAACTGGTTCAGGTAATGAAGGATTTTCCTTACCATCTGGCCCGACCGTAGTTTCAGCAAAAGCAATTGATGGCGATGCGCTAGGTGCGACAAAGATTGAATTAACACTTTCGGCGGATGTGGTGATTGGTACGAGTTATGCAATTTCACACATAATTTTTGGGACTGGCAGCGCGATGACTGGAAACATCATGAACTCAGCTGACTTCAACGCAAAGTTTACTTACACAGGGAACGACCTTGGAAACTCATATTCAAAATCAGAGACTAAATTTAGGGTTTGGGCGCCAACTGCGAAAGCCGTTTCAATAGTTACTTATGCATCCGCTAGCGCGCTAGAGAGCACCGGTGTCGAGAAAGCAATGTCACCAAGTGAGAACGGAACTTGGATCACTTCGCTATCTGGCGATCAAAATGGCTTGATTTACAACTATCGCGTCTCAGTCAATGGTGGCGTCAATGAAGCGGTAGATCCATATGTACGCGCCACAATAATTAATGGCGACCGCGGTGTTGTAGTAGACCTATCGAAAACTAATCCCGCAAATTGGAAAACTACTAAACCAAAGTTCTCAGGTGTTGGATCTGATGCCATAATTTACGAACTACATATTAGAGATTTATCGGCTGATATTTCTGGTCAGTTCCCGGCAGAACATCGCGGTAAATACCTAGCGTTGACTGATCAAAACATAACTTCTTCATCTGGCGGGCTAGCGGGTTTGGCAGCAATCAAAGATTTAGGTGTTACCCATGTACAACTACAACCTTTCTTTGATTATGCGTCAGTCGATGAAGCAAATCCAACTTTCAATTGGGGATATGACCCAGAAAATTACAATGTTCCAGAAGGTTCTTATTCGAGTGATCCAACAAATCCAATAAAACGGATAACTGAATTAAAGAGTGCGATTCAAGCGCTACATGACAATGGGCTATCGATAATGATGGATACCGTTTACAACCATGTCTACGATGCTGGCAATTTTAGCCAAGAGAAAATAGTGCCAGGTTACTTCTTTAGAACTAACTTGGATGGCTCATATACAAACGGAAGCGGTTGCGGAAATGATGTTGCATCTGAACGTCCGATGGTACGTAAGTTCATCATAGATTCCGTTAAATATTGGGCAACTGAATACAACATAGATGGTTTTCGGTTTGATTTGATGGGTCTGATTGATTTAACCACCATGACGCAGGCGCGTGATGCAATAAAGAAAATCAATCCGACTGCGCTAATCATTGGTGAAGGTTGGGATATGGGAACTCTGCCAGATGCAGTTAAATCTAACCAGAAGAACATTGCCAAATTAGATGGAGTTGCAGTCTTCAATGATCAAATACGTGACGGTATTAAAGGATCGGTATTTAACGGTGAAGAACCCGGATATGTAAACGGAAGCTCGGTCGGCAAAGAAACTGCGATCAGAACTGGCGTAGTTGGAAACATTTTTTACTCCAAAGAATTTACAAACGCCTGGACAGCAAAGAATCCTGCACAATCAGTAAATTACGTTGAAGCACATGACAACCTAACGCTGGCAGACAAATTAGTTGCAACTATGCCTACTGCAAAACCGGCACAGTTAATTCAAATACATCGATTTGCCACCTCAATTGCTCTCTTGGCACAGGGGATTCCCTTCATGCAAGCAGGACAAGAATTTCGACGATCGAAAAATGGTGATTCAAATAGCTATAAATCTAGCGATGAAATTAATTCCTTGAAGTGGAACCTGCGTACTACCAACAAAGCCACGGTGGATTATTTCAAAGGATTGATTTCGCTTCGTAAAGCTCACCCTGCGTTTCGAATGGCTACAGCCGCTCAAGTTAAAAGTAATCTAAAGTTTTTGGATATTGGAAATAATGTAGTTGCATATTCAATAAACGGTGGCGCAGTTAAAGATACTTGGAAAAGTATTGTGGTTATTCATAATCCAAACTTAGTTGCTATGAAAATCAAGTTGCCAAAGAAAACTAATTGGAGCGTGGTGGTAGATGCTGCTAAATCTGGAGTATCCACTTTGCGGACTCTCAAGAGCACAAATATGGTCTCAATTCCACCGAGTTCTACCTTAGTTCTACATTCTTAATATTTGCTTGGTGGGGCGAGTCGGGCTCGAACCGACGACGACCGGATTATGAGTCCGGGGCTCTAACCAACTGAGCTACCGCCCCTTGCAGGAACTGAAGTTTAAGGGATATTAATCGATTCAATATCCTTTGGAGAAACGCCACAGCAGCCGCCAATAATTTGTGCGCCTGAATCATTCCATTCCGCAATCAAATCCGGGGAGAAAGCGCCATTAGTAGGACCACTCCATTCTTTGCGGTTTGCATCCCATTCACGGCCAGCATTTGGATAGACGATGTAAGGCAACTTTGAATTACCTGCCTTAAGTAGATCATTAATTAAGTTTGGTGCGGTGCAATTAATCCCAACTGCAAAGGCATCTTTATGGGAATTCACTAACTCTGTTGCTTCGCTAAATTCTTGACCAGCATTAGTTTTTAATTCCGAATTGCAAGAATAAGATACCCAAAAAGGAATTCCCGAATTGAACTCGGAAATTAACTCCAGAAGCACTTCTACTTCTTGCATATCTGGCATAGTTTCTAACGCAAGATAATCTGGCTCTGTCGAAATCAATATTTCTAATCTACGTTCGTGAAATTCCCGCAATTTAGAATTAGAGACTCCGTAACGACCGCGATATTCCGAGCCATCTGCAAGTGCGGCCCCATAAGGACCGACGCTTGCTGCAACTTTTGCATTTCCATCTGCCGCAGATTTTGCTAGCTCAGTAGATAAAGTGAGTGCCGAGGTAACATCAGAAGAGTTCCAACCACGTTCTTTACAACCAGTAAATGAAATTTGATAAGCCGATGTGATAATTATTTCAGCGCCAGCATCTACAAAAGATCTGTGAGCTCGCTCAATGGCTTTTGGATTAGATCTAAGTAATTCGCCAGTCCATAGCGAGGTATTTAAATTAAGCCCAAGACCTTCAAGCGCTGTGGAAAGGCCACCATCTAACTTGCGCGACCTATTCATTTTGCTCGTTTCAATAGAAAATATAAAAATCTCAATTAAAAGCCAATTATACAGTTATCATTAGTTCTCATTCCAAAATTGACGAGTCTGGGGCGAAAATATGGCTGGCCAACTTCAAGGCAAACGTGCATTTATTACTGGTTCGTTTCAAGGAGTTGGATTAGGTATAGCAACTGTTTTTGCACGAGAAGGCGCTGCGTTAGTTCTACATGGGTTAGGTAATCAATCGATAATTGATAACGCGGTCGCACAAGTAAAGAATGCTGGATCTCCTCAAGTTGAATCTTTTGTTTCTGATCTGCGAGATGTATCAGCTACTGAAAACATGGTGAGTGAGATATTAAAAAATGGCCAAATTGATATTTTAGTAAATAACGCAGGAATTCAACATGTGGCTCCAACAGTTGATATGCCGCGTGATAAGTGGGATGACATTATCGCGATTAATTTAACTTCATATTTTGACACGATGCGATTATTGCTGCCGCAGATGGCAGCTCGTGGAAATGGCCGAGTAATTAATATTTCATCAGTGCATGGAATCGTTGCTTCAGTTAATAAAGCGCCTTATGTTGCAGCAAAACATGGCGTGGTCGGATTAACTCGGGTTGCGGCGCTAGAACATGCAAATATTGGTAATCGTGAAAATGGTGGCTTAACGATTAACGCAATCTGTCCTGGTTGGGTTGAAACTTCTTTAATTGAGCCACAAATTCAAGAGCGAGCCGCGTTGCATAACGGAGATCGTGATGCTGGAGTTGCCGACATACTTGGAGAGAAACAACCAAGCATGCGCATGTCTAAGCCATCAGATATTGGTGAATTGGCGCTCTGGTTATGCAATAAAGCGGCACATAACATTACCGGAACCGCATCTCCCATAGATGGCGGATGGTCTGCGCAATAATTAGGAAATGAAACGCTTCCCTGCGCTAATTGCGCTATTTTTTCTTTTTACAAATTCTGCTTCAGCAACACCGATCTATACATTTCCAGTTGCAGATTGCCCAGTTAAATATGCCCATTCGCATCATGATTATCCGGCAACCGATATTTTGGCAAAAAAAGGTTGCGCTTTTGTTTCTCCTATAAATGGCGTAATTGAAGATGTAATTCGGATAGATAAATGGAGTGGTAAAACTAATTTAGGGCAAGATCGCGGAGGGCTTTCGGTATCAATTATTGGCGATGATGGTGTTCGATATTATGGCTCGCATCTATCAAAAATACTTCCGGAAGTAATGACTGGGCTTCGGGTTATTTCAGGGCAAAAACTTGGTGAAGTCGGTGCAACTGGTAGCGCAAAAGGAACTTCACCACATCTACATTTTGGTATTTCGTACCCAACAAAAGCAGGTGACTGGAAAATTAGGCGGGGAGTGGTTTATCCATGGAAGTATTTAGATTCTTGGAAAATTGGTGAAGATAAATCACCGGCTGCAGAAGTATTAAAAGCTAAAGCGAAAGTTAAATAAAAAAGCCCCAGATTTCTCTGGGGCTTTAATATAACTAGTTAGTGTAATTAGTTAGCTGTAACTGCGTCAGCCTGAGGACCCTTAGGACCTTGGACTACTTCGAAAGTTACTGACTGACCCTCTTCAAGAGACTTGTAGCCATTGCCTTGAATTGCAGAGTAGTGAACGAATACATCTTGTCCGCCACCATCAACAGCGATGAAACCAAAACCCTTTTCAGAGTTGAACCAC
>CAZWBQ010000014.1:0-29101 GCA_964632545.1 uncultured Bifidobacterium sp. | reverse complement strand
GTCGCCCTATAAGCCGGATTCTGTCGTTCTTGCGAACGGATCACCATCCATCTAGATCTGTTATTGCTAACAGATTCAAGCAACCTACCCGTTGGCTCATGTGGGCACATTCAAACGCCAACTATCTGGTCTTGCTCCGAGTGGGGTTTACATAGCTACACAAATTACTTTGTGCACTGGTGGTCTCTTACACCGCCGTTTCACCCTTACCAACTTTCGTTGGCGGTTTACTTTCTGTTGCACTAATCCCGCGGATTTCTCCGGGTGGGTATTACCCACCACTCTGCCCAATGGAGTCCGGACTTTCCTCGGTATTGATTGAAATTAATCAATCAATAACGCGGCGATCCGGGCGACTCTACTTAACGCGAAGGATACCAATACGATTACCACCATGGAAAGCCAAGTAAATACGAGTAATTTGGCGCATGACCCCAAATGGCAACGCGCAAATACTTTGTTTGATGGCGCAAGAAATAGCGCGGATATTGGCTTAGTTGGAGTTCCAGCCTTTGAAACTTGTTTATCAAAAAGCTCCGCAAATTTAACGCCGGATGCAATTCGAGCAGCGCTCTCCCGATACTCAACATATTCAGGCGCTAATAACATTGAATTAAATGGATTAACTTTTTCTGACCTTGGAGATATTCAAAATCCCGATCATGAAGATGGCGAAAAACGAGTAGCCACTTTTCTTAAAGATGTACGAAAGAATTACAAATTGTTGATAGCACTTGGCGGCGATAACTCGATTACATACTCGGTCGCTGCTGGACTCTGGCCGGATTTATCTAAAGTTAGCCTGATAACTCTTGATGCGCATCACGATCTTCGTGATGGTATTTCTAATGGCTCGCCAGTTTGGCGGCTAATTCAAAGTGGGATGCTTGGGAAGAATATTGTTCAAATTGGGATTAGCGATTTTGCAAATAGCAAAGCGTATGCAGACCGTGCTATCGAAAATGGCGTAACAGTTATTTATCGAGACGCATTGCGTAAACGACCAATTTCAGATGTTATGGCTGAAGCTTTAGAAATAGCGGGTAGCGGAGGTCGGGAAATCTATGTTGATTTAGATGTAGATGTCTGTGATCGCTCGGTTGCACCGGCTTGTCCGGCTTCAGTGCCTGGCGGAATTAGCGCCGATGAATTGCGACAAGCGGCTCATTTGGCGGGAAGTGATATCCGAGTTCGCGCGATAGATATCACTGAAATTGATTCATCACTAGATACTGAAGATCAAAGAACGGTACGACTTGCCGCGCTCTTAGTTTTAGAAGCTGCTGCTGGTGTTGCGAAACGAAAGAATTAGCGGAGTTCTTTAACTACAGTTTTTGCAGCGTCAATAACTTTTCCAGATTGAACCAGTTTTACGGCAGCTTCAAGTTCTGGCGATAGAAAGCGATCTGGACCAATTCCAGGAACAACCGATCTTAAAGTCTTTAAGACTGCAGCGGTGGCTGGTGCTGGGTTTAAACCAGTTCGGAAATCGATTGCCCTGCCAGCAGTTACCAATTCAATGGCAAGAATTCGAGTTAAATTCTCAACAACTTTGCGCAGCTTTCTTGCAGCATTCCAGCCCATCGAAACATGATCCTCTTGCATCGCAGAACTCGGAATTGAATCAACGCTAGCTGGTGAAGCTAGCCGTTTATTTTCACTAACCAAACTGGCTTGCGTGTATTGCGCAATCATTAGCCCAGAATCTACCCCAGGGTCATTTGCGAGAAAGGGTGGCAAACCATTCGAACGATTCTTATCGAGTGCGCGATCAGTACGACGCTCTGCAATTGAGCCTAAATCCGCAGCAGCAATTGCTAGAAAATCTAAGACATATGCCACTGGTGCACCGTGGAAATTTCCATTTGATTGAACGCGTCCGTCTGGAAGAACCACTGGGTTATCAATTGCGCTTTGTAATTCGCGGCCAGCAATAGTAAGTGCGTGATCGATTGTGTCACGAACTGCGCCGGCAACTTGTGGCGCGCATCTAAGAGAATATGCATCTTGAACCATGGAAGTGTCATGCAAGTGCGATGCAACTATTCCAGAGTCCTTTAATAGCGCAAATAAATTAGCAGCGCTTAATTCTTGACCAAGTTGTGGACGTAAAGGCGCATGTAGTTCAGGTGCGAAAACTCGATCTGTTCCTAGTAATCCTTCTATGCTCATTGCCGCAGTTATATCTGCGATCGTGCAAAGTTCTGATAAATCAGCGCAAGCCATAATTAACATACCTAACATGCCATCAGTTCCGTTAATAAGTGCAAGTCCCTCTTTTGCTTCGAGTTCGATTGGCGAAATCCCAGCCGCTTTCATCGCATCAAGAGCAGACATTTCGTTACCGGAATTATCATGAACGTTTCCTTCACCCATCATGGCAAGCGCGCAATGTGAAAGTGGGGCTAAATCTCCACTGCATCCTAGGGAACCAAATTCGGGAACGATTGGCGTGATGCCGGCATTTAAATAATCCACGTAAGTTTGCGCTAGCGCTACTCGAACACCAGTGCGGCCAGAAGTCATGGTTCTTAAGCGTAAAAACATCAGGGCACGGACTACTTCACGTTCAACAGCGGGGCCAACTCCAGCCGCATGTGAGCGAATTAAGGACTTCTGTAATTGGGTTCGATCTTTTACATCGATATGTAAATTAGCAAGAGCTCCGAAACCCGTTGATACACCATAAACCGGTACGCCGCCAGCTGCATAATCTTCAATAAATTTGCGAGAAGCGTTCATTGCTGAAATTGCTGCAGGTGCAATTGAAACTTTGGCGTCGAATCGTGCTACCGCGATTACATCGGCAAAAGTTACACCGCTAACATCAAGTGAAACTTCTTTCTTGTTATTTATAAATTTAGATTCGATTGCCACGGCGCCACACCTCTTCTATTAGTTGAACTCCTGGACGATATGCAAGGTGAATGTATGAAGAAGTTTTCAAAATAGAGAAGTCGGCGCTAGTGCCAACCGAAAGGTGTCCGATATCGTTACGGCGAAGTGCCATTGCGCCGCCTTTTGTCGCGGACCAGAGCGCTTGTTCAGGTGAGAAGAAGAATTCGCGAACTGCAAGCGCTATTATAAATTGCATATTTGAAGTGTATGAACTTCCAGGATTGCAATCACTCGCTAGGGCAATATTGATATCTGCTGCAAATAACGCTCTTGCATCTAGATACTTGGAACGGGTAGAAAATTCAGCGCCAGGTAATATTGTGGCAACCGTGTTGGAATTAGAAAGTAATGAAATATCGTGCTCGGAGATATGGCTAACATGATCGACAGATGCCGCATCGAGCTCAACGCCGATCTTTATCCCATCTCCTGCTTCTAATTGGTTTGCATGCAACCTCGGCTTTAAACCTTTTGCAATTCCAGCTTTCAATATCTTTCTAGTTTGATCTGGTGTGAATGCCCCTTTATCGCAGAAAACATCGATCCACTTGGCGTAAGGTTTAACTTTATCTAGCATTTCGCCACAAATTAATTCAACATAACCCTCAGGGTCGTTTTGGAATTCAGTTGGAACTACGTGGGCACCTAAAAAGGTGGTTTCCTCAGTTAATGAACTAGCAATTTCCAGTGACCTGGCTTCATCTTTTATGGTTAAGCCATAACCAGATTTGATCTCTAAAGTCGTTGTCCCTGTGGAATTAGCCTCGGCAAGTATGCGATGCGCATTAGAAAGTAAATCTTGATTAGTAGCAGATCGCGTAAGTGCAACCGTAGATTTAATGCCACCAGCTGAATATGGTTCGCCTTGCATCCGAGATCGAAACTCTTCGCTTCGATCCCCAGCAAAAATAATATGAGAATGGCTATCGACAAAGCCAGGGATAACACATTTACTGTTTGCATCGACGGAATATTCAAAATCACTTTTTGTTGCTTGGTTGTTTGGACCAACCCATGAAATTGAACCATTATCAATTACTAGCGCCGCTTCTTTTATAATGCCAAGTGGCGTGCCATCTTGGGTTGGATCGTTGGTAACTAATAAGCCAATATTTGAAACTAACGTACGGGCCATTATTTATTCAGTATCTAACATTGGTAAGTGCACATGCTTTTCGCGGGCGGTATTTAATGCAATGTCGTAACCCGCATCAGAGTGGCGGATAACGCCCATTCCTGGATCGTTTGTTAGCACGCGCTCTAATTTTTGAGCCGCAAGTTTTGTGCCATCCGCAACCGAGACTTGACCCGCATGTATTGAGCGACCAATTCCAACGCCGCCGCCATGGTGGATAGAAACCCAGGATGCACCTGAGGAAATATTTATCATGGCATTAAGTAGTGGCCAATCAGCAATTGCATCAGAGCCATCGAGCATCGATTCAGTTTCGCGATATGGAGAGGCGACTGATCCGCAATCTAAGTGGTCGCGACCAATCACTATTGGTGCCGAAACTTCACCGCGTGCTACTAGATCATTAAATGCTAAACCTGCTTTATCGCGTTCGCCATAACCCAACCAACATATCCGTGCTGGTAAACCTTGGAAAGCAACTTTCTCTTGCGCCATGGTGATCCAACGATGCAGCCCTTCATTTTCTGGAAATAAATCAAGAACTGCTTTATCGGTGCGGTAAATATCTTTTGGATCGCCAGAGAGCGCTACCCATCTAAATGGCCCTTTTCCTTCGCAAAATAGCGGTCGGATGTAAGCCGGCACAAAACCGGGGAATGCGAATGCGCGCTTATATCCACCTTGTCGAGCTTCATCACGGATTGAATTTCCATAATCAAAAACTTCGGCACCGATATCCATAAAGCCAACCATCGCTTCAACATGCTTAGCCATGGCGTTTTGAGAACGTTTTGTGTAATCAACTGGATCTTCTTTTGCCATTCGCGCTGCATCATTTATGTCAACACCAATTGGTACATATGAAAGTGGATCATGTGCTGAAGTTTGGTCGGTCACAATATCAATTGCGACTCCCATTGAAAGTAGTAATGGAAAAAGTTCAGCAGTATTTCCAACTAATCCAACTGAAAGCGGCGTACCCGAATTCTTAGCCTTTAATACTCGTTCAATTGCATCAGTTAAATTATCTGCAATCTCATCTAAGTAACGACTTTCAATGCGCTTCTCTAATCTAGATTTATCAATATCAATAATTAAACAGACGCCACCGTTCATGGTTACAGCTAGCGGTTGCGCGCCACCCATTCCGCCACAACCTCCAGTTAATGTCAGTGTCCCTTGAAGGGAACCGTTAAATTTTTTATTTGCAATAGCCGCAAAAGTTTCATAAGTTCCTTGTAAAATTCCTTGAGTACCAATATAAATCCAAGAACCGGCAGTCATCTGACCATACATAGTTAAGCCGAGTTGTTCTAACCTGCGAAACTCTGGCCAATTTGCCCAATCCCCTACTAAATTGGAATTTGCAATTAATACTCGGGGAGCCCATTCATGAGTTTGAAAAACTCCTACTGGCTTTCCAGATTGCACTAAAAGTGTTTCGTCATCTTTCATCTTGGTAAGTGTTTTTACGATTGCATCAAAGGATGGCCAATCGCGAGCAGCTTTACCGGTACCGCCGTAAACCACGAGATTTTCGGGATGTTCTGCGACCGCTGGGTCTAAGTTGTTATGCAACATTCGAATAGCGGCTTCTTGGCCCCAGCCTTTGGCGGTGAGGTTTGAGCCAGTAGCAGCGTGCAATATTCGTGATCCCGATGGTGTGTTAGCCATGACTAGAGAATAGCGCGGGTTTCAACCAGAATAACCCCCATGTCCAAAACCGTAGATGCAGATTTTCTCGCACTTCCGCTATCGGCAATCAGCGATGCCGCAATTTCAACTGGCACCAGTGGCGGCGCTTCACATGTAGATATCCGAATTGAACGAACCCGGACTGGATATTTACAACTGCGCGATGCTAAACCTGAAACGCAAGCTGATGACACAACAGCGGGAATTGGTGTTCGGGTAATTGTTAATGGCGCATGGGGCTTTGCATCTTCACCAGAAATTTCAATCGATGTCGCAAAGAAATTGGCTGTTACAGCAGTTGCAATGGCAAAAACAAGTAAACCACTATCTACCGATGAAATCTCTCTTGTAGCTGAACCAATATATGCAAACAAAACTTGGGTTTCCAAATATGAGATTGATCCGTTCTCGGTTTCCGATAGCGAAAAGAAAGATCGCCTAGCATCGTTAAGTTCAAAGTTATTAGCAGCAAATGGTGTAAACCATGCAAGCGCGCATACGATGTTTGTTAAGGAACAGAAACATTATGCAGATTCACATGGAACTAGTACCACCCAACAACGAGTTCGGATGCAAACTCAAATCGATGCGATCTCAGTAGGTGCGCATGGTTTTGAATCAATGCGCACATTGGCACAACCGGCTGGATTTGGCTGGGAGTGGATGCGTAATGATGTTTACGATTGGGATTCTGAAATTGAGAAACTTCCGGCTCTCCTTGCCGAGAAAGTTGCAGCACCATCGGTTGAAGCAGGTAGATATGACCTGCTTATTCACCCTTCAAATCTCTGGCTAACAATTCATGAATCAATTGGTCACGCCACTGAACTAGATCGAGCGATTGGATACGAAGCAAATTACGCAGGAACATCTTTTGCAACGGTCGATAAATTAGGAAACCTTAAATATGGCTCCCCGCTAATGAATGTAACTGGGGATCGCTTCACCGATCATGGTTTAAGTACTGTGGGATATGACGATGAAGGCGTTGCCGGACAAGAGTGGGACATCATTAAAGATGGCGTATTAGTTGGATATCAACTAGATCGCCGGATTGCCGCTCATGTAAATCGTGATCGCAGTAATGGTTGCGCTTTCGCTGATTCACCAGCGCATGTACCGATCCAAAGAATGCCAAACGTTTCACTAAAACCAAATCCAGCTGGTCCAGATCTAAACGCCATGATCGAATCGATCGCAGATGGCATCTACATCTTGGGCGATAAATCTTGGTCGATCGATATGCAACGTTATAACTTCCAATTTACTGGCCAACAATTCCATCGAATCAAAAATGGAAAATTGGCTGGTCAATTAAAAGATGTTGCCTACCAAGCAACCACAACTGATTTCTGGGGATCAATGAAAGTAGTTGGCGGACCATCGACTTACGTTCTAGGTGGTGCGTTCAATTGCGGTAAAGGACAACCTGGACAAATTGCGGCAGTGAGCCATGGTTGCCCAGCGGCAATCTTTGACAAAGTAAATATTCTCAACACTGTTGCGGAGGCCGGCAAATGATTACTCCACAAGATTTAATTGAACGCATAACATCTGCAGCGACTACTGATGATTGCGTAGTTGTAATCTCCGAAAAAACTCAAGCAAACTTGCGGTGGGCAAATAGCACGCTAACCACAAACGGTGTAATCGCAGAACGTTCCATTACTGTGATTGCATTTATAGCCATCGACGGTGGTATGGCGGCCGGCTCGGTCACACGTACTGATATAAATATTGCTGATATTCCAACAGTACTTGCGGAAGCAAGCGCTGCTGCAAAAGCATCAGGTGCCGCCGAAGATTTCGTGCCGCTAGCAAAAAACGTAGTAAGTGGAACTTGGCAAGATCCACATAACCCAACCGGGCCGGAAGTTTTTGCAAATATTGCACCTGATTTAGGTGACATGTTCGCGCGATCGGTTGCAGATAAAATTGAACTGTTTGGTTACGCCGAACATACAAGCGCTACTACTTTTGTAGGTTCTAAAGGTGGTTTGAGACTTCGTTACGACCTTCCAGTTGGCCGCATTGAAATGACTGGAAAATCCCATCAACGCACCAGATCAACTTGGGATGGCGTTGCCACTCGTGATTTTTCAAATGTAAAGATTGCCAATGTTGATGCAAATATTCGGGAACGATTAAATTGGCAAGCTAAGAAAATTGATTTGCCTGCGGGGCGCTATGACACCATCATGCCTTCTGGTTCTGTAACTGACCTATTTACATACATGATGTGGATGAGCGCAGCTCGAGATGCAAATGAGGGGCGTTCAGTCTTCAGCAAACCTGGTGGCGGAACTCGGATCGGCGAAAAACTATCTAATGTTTCCATGCAACTCTTTAGCGATCCCGCATATAAAGAAATTGCTGGGTTGGCGTGCGCGCCATTCGTTGCCAATGCATCAAGTGGACCATTTAGTTCTGTATTCGACAATGGCCAGAGCATTAATCGAACTGACTGGTTAAAAAATGGCGAATTAAATTCGTTAATTCAAACTAGATCTTCTGCGGCTAAAACAAAACTCCCTTACACGCCAATTTCAGATAACTTAATTATGAAAGTAGATGGCGGAAATGGATCGCTTAGTGATTTAGTTAAAAAAGTTAACCATGGACTATTACTTACTACGATGTGGTACATCCGCATGGTTGATGCCAATACTTTGCTTTTAACTGGCTTAACTCGTGATGGCGTTTACTATGTAAAAGATGGAGAAGTGCAAGGCGCTACTAATAACTTCCGTTGGAATGATTCGCCAGTTTCAGTTCTATCCCGAGTAATTCACGCTGGTGCTACTGAGTGGACGCAAGCTCGAGAGTGGGCTGGCGACATTGATCGCGCTGCGATGCCACCACTTGTAATCAAGGATTTCAATATGTCTACAGTAAGTCCAGGAAGCTAACTTTTTAAAAAGGTTTTCCGTACTTATCAAGCAGTCGAATTAAGTTGGTTTCGTTTCGATCTTTGTTTCCGGTACGCCATAAACCTTCTGCTTGAGTATCTGGAATGAAAATCAAAGGTCGCGCACCTGGAACTCTGCGCACATTGACACCGATTCTTCTTGCTTGAAAATACCACCAAAGATCATCGGTATGAAATGAAAGCTCGGTGTACAACGCTTCATCTAACGCTTCTGGGTGTAACAACTCTTTAGTGAAGAGCGTTCCAGCTCCAGAAGTTGCAAACATTTCGTTTTCGGGACCATTTGATTGGTTCCATTGCTTTTCCCATTGCGCAAAGGTTTGAATGGCACCAGATTTTTCAAGAGTGACGTGATGAGCGCGACTAGCAATGACAGAGTTTGGATAAAGTTTATGCTGAATCATTATTTTTAGAGTTAGGTCTGGTTCGATTATCAAATCATCGTCAATCACTATTACTGGTAAGTCAGTGCGATTAAGTGTTGGTATCAATTTCTTTCCTGGCCCGATATCTGAAACTTCAAAAATCTTAATTCCAGCAACTTCTAAGTGATTTCTAACAGATTGTGGAAGTTGGCTAATTTCAGACTTGGCAATATTTAAATGAATTTCTTCTGGTGGCAAAGTTTGATTTGTAATTGATGGAATTAACTCAGGCAATGAACCAAATCGAGCTGGGAAACTGGTAAATGAAAGTATGTATTTCCAATTCTTGCCTTCAGTTAAATCTGGCAAGCTCAGCAAATTAAGTAATTGGAGCGCATCTTCACTCCGATGCATCTGTGCTGATAGCTCTTTTAAACTCTTTCGATTTTCTTGCTGGTACGCACTCAATTTCGAACCGATAGCTCGGTTGCCACGGATTAAGTAAATGGTGGCTGCGAAAATCAGTAATAGCAGCGCAAACTTTAAGTAAGACATGGGTTAAACCTTATCCTCAAAGGTGGCCGCGCTCGTTGCAACCACGCAGCGCCATTAAATTATCGGAAGACCAGACTGAGATTGTGGTAATGCTGCAAGGTGAGATATCGATATGGAAAATACTCTCTGGTCGAGCGTTGATAATTGCAGCTACCGCGGTTTTGATTATTCCATTGTGAGTTACAACGACAATTTTCTTACCTGGATTATCGATTGCAACTTGATCAATTCCTTGTAACGCGCGTGCGCTAACTTCATCGTATGACTCACCTTCCGGTGGAAGATACGATGTTGACGCGAGCCAATGTTTATACTCTTTTGGGTACTCTTCTGAAACTTCAGCAACCGACATACCATCCCATTTACCAAAAGATTGTTCTATCCAGATATCTTCAGTTAAAACGTTTAAGCCAGTACTTTCAGAAATTTGTGCGGCGGTTTCTTGAGTACGTCGTAGTGGCGATGCAAATAAAAGATCGGGTTTTAATTTAGCAATTGCTTTTGCTACAGCTTTTGCTTGTCCGATCCCGATATCGGTTAGCGCTGGGTTTAACGGACCAGTACCTGAAAATTTACGCGCTGGTGTTAATATCGTTTCACCATGTCGAACTAAATAAATTGTGGTGGGTACTTCCCCGCTTATTAACCGTTCCATCAAAAAGTTTTGTTGGATTGGCTCTTTAATTGCGGAATTTGCGCCATCTAAGACATCATTAAGAATTCGATCGGCATGGAAATTTTCTTCGCGAGGAATCCAAGTAAAAGTTATTAATTCTCGAGGGTGGATATCACGAGCTTGAAAAGCTAACTTCTTCATATCTGGGTGCTTGATCTGCCATCGCCCCGACATTTGTTCAACTACTAGTTTGCTATCCATGCGAACTTCGATTTCCGCACTTGGGTCTATCTCATGAGCTGCAATTAAACCTGCGATTAACCCGCGGTATTCCGCGACATTATTTGATGCAACTCCAATTGTTTCAGCTACTTCTTTTAAGGTTTTGCCGTTTTCGGAAACTACTGCACCAAATGCCGCGGGGCCAGGATTGCCACGGGAACCACCATCAGCTGTGATTGTTAATTTTCTCGCCATTTCAAAATCCTTTAGGTCGCACCAATATTCGGCGACATTCTTCGCAACGAACTATCTCATCTATCGGAGTTTCTTTAATCTTGCTTAATTCAACTGCATTAATTGATAAGTGACAGCCATCGCATTTGCCTTCAATTAATCTAGCTGCACCAATTCCATCGCCAGATTTTCTAATTTTTTCGTAAAGTTCAACTACTTCTGCGGCGATTTTTGCAGAAATATCCGCGCGTTGGCTATTAGCGCTAGATACGGCTTCTGCTATTTCAGTTAGTTCTTTTGTTTTCTGGGTATCCAACTCTGCCATCTTAAACTTAAATTGATCACGCTCCACTATTAAAGATTTAATTCGATCATCTATGCCATCTACGCGCACCATAACTTCAAGTTCTATCTCTTCAAGTTCGCTTCTTCGTTTATTTAGTGAAGCTAATTCGTGTTGCATCTGCTCTAATTCTTTTGGCGAGGCAGTTCCAGAAGCCATTCGCTTCTCATCTTTTTCAATGCGTGCAACTACTTGCTCTACATCAACCTCTGATCTAGTTAACTCATGTTTGATATCGGCTTTTTCGGTTTCAGCTGCAATAACTAAGTCACGAGTTGAATTATGAGAAATAGTGACGATTTCCAGAGCTTGTATAACTGGCAGTGATTTAGCTTTATGCGCTAATTGATTAAGTAAGGTATCTAAAGTTTGTAGCGTAATTAAACGTTCTTGTTCTTCGGGTGAGGATTTCATAACTTGGCACTCCCCTCGAAGGGCTAAAGAATTTGGAGTTGTATTTCAGTTCTTGTGGGCGCTGAGGGGATCGAACCCCCGACATCCTCGGTGTAAACGAGGCGCTCTACCGCTGAGCTAAGCACCCGGTCTGCCGGTCTTCTGGCAGGTTGGTCTGCGAAGTCTACAGGGTAGCCAATGCTGATTTGTACTCGTTGATATCGCGCGCAGCGCTGATCGCGTTAATAACTTGCCATTTAACTACGCCTGATTTATCAATAATGAATGTGCCACGTACTGCACATCCGCGCGCATCGTCAAAAACACCATATTTCTTTGCGACATCGCCATGCGGCCAGAAATCGCTTAGAACTGAGAATTGATAACTCTCTCGTTCGGCAAATACTTTTTGAGTGAATGGTGAATCACAAGAAATTGCTAGCAGTTCTACACCGTCATTTTGAAATGCGCTGATGTCATCACGAAGGGCACAAAGTTCGCCAGTACAGGTACCGGTAAATGAGAATGGATAAAAAGTTATGACAACGTTTTTCTTTCCACGAAAGGAAGAAAGTGAAACTACCTCGCCATGTTGATTCTTCAATTCAAAATCTGGAGCGAGCGCACCATTAGTTAGCGTCATTTTATTCCTATCTATTTCTTAGTGGATTTTCGAGCAACGAGTTTGGTAGCGGTCCAATCGGATGCAACCGGGAATGATGATGTCACACTTAATCCGGCAATTGGTGCAGCATCTTGAATATCACTTGGTTCAACATGACCATCTCGGCCAGCCTTTGGAGTTAGTAACCAGAGTGATCCGCTTTCTGCTAAATAAGTAAGTGCATCAACTAGCTCGTCAATAAGATCACCATCATCTTCACGCCACCAAAGAATGACCGAATCGACCACTTCATTTATTTCGCCAGAAAGTAAATCATTTCCAGAAATTTTTATTATTGAGTTGCGAACACTTTCATCGCAATCATTTCCGTAACCAGATTCTAAAATCAGATGGCCACTTACTATTCCCATTCGGGCGGCCACTAAATCTGGCCCCACAGGGGTGCTCACTCAGACCTACCTCTCCATACGCTAATCGCGCAAAGTGCGCTAAGTGCAATTGTTCGAACAGGGAGAAGTCCACCGAAACTCGAGCAATTGCGCAAGTCCCCCGTCTGTACCCGTAGTTTCGGCGCTTCGATGTGACTCTTGGGCCAGCAACGGGAAAGATAGACCTGTGCGCGATTTAAATGAACTGCCCAACAATGCCATTGATGCCCTAATCGATACCAACCCTGAAGAAACCGCAGAATGGCACCAATCCTTTGATGCGTTAGTAAAACATGCTGGACCAACTAGAGCGCGATATTTAATGCTCTCGCTGTTGCAACATGCTCATCAAAAAGAATTGCAACTACCCGCGCTTAGATTGACTGATTACATAAACACAATTCCACCAGAGCGGGAACCAGCATTTCCTGGTGATGAAGCAATTGAACGCAGAATTCGCGCGTTCATTCGTTGGAACGCGGCGCTATTAGTACATCGAGCGCAACGACCGGGCATTGGCGTTGGTGGTCATATCTCATCATTTGCATCTTCAGCTGCACTTTACGAAGTTGGTTTTAATCATTTCTTCCGCGGCAAAGATCATGCTGGTGGCGGCGATCAAATTTATTATCAAGGCCATGCCAGCCCCGGCATGTATTCGCGTGCATTCTTAGAAGGTAGATTTACTGAAAATCAATTAGATGGATTCCGTCAAGAACTTTCACATCCCGGTGGCGGGCTATCTTCTTATCCGCATCCGCGATTGATGCCAGATTTTTGGGAGTTCCCAACTGTTTCAATGGGGCTTGGTCCGATCAACGCTGTTTATCAAGCGCGCTTTAACCGTTACTTACATGGTCGCGGTATTAAAGATACAAGTGATCAACGTGTATGGGCATTTTTAGGTGATGGCGAAACTGATGAACCAGAGAGCGTTGCAGCGTTAACTTTAGCGGCGCGCGAAAAGCTAGATAACTTAACTTTTGTAATCAATTGCAACTTGCAACGTCTAGATGGACCAGTTCGCGGTAACGGCAAGATAATTCAAGAGTTAGAAGCTTTATACACCGGTGCTGGCTGGAATGTTATTAAAGTTATTTGGGGTCGCGAGTGGGATCCACTTTTTGCATCTGATCGCGAAGGCGCGCTCGTTGATTTGATGAACATAACTCCTGATGGCGACTTTCAAACTTTTAAAGCTGAAGGTGGCGCGTATGTAAAAGATAATTTCTTTGGTCGAGATCCTCGTACTGCAGCAATGGTTGCGAATTGGACGCCCGAACAAGTCTGGAATCTAAAACGGGGCGGCCATGATTATCGAAAGCTTTACGCTGCCTATAAGGCTGCGACTGAACATAAAGATCGACCAACTGTAATTCTTGCTAAAACCATCAAAGGCTGGACACTTGGTTCTAACTTTGAAGGTCGTAACTCAACCCATCAAATGAAAAAAATGACTTTGGAAAACATTATTGAATTCCGTGATCGTCTTGAAATCCCAATAACAGATGAGAAGCTTGATAAATATTTACCGCCATATTTCCATCCTGGCCAAGATTCACCAGAATATAAATACATGATGGAACGTCGGAATGCGCTCGGTGGATCAATGCCAAAACGTAGATCAATTTCTAAACCATTGACCCAACCTGCTGAATCAGCATATGAAGTTGCAAAACGTGGTTCTGGTCATCAAGAAATTGCGACAACCATGGCATTCGTAAGATTGCTTAAAGATTTAATTAAAGATGAAGGTCTTGGTTCAAGATTTGTGCCAATCATTCCTGATGAAGCTCGCACCTTCGGAATGGATTCACTTTTCCCATCGCTAAAGATTTATTCACCACATGGACAGCTGTATACCTCGGTGGATCGCGAATTAATGCTCTCTTATAAAGAATCAACTAGCGGCGTAATTTTGCATGAAGGTATAAACGAAGCTGGATCGGTTGCTTCATTTACTGCAGTTGGAACTTCCTATGCAACGCACGATGAACCAATGATTCCTATCTATATTTTTTACTCAATGTTTGGATTCCAAAGAACTGGTGATGCATTCTGGGCAGCAGCTGATCAAATGGCACGTGGTTTTGTGATGGGTGCAACGGCTGGTAGAACAACATTAAATGGTGAAGGTCTCCAACATGAAGATGGTCACTCACACTTATTAGCTTCAACAAACCCTGCTGTGGTTTCTTATGACCCAGCATTTGCTTTTGAAATTGGCGAGATTATTAAAGATGGACTACGTCGTATGTACGGACCCAATAGTGAAAATATTTTCTACTACCTAACTATGTATAACGAGCCTTATCTCCAACCTGCGCAACCAGAGAACCTTGATGTAAAAGGCCTACTAAAAGGCATCTATCTATATAGCGAAGCACGCGGTCGCAAGAAACGTCAGGCAAATATTTTGGCTTCTGGGGTAGCCGTAAATTCCGCAATGAAAGCGCAAAAATTATTAAAAGATGATTGGGGCGTTAACGCAAATGTTTGGTCGGTAACTTCATGGAACGAGCTTCGCCGAGATGGAATTGAGGTTGATCGCCACAACTTGTTACACCCAAATGATCTAAAAACTGCATTTATCTCTGACCGATTAGAGTCCGTAAACGGCCCTGTACTTGCGGTAAGTGATTTTATGCGAGCAGTTCAAGACCAAATTGCGCCATGGGTTCCGCAACAATTTGATTCGCTTGGCACTGATGGTTTTGGACTTTCTGATACTCGCGGTGCGCTTCGTCGACATTTTAAAGTTGATGCAGAATCAATTACAGTTGCTGTGCTATCGCAATTAGTAAAGCAGAAGAAGATGAATAAAAAAGTTATTCAATCTGCCATCGATAAGTATAAATTAAATGATGTTTCAGCTGCAGATCCTGGTAATACTGAAGGGTCCGGCTGATCTATGCCTTGCCGGCAGCGGCGAAGAAGGTTACTGCAGCTAACATCAAAGCTGGTATTACCAACATCAATGGAAGTCCAATTAAGTGAATAGTCCAAGCAAGCACAACTCGAACCGCAAAATTTAAAATTTGATTTAACGCGCCAATTTCCGCAACGATAACGCCACTTGGACGATCACTTCTTCGGCCCGCTATTGCTAAGAAAAGTGGACCAAGGAAAGAAATACCGACACCGCCGATTAGAAAAGCTAAATCAACAATAATGAAACCAATACTCAAATGGCTTTTTGAAATTAAATAACCTGTAAACATGAAAATTGAAAAAGTTAAGCCGCCCACTAATGGAAAAACTCTGATCAATTTCCGCTCACTCCATCGCTTTGAGAGTGGTCCAAATGAAATTCGACCAAAAATCATGCCGCCCATAAAGGATATATATGGCAGCACTGCAAGCGATGCGTTTACGCCAATTTCTTCTCGGGCAAATATGGAACCCCAGTCACCAAGCATGGTCTCAAGTGATTGTGAAAAGAGCACTGCGATGCTGATAAACCAATCAATTTTAAAGGATTTCGCCATATCTTTGAGCGTTACAACTTCATCCGAATCTGTAATCTCTCTGCCTTCTAATAAGACTCCACGCAGTATATAAATAACAATCATGGTCACAACGAAGTCCACGCTAACTAAAGTGTCAACGTGCCATGTAATCGGAATTGTTCGCGCAACTAATGATGCAACAACTGCGCTAGTAAGTGCGCCAGCAGTCCAAAATCCATGCATGAACGGAATGATGGTTTGGCCACTATCTTTTTGGCGATGGAAAGCTTGCGCATTAATAGCAATGTGATAACTCGACCAAGATGCACCGCACATCAAATTTAAAATTAGATAAATAACGGGATTATGTAAATGGACCATGATTGCGAGCGTTCCATACATAGTAAAAGTTGAGATTATTAATACTGGCTTAACCCCAATTCGATGTACGATATGCCCCATAGTTAAAAGACTTACAAGAGCGCCAATCGATCCCGTGCTAAGCAGTACACCAAATATTCCGTTACTGACACCTAAATTATGTTTAATGTCTGGCATACGTGGTCCCAGAGTCATTACACCAAATCCAAATAACCCAAACATCGCAGCCAGCGCTTGCTTCTCTGCCCGACCCATCTCTTTAGTATTATTTATCAAAACAACGCACTTGCTAACGAGTTTCGGGCTTTAATTAGGATTGGATCCATTGGATCTACTAAGGTAAATAGTGAAAGCAAATGTTCTTTTGCACGTTTTTTATCTTCACCATCTAAAATTCTAATTGATTTGATGAGGCGATTGAATCCATTCTCATAATTTCCGCCAGCGACTTCTACATCTGCAGCTTGAATCTGCAACGCTAAATCGTTTGGTTCGGCTGCGGCTTTAGCCAAGATGGTTGCGCTATCTAAATTAGAAATTCGAATCATCAACTCGCATTGTGCTAACCCAATTTGCGCCAACTTCTCGGCCGGTTTTCTAGAAAGCCATTTCCGATAAGCGAGCGCAGCAGATGCATAATCACCTTTCTCAAGCGCTGCCATTGCTTCTAGCTCTTCGGGTTCCATAACTGGTTCGACTGGTTCGTTACTTCCAGTCGAACTCTTTATTTTTAGACCTTTTTGAGCTGCAAGCTCTAATAATTTATTTATTACAGCGCGAATTTGTGGTTCGGGATGTGGTGCATCGAAAAGTGGCACGCCTTGTTCTTGAATTAGCGCAATTCCAAATGGGAGCGCTTGTACTTGTAGTGCATTTGCCATTTCTGGGTATTTATCTAGATTTACACTGCCAAGACGCCAACTACCATCATCATCTGCTGCCAGTTTGTTTAGTATTTCTAATACTTGAACTGACTCAGGCATCCGCGCAGACCAGGCAAGCAGTACCACAGGGGTTGTATTTGAATAGCTAACAAAATCGCGCACTAAGTTATCTGGAGTTGCATCGAGCGCTACCCCGGCTTGAGTTGGAGCAGAGTTTGCAGCCGGTTTTTTCAATGAACTTAAATCGAAGGCTCTACCGAAATTTTGGGGCAAATTAGGCGTACTCACCCGGTAATCCTATTTCAATTTTTTGAATGGCGATAACTTAAATGGCTGTGAATTGCATCTAAAACTGCAATTGCGCCAGTTTCATTCTCCATTGAACCAATTAATACTGGTGGTTTCCAATTTGGATCTTTTGCAGAGAGAGCAAGTGAACGCTCTACCTCGCGCGCAACCTCTTCAGCGCCTCCGCGATCTTCCTTATTTATTAAGTAAAGATCTCCAATTTCCATCACGCCAGCTTTTGCAGCTTGAATCCCGTCGCCCATTCCGGGTGCAAGTACGACCATAACAGTATCGGCATGGCGCATCACTTCAATTTCACTTTGCCCAACACCGACCGTTTCGATAATTACATTATCAAAACCCGCTACTGCCAAAATAAAAACTACGGAATCGGTTGCATTTGATAATCCACCCAGCGCGCCCCGAGTGGCCAGGGAGCGAATAAAAACTTTTTTATCTGAAAAATGGTGTGTTAATCGGATGCGATCGCCAAGTAATGCGCCACCTGTAATCGCTGAAGATGGATCAATAGCAACAATTGCTACCGATTCACTGTTTTTGCGGATTAAATTAATTAGCGCGTTTGTAGTTGTAGATTTACCAACGCCAGGACTACCGGTGATTCCAATAATTGGTGGAGTTTTAACTGGTTCACCCAAAATAGGTTTAAGTTCTGAAACCAGCAATGCAAAATCTTCTACAAGCGATGCGGCTTTCGCGATAATTCTTTGATCGCCACTTCGAATATCTTCGGCAAAATTAGCGATAGCTTCGAGCGCACTTTCTCGTGTCGCTGGTTTGTCTGGGCTCGCCATACCTGACACGATACGACATGTGAACCAATCAAGTGCGCATCTCGCCGGTATCCCCGGGCTTGTCGGCATTGACCACGTTGGGATTGCCGTCGAAAATCTCGATTCCGCGATTGCGTTCTACACCACACATTTTGGCGCACTCCTAACGCATCGCGAAATAAATAGCAAGCAACGTGTAGAAGAAGCAATGATTCAAATCGGCAGTTCCACTATCCAACTATTAGCGGCAACCGACCCTGAATCAACAATTGCAAAATTTATCGCTAAAAGTGGCGTCGGAATTCAACAGCTTGCCTATCGAGTTACCGATATCGCAGCAGCAGTATCAGCTGCCCGCGCTCTTGGAATTAGAGTGTTATACGAAGAAGAACAGATTGGAACTGCTGGCGCGAAAGTTAACTTTTTACATCCGAAAGATTGCGGTGGAGTACTTGTTGAATTAGTGGAACCTGTTAAAAAATAATTAATTTTTAACTCTAACTCCGGAATCCATTCGGTACGGCAAAATCGAATTCATATAGTCGACAGTTGCAAAATCTAATCCGACATCTTTGCCAGCTTTTTCGCCTAAATACCAACGATGCTCCAAAACTTCATGAAATATTTGGGCATCTTCTACCCGACCTTTTAAATTTTCCGGTACTTGATTTATAACTTTTTCGAAAACCTCAGTTAACCATCGTCTAATTGATTCTTCTCGTGGTGGTCTTGGTTTCTCTTCTCGTGATCGAAACCGATCGTAAGAAGCGAGCAATCGCTTAGCTTGCAGCTCTTCGGTTTCCAATCCAATTAATTCTCGTAGTCGTTGTTGGTGATAGCCCGGTGCAACTAATTTTGGTTGGAAATTTAACGCTTGCTTTTCACCATCAAGTGAGATTTCTACTTCTTCGACTGCAAAACCTAAATCTTGTAGCGAGCGCATTGCGCGTTCAACTGCATGACGATCACTCGGATCTAAAACCTGCGGTTCTTTTAACGCTTTCCAAAGTCGGTGGTAGCGACGAATTACCCCTTCGCTTGCGCGGATTGGATCCATTCCTTCATGCAATACGCCAGCAATCGCTAAGTCCTCTAGTTCGGCAGCCACATTAAATCGAGCAATTTCTAAATCATGTTCACGTTGCCCATTACTTAAAGTTTTTTGAAACTCACCAGTCTCAGCATCTACTAAATATGCGGCATAACCTTCCGCATCTCGTCGAAATAACGTATTAGATAGCGAGCAATCCCCCCACCAAAATCCCAAAAGGTGAAGTCGAACTAGTAAAAGCGCGAGCGCATTAGCCATGTTGATAATTTCGGCATCTGAAATATTTGTGCTGAGAATTACTCGATAGGGCAGTGAATACGGCAAGAACCTAGTAACTAAAGTGCAGGGTAACTCTTCCCCACTCTTATTAAGTCGACCTTCAACTACCGCGATCGGTCCCACCGATGGTGCATTTCGTTTTATCAACTCACGCAGGATTGCATATTCGCGATTAGCAAACTCTTCTACCGTTTCTTTAACAGCGTAAATTTCACTTTCGGGATCATTGCTAGATCTCACTAATCTAACGATGTGGCGAGAAATACCGCGTTGATTAGTAAGGGTCGGGTCTTCTGGCCATTCTTCTAGCGGCGTTGACCAAGGCAGGGAAGCGAGCGCGCCAATTTCTTCACCCAACCCGGTGATTCGAAGTCCAGATTTAGCTGCTGCCATAACCCTATTCTCTCTGATAATTGTGAACGGCGCGTTACATTAATGGGTGGTTAAGGTGTTAACTGAAATACCACCATTTAGAATGGCGCTATGGCGATATTACGAAAGAAAGCAGCAAAAACTATTCCAACGCAAGATTTTGGTATTAGTGGTGACCCACTTAATCGAAATCACCCCTTTTATTTTGGATTTCTCGCGGCTGCCGGTGCAATAACTGCACTCACACTCATGCGTGCTCTTGCTTCTGCGAGTCAAGTTTTTGTTTTAATCATAATCTCACTTTTTTTCGCCATGGGATTGAATCCCGCAGTAGCGGCGCTGCAAAATAAGGGCCTTTCTCGAAAACAAGCCGTTGCTGCCATTATTTTAAGTTTATTGTTATTCATTGCACTTTTTATTATCATTGTGATTCCGCCTTTAGTTAAGCAAGTAAATTCATTTATAAGTAGCGCTCCTGCGTTGGTGGATTCACTTCGTCAAAATGCCAGCATCGCAAAACTAAATGATCAATATGGATTTATAGATACTCTTGACAGTAAATTGCAAGAATGGATTAAGAACGGAAAATTAGTTACATCCGCATTTGGTGGCGTACTTGGAGTTGGCAAAACGGTAATCTCAGGGACAATTTCCACGCTTACTATTGTGGTACTTACTCTCTACTTTATTGCATCTTTGCCCAATGTAACTGAGATGGCTTACCGATTAGTCCCCGCTTCGCGTCGCCAACGCGTCTCTCGGTTAAGCGATGCGATCATCGGTCGCGTCGGTGCATTTGTTGGAAGCCAAGTTATTGTTGCAATACTCGCTGGAATGTTTGTTTTAGTTTTATCGCTCATACTAGGTCTGCCTTATTCAGCTGCGCTCGGCATGATCGTGCTCTTCTGCGGCTTAATCCCACTAGTTGGCCACTTTTTAGGAATTTCAATTGTCACAATTGTCGCGCTAACCCAATCTCCAAAAACTGCGCTAATTGCTTTTTTAAGTTATGTAATTTATGTTCAAGTTGAGAATTACTTAATTACGCCAAGAATCATGAAGAAATCGCTATCAATTCCAGGGCTAGTAACAATCGTGGCAGCGCTATTGGGAACATCGCTATTAGGTCTAGTTGGTGGAATATTGGCCGTGCCAATTGCTGCTGCAATATTGTTAATTCTCGACGAAGTTGTTTATCCAAACGCTGCTAAATCTTAAATTTCTAGTGGTAGCGGTAACGCAGCTGGATTAATTATTTTAAGTATTTCGGTGAGCGCAATATAGACAAACGGTTCGCCAACCCAGAGATGTTTAGCGCCATCAATTCCAAGAACTTTTGCTTGTGAAATTACCGAAAACTTTAACTTAGCTTCTATCGGCTTTAAAAATTCATCAAACTCTGGCACCAGCGCGATAATTGGCCGACCATCCACATTCCAATAAGACAATTCAGATTCAGTTGTTCGACGCAGCGGTGGACTTAGTAGAATTAATCCTTTGATCCGCGGATCTTTTGCATAAGCTAAGGCTAATTCCGTTCCAAACGACCAACCAATTACCCATAAGTTATCTAACTTTAAAATATCAAATGCATATGCGATCGCTGCTGCAACATCATATTTTTCACTCTCGCCATTTCCGAATTCTCCATCGCTCTTTCCGGCTTCGCTTGCTGTACCTCTCGTGTTAAATCGGAGCACTGCGATATCAGCCAGAGCTGGCAATCTATTTGCAGCTTTTTTAAAAATATGACTATCCATCATTCCGCCATGAGTTGGCAGCGGATGCAAGCAGAGCAAGGAAGCTACTGCTGGTTTTAATGGAGTTGCTACTTCCCCAATCAAATTCAACCCATCTTCGGTATGAATCGTGATTTTTTGCCGATTCGCTGGCAAAACGGTACTTGGACGTATTAACTCAGACACTAAATCAGTTTACTCTGTCGCCATGGCAAAGATAGAAACCTTCGCAAGTCTTGATCCCGCTACTGGAAATGAAGTCGGACGATATCCAATTACATCTAGAGAAGATGTATTTTTGATTGTAAATAGCGCGAAAGTTGCAGCTAAATCTTGGGAAGCTATCGGTATTGCTAAACGCAAAAAAGTACTTTTAAAGTGGGCGGCTTTATTAACTGCTGAAATTGATATTGGTGCCTCGCTAATTAAAGCTGAAACTGGAAAACCAATTGGTGATGCTCGTTTGGAATTCACTCTTGCAATTTCACATATCGCCTGGGCAGCAAAAAATGCGGGTCGAATTTTGGCAACACAATCTCGTCCGCCCGGAATTTTAATGTTTAACATGAGTGCAAAAGTTGAGCGCTCACCTTTTGGAGTAGTCGGAGTTATCGGTCCATGGAACTATCCGGTATTCACGCCAATGGGTTCAATTGCATACGCGCTTGCTGCCGGAAATACCGTTGTTTTTAAGCCAAGTGAATACACACCTGGAGTTGGTACGTGGTTGAGCGAAACATTTCAGAGAGTTGCGCCTTTCGCTGCAATTTTTACAACTGTTACAGGGTTACCCGATACTGGAAAAGCGCTTACTGAGAGCGCAGTCGATAAAGTTTCTTTTACTGGGTCCACAAAGACCGCCAAATTAGTAGGAGAAAGTTGTGCAGCTCGGATGATTCCGGTTGTACTCGAGTGTGGTGGAAAAGATCCAGTCATTATTGATCGTGACGCAGACCTTTCGCTAGCCGCTGAAAATACGCTCTGGTCTGCAATGAGTAATGCTGGGCAATCTTGCATTGGTGCCGAACGGGTTTATGTTCATAGCCAAGTAGCCGATAAATTTATAGAAATAATTACTACAATCGCAAAAAATCTAAAACCAGGGGTTGCAATTGGTGATAGCTATGGACCTGCCACTATGCCATCCCAATTAAAGATAATTTCCGCTCACATCAAAGATGCTGCAGCGCAAGGCGGGAAATTTATTCTTGGCGCTCCAGATTCAGTTCATGATCGATATGTCGATCCAGTAATCATTTGTGATGTACCAGAGAACTCAACAGCGGTAACTGAAGAAACTTTTGGACCGACTTTAGTCATTAATCGAGTAGCAAATATGGAAGAAGCTATCCGATTAGCAAACGCCACTCGATATGGCTTAGGAGCTTCAGTTTGGTCCAAACGTAGTGGCGGGAAAATTGCAAGTCAGTTGCAATGCGGCATGGTCTCTATTAATTCAGTATTTCTCTTTGCTGCAATCGGATCAGTTCCATTTGGTGGCGTTAAAGAAAGTGGAATTGGTCGAATTCATGGTGCTGAGGGACTCCTTGAGTTTACTTATCCGCGCACGGTGGTACGACCAATTTTCAAAATTCCTATTGCGTTCACAACTTTTAATCGAACGAAATTTGCCGATAAATTCATTATTAAACTGGTTAAGACTTTATATGGCAGAAAACGGCGTTAATTAGTATCTAGGTGCGTTTCTAGTTCTTTCGGTTTTTGGTTTACGATCATCGCGTTTATTCCAACATGCAGTATGCCAATGTCTGCGACTTTCAACATCATGTTCGATCCACGCAACCGTGTGCGGTGTTGCCATTGGAATTGTTTGATCGCAACCAGGGCATCGATACGGTTTAGTTGAACCAGATCCGGTAATTCTGCGAACTCGATAAATTCCTTCTTCATGTTCTTCGATAGTTTCATGAGATGTTGCGACTTCGCGTTCAGCGGGCTTTGGTCCGCGGCGTTTAGGGTGATTTCGGCGCGGGCTCATACCCATTAGAATAGCGAAATGCTTCACCCATTAGTAATTGATGTTTCAAATTTAACGAAATCTTATGGTGGGAAAACTGCAGTTAACGGGATAGATCTACAAGTTCGCAAAGGTGAAGTATTCGCGCTCTTAGGCCCAAATGGCGCTGGTAAAACAACCACAGTAGAAATTCTAGAAGGATATCGCGATCGAGATAGCGGAAATGTTTCAGTACTTGGCTTCGACCCTAATTCGAAGGTTAGTAAATCGGCCGAACGTGCATGGCGTGATCAAATTGGAATTGTTCTGCAAACCACAATGGACGCGCTTGATTTAACAGTTCGCGAAACGCTAACTCATTTTGCAAAATATTATGTTAATTCTAAAGATCCAATTTCTGTGATTGAGTCAGTTGGGTTAAGCGAAAAAATTGATGAAAAAATTCGGACGCTCTCCGGCGGACAACGTCGCAGATTAGATGTGGCGCTTGGAATTATTGGCAAACCAGAATTACTTTTCTTAGATGAACCGACCACTGGTTTCGACCCAGAAGCACGCCGAGCATTTTGGGGTTTAATCCGGTCACTCCGAGATGAAGGAACTTCGATTTTATTAACTACTCACTATCTGGATGAAGCTGAGGAACTAGCCGATCGAGTAGCTGTAATAAATAATGGAGTGATAATTGAAGTAGCAACACCGCAAACTCTAGGCGGACGGCAAAATTCTAAAGTAGAAATTTCCTGGGTAGAAAATGGAAATCAGCAAACTATTTATTCCGATACGCCAACTGCCGAAGTCAAAAAATTAGCTGAGCGATTAGGTGGGGAAATTTCGGGTCTGACAGTAACTCGACCAACTCTGGAGGATATATATCTAAAGATGATTGGTGAAAACTCATGAAAAACGTCTCCACCATAAAATTAGGGTTATCGCGCGGCGCGCTAGAAATAAAGCAATTCAATCGCCAACGAGAATCGGTAGTTTTTACAATTTTATTTCCAGTAATTTTGCTATTTATTTTTGGATCAGTATTTAACGACAACATCGCACCCGGTGTGACTTTTAGCCAATATTTTGTAGCGGGCATGATCGCTTCTGGCCTAGTTAACTCCGGATTTCAACAACTAGCTATTTCAATTCCGATAGAGAGAGATTTAGGAACGCTTAAACGTTTACGTGGTACGCCGATGCCAGCAACTGCCTACTTCATTGGAAAAGGGATTCAAGTTCTTTACTCAATGGCGCTGCAGTTAATTTTGCTCCTCTTTTTTGGAACAATTTTCTTTGGCCTTGAACTTCCAACTCAACCAATTAAGTGGTTCACATTCACTTGGTTAATAATTCTCGGAACTGCCTCTTCAACGCTTCTTGGTATCGCATTCTCGGTGGTACCAAAATCGGGCCGTGGTGCATCGGCAGTTGTCTCGCCGGTAGTTATTGTGCTCCAATTCTTTAGCGGCGTCTTCTTTATCTTTACAACACTGCCTTCTTGGATGCAGCATTTTGCCGCACTATTTCCGCTTAAGTGGCTTACTCAAGGGATGCGTTCAGTTTTCTTACCAGATAGTTTTGCAACTCAAGAAGCAGCTAAATCTTGGGAGATTAATAAAATTGCAATTATTTTAATTGCTTGGTTGATTGCGGGAGTTTTCATTTCGCTAAAGACCTTTAAATGGACGAAGGAATGAAGAAGCACTTAAGCATTCTGTTTGCTATTTCCTTGATTTTTGGTGTTATTGCCGGAGCCAGCGGTGCGGCTGCAGTTAAACCTGCAGCAAAAGCCACCGTTAAACCGATCCCATCTCCGCCACCAAAATGGCCACCCGACGGGTTTCTTGCTAAAGATGGAGTCTATGCAAAAATTCCAACTGGTAAAGAATTAGTTGGCGTACTCTCTGCGAAAACAACGCTCGCATCTGAAGTTAAATTATGTAAAAAATATGCATGTGGTGCAGTAATTGTTGCTGCTGAAATTGCTTGTCAATGGTGGGAAATTCACTCTGTTGTATATGGACCGGTTTCAGATGTTGATACTGCAACCATCCGATACGGAACAATCAAGACGATTTCTAAATCGACCTATTCTAAAGAATTAAAAACTATACTCTTAATAAGCAACGAACCTTTGGTTTCTGGTGTTTATATCAGTGGTATAAAACTTATGTGTCAGCGCGGAGCTACCATAATTCCATATCCATCTAATACCTATGCAGTAAATCCAGATAGAAGAAAAACTAGCGGTTAGCCCCAGGTACCCAAAGTTCATCACCATGTTTCTTATTTTCATGGCGAGCAAGCACGAAAAGTAAATCTGAAAGACGATTCAAATATTTTGCAGTTAAAGAATTAACACCAGTTCCGAATGCATGAATTGCGTGCCAGGTACAGCGTTCGGCTCGTCGAGTTATTGTGCGTGCAACGTGTAAATGTGCCGATGCTGGTGTTCCAGACGGAAGCACAAAAGATCGAAGCGGTTCTAAATCAGCATTATATTTATCAATCTGTTCTTCTATATAAGTTACTTGAGATTCTAAAACTCGAAGCGGTTCGTGAGCTGGGGCATCAACAACGGGCGTACAAAGATCAGCTCCTACATCGAATAAGTCGTTTTGAATTCTTACTAATAGCTTTCTTACATCTGCACCTAATGAATCAACTGTTAAAACGACACCGATATAAGAATTTGCTTCATCAACGGTTGCATACGCTTCAAGCCGAGGATCATTTTTAGAAGTTCGGCTCATATCGCCTAAAGAAGTCGTGCCATCATCACCAGTTTTTGTATAGATCCGCGTCAAATTAACCATAGTATGAGCCTAATAGAGCCATTACGATGTAGCCAATTAGAAGCGCTGATTTATTAAATTTGGGAGGTCCGCTGTGCTTGATCGCTTTAAAGTAGTCGGCGGTGCTTCTCTCAACGGTGAAGTTTCGGTTACCGGCGCAAAAAACTCGGTACTGAAATTAATGGCGGCATCTCTTCTAGCCGTTGGAAAAACCACAATTAGAAATGTGCCAGAAATTGCTGATGTCGAAATCATGTCAGAGTTATTAACCCGGTTAGGTTGCAAAGTTGTACATGATCAAAAAAATGTTCTAATAACAATTGATGTACCGGAAAAATTAGGCCATCGAGCTGATTATGATTTAGTGAGAAAAATGCGCGCTTCGATAAATGTTTTAGGACCATTAGTTGCGCGTTTAGGTGAAGCTGAAGTTGCCCTTCCTGGTGGAGATGCAATCGGATCTCGCGGTTTAGATTTTCATTTGAAAGGTTTGGCAGAGCTTGGTGCTAAAGCCCATAACGAACATGGTTATGTAATTGCAGAAGCACCTGCTGGATTAATTGGCGCCGAGATTTCATTGGATTTTCCAAGCGTAGGCGCAACTGAAAATATTATGACAGCTGCCGTATTAGCAAGAGGTGTAACAATTTTGGATAATGCTGCACGAGAGCCAGACATTGTAGATCTCGGTAATTTTTTGATTTCAATGGGTGCTGATATTTCGGGACTTGGTACGCCAAAGATTTTAATAACTGGTGTTAAATCGCTATCGCCAACTGATCACACAACTCTGCCAGACCGTGTAGTAACCGGAACTTGGGCGTTTGCTGCAGCGATAACGCAAGGCGATATTACAATTCATAATTGCAGGCCAAGTGATTTAGAAGTGCCACTCGATAAATTGGTATTGGCTGGCGCTGTAATTACTACAACAAAAGATGGCATAAGAGTAAAAATGGATCGTCAACCAAAGGCAATAGATGTAGCAACACTTCCCTATCCTGGATTTCCTACCGATCTACAACCCATGATTATTACGCTGAATTCAATTGCTGATGGCGATGCGATAGTTACTGAGAACGTATTTGAGGGAAGATTTATGTTTGTAAATGAATTAACCAGATTAGGTGCCAAAATTCGAGTTGATGGACACCATGCAGCAATTTCAGGAATCTCGCAATTATCGGCAGCTCCAGTTGTTGCAACCGATATTCGTGCAGGTGCGGGCTTAGTTTTAGCGGGATTAGTTTCGGATGGCGTTACTTATGTCGAAGGTGGACATCACGTTGATCGCGGTTATCCGGATTTTGCTAAACAATTACAGATGCTTGGTGCAGATGTTACGAGAGTTGATTAATTAAATTAATCGGTACTTTCACCAAGAATAGAAACTCGATCCTTAGCCACAGATAAAAAACCTCCATGTACGTTAAATTCGGAAACTGTTCCATCGACACCTTTAATTGAAACTAATCCATCTACAAGCACACCGAGAAGCGGAGTGTGTCCAGGAAGAATTCCTAGATCTCCGTCAAGAGTTCGCGCAGAAATCTGGGTAGCTTCACCCGACCAGACTCGCTTCTCTGGCGATACTAATTCAACTTGTAGTTTGCCCATTATTAGTTCTTAGCCAACTCTGCAGCTCGGCGTTCAACATCATCTAAGCCACCGCACATAAAGAATGCTTGCTCAGGCACATGGTCATAGTCACCATTTGCGAGCGCATCAAATGCAGAAATTGTTTCGGTAAGTGGCACAAATGAACCATCGAGGCCAGTAAATACCTTCGCGACGAATGTGTTCTGCGAAAGGAATCGTTGGATACGACGAGCGCGACCAACCAGAATTCGATCTTCTTCAGAAAGTTCGTCGATACCAAGAATTGCGATGATGTCTTGCAAATCTTTGTAACGCTGCAAAATTTGTTTAATTCGGTTTGCAACGCGGAAGTGATTATCACCAATGTAACGAGGATCCAGAATTCGAGAAGTCGAATCGAGCGGATCTACCGCTGGATAGATACCCAATTCTGAAATTGGACGAGATAGCACAGTAGTTGCATCCAAATGTGTAAAAGTAGTGTGTGGCGCTGGGTCTGTGATGTCATCGGCAGGTACATAAATAGCCTGCATCGAAGTAATTGAGTGACCGCGAGTTGATGTAATACGTTCTTGTAATACACCCATTTCATCAGCAAGTGTTGGCTGATATCCCACAGCTGATGGCATACGACCGAGAAGTGTTGATACTTCCGAACCAGCTTGTGTGAATCGGAAAATGTTATCGATGAAGAGCAACACGTCTTGCTTCTGCACATCACGGAAATACTCGGCCATGGTTAGCGCTGAAAGCGCAACCCGCAAACGAGTTCCAGGTGGCTCATCCATTTGACCGAAAACTAACGCGGTCTTATTAATAACACCGGTCTCGGTCATTTCTAAAAATAAGTCGTTTCCTTCACGAGTACGTTCTCCAACGCCAGCGAATACTGATACGCCACCGAAGTTTTCCGCTACGCGATAAATCATTTCTTGAATAAGCACAGTCTTACCTACACCTGCACCACCGAATAAACCGATCTTTCCACCTTTTACATATGGTGTTAGAAGGTCGATAACTTTAATTCCAGTTTCAAACATCTCAGTCTTTGATTCAAGTT
>CAZWBQ010000013.1:0-37932 GCA_964632545.1 uncultured Bifidobacterium sp. | reverse complement strand
TGAAACCAAAACCCTTTTCAGAGTTGAACCACTTAACTGTGCCTGTTGCCATTTAGCTTTCCTTCGGTACATGGGGGACGATCGTGAATTCCACGAACGCCAGTCTTTCCGTTCTACAGCGATACCGATCTGAGCTTCTCTTCAAATCCACTTGAGTTTCCTCGAGGCGGATCCAAACAGTTCTTGCCAGCAAGCGGGTACTGATAAGCGTTGGACTAAGGCGAATCGTACTCTGAAAAGTTCCTGATAGAAAATGGCGATATTGCACTTTTTTCGCCATGAGATTACGCTCAGTTTTACTTAATTAGGTGGGCTGGGGAAGGTGCATCTAACTAAGTAACGCAACTTAGTAGGTGTTCCTTTTAAAGGAGCCTGCATGATCCCGCTTTCACCAATCCATCTTGGTATTACCCATGGCAGATTAGCCATTCACTCTGCACCGAAATCTTTATGTTCGCATATCGATTGGTCGCTTTCGGAAGTACTTGGTATTCCAATTAAAAACGATTGGAAATTACAACCGTTGCAATCTGGCACTTACCAATGCGCTTTAACTTGGCAGGCGAAAAATGGAACTGCAGCGCGAATGGCAACATCGCTTGCAGGTTGGAATTACCTACGTTTTGAAATAAGGCAAGATGCAGCGCTTGGAAGCGATGGCGATTATTTCCGCTTTACGCCTAACTTAAAATTGCATCGCGCAACTATCGGACCATCCGGTGATGTAATGGTTAACGAGAATCAAATAAGTGCCGCTATCTCTCAATTGAATTCCGATGAGTTAGCGGAAAAGCTAGAGTTGATTCTTGGAACTTGCTGGGATCGGGAACTCGAACCGTTTCGGATTGCAGAAGGAGAAGGCGCGAACGAATTAGTTGATAGAATTTCAGTATGAATCTAAACATCGAACGAAATCGTTTAATTGCGCTAGTAGCTGCTTCCGCAATTTTGGCTGCAGCAATTGGCGCTGGGTTAGCAAAAGTTGGTAGTGGGTTTGCAACGCGCGCAGGAGATGGCATCTCGGTAACGGGTAGCGCAAAAGTAAGTGCAACTTCCGATAAAGTCGTTTGGACTCTTTCTTCTCAAGAATCCGCGCAAACCCAATCGGCCTCAGTGAAAAAGGTTGAGATGGGGATTGTTGCGTTGCAAGATTATTTACTCAAAGGTGGCGTTACTGCAGATGCGATTTCGCTGGGAGCAGTTTCGACTTATCCAAATAATGAGTTTGTTAACGGAAATCCAACTGGTCGAGTAATTAGCTACCAAGGTTCTCGAACACTTACCGTTCGAAGTACAGATGTCGCATTAATCAAAAAACTTAGCGACGGAATCGGTTCGTTATTACAAACCGGAGTAAATGTTTCAAATTACGGTCCAAGTTTCTATGTTTCAAATCTCGCCGAACTTCGCCCTGATTTACTGGCAGAAGCTATGAAGGATGCCAAACTTCGTGCAAAAGCAATTATGGATGCTACCGGTGGAAAAGTTGGCTCAGTAATTGCAGTGAAGAGCGGTCCAACCCAAGTTACTTCACCAGATTCAACTGATACTGCAGCTGGTGGTTATTACGATACTTCGACTATTGAAAAAACAATCTCAATTACAGTTACGGTAGCTTTTAAAACAAAGTAACTTAAAGCGGAATATTGCCATGAGCCCCACGTAACTGTGGGGCTTTTGCAATTGCTTGCGCAATCGCGTTACGTGTCAGGTTCGGTTCAATGATTTCATCGACAACGCCGATTTCAATGGCGCGTTCCACGCCACCTGAAATCTTCTCGTGTTCTGCAGCTAATTCCAGCTCCATCGATTCGCGTTGATCATCTGGGACATCAGCCAAAATTCTTCGATGTAATACTCGAATTGCTGCAACAGCGCCCATGACTGCAACTTCTGCGGTCGGCCAAGCAAATACTTTAGTTGCGCCAAGTGATCTCGAATTCATCGCGATATATGCGCCGCCGTAAGCTTTTCGAGTCACAAGGGTTACGCGCGGCACTACCGCTTCACCAAATGCATGAAGTAATTTCGCACCGCGTCGAACTACGCCATCCCATTCTTGACCAACTCCAGGTAAGTAACCAGGTACATCAACTAATACAACTAGTGGAATACCGAAAGAATCACAGAGTCGGACAAAGCGCGCTGCCTTTTCCGCAGATGATGAATCTAAGCACCCACCTAGGCGGAGTGGGTTATTCGCAACTACGCCAACAGTTCGACCGCCCAATCGACCTAATGTGATTGTGATATTCGGCGCCCATTTAGGAAATAGTTCTTGAGTTTCGGAGTCATTATCTAATACGCCATCGATCAAGGGATGCACGTCGTATGCGCGCTTTCCAGATTCTGGAAGCAATTTTGCTAAATCAATTTCAGGAATTTCGGATGCAATGCTGCCTTGATTTCCAAAAAGTGAAGTTAGTTTTCGAATAGTTTCATAAGATTTAGCTTCAGTTTCCGCAACTACATGTACAACACCGCTACGTCGACCATGTGGTTCTGGTCCACCAAGGCGAGCCATATCTACATTTTCACCGGTAACGCTTCGGACAACATCTGGTCCAGTTACAAAAATTCTGCCTTCAGGTGCAAGTACAACGACATCGGTTAGTGATGGTCCATATGCGCCACCACCAGCTGCAGGTCCTACTACTAACGAAAATTGTGGAATCTTTCCACTAGCCGAAATCATCGCTTGAAATACTCGACCAAATGCATCAAGTGATAAAACGCCTTCGCGCAACCGCGCGCCACCAGAATGCCAAATACCAACGATTGGCGTGTTATTTTTTCGAGCATATTCATATGCTGCGCAGATAACTTTGGCGCCATCGTTTCCCATCGCGCCACCTTGAATTGTGGCATCACATGCAAAAACTGTTACCGCAACACCGTTAACACTTCCGTGACCAGCTAACATCCCAGATTTATCGGGATCGGATATTAATTTAAGTGTTCCGGGATCTAGGATTCGCTCAATTCTTAATTGCGGATTTCGTTGATCAATCTCCACTGAATCGCTCATTTACTTACCTTCGTAAGATTTAACTGCAAGAACTACGTTATGTCCGCCAAAACCAAATGAATCATTTAGCGCTGCAATCGGTCCAGCGGGTAACGGCCTGGCTACATCAATAACCACATCTATTTTTACTGCTGGATCTAACTCATCAACATTTATTGTTGGGGGAGCAAGGCGATGATGTAATGCAAGCACAACAAATATTGCTTCAATTGCACCAGCGCCGCCAAGTAAATGCCCAGTCATTGATTTTGTGGCAGAAACTGTTACATGTGAAATCTCATCACCGAATGCGCTAACCAGTGCGCAAGCTTCGGCAACATCGCCAGCAGGTGTGGAAGTGGCGTGGGCGTTTAAATGAAAAATATCTTTAGTAGTAAGCCCTGCATCAGCAAGTGCAATTTCTATTGCACGTTTTACGCCGCTACCTTCTGGGTCTGGAGCTGCAATGTGATAACCATCCGAAGTTAAACCTTGCCCTGCAATTTCTGCATAGATTTTAGCGCCGCGTGCGATTGCATGTTCATACTCTTCTAGAACTAATACGCCGCCGCCTTCACCGAGTACAAAACCATCGCGATTAACATCGTAAGGGCGAGAAGCTTTTTCGGGTGCATCATTGCGAGTAGATAAAGCTTTCATGGAAGCAAAACCGGCCATCGGAAGCGCATGAATTGCAGCTTCAACGCCACCAGCAAGAACTACATCAGCTCGATTATTACGAATCATTTCGAGTGCATATCCGATTGCTTCAGCACCCGATGCGCAAGCACTTACTGGAGTGTGCACGCCAGCTTTTGCACCAAGTTCCAACCCAACATTTGCCGCAGGTCCGTTAGGCATCAACATTGGAACCGTATGCGGACTTACTAAACGCGCGCCTTTTGTTTTTAAAACATCGTAAGCGTCAAGCAGTGTTATTACACCACCGATACCAGAAGCTATTACAACCCCAAGTCTTTCTTTATCGATTTCAGGTTTGCCAGCATCCTGCCAAGCTTCACGAGATGCAATAAGTGCAAATTGTTCCGAGCGATCTAACCGCCGCGTTTCTACCCGGTCCATAACTTCAATCGGCTCTACTGCAACAGGTGCACCAATTGAAACTGGAATCGTAGAAACCCATTCGCCTTGCAGAGTACGCACACCGCTTTTGCCTGCAATTAACGCAGCCCAAGTAGTTGCGACATCTCCGCCAAGTGGAGTAGTAGCCCCAAGTCCGGTTACTACTACGCGACGTTTATTCATCTCGGTTACCTAAAACCCAGCTAGAAATTTTTTACTTTGCTGCGTTAACAATAAAGTTAACGGCATCGCCAACTGTTGCAAGTTCAGTAACTTTGTCATCTGGAATCTTTACGCCAAAACGCTCTTCAGCAGCGACTACGACTTCAACCATGCTGAGCGAGTCCACATCAAGATCGTCAGTAAAGTTCTTACCAAGTTCGATTGATGCTGCAGGAATTCCCGCTACCTCTTCAACGATTTCTTTAAGTCCGGCTAGTACTGCATCTGGTGATAGTGACATTTTTACATTCTCCTTATGTATTAGTAATTACTTATTACTACTTGCAGCTGGTAGTTCTATTGCCTGGGCGGCATAGACCAATCCTGCTCCAAATCCGATTATTAGTGCAGTTTTGCCATGTAATTCTGGGCGCTGCGCAAGCAATGAATCCATTGCAATTGGAACTGATGCGGCTGAAGTATTCCCTGAAACTCTTACATCGCGAGCAATCGCCACGGTATCAGGTAGCTTCATAGATTTTGCCATCGCATCAATAATTCTCATATTGGCTTGGTGCGGAATAAATGCATCGAGCGTCTCTGGAGTTAAACCGGCAGCAGCGAGCGCTTGCAGCCCAACTGGCGCCATTTGATAAACCGCCCAACGGAAAACAGTCTGACCTTGCATGGAAATGTCGGGCCATCCTAAAGATTCTGGGCTCTTTAAATCTATCCATGAAGGTGTCATCAAGATTGCATCGCGGTTTGTGGCATCAGATCCCCAAATAGTTGGTCCAATCCCAGCACTTTCAGATGGGCCGATGATTACTGCGCCAGCGCCATCAGCAAAAATAAATGCAGTGCCACGATCTTCCGGATCAGTAAAATCAGAGAGTTTTTCTACGCCAACAACTAAAACATAATTTGCCGAACCACTTCTAATTAAGTCACTTGCCATTCCAACTCCGTAACAAAATCCTGCGCAAGCAGCGGAGATATCAAAAGCAGCAGCTTTTGGGTTTCCTAAAAGAGAAATTAATTCAGTTGCGGCGCTTGGTGTTTGAAAAGGATATGTAATGGTTGCGACTATCACTGCATCTACATCTGCCATAGAAATTCCAGAACGAGTTAAGGCTTGCCTACATGCAGCTTCCGACATGGAGATTACAGATTCATCTGGTCCAGCAAATCGGCGAGATTCGATGCCAGAGCGTTCTCGAATCCATTCATCTGATGAATCAATTTGATCTACTATTTCAGAGTTAGGAATTAATCGAGATGGTCGGTATGCACCAACTGCAAGAATTCGTGAGTTGCGATTTTTCGGTGTGAAATTTAGCGCCATCAGATTTGTCCGTTCGGGTGTAATCGAACTAGCGGTTGGCCAGGTGAAACTGGATCGCCATCTTCTGCCAAGAATTCAATAATCGTGCCGCCGTGTTCGGCAATTAAATCAATCTTTTCGCGTCGATTCTCGACATATCCAAGGAGTGTTCCTGGCTTTAAGCTGCCACCGAGTTCGACACCTGTAACTTTAAAAGTTCCGCTAAATGGCGCAATAACTAATCGCCAAGTTGGCTGGTTATCAAGCGGACTTGGTTTTCCATGGCGCGCAATTAAATCCAAAGCAGCTGGAATATCTTCTGGAGTTTTAAGCGCCAGCGTTTCTACACCTGGCATAGCTCGCTTAATTAGTCCAACAAGGGTTCCGGCTGGTGGAACTTCGATAACTGCAGTCACACCTAAATCGAGCATACTTTCCATACATAAATCCCATCGAACTGGATTCGATATTTGACCAACAATGCGATCTAAAACTTCTCGGCCGTGATGTACAACTACGCCATCTTTGTTTGAAAGAAATTTAGTTCTTGGATCTCTAACCGTTACAGATTTAGATAGCATCTTTAACCGCTCCACTGCTGATTGCATATAAGTGGTGTGGAATGCGCCAGCAACCGATAAGGCTCGAACCCGAGATCCCTCCGGTGGATTTTCGCCAAGCTTTGCAAGTGCCGTTAAATCTCCAGCAGCGACAATTTGGCCAGCACCGTTCTCGTTTGCTGCGGTAAGACCAAGCGCAGAAATAGCGGCAAGTACAGCGCCTCGCTCGCCACCTAAAATTGCAGACATCCCGGTTGGGGTAATTGCAGAGGCTTTCGCCATCTCTTTGCCACGTTCACGTACTAAAACCATTGCGCTCTCCGCAGTTATCGCTCGCGCACCTGCGGCCGCAGTTAATTCACCAACTGAATGACCAGCAGTAACCCCAACTTTATTAAATGCATCGGAAGGGTGCGGGAATAGTGAAAGTGCACCAACTAATCCAGCAGCAACGATCAACGGTTGGGCATTGGCAGTATCTTTAATTTCATCGCCATCGGCAACAGTTCCTAAACGGATTAGATCAACTTCGGCGACCGAAGACCACCATTCCAAGAGGTCACGAACACGAGCGCTCTCCACCCATGGATTGAGAAAGCCCGGCGTTTGCGCTCCTTGACCAGGAGCCACGATTGCTAGCACGGGCGTGAGTTTAGAGTGTAAGAGCCAGTACTACCGAGTACTCGCTTAACATCACACTTTTTTCAATCGAACTCATGAGTAACTTACAAGTACGATGCGGGCATGAAGATTGCTGTCTGCGTAAAACAAGTACCGGATTCATGGGCTGAAAAAAAATTAGTTAATGGATTATTAGATCGCGCCGGCGTTGATGCAGTTCTAAATGACCTTGACGAATATGCAATAGAAGAAGCGCTAAGAATCGTTGAGCCGTTAAATGAAGGAAGCGAAACCCCAACTCACACAATAACTTTAATTTCTATGGGACCTGATCGTGCAACCGAAGCTATTCGTAAAGGTTTATCGATGGGCGCTCACGATGCGATTTTAATTTCAGATATCGCACTTGTTGGATCTGATGCGCTCGCAACTTCTAAAGTTTTGGCAGAAACTATTAAGTCCGGGGGATACGATTTAGTTTTCTGCGGCACTGAATCCACAGATGCCCGTATGAGCGTAATTGCTGCGATGTTGGCCGAGCGACTTGGTTGGGCACAATTAACTTTTGCCGGCGTGTTAAAAGTTGATGTAGCTGCCAATAAAGTTGAAATTGATCGTATGACAGATGCTGGCGTAGAAACTATGTCTGCTAATTTCCCTGCTGTAATTAGTGTTATTGAAAAAATTAATGAACCGCGTTATCCATCCTTTAAAGGGATCATGGCTTCGAAGAAGAAAACAATTAATACCAAATCGTTAAGCGATGTAGGAATAGCCACAACCGAAGTTGGATTAGCTACCGCTTGGAGCATTGTTGATGATTCGGCAGCTCGCCCGCCTCGGGAAAAAGGCGAAAAAGTAGAAGATTCTGGAAATGGTGGCGACAAATTGGCGGAATTCATTTTAGAAAAGAGGATCGTATGAGCAACGTATTAGTTTTGGTTGATCACGCCTCTGGGAATGTTGCCAAAACTGCCGGTGAGTTAGCCGCATTTGGAAAAAGAATTGGAAATGTAACTGCGTTGGTTTTGGCAGAACCGGGTAAAGGTGCGGCCATTGCAGAACAACTTAAAGCGTTTGATCTTGAAAAAGTTTTAATTGGCGAAAGCACTGAATTCGCGGAGCATGGAATTCCAGCGGTGGCGGATGCAGTTGCGTCAGTTGTCGCATCACAATCCCCAAAAGCGTTGTTAATTTCAACCTCGGCACGCGGAAAAGAAATTGCAGCTCGTGTCGCCGTTAAATCAAATAGTGGGTTAATCACCGACGCCATTGATATATCTGAAAACTTAATTGCAACCCAATCGATCTTTGGTGGATCATTTACAGTTCATTCTCATGTTAAAACTGGAATTCCAATTATTACGATCAGACCGAGCGCAATTGATTTCACGCCAACACCATCAACTCCAGCTATTGAAAACATTAGCGTTGCAGTCAGCGAAAGCGCAAAATTAGTTTCGATTACAAATGTGCAACCAGCCGTTAAAGGTGGACGGCCAGAATTAACTGAAGCAAAAATTGTAGTTTCAGGTGGGCGTGGAACTAACGGAGATTTTTCTAAAGTTGAAGCTTTTGCGGATTCGCTAGGCGCAGCTGTTGGTGCATCGCGAGCTGCAACTGATGCTGGTTGGTACCCACATACTCATCAAGTTGGTCAGACTGGAAAAACCGTTAGCCCACAACTTTACGTAGCTTGCGGAATTTCTGGTGCGATTCAACATCGCGCAGGCATGCAAACAAGTAAGACCATAATCGCCGTAAACAAAGATCCGGAAGCGCCAATTTTCGATCTTGCCGATTTAGGGATAGTAGGAGATTTATTCGCAGTCTTGCCACAAGCAGAGGCTGCAATAAACGCTAAAAAGCGCGCATAACCCGCACCATCTAGACTTAGCAAATGCGCGTTTACCTAGATCATGCTGCCACAACCCCAATGGTGGAACCGGCAATAATTGCGCTTAGTAATCAATTAAAAAAACTTGGAAATCCATCTAGCTTACATACTGCAGGTAGATCGGTTCGAAAAGATTTAGAAGAAGCAAGAGAAACCATTGCTAAAATTGCCGATTGTGCGCCAAGTGAAATAATTTTTACTGGCTCTGGAACCGAGGCAAATAACTCAGCTATCAAAGGACTTTACTGGACGAGGTTTGCGGAGGATACCAAGCGCAAAGTAATTGTAATTTCTGCTTTTGAGCATCACGCAATTTTGGATCCAGTAGATTGGTTAGAAGAGCATGAAGGCGCAGAAGTTATCCGGATTCCTATCATGGAAAACGGCATAATTGATATAGAAAACTTTAAGAAAGTTGTTATTGAGCGGGCAAATGAAATTGCTGTAATTAGCATAATGCACTCAAATAATGAAGTTGGATCCCTACAACCAATAACCGAAATAGTAAAAATTTCGCAAGCTCATAAGATTCCGGTGCATTCTGATGTCGTACAAAGTTTTGGAAAAGTACCTTTTTCTTTTGCGAAACTTGAATTAACTGCAGCAACTTTGAGCGGACATAAAATCGGTGGTCCACTTGGTATTGGGATATTGATTCTAAAACGTGCGCTAGAAATTACGCCAATATTGCATGGCGGTGGCCAAGAACGGGATATTCGTAGTGGAACTCTAAACGCTCCCGCCGTTGTTAGTTTTGCAGCTGCTGCAAAACTCGCTGCTGAAACTTTGGAAACGCGGATTAGTTCTGTTTCGAAAATGCGTGAGCGATTAATTTCGGAAATTTCAAAAGTTATTCCAGATATATCCGTTAATGGCGCGGCAGCTGATTTATCACTTCCGGGAATTGCAAATATAACTTTCCCTGGTACTGAGAGTGATGCGTTATTACTACTTTTGGATGCACAAGGAATTGCTACTTCAACCGGTTCGGCATGTAGCGCAGGAGTTCCACAACCAAGCCATGTGCTGATGGCGATGGGTTTAAGCGCAAAAGCGGCGAAATCTTCGCTCAGGTTTTCAATTAGTTCTGCAAATAATGACAGTGATATTGATTATCTTGTATCTGTGATTGGTGAGGTTGTAACACGGGCACGGGCTGCGCAGGCAAAGTCATGAAACTAATTGCGGCAATGAGCGGTGGCGTGGATTCTGCCGTAGCAGCTGCACGTGCAGTGGCGGCTGGACATGATGTTATCGGAGTGCATTTAGCGCTCTCAAAAAACCCACAAAAGTATCGATCTGGTGCGCGAGGTTGTTGTACCGTTGAAGATTCTCATGATGCCAGAAGAGCTGCTGATGTAATTGGAATCCCGTTCTATATCTGGGATATGTCAGATGAATTCCATCAAGGCGTTGTAGAAAATTTCCTATCCGAATATGCAAATGGAAAAACGCCAAACCCATGCCTGCGTTGTAATGAAAAAATTAAGTTCGAAGCGGTATTAGATCGCGCGCAAGCTATGGGATTTGATGGCGTTATTACTGGCCATTACGCGCAAACTAAAGAGAGTGAAAATGGCAGATTGCTTTATCGTGCTGTCGACCCTGCTAAAGACCAATCATATGTATTAGCAGTTTTAACTACAAAGCAAATTTCTGGTGCAATTTTTCCGTTGGGTGATACTCGAAAAGAAGATGTGAGAATTGAAGCAGAAGCACGTGGACTTTCAGTTGCAAATAAACCCGATAGCCATGATATTTGCTTTGTGCCATCTGGCGATAATGCAAGTTGGTTAAGAGATCGCCTAGGAAGCGAAATTGGCCCGATAGTAGATGAAACCGGCAAGAAGCTTGGCGAACATAAAGGTGCATATACATACACAATCGGTCAGCGAAAAGGTCTTGGGCTTACAGTTCCTGCTGCAGGCGGTGTGCCGCGTTATGTTTTGAAAGTTGAGCCAATTACAAACACCGTTGTTGTTGGAAATCATGAAGCTTTAGCAGTTGAAAAAATTATTGGTGGAACTCCAAACTGGTGCGGACCAATTCCTGAGGCACTTGCAAGCGCTCCTCTTGCAGGTTTAGCGCAGGTAAGAGCACATGGCGCGCCGCTTCCTTGCACCTATTACCGACTTATTGAAGATGGCGACGAGAAATTAATTGCTGATCTAGCAGAACCACTATTTGGTTTAGCTCCCGGACAAGCAATGGTTATTTATGATGGTGATCGAGTGGTTGGTTCGGCAACTATCACGGAAACTAAGTAAGTATGAGCAAAAGTTCAGCGCGCAAAGAAATGAATGAATTAGTTAACGAAATTCGAGATCATCAATTTCGTTATTACGTACTTGATAAGCCAATCATTTCAGATGGAGAATTTGATCAACTTTGGCAAAAGTTATTAAAGTTAGAAGGCGCAAATCCCGAATTATGCGATCCAAATTCACCCACTCTTGAGGTAGGTGGCGGATTCGCCACTCATTTTCAACAATATGATCACATTGAAAAAATGATGAGCTTAGATAATGTCTTCGATGAAGCGGAGCTCAATTCATGGTTTGAAAGAGTTGCTAAAGAATCCACATCAAATACTTGGTTATGTGAAGTAAAAGTGGATGGCTTGGCGATAAATCTAATTTATGAGAACGGAAAACTGACAAGGGCGCTAACTCGCGGAAATGGCGCTACTGGCGAAGATGTCACGCTTAATATCAAGACTATTAAAAGTGTGCCGCACCAATTAATTGGAAAGGACATTCCGAAATTAATTGAAGTAAGAGGAGAGGTTTTCTTTCCAGTTGCTGCATTTAATGAAATTAACGAAGCGCTTGAAGAGTCCGGTAAAGCGCCTTTTGCTAATCCTCGGAATGCAGCGGCTGGATCTCTCCGACAGAAAGATCCAAGGATCACCGCTTCTCGACCGCTTGATGTTGTACTTCATGGGGTTGGTGCAGTTGATGGCGCTAAATTTGAATCGCAAAGTTCCGCTTACGCCACACTTAAAAACTGGGGACTGCCAATTAGTAATCGCTACCAAGTAGTTAAATCCAAAGCTGAAGTTGCTGAGTTCATCGAGTTTTATTTAAAGCATCGCCACGATGTGGAGCATGAGATAGATGGGATTGTAATTAAAGTTAATGAACGGGAAATCCAAAACGCTCTTGGTTTCACTTCTAGAGCGCCTAAATGGGCAATCGCCTACAAATATCCGCCAGAAGAGGTAACTACTAAGTTATTAGATATAAAAGTTAGCGTGGGCAGAACTGGGAGAGTGACGCCATTTGGGTTTATGGAACCGGTCCGAGTAGCGGGATCAACCGTGACAAATGCGACGCTTCATAATGCCCAAGAAGTTACTCGCAAAGGAATCTTGATTGGCGATGTAGTTATTTTACGAAAAGCCGGTGATGTAATTCCAGAGATCCTCGGTCCGGTCATTGAAAAGCGGAGCGGTAACGAGCGTCCATTTGAAATGCCAACTCATTGTCCAGATTGCGGTTCAACGCTGCGCGCAATGTCAGAAGGCGATATCGACATTCGTTGCCCCAATTCGCAATCATGCCCGGCTCAATTGCGGGAACGGATTTATTACATTGGTTCAAGGGCAGCTTTAGATATTGATGTTTTGGGATACGAGGCAGCTAACGCTTTATTGGAAGATAAATTAATTGACGATGAGTCGGCGATATTTTCGCTAACAATTTCAGATTTGAAGAAATCTAAATTCTTTATTAAAAAAGATGGTGAAATTGGCGCTAATGCGGAGAAGTTAATTGCGGCTTTAGAAAGCGCTAAGGCGCGTCCGTTATGGCGAATTTTAGTCGCACTTTCAATTCGCCATGTTGGACCAACTGCCGCACAAGCTCTGGCAAATAGATTTGGAAATATTGCAGATATCGAGCGTGCAACCTTAGAAGAACTTTCAGATATTGATGGCGTTGGTGGTGTTATCGCACAATCAATCAAAGAATGGTTTAGCGAAAAGTGGCATCGAAATATCGTAACGAAATGGGAAAAATCTGGGGTTTTGATGATTGATGCTGTTACCGAAAAATTGCCACAGACTTTAGCTGGTTTAACAATCGTAGTTACTGGATCTTTAGTAAATTTCACGCGAGATAGCGTTGTCGAAGCGATCACATCCAGAGGTGGAAAATCTGCTTCCTCAGTATCGAAAAAAACTGATTACGTTGTAGTTGGCGAAGCGCCTGGTTCTAAATTTCAAAAAGCAGAAGAATTAGGACTCCAAATATTGGATGAATCGCGATTTTCTCGATTATTGGAATCTGGTCCGTCAGGGTTATAAGATAACGACATGAATAGATACCAATCCTTAGCCGAAGCAGCTGTTCGAGAGTTGCCTGCGCCGCCAGTATTTTTCGGATTATTTGCCTTTGCAGTTCTTTCGCTTCTGTTGTACTTAGTTCTTCGTCTTGGTCGCGATTAATTCTCGAACCGCAATTTTCGGGGGAACTTTTGACCCGATTCATCGTGGACATTTACACCTCTTATCTGAAGTAATACAGCGCAATCTCTTCAAAAAGATCATTGTTATTCCAAGTGGTAAGCCACAATTAAAACTTTCACCGCCACAAGCCGATTCAAAATCTAGACTGGCAATGGTAAAACTTGCGATTACTGAACTTCCAATCCAAGTGCAGGAAAAAATTGAAGTTAATACTTTTGAATTAGAAAATAACCAAAATTCCTATGCAATCGATACAGTGGCACATTTGAAATCAGTTAGCACCGATGCATTTACTTGGATATTAGGTTCAGATGCAGCTTTGAATTTACCGAAGTGGCATCGGTTTTCAGAGTTGAGTCAGTTAGTAGATTTCCTAGTAATTCTCCGACCAGGTTCGACTTTTACTCCTATTTCCGGTGCGAATTTAACTTCGCTAGAGATAGATGCCTTGCAATTATCATCGACAGAGATCAGAAATACGATATTTACCGGAAAAGAAGTAACCTCAGCTGTACCGGATTTAGTTTTACAATACATCAAGAGAAATGGGCTTTATGCCAGCGCGTGAAAGCACTATTGCACTAACTCAGAAGGCGGCATTTGCAGTCATAGAAAAACTGGGAACTAATTTGGTGGCAGTTGATCTATCTGAACAGATGGTGCTATCGGAAGTTTTCCTAATAGTTTCAGGACAAAATGAACGTCAAGTGGATGCCATCGCAGACGAAGTCGAACGTCAATTGGCAGCCATTGGGGAGAAACCAGCTCGTCGCGAAAGTACCGGACATTGGGTGTTACTCGATTATTCTGATTTGGTAGTGCATATTCAAAGCGAGGAGATCCGCCAGTATTACATGCTGGATCGTCTTTGGAGTGATTGTCCAAGCATAAAGCTTGATGCTGTTGCCGAACTTGAAAAGCAAAAACGCGAGTAACTCTGATTATGAAAAAACAGCGAATAGTTTTTTGGCGACATGGCCAGACGGATTGGAACATTGAAAATCGATTTCAAGGTCATTCCGACATTTCGTTAAATGCCGTAGGTGTGAACCAAGCAAAGCGCTCTGCTGCGATTTTGGCGAACATGAATCCGACAAAAATAATTTCAAGCGATTTAGATCGAGCTTTTAAAACAGCATCGGAATTAGCGAAGCTTGTTAAACTTGAAATTATCAAAGATCGAGATTTACGCGAAACTAATGGCGGAAATTGGGAAGGGAAGACCGGCGAAGAGAACCGAAAAAATGATTACGAAAGATTTGTGAAGTGGATAGATGGCACTGATGAAAAAGCTGGCGAGATTGGCGAGCGTCGCAGTGAAGTTGCGCAACGTGCGCTATCAGCAATTGATAGAGCTCTAATTGATCATGATGGAACGCTGATTGTTGTAACGCATGGCGGAACCATTAGATGTGCGTTAGGAAAGATTTTAAATTTACCGCAATCCGAATGGAGCGTTATTGGTGGACTTTCAAACGCCGCATGGTCAATTGTTGAACGCGGTGTAAACCCGTTAGATCACCGAGATAAATGGGTATTGGTTGAACATAATGCAGGATCATTGCCAGAGATTGTTTATGGCGAAGAGAGCGGTGCCGACCCAGAATCCGAGAATGTAAATCAAATTAGAGATACAAAGTAGAAGTGAGATAAGGTCTCCCTAAATCAAGGGGCTATGGCGCAGCTGGTAGCGCACCTGCATGGCATGCAGGGGGTCAGGGGTTCAAATCCCCTTAGCTCCACGTGAATTCACAATCAACGGCACACATCCCACGGGGTTGGCGCGTCCAAGATTTATACGATCAAAGTGGAAAGCGATTTTTAATTACTGGTGGAACTAGTGGACTTGGCCGAGAAACAGCCCGCGAACTTGCGCGAAATGGCGCTCACGTAACAATTACTGCTCGTTCAACAAAAAAGGCTAATGAAACTTTAAATGAAATCGCTAGTGAGAAAGTTGATTTCATTGAGATGGATTTAACGGATTTAGAGAGCGTGCGAAAAGCTGCGCGAGCAGTAACTGGAACTTATGATGTATTAATACTTAATGCCGGCATTATGGCAATTCCGTTTGCGAAAACCGTGGATGGTTTTGAAACGCAATTCGGCACAAACCACCTCGGACATTTTGCATTTACTGGTCTAATTAAGAACCAGATTACCCATCGAATTATCACAGTATCAAGCTTTGCGCATCGGATGGGTTCATTTGGCTCAGGTTCGCTTGATGAAATTAAAGATATAGCGCTAGGTAATAAAAAGTATTCACCTTGGGGCGCTTATGGAACCAGCAAACTTGCAAACTTATTATTTTCCTTTGAATTGGAACGAAAAGCACGGATCAACAATTGGCCATTCATTTCGATAGCGACCCACCCAGGTTACGCCAATACAAACTTACAGATGGTTTCTTCACGAATTCGCGAGAATTCAACTGAAGAAAAGATTACTGCGATCATAAATAAATTATTCGGCCAAAGCGCTACAAATGGTGCGCTGCCTATTTTATTAGCCGCCACGCATCCAGGTTTATTTGGTGGATTATTTGTAGCGCCAAGTGGATTGATGGAGATGCGAGGTTCCCCTAAACTAACAAGGGCGAGAGAAATTGCTTACGATCAGATGCTGGCTACAAACTTGTGGAGCATAAGTGAAGAACTAACTGGAGTGAGTTGGAAATAGATGAGTAAGAGCGCAATCGTAATCGGTGCCGGAGTAATTGGATCTTCGGTTGCTTGGGAATTAGCAAAGAATGGATATGCCGTAACAGTTATTGATAAAGAATCCGGTGCTGGGCAAGGTTCAACTAGCGCTTCCAGTGCAGTAATTAGATTTAACTATTCAACCTTTGATTCAGTTGCACTTGCCTGGGAGTCTTATCGTGGTTGGCAAAATTGGCCGACACATTTAGGAGTGAAGTTAGATCATTACGCCGAAGTTGTTAACGCTGGCGTTGTCATGGTTGAAGTGCCTTTTATGCCATTTGAATCAACTGAAGCGCTTTTTAACGAAGTTGGTATTCCCTATGAAATTTGGGGAGCAAAGGAACTTGCGGAAGGAATTCCAGGCTTTGACACTGGAAAATATTGGCCGCCAAAAAAAATCACCGATGATGCATTTTGGGATGAAGCTAATGGCGAATTAACTGCGATGTACACAAAAGATGGCGGATATGTAAACGATCCACTTCTCGCTGCCCAAAATTTAGCTGCTGCGGCAGTCGCAAATGGGGCAAAAATGAAATTTAGAACTTCAGTAATCGGAATTATCAAAAATGATGAACGAGTGCTTGGCGTGACGCTCTCTGATGGTTCTGAGCTACGTGCAGATATCGTGATAAATGTTGGCGGACCTTGGAGTGGAAAAATTAATGAGATGGCAGGAGTTGGCGAAGATTTCACCATTGCAGTTCGACCAATGCGCCAAGAAGTTCACCACATTTCTACACCGCTAAATCTTTTAACCGGACCCATGATTGGGGATATGGACCTTGGTACTTATATGCGACCTTCACCGGGTGGTGCAATATTGCTAGGTGGAACTGAACCAGAATGTGAACCTTTGGAGTGGGTTGATGATCTGGATAAAGTAAATATGGTCCGCACTCAGGCGCTCTTTGAATCGCAAGTAATGCGCGTTGCTAGAAGGTTACCTGCGTTGCAAATGCCATCGTCACCATCTGGAATTGTTGGAATCTATGATGTAGCTGCTGATTGGACCCCGATTTACGATAAAACTAATTTGCCTGGATATTACGTTGCGATGGGTACTAGTGGTAATCAATTTAAGAATGCACCTTTTGTTGGCAAATTGATGTTTAAGTTAATTTCAGAGGTCGAAGCTGGCGCAGATCACGATAATAATCCAGTTGAAATAATGGGCGAGTACACCGGCCATAAAATTAATATTGGCACCTACTCACGTAAACGAAAAATAAACGAAAACTCTTCCGGAACGGTAATGGGATAAATTAATCGTAAATAAAAAAGCCCCGACTTTCGTCGGGGCTTTTTTTGATTCTTAAATTAGAACTTAACGTCTAATTTATCGTTGTGGATGATTACGCCATCTTTGATGGACCAAACTTCGAAAGCGCCACCCGCTGGGTCGCCGGCCTTATCGAATTTTGTGTAACCCCATACACCGTTATAAGTGATTGGCTTTCCTGCAGCAACATCCTTAACAGCAGCTGTTAATTCGTTCCATGCATAAGCAGTTCCACCGTTGTTGCCACCTACGTTGCGAAGACCTTTTGCAAGAGCCTTAGCTGTAGTTGCACCAGCAGAGATACCTGCAAGGCAAGCTAGAACTGCAGCATCAAAGCCAGAACCATCAACGAATGTGCCTGGGTTCTTTGGATATGCAGCTTTGAAAGCAGTTGACCAGGTAGCAGCAGAAGTTCCGTTTGTCTTTGCAGATGTACCACGGATACCGTTCATAAATGATGCGCCAACTGTCTTAACAGCTGAGTCATCATTGAATGCTTCAGTCATGAAAGTAGTTTTTGGATCCCACTTTTTAGTACGTGTTAAAGCTGGTGCTAATTTAGCGAATGAATCTGGATAATCAACGAAGACGAAAGCATCGCGCTTTGTCTTTACAAGTGCTGCAGCTTCTGAATCATATGAAGCAGCGCCTGAGTTCCAAAGAACTGTTCCGCCGATATGTCCACCTTGAGCTAACCAAGCTTTTTTAAATGCGTTTGCGAGACCAGTTCCGAATGAGTTGTTGATCGCACCAACAGTTACCCATGCAGTTGGGCTATACGCTGTTGAAATTGCTTTCACTAGCGCTTGCGCCTGCAATAGATCTGAAGGATAGGTACGGAACAAAGTGTCGTTATCTTTGAAAGTTGTTAGCGCTGGTGATGAAGCAGCAGAGGCAATTGCAATTGTGCCTGCTGATGCAGCTGTAACAGCTCCGATTGCAAGAGATGCACCGGAAGTTAGTGAACCAACGATGAAGTTAACTTTGTCAGATTTAACAAGCTTTGTAGCAGCTTCGGTTGCAACTGATGGCGCATCAGAGACTGAGTCTTCTTGAGCGATCATTTTGCATGAACCTGCAACGCCAGCTGCGGTCATCGCAGTGGTTACAGATGTAACACCAAATGCAGCAGCGTTAGCTAAACCAGTTCCGTAAGCAGCAAATCCTGCTCCGGTCATAGGTTGGACTGTTCCGATACGGATATCGACGGCAGCCGCGTTTGCTGGAAGTGATGAAGTAAATAGTGCGGTGATTGCTAATGCCGCAGATGCGACAAGGGCGCCACGCTTCTTATTCATAGAGCTCCTAGAATTAAGTCGTCCTACGAGGGCAGGACTCGGGAGCAGAATGCTAGCGTAACAATTTGTTACTTTGTAGTCCGTTTTCCGAAATATATCCCCACGATTTCCGGGTCTACTGCAAGGGATTTGCCTGGACCTTCGTGGCGATTTTTGCCCATATCCAGGACATAGCCATAGCTCGAGATTTCCAGGGCCCGGCGAGCGTTCTGCTCCACCATCAAGATCGTGACCCCTGATTGATTGATTCGAACCAACTCATCAAATAGTTGATCAACTAAAGCGGGCGCTAATCCGGCCGAGGGCTCATCAAGTAGTAAAAGTTTTGGGGAAGACATCAAGGCACGAGCTAGCGCCAACATTTGACGTTGGCCGCCGGAGAGTTCTCCAGCTCGATCCTTTTTTCGTGAGACTAGGTCTGGATAACGCTCGTACATACTTTCTTTTAATTCACTAAGTGGTTTTCCAGATTCAGGGATGAATCCGACATCTAAGTTTTCATCAATAGTCATCGCTGAAAAAATATTTTCAATTTGCGGAACGTATCCAATTCCAATTTTAGAGAGGTGATATGGCTTTGTCGCTAGCACATCAATATCGGCGCCTTCATGGTTGATGGTTACAGTTCCAGCTGAAACTTTGGCAATACCGTAGATTGCTTTCATTATTGTAGATTTACCAGCGCCATTAGGACCAACAATTGTTACGACAGATTTTTCTGGAACCTCAATATTGACACCGTTCAAAATTTTAATATCGCCATAGCCACCTTCGAGGCCCGAGATTTTTAATAGAGGCTTTGTCATCATGCTTGCTTTCTAGTGCCGAGATAGGCATCGACTACTGCTTGATTTTCATAAATTGATTTTGGTAAACCATTTGCGATTACCCGGCCTTCTGCCATTACTACGACTCGATCAGAAATATTCATCACGGTTTCTAAATCGTGCTCAACCAATAGAAAAGTTAGGTGATGCTCAGTTCGAAGCGCATGCAACACTTCTAATAATTTCTCTACCAGAGTTGGGTTTACACCAGCAAACGGTTCATCAAGGAGCAACATGACTGGCTCCGCCATTAGCGCTCTGGCTAGATCGAGAAGTTTGCGTTGGCCACCAGAGAGAATTCCAGCATAATCATTTGCGAAACGTTCTATACCAACTTGCTTTAACAGCTCCATGGCTCGTTCACGGGCTTGGTTCTCAAAGGCGGTCCGTGCCTTGGGATTGAAGAAATTGATCAAACTCTCGCCTGGGTTGTTTTGAGCTCCGAGCATGAGGTTTTCAATAACACTTAGCCGTTTAATTACTTTAGCGCCTTGAAAAGTTCGCACTATCCCACGGCTGGCAATTTTATGGGGGAGCAGTTTTTGAATCTCAAATCCTTGGAAAAGTATGGTTCCCGAATCAGGCTTGATTGCGCCACTAATTAAATTAAAAAGTGTGGTTTTACCAGCGCCATTTGGGCCAATTACTGAAGTAACGCTGCCAACTTCCACGCTCATCGTGGCTCCGTTAACTGCTTTAACGCCACCGAAAGAGATAGCTACATCTTTAACTTCGAGAATTAGATTATTCAAGGACCATCTCCGCACGCTTGCCGAAAATTCCTTGTGGACGACGCATCATTAAAATAATTAAAACTATTCCAATAATCATGATTCGAATATAAGAGCGTTGTGATGAATCGAAAGTTGAGAATGGCCAGAAAGTAAAGAATCGAGTACCGCCGTATAAGAAACCAAAGAATATTGCAGCAACGGCTAACCCTTTAACTTTTGTTGCGCCGCTAAGAATTAAAATCATCCAAGAATAGAAGGTAACAATGGTTAAGAAGTCATCCGGTGATAGAAGTGAAACTTGAAGCGCCCAGTAAATACCAGCAATACCGCCGATGATTGATCCGATTATTACAGCTTGCAATCGGAATCGGAAAACATTTTTACCTAACGCAGATGGCACATCGTCATCTTCGCGTGTTGCACGAAGTACCCGCGCCCATGAAGTCCGCTCAAGTCTAGAAACTAAGATCAGCAATACACCCAAAGTTATCCAAACTAAAATTCCCATTGATAGATCTCGATCTGCATTGTCACCTAAAAATGGCGTAAGTCGATCTCGAATCCAATACAAAATTGTGTCCCAAGTATCGGTATATGAAGGATAGGAATCACCAATTGCTGGAATTGCTAATGAACCTTGTGCGCCGCCAGTAAGTCCGTCGGAATTAAAAATTACATATCTAACGATTTCAGAGAAGGCGATACTGACAATAGAGAAGTAATCTCCCCTTAATCTGAGCGTAGTTAATCCTAGAAAAGCGCCACCGAGCGCTGCTACTGCAACTCCTAAGGCTGCTGCGATCCAGAAGTTAAAGCCGTGAGTAATGACCAAAATAGCCATTGTGTAGGAAGAGAGCGCCATCATGCCTACATGGCCAAAATTTAGAATTCCACCAACTCCATATTGAACTTGGAGGCCAAGAGTAAATATTCCGTAGATTCCCGACATCGTTAAAATGAAAACCCAGAAACCTGGTTGCAAAATCGCAGTCATTAAATTTTTCTCGCTTTCACGCCAAAAATTCCTTCAGGCTTGAAGAGCAATACGATCACTAAAACTGCGAAAGCAACTACTGGTTTATATGTAGATGGAATACCACCAGCGAGGGCATCCCAGGTTGAAAGTTCCATTACAACGCCAAGCACAAAGCCACCGATCAAAGCGCCATAAGCATCACCAATTGTGCCCAGCACAACTGCAGCCAGAATCGAGAGCAAAAGATCTAAACCCATTCCATTTGTAAATTGACCTTGCACCGTTCCTTGAAACACGCCAGCAAGTGCACCGAATGCTCCGCTAATTGTCCAGGTGGCAATAATTACTCGTTCAACATTTATTCCAGAAACAGCGGCGAGCGATGCATTATCTGAATAAGCCCGCATATCTTTACCGATATTAGATTTCTTAATAAAGAGTGCAATTCCAGTAATAGCAATTGAAGCGCAAACTAAAACTATTAATTGGGCTCTAGCTATTTGAGCACCGAGGAATTCATAAGTTTTCAATTGGTCTATATCAAATCTACGGCTATCGCTCCCGAATGTTAATGCAATTGATTGACGGAGAATGAATGCGATTCCGGTTGCGACTAGGAAAAGCGCAAGCATTCCAGCGCCACTGCGTCGGAGTTTGCGCCATAAAATAAATTCGAGTAATAATGAAATTAATACTCCGATTACCATCGAGAGTAAGACGGCAAGCACAAATGGAACTTTTTGCGAAGTAACTAAAAAGAATGTTGTGAATGCGCCTAGGGTCAAAAAGTCACCAGCTGCGAAATTAACTAAATGAAGTACTGAGTAAACTAATGAAATTCCAAGCGCAGCTATTCCGAAAATTGATCCTTCAACTAATCCGTTGAAGAGCAACTGCACAAACTCGGCCACTTGCCTACCTCGATCGCCTGGATAATGAGTAGGTGAAACCTACTTTAAGAAATAGGCTTCTGTCAGCCAATCCTTTACGATAAATGATGTGAGCGAAGCGACATCTAGCGATATGGAGCTCTTTGATCTTCGGGTAGTTGTGGACCGAATCGAGGGCCGGTCTGTCTGCGGTATGAAAGTTGGCGATTACTTTGAAGTAACAAATAGCGCCGAGTTGCGGATTCCAGAAGGTAAACATTTTTGTATGTATGCAATCCAAGCGGTAATGCCATTGCTCCCTGCAAAACAACGTCAGATGCCAGATGGAGATTGGCTAGAGAAAGATTCTTTTGCAGTTTGTCCAGATCCTGACGAACGGGTAGTAATGCGGATTGAGCGAACTAGAAAAGTTAAATTAAATTCGGGAGATTTAACTTAATTATTGTTGGTGTGCATGATGTTGCGATGCTTATCAAAGTATCTTTCCAAATGATAAACCGGTCCATTCGGTCCTTTAGATTTTTTCAATACCTCATTGATTTCAGATAGCTCTACATCAGTGAATTTTATTTTAGGAATTTTTAGATTTGAGTCCATGTGTGAGATGTTGCGAGCTCCAACAATTACTGCTTTAACTGCTGGGCGATTAAGTACCCAAGCAGATGCAATAGTGCCGATATCGGCTTGATGTGAAATTGCAATTTTGTTTAATACGTTTAGAAGTTCTTGGAACAAATCCCAACCGCCGAATTCGTCAATTATTAATTGGTATTTAATATTAGATCGGGTTTCTACAGCTTTTGGCTCTGGTTTATTTAAGAATTTCTCAGAAAAGAATCCACCTGCAACAGTTCCGTAGCAGAGAATTCCAATTCCATTTTCAATGCAAAACTGGGCCATACCAGCTTCGGCTCGGCGATCTAAAATCGAGTATTGAATTTGATGGCTCGCCGGCGTGAATCCGGCTGAAACCATCTCCTTAAGACGCTCCACATCGAAATTTGTAACGCCAACGTGTCTAATTTTTCCCGCAGCCTTTAATTTAAATAGTTCTTCCATAGCGGTTAAATAATGGCGGTCTTCATATTTCCACCAATGGAGTTGCACGATATCAACTTGCTCCACTCCTAAACGTTGGAGTGACCGATTAACTATCGCGCTGACATCAGAGCTGTCAAAGTCGCTTAGAAATTTCTCGTTTGGGACATATTTAGTATGGAGCTGGATATCGTTCCGTGCGCTAGATCCCTTTTTCTTAGTTAATTCGGATAACGCTTTACCAATTAACTCTTCTACTCCAGTGTAAATATCACCAAAGTCTAAAGTTGTGATGCCAGATTCTATAAATGCGATGGTATCGGCTACTGCTTGTTCGTCTTCTATTTTTCGGTTTAACGAGTGCCCAGAACTTAATTGCCAACCACCTTTAATTACTGGAGCAATTTGATAGCCTGAAACAAGTTCACGTTTAATCATTGAATGACTGCCTCTACTTCAATCTCTACTAAGTATTCTGAACCGATTAACTTTGCTTCAATCATTGTATTAGCGGGTCTTATATCGGCGAATCTTTCACCGTGAACTCTGGAGATAGCTTCCCAGTTATTCATTTCACTTATATAGATTCGAGAACGCACTACATCACTCAATTTTGATCCTAGAGATTCTAGGGATGCCTCGATTTTGTCAATTACAAAATGGGTTTGTGCAATTGGGTCATTTATGCCGATTGCTAGAGTTCCATGAGTTGCAGTTGTGCCAGATACTAAAACACGATCTCCAATTTTTATGGCGCGCGAATATCCAGCTAATACTTCCCAAGTTGTGCCAGAATCAATTCGAGTTTTTCCAGCAGATTCAATTGATTTATAAACTGGTGGAAAATCATCTAAATGATGACTTAAATCGCCAGAAGCAGTTAGGTAAGGTGGTTTTCGATATTCATCGCCACAATCACCAGGGATCGGTAATAGCTCAGCCAGCGCTGTTGCAATTTCGGTTCGTTGGGAGTCAGATAATTCGAACGCAAATAGCGATGCGGCATCGCTAATATGTGCGTTTTCGCCGAGTCGTGCTCCGATAATTACGGCACCAACAGCTTTTTGTCCAAGTTGGTATTTACTTGCGATTGTTGAGATTGATTTACCAGTTGATTTACTTACGCTGTCTAGAGCTTGTAACACGTTTTGGAATTTAGCCCAACCGCCAGCCGAATCGATAAACCTCTTATATTTCATTAAGGACCAGTTAGTCAATCCATCGGGAGTTGGTTCAGCCTTTCCTAACCATTTGCTGGAAAGAAAGCCGCCACACAAAGTCCCATAAGCCAAAATAGCAATTCCATTCTCGGCGCAATAATTCGCCATCTTGCCGCCACCGCGTTGATCTATTAAAGAATAGGAAATCTGATTAGAGATCAAATTAATACCGCTTGATTTAGCAATACGGAGATGAGCAGTATCAAAGTTTGTAGTTCCAATGGCTCCAATCAAACCTTCAGTTTTTAATTCCTGTAAATAAATTAAGGCATCTAACCAATATGGATTTGCAAAGTTCCATGCGTGATATTGCAGTAATTCAATTTTGTCAGTTTGTAAGCGATCACAGCGTTCTTTAATTGCAGCACGAACTTGCTCGCGGGTAACTGGACCTGGCTTAGGTACCCACTTCGTTAACATCGTGGCTGACTTACCACTCGAGTTATTCTTTTTAAAATAACCAGCGATAATTTCGGCAGAACCGTAATGATCTGCCATATCAAAAGTATTTAAACCAGCATCTGCATAAGGGGCCATAAATGCTGAGGTCGCAACTGGGTCTAGCGTATTTCCATTCTTTTCCATGTCGGCGATTTGCCATAAACCTGTAACTGCCCGTGAAATTTCTAAACCGGGTGCAAGTTTATATTTTTCAATGGTCATATTGGGGAGAGTACCTTAAAGCCGTCCAGCTTGATGAACTCGATTAATAAAATCTTTAGTCTTGGGATTACTTGGATTTCCAATAACTTCCTTAGGTGTGCCACGTTCAATAATTGTGCCAGATTCCAAGTAACAGACTTGATCTGCTACTTGCGTGGCAAAACCCATCTCATGAGTGGCTAAAACCATAGTCATGCCATCGCTCTTTAAATCACGCACAATACTTAAGACTTCATTTACTAATACTGGATCGAGCGCTGAAGTTACTTCGTCCAATAACAATAACCGCGGATTAACTGCGAGCGAACGGATAATGGCAACCCGTTGTTGTTGGCCACCACTTAGTCGATCCGGGTATTGCTCAGCTTTATCCAATAAATCAAAACGCTTTAAAAGTTGATTTGAAATTTCAATCGCTTCTTCCTTGGATTTTTTATGCACTTTTATCGGGGATAACGCAATATTTTCGCGAACGGTCATATGCGGAAATAGATTAAAAGATTGAAAAACCATTCCGAGTTTTCGCCGAATTTCATCTGGATCAATCTCTGGGTCCGAAATCTCATTTCCATCTAGAAAAATGGCGCCATCATCAATAGTTTCCAAAAGATTAATACATCGCAAAAGCGTGGACTTTCCTGATCCTGATGCGCCAATTAGAACGGTTGCAGTATGAACTGGAACTTCCAAAGATAAATCGTTTATTACAACTTCAGCGCCAAATGCTTTACGCAGATTCTGAATCTCTAGAACTGGTTTCATCAGATTGCGCCTTCCGCATTCTGCCTAGAGTAAGTGCCGCGAATAGTTTTGTCGGTATATCGCGTAAGCGGAATCGTAATTAATAGAAATAGAATTGCTGCTACAACATATGGTGTGTAATTGAAAGTTCTGCTGCTATTAATCTGTGCTGCGCGAATTGCATCTATTACGCCCAGAATTGAAACTAGGCCGGTGTCTTTGAGCAGGGATACAAAATCATTTAATAATGGCGGGATAACTCGGCGCAGCGCTTGCGGCAGAACTACATATCGCATGGTCTGAGCGCTAGATAAGCCGAGCGATCTGGCTGCTGCTTTTTGGCTTGGATGGATTGAAAGAATTCCACTACGGATAACTTCGGAAACGTAGGCAGAATAAGTCAATATGACTGCGATTGAACCAAGAATTGTTACGTTGCTAGTTATCGCTTTCAATTGCAACGCAGGAACACCAAAGCCAACTAGCAAAATAACTAATAGGAGTGGCACGCCCCGAAAAATGTCTGTGTATGCGGCAGCTAAAAATCTAAATGGAGTCAGCGCAGCTGATTTTGTAGTTCTTAAAATTGCCAAAGTGAGCGCAATAGCGCCAATACAGATTGAACCAATAACAGTTAATTTTAAATTTAACCAGAGACCTTGAATGACTGTTGGTAGTACTTCCTTGCCATAATTGATATCAAAGAAAGTTTTCTTTACAACTTCCCAACCAGGAGAAGTAATTGTTGCACTTAGTAATGTGCCGATCACGATGATTGAAGATATAGCGGCAATTAAAAATTGACGCTTAGATATTCGATCTCTAGTAGCGCGGCGCTCTAATTCACGAGAGCTTGGCGACCATGAACTATTTGCAGACATGGTCGCCAAACTACCTTAACTCGTAACTATTCTTTGATTACAGGTGCGCCAGCTTCTGTCGATAACCATTGAGTGGTAATCGCATCGAGCGTTCCATCAGCGGTGATTGCATCAACAGCGCTAGATACGCATGTAGTTAATGGACTGTCCTTTGCAAGCAAAAGACCAAATTGATCGCCAGTACCGCTGGATGGTAATTGGCCAACAATTATTCCCTTTGGAATTTCAACGCCAGATAGATAGAAAGCAGTAGGCAAATCGACAACTAAACCATCAATTTGCTTATTTTTTAGCGCAGAGACCGCAGCAGCATTGTCATTAAATACTTGCGGTTTGCCACCGATCTGGTTAGAGATTGCATCAAGTGAAGTTGTGCCAACAGCGGCACCTAACTTTGCACCCTTTAAATCTGCAAACGATGTTTTACCTTCAATTTTGCTACCTGCAAAAGAGACAATTGCTTGAGGTGCGGTGTAGTACGGTGATGAGAAATCAACTGCAGCTTTGCGTTCGTCAGTGATTGAAAATTGTTGCAAGTTGAAATCAAAAGTTTTCGCGCCAGGTGCAACTGCGCCATCGAAAGTGGTCCGAACCCAGACAACTTCTTCGTTTGTGTAACCGAGTTGCTTAGCAACTGCGTAGGCAACGGCTGCCTCAAATCCATTACCGCTTTCTGGCTTGTCATCTATTACCCATGGATAATATGCAGGTTGGCCAGTTGCAATAGTTAATTTTCCGGCAGTTAAAGTTTGTAAATCTGCTTTTGCGCATGAAGCGGTAGCAGTTTTGCTAGAAGAGTCGGATTTTGCGCAGCCAGTGAGAACCATTGCTGAAATCGCAATAAGTGCAAGAATTGATATTTTCTTTTTATTCATTAGAACCCCCATATGAGTAATAGATGATTAATAGATTGGACGAGCCTAATTTGTGAGGCGCGCTACCGCAAGGAGCCCGATTTGATGCGATATCTGCAACTTGTGACCGAGTGAACACTTAAAAGGGCGAAGTTGTAATCCTGGAGTATTACCCTTCCGTTACCTACCGGGGAGGATCAATGAAGATCCAAGATATTAAGCACGTCGGTCTCTCTGCATGGATTTCAGAAGTTGCAGAGCTGACTCAACCAGATCAAATATATGTATGTGATGGCTCTGATGCTGAATGGGAAAGAATTACTAGCGAATTAGTAACTGCAGGAACTTTAACCCCGTTAAAGAAAAAACCTAATTCTTTTTGGTGTGCATCAGATCCAACAGATGTTGCTCGAGTTGAAGATCGAACTTATATATGTTCATTAGATGAATCAGATGCTGGTCCAACAAATAATTGGATGGACCCAATCGCCATGAAAAATATTATGCGCGATTTATATCGAGGTTCAATGCGCGGCCGAACCATGTATGTAATTCCATTTTGCATGGGACCAATTAATTCCCAGCATCCAATGTTTGGCGTTCAAATTACCGACAGCGCTTACGTTGTTGTCTCAATGCGAATCATGGCGCGAATGGGTAGCGAGTCTTTAAACGCCTTGGGCACTGATCGACACTTTGTGAAAGCTTTACATTCAGTCGGCGCACCACTTGCTGCTGGCGAAAAAGATGTGGCTTGGCCATGTAATGAAACCAAATACATTGTGCAATTCCCTGAAGAACGCACTATTTGGTCATTTGGTTCTGGTTACGGTGGAAACGCGCTATTAGGTAAAAAATGTTATTCACTTCGAATTGCATCTGTAATGGGTCGCGACGAAGGTTGGCTCGCTGAACATATGTTGATTTTAAAATTAACGCCTCCAACTGGGAAAGCTCATTACGTAGCAGCAGCTTTTCCATCTGCTTGCGGAAAAACTAATCTTGCAATGTTAGATCCAACTATTAAAGGTTGGAAAGTAGAAACTCTTGGCGACGATATTGCTTGGATGCGTTTTGGCGAAGATGGCCGTTTGTACGCAACAAATCCAGAGTATGGATTTTTTGGCGTGGCACCAGGTACTGGTTGGGGCACGAATGCCAATGCGATGCGCACCATTGAAAAAGGTAATTCCATCTTTACGAATGTTGCGCTAACTGATGATGGCGATATTTGGTGGGAAGGTATGACAGAAACGCCACCAACACATTTAACTGATTGGAAACGAAAAAGCTGGACGCCGGAGAATGGTGAACTTTCATCGCATGCGAATTCACGTTTCTGTACTCCAGCTGCGCAATGTCCAATAATTGCGCCAGAATGGGAAAGCCCAACGGGTGTTCCAATTTCTGCAATATTTTTTGGTGGTCGTCGTAAAACTACAATTCCATTAATTGTGCAATCTCGCGATTGGAACCATGGTGTATTCATGGGCGCAACTTTGTCTTCTGAAACAACTGCAGCTGCAACCGGTCAAGTTGGCGTAGTGCGTCGCGATCCATTTGCAATGTTGCCATTCATTGGTTACCACGTTGGCGATTATTTAAAGCATTGGGTTGGTATCGGAAAGAAAAGCACACCAGATAAATTGCCGAAGATTTTCTATGTTAATTGGTTCCGCCGCGGGGAAGGTGGAAAGTTTTTATGGCCAGGGTATGGTGAAAATTCGCGCGTACTTAAATGGGCAATTGAAAGAATTGAAGGCAGCGGTGATGCAATTGAAACGCCACTTGGATTTGCGCCAAGCCCAGGATCTATTGATGTTGATGGCTTAGATGTAACTCCTGCTGATATGGCAGCCGCAGTTCACGTTGATACTACGGAATGGCAGAGTGAATTACCGCTAATCGATGAATGGTTTAAGACCATTGGTCCAAAATTGCCGAGCGAAATGGGCGTTGAACTAGAAAAGCTACGGTCCAAAGTAAGTAGCGCTAACTAGTAACCTACGCCTTATGCATGAGGCGTATGACGTTCACTTTGTTCAAGAAAAGTGGCTCCCGATATGGGACGAGATTGCGCCATTTCGTTCTGGAAAAGCTGGAGATCTCCGACCTAAAAAATATGTGCTCGATATGTTCCCGTACCCATCTGGTGATTTACATATGGGCCACGCAGAGGCGTATGCGCTCGGTGATGTAATTGCTCGATATTGGGTGCAAAAAGGTTTCAACGTAATGCATCCGATTGGTTGGGATGCCTTCGGACTTCCAGCCGAAAATGCTGCGATAAAACGTAATTCAGATCCAGGAAGTTGGACTTACGAAAATATCGCCACTCAAAAAGCATCGATGCGACGCTTTGCTTGTTCATTTGATTGGGATCGCGTGCTTCACACTTGTGATCCAGAATATTACAAATGGAATCAATGGATCTTCTTAAAAATGTACGAACGCGGATTGGCCTACCGTAAGGACTCTGCAGTCAATTGGTGTCCAGATTGCCAAACAGTTTTAGCTAATGAACAAGTAGTTGCTGGATTATGCGAACGTTGTGACAATGCAGTGACAAAAAAGAAATTAAATCAATGGTATTTCAAAATCACTGATTATGCCGAACGCTTACTTGACGATATGAATGAATTAGAAGGTAAGTGGCCGGAAAAAGTATTAACCATGCAGCGAAATTGGATTGGCAAATCCGTAGGAGCTGAGGTTATTTTTGAAATTGAAGGCCGAAACGAACCAATTACAATTTACACAACTCGTCCCGACACTTTGTACGGTGCAACCTTTATGGTTGTTGCAGTTGATAGTGAATTAGCAAAAGAATTAGCAATCGGCGGTAAAGTTGAAACTGAATTTACAAAATATTTTGAGTCAGTTAAAGCTGCAAGTGACATCGATCGACTTGCAACCGATCGACCTAAGAGTGGAATTTTCTTAGAACGCTATGCCATTAATCCAGTTAACGGCGAGCGAATCCCAATTTGGGCTAGTGATTATGTTTTAGCTGATTATGGAACTGGCGCAATAATGGCAGTACCAGCGCACGATCAAAGAGATTTAGATTTTGCACGTGCGATGAAACTCTCAATCAGAACTGTGGTTGAAACTGATAGCGAAGATCCGGCCATTTCGGGGGTTGCTACCGCTGGCGAAGGTAAATTGATTAATTCTGGCTCACTAAACGGTCTCTCATCTGAAGCAGCTATTGCAAAAATTAATATTGAATTGGCAGGGAAAAAACTAGGTAAAGCTGCTAATAATTATCGATTGCGGGATTGGTTAATTTCGCGACAAAGATATTGGGGAACTCCAATACCAATTATTCACTGCGAAAACTGTGGTGAAGTTCCAGTACCACTTGACCAATTACCGGTAGCGCTACCAGATGCATCTGGATTAGATTTGAAACCAAAAGGCACTTCACCACTTGCTACTGCAACTGAATGGGTAAACGTTTCATGTCCGAAATGTAAAGCGCCAGCTAAAAGAGATACCGACACTATGGATACTTTTGTTGATTCATCTTGGTATTTTTTAAGGTACACCAGTACTAATACTCACGATGCGCCATTTGATAAAGATGAAGTTGAAACTTGGCTTCCAGTCGATCAATATGTTGGCGGTGTAACTCATGCAATTTTGCACTTACTTTATTCCCGCTTCTTCACAAAAGCGTTACACGATATGGGTTATGTAAGTTTTACTGAACCTTTCTCAAGGTTGCTTAATCAGGGGATGGTTTTGATGGATGGCTCAGCAATGAGCAAGAGCCGTGGAAATTTAGTAAGGCTCTCTGATGAACTCGAGAACCATGGGGTAGATGCAATTCGATTATCTATGGTCTTCGCTGGTCCACCTGAAGATGATGTTGATTGGTCGGATGTATCGCCAGCAGGTTCAGCTAAGTTCCTAAATCGTGCTTGGCGCGTTTCTGGCGATGTAACAAGCAAACCACTAGTTGATTTCTCAGGTGGAGATTTAGCGCTACGGAAAGTTACCCATAAAGCATTGCATGACATCGGTTTCGCTGTTGAATCATTTAGATTTAATGTTGCGGTCGCCAGAATTATGGAATTAGTAAATGCAGTTCGAAAAGCAATTGATAGCGGATGTGGTGGCGCTGACCCGGCAGTTCGAGAAGCCGCCGAAGTCATCGCAATATCGCTCTCGTTAGTCGCCCCGTTCACTGCTGAGGAGATGTGGGAACGGTTAGGGCACAAACCCGCAGTAGCGCTAGCCGGTTGGCCAACTTTTGATCCAAAATTACTAGTCGAAGATGCTGTAACTGCCATATTGCAGATCAATGGAAAAATAAAAGATCGAGTTGAAGTTTCACCGTCAATTTCGCAATCCGAGTTGCAAGAGTTAGCCCTAGCTAACCCAGAAATAGTAGAAGGGCTAGTTGGCGTAACTATTAAAAATATAATTGTGCGCGCACCTAAATTAGTTAATATCGTAATTTAGTAATCAACAGCAACTAGTAATCAACAATTTAGTGAAATCGCAATACGTACTAGCTTGATTTATAGTTCGATAACGGGATGAAATTTTCAGATTTACGAGACCGAATTCCAGATTTTAGTTATGAACATAAACGGGCATTAGTAATTATCTTTGGAGCTGCGCTTTCTCTTTCAGTGGTTTTCTTTATTTCAAGTCGTAGTAATGGCTCAGATGTGGTTCTGATACCAGCGCCAGAAATTTCTCAGGTTTCTGAAGCCGTAAATGTATTTGTCGATGTGACTGGGAAAGTTAGAGCTCCCGGGGTCTATGAAATCCCAAGCGGATCTAGAGCTATCGACGCAATCAAAGCAGCCGGTGGCGCAAAAACCGGTGTGGACCTAAGCGATATCAACTTAGCTCATGTGTTAGTTGACGGTGAGCAAATTTATGTTGGATATCAAAATGGAAAGGGTACAAATTCAGTAACTGGAAAAATCAACATCAATCGCGCAACCCAGAGCGAATTTGATTCACTACCAGGAATCGGGCCAGTGCTAGCTGCTCGAATAATCACTTATCGAAATAAGAATGGGTTCTTCCAGAGCGTCGAGGATCTCCAGAAGGTTTCTGGCATTGGCGGAGCAAAATTCAACGACATCAAAGACCGACTTCGAATTTAACTTCTTCAAATCAGATTGATTATCGACTTCTTTATTGTGGAGTTGGGCTCTGGTTTGGTGCAATAACTCTCTATTTTACGGGGTTAAAAAGCTTAATTTTTGAAGCGCTAATTGGATTAATAACGTTATTTTCAATTAAAAAAAGTTCAGCCAGCATTTTGATATTGGCGGTATTAACTGGCTCTGGATGTCTCGCTTTTCGAGAAATTAGTATTTCGGGGAACTTAATTACTCAATTAGCATTTGAAAATCAAAGAGTTGAGATTACCGGAACTGTAATAACTGATTCAAAAGCCACCGCCATTCACATTACCGGTGCCCGGATAAACCAAAGTTCAAGCAACTTCTTGGTACGCGCTAATACCGTTGCAGCAAATGGGAAAATTTCAACGGTCAGAATCCCAATTCGTGTATATAGCAATTCGACGATTAATTTTTACCCAGGAGAAAGAATAAAAATATCGGGAAAATTGGGTTTAACCAAGGAGCGTCGAGTAAGCGCAGCATTAAGTGCCAAAGAAATTTCTATATTAAGTTTTGGAAACGTTTTAGATCGCGGAACCAACGCGATTCGTAGTAAATATCGTACTGAGCTATCTGGAAAAAATAGTGATGCAGCATCGCTAATTCCCGGAGTGGTATTAGGAGACACTTCTTTGCAAACACCCGAATTCACAATTTTAATGCGAAGAGTCGGGCTCACTCATATCACTGCAGTAAGTGGTGCAAACTTGGCAATTGTTACTGGATTTGTGCTTTGGATTTCAAAGTTGATTTTAAAGAAGCGGCGAAATCGAATTCTGGTTACCGTAGTTTTCCTAATTGGATTCATCTTCTTAGTACGTGCGTCGCCATCAGTTTTGCGAGCCGCTGTGATGGCGGCAGTTCTGCTTTTTGCAAGGTCTGAAGGTGAAAAATCACAGAGCGTGCCAGCACTTGGCGCAGCAATCTCATTACTACTCTTACTTGACCCATTTCAAGGAGTTGACGCTGGATTCTCATTATCTGTTTTAGCAACTGCCGGGATAATTTTTTTAAGTAAGCCAATCTCTAATTTTCTACAAATTCGATTACCTAGTTATGTAGCAGAGTTGTTGGCAATTCCGATAGCTGCAACCACGCTCTGTACCCCGGTAATAGTGGCGCTTTCTGGACAGATTTCACTAACTTCGATCCCAGTAAATGCTGTCGTAGCGCCAGCGATTACACCACTTACAGTTCTTGGCTTTATAGCAGCGTTATTAATATTAGTTCTACCCAGTATCTCAACATTAATCTTAGATTTAAGTTTACCGTTTGCTTCCTTTATAACTTGGGTGGCAGCAATTGGCGGTAAAGCGCCAATTTTGAAGATGGCACGCGGATTTCAAGGTTTGAGCATTTCAGTAGCGTTAGTGAGTATAGGAATTTTTCTGTTAATTAGATTTAGAGGTCGGTGGAAACTTCTGATAGCGGTTGGAGTTATTCCAACATTAATTTTGCAATCTCCTTGGTATGAAGGTGGATTTCCTGGAAGAAATTGGCGAGTACTGCAATGCGATGTTGGGCAAGGAGACGCAGCGTTAATCCATACCGGGCAACATCGCGCAGTGGTTATAGATGTTGGTCCCGATCCAAATTTAATTGATAACTGCCTACGAAGTGGCGGAATTACTCAAATAGATTTGCTAATACTTTCGCATTTTCATGCCGATCATGTTGCTGGTTTAACTGGCGCACTTCGAAATCGGAAAGTTCTTTCAATTTGGATTAACCAGAGCCAATTACCTATTTTTGAATATCGGCAAACTATGGCGCTCCTAAAAGGTCTTGAGATTAAAAAGGTTAAATTGGGGGATCACGCAGTTATTAAAAGTGAATATGGGGCATTGACGGCAACTGTAATTTGGCCAAAGGATTCCAACTCTGGTGCAAATAGTGAAGTATTAGCAGGTGAAGGCTCAGCAATTAATAATGGTTCAATTGCAATATTTTTTGATTTGAACGGAGTGACACTATTTTCGGCAGGCGATTTAGAGCCAGCGCCACAAAGGGATTTGTTGCAACGTAACCAACTAAAAAAAGTTGGAATTTTAAAAATGTTTCACCATGGGTCCCAATTTCAAGATTTAGCCGCGCTCCAAAAATTGTCACCAGCGATAACGTTGATAAGCGTTGGGAGTGGGAACCCATATGGCCACCCTTCGCCTAAAACCATTAAATTTCTAGATCAAATTGGCGCAAAAACCTTTCGCACAGATTTAGTGGGAGCAATTTCATTCTCTTGGAGTTACGATTCGCAGCATCACGCAGTTATTTCAAGCCGTAACTCTGGAAAGGAATGGTGGCGAATCAAGTGGTCATAAACGCTTCGATAGTCCTCATTCAAGGTGCAGAAAGTGTTTTGGCGGATCGCGCAGTTTCTGAAATTTTGAAGGCAAGAGCTGGCGCTGAAGTAACTCAACTTGCTGGCGCTGAAATTGAAATCGGGCAATTTGCAGACGCAACCGCACCATCATTATTTTCCGAATCAAGAATTTTAGTTATTAAAGATATGCAGGATCTAATTATGGATGTACAAGAAGAAGTAGAACGGTATTTAGCAGAACCAGATCAATCATTGCTCCTTATTTTTACACACAAAGGTGGCGTTAAAGGTAAAGCGTTACTTGAGAAAGTTAAAAAATTGAAGCCCGAAATAATTAACTGTGAGCCAATTAAAAAAGAGAGTGAGAAATTAGATTTTGTTAAGCGCGAATTTGTCAGATTGCAACGAAAAATTGATATCGCTGCTGTGCAAGCTCTTGTTGATGCACTTGGGAGCGATATTCGAGAGTTAACTGGAGTATGTAGTCAGATTGCATTTGATACCCCAAACCCTAAAGCTGCAATCACTGTCGAAGATGTGAATAAATACCAACAAGGACGAGTTGAAACAACTGGATTTGATGTAGCGGATGCGACTTTGGATGGGAATCCGGAAGCTGCGTTAATTGCACTTCGAAATGCGCTATCAACCGGAACCGATCCAGTAATGATTACAAGCGCTTTGGCAAGCGCAATCAGAACTCTTGCAAAAGTTTCTGGAGCGCCAAAGGGAGCAAAATCTTTTGAATTAGCAGGATCACTTGGTCTTGCGCCATGGCAAATTGATAAAGCCAGACGCCAACTCAACAATTGGTCACCGGCTGCGATTGCGCATGCTGTTCAAGAAGTGGCTTCTGCAGATGCCGCAGTTAAAGGAGCAGCAGTTGATCCGATTTATGCGTTAGAACGAGCTATATCTGCGATTGCTACCGGGCGAAAAAAGGCCAGTTTGAGTCGAAGCTAAGCAGGCTGGTAGCCTTACCGCCTTAATCAGCCGAAGGTCCCTTAGGCGAGAATAGATAAGTAAAGATGGAAGGTTTAGTTCGTGGCCAATATTAAGTCTCAGATCAAGCGTATTAAGACCAATGACAAAGCTCGTGAACGGAACAAATCAGCGCGCTCAACTATCAAGACCGCGATTCGTCGTTTCCGCGATGCGCTTACCTCTGGAGATAACAAAGCGATCACAACTGAACTTCAAACAGCTTCCCGCCTTCTAGATGTTGCAGTGGCAAAAGGTGTTATTCATACAAACCAAGCTGCTAATAAAAAATCTGCAATGGCAAAGTCGGCTCACAAAGCTGGCGTTAAGTAATTTATTCGGTCTTGTTGGACCGAACCGCGTTTTAAATCTTTGAGGTCGGGATTAGGTGGATTAAGCAATGCCGGCAATCTCGTTAAGTAAAGCGCCACAACCGGCCGCAACCGATCCAGCCCAAATTCGTAACTTTTGCATCATCGCTCACATTGATCACGGCAAATCAACTCTTGCCGATCGAATGCTTGGCATAACCGAAGTCGTTGAAGCTCGGAATATGCGTGCGCAATATTTAGATCGCATGGATATCGAACGCGAACGCGGTATCACAATTAAGAGTCAGGCAGTTCGCTTGCCGTGGCGTTCTGGCATAGATGGCAACGAATATATCTTGAACATGATCGATACACCCGGACATGTTGATTTCACTTACGAAGTTTCGCGCTCGCTTGCAGCATGCGAAGGCGCTGTTCTTTTAGTCGATTGTGCGCAAGGAATTGAAGCCCAAACGCTAGCAAATTTATATCTTGCGATGGAAAATAACTTAACCATCATTCCGGTACTAAATAAAATAGATTTACCGGCAGCCCAGCCAGAGAAATTTGCGGAAGAACTTGCAAAACTAATCGGATGCCAACCAGAAGATTGTTTGCGGGTCTCTGGAAAAACCGGCGCCGGGGTTACTGAATTACTTGATCAAATTGTGAAACAGATTCCACATCCAATTGGGAATCCAGATGCGCCAGCTCGCGCGTTAATTTTCGATTCGGTTTATGACACATATCGCGGTGTAGTTACTTACGTGCGAGTTTTTGACGGAAAACTTTCACCCCGCGATCAAATTCAAATGTTCTCAACTGGGGTAAAGCACGAAATGTTGGAAGTAGGCGTCATTTCACCTGAACCATTAGTTAGCAAGGGGTTAGGCGTTGGCGAAGTTGGTTATTTAATTACTGGCGTGAAAGATGTTCGACAATCCCGTGTTGGAGATACTGTTACAACTTATAACAACCCAGCAACGCAAGCTCTTGCCGGTTATAGCGATCCAAAACCAATGGTTTTCTCTGGGCTTTATCCGCTAGATGGCGATGAATATCCAATGCTTCGCGAAGCGCTAGATAAGTTACAACTTAATGATGCCGCGCTAGTTTACGAACCAGAAACTTCAGCTGCGCTCGGATTCGGTTTCCGTTGTGGCTTTTTAGGTTTACTGCATATGGAGATCGTGCGAGAACGATTAGAGCGCGAGTTCAATTTAACTTTAATATCCACAGCACCGAATGTGGTTTACCGAGTTACTTTAGATACGGGAAAAGAATTGATAGTTACCAATCCAAGCGAATACCCAGATGGAAAAATTGCAATGGTACAAGAGCCGATTGTGCGCGCAACCGTTTTAGCACCCGCTGAATTCATCGGAACCATCATGGAACTTTGCCAACAGCGCCGCGGCACCTTATTAGGCATGGACTATCTATCTGAGGATCGAGTTGAGATTCGCTACACAATTCCACTTGCCGAAATCGTCTTTGATTTCTTCGATAATCTGAAATCCCGCACTAAAGGTTATGCATCACTTGATTATGAGCCAGTCGGTGAAGCTGAAGGTGATTTAGTTAAAGTTGATATTTTATTACAAGGCGATCCAGTAGATGCATTTAGCACAATCGTGCATCGCGAAAAAGCTTATGCATATGGCGTGATGATGACTACAAAACTCCGCGAATTGATTCCTCGACAACAGTTTGAAGTTCCAATTCAAGCAGCTATTGGTGCAAAAGTAATTGCACGTGAAACTATCCGAGCGATTCGAAAAGATGTGCTCGCGAAATGTTACGGTGGCGATATTTCACGAAAACGTAAACTTTTAGAGAAGCAAAAAGAGGGTAAAAAGAGAATGAAGATGGTGGGACGAGTCGAAGTTCCACAAGAAGCATTTATCGCAGCGCTCTCCACGAACGCCGATGC
>CAZWBQ010000012.1:0-40387 GCA_964632545.1 uncultured Bifidobacterium sp. | reverse complement strand
AAGTGAATTTAACTTCAACTTTTGGTGGATACAAGTACACATGTATTAAGTCTGGAAAGAAGTTAGTTTGGAGCAAAGGCGTAAAAGTTGTCGGAAAGACAACTCCAACTCCGAGCGCGACGCCTACTCCAAAAGTCACAAGTAAACAGAGTCCTGTGATCGCTTCAGCTGATGAGTGCAAATTAAAAGATCAACGCCTAATTAAACGTCAGAAAAACAATGTGGGATTCCCGATTCAACCAGACCTACTTCCAAATAAAGGCGTTCTCAATATTGCTTTTATTCCAATTGATTTTTCCGATGCACCTGGCACAGTGGAACATTTAAATGAAGTAAATAAGCAAGCGGTAAAGCTTCAGAATTGGTACAGAGACTTTTCTCAAGGAAAACTTAAAATAGAGACAACGATCAGCAATAAGTGGTTTAGAGCTCCGCGAGCAACAACTGGTTATACCTCAGGAAAAGGTGAGCAGTATCAGGCCAACAATTTTGCGGCAGAATGGGACAAGTTTGGGCAAGAGCTAATTAACTCCACAGGAAACAGTATCGATTACTCAAAAATTCAAGCAGTTTTCTTTTACTTCCCAGAGGCTAAGCAGTGGAACATAGTTGAAGGAATCATGGGTCGAGGCGTTGATTTAATGACCCCCCAAGGGAAAAAAAATCTTTTTTATTGGGCAGATGGAACATGGCACAACGATTTATATAAGTCTACAAAAGTTCCATACTCGGATATGTACTCCGTGTGGGCTCACGAGTTACTTCACTCTCAAGGTATTTCACTACATGCTCCAGCAAATGGTTGGGCTATCGGAACCGGCCAAGCCATGATCCGTTCGACAGTTTTAGATACATGGGAGACTTTTTTACTCGGCTGGCTTGATGATTCGCAGGTTTATTGCGCGCCATTGAAAATTGGACAAGAGGTAACAGTTCTTCTTGAGCCAATTGAAAATCCAAGCAATGGCCTTCGCTCAGCGATTGTCCCTCTCAATTCAAAGAAAGCTTTAGTCATTGAAAGCAGAAGGGCAACTGGTTATTCGGCCGACTGGGACCCAGAAGATAATGGCTCCTTTGTGTATTTAGTCGATGTCACCAAAGACAATGATCGTTCAGGTGAAGGTGCTGGGGACTGGGGCAATGAAGAATCTTGGGATAAGTGGGCATATCTGCTACTTCCTGAAGGACAAAAACCATTTAAAACTGATCAAGAGAACCCTGATCCAAAGAAGAATCCTCAAAAGAGATATCTGTTAAAACCAGGAAGCAAAGTTATTTTTGATGGTGTTGAAATTACGGTACTTGAAAGTGGCGTTGTAGATGCTATTGCGATTAAACGCACTGCTGATTCGAAAGACATACCCGTTGGATCTGCAACAGGTGTTATTCGTCCATATGAACCAAAGAAAGTAACTGCTTTAGATAAGTTAGATGGAAATCTAGAAGGTATTGCTTATTGGCCGTGGAAATTGGGTACCGACAAAGTCATAACCCTTAATCGTTCTTATTATCGGGATTTGGTTCTGACATCAAAGATTGGACCAAATACCAAAGGCATTCAGGCAGATTCAAAAACTGGATTTGATTCAGCCAGTCGACTTTTGGAAAGATTCAAACAGGCAACAGAATTATTCCCGATCTACTTCACCTTTGAAGACTCACGATGGGCTCAGGAACAGTTCACGTCCCTCTCGTCACAATCTAAAGGCAATGAAGCGCAATCAATTTGCCCAACGAAAGAGCTTTGCACAGGAACACATGTTGAAATTAGTTCTAATGGCAGAGCATTCATGTTGATCGCTCTGCCTAGCACTTCAAATCAAGTGTCAGCCGAAGATCTGACTCTTGCGCAGGCCAGGGCATATGCAATTGCAGTACAACAGTTCCAATTCAAGGAAACAACTCATGAGGCTAAAGCATCCTGCTGTATTGCAGATTTCGTTCCCTCTTGGTTTATCCAGGGAATTGCAGAGTTCAACTCAGCAATTGCAATATCTCTTGGATCAGATGAGAAGTACTTGAATTTCCGTAAGAAATTGATTTCTGATCTCAAGTCATCGAAATTGACAGTGAAGGACATTGAAAGCTTCCTCACGGCAAACGATCCAACTGTATGGAAGAGCAAGAATCCACAGCTTAATTCCGCAATTGGCTTTTTTGTTATTGAATCAATAATTTCAGCAAAAGGTCTTAATTCTCCAATGCAAATTCTCGCATATTTGGCACTAGATAATAGAGAAGCAACGATAGAAAGATTCTTGTTTAGAGATGCCATTGAAGTCAGAGTAAAAACCTCTGCAGAAGATTTAGTCGGAACTCCTTTTCTGGGAGTGACTTGGGATCAAGGTATTTCTAACTTGGCAAAGCACATTTATACTGTGGTGAATAGTTGAGTTATTTGTTATCTGATAACAGTGACAAAGTTTGTCGGAAAAGCCATTCTGACCAGCATTTTTAGACATTGTTTGAAGATCGTAAATCTTCATCACGATGATTAAGAGTTAACGGATACTAAAAAACATTTCCAGGAGAAGGTTGCAAGATTCATTACTCAATTATTAAATCTAATGGCTGACTTTAGATAAATATGGGAGGTAATCCAGAGTAATCCATCCACATTTGTCGTAGAGATACTTACCGGCCGAGCTTGCATGGAGGAAGAAGTTTTTGGCACCCATATTTTTGTGCGTTTGCATAACATGCATCAATAATTGTTGACCGTAGCCATTCTTTTGGTGAGCAGTAGGAGTTCCCATGCTCCAAATTCCTACGGTGTCTTGATAAACCATTGCAGTTACAAGAGAGACCATTTCATTATCTTTAAATAGTCCATAGGTAAAATCATTCGAACTTGCAAATAGCATTCTCTTGAAGTCGAGAATCTTATCTTCGCCTAAACCGTAGACATCCAAATAGATCTCACACATGGTTTCAATGTCACTCTCATCCAAGCGTCTCACAGTTAATTGATCACGCATCTGGAAGGTATCGATAGAGCTATCAGCGCTCCACATCATGAAAGGTGTGCCACCGAGATTCTTGTAACCATGCTCGGCAAGCGCCGCGATTTGAGATATTCCTGGGCCAATTAAACGGATATCAGATGGGATGTGATGAGCAGCAAGTAATTGCACCACCTCTTCGACAAGATCTTTTCGAGCGCTACTTATTGAAACACTATTAAACATTCCAAAGCGTGAATCGCTAGAAGTTAGTTCCCAACCATCACCTTTTACGTGAACTGATGTGGGGATCTTTGCGTGGAATGCTTGAGATCCATCGCTAAATTGTTGAAATAGCGCAAGACGTTCTTCGTAGCTTGTATACATTTTGTTATTATACAAGTTAACGAGTTCCATCAAACTTTAATCGCCCAATATAATTGATTTATGCGATTATTTAATCGAGCTTCAAGAGGATCTAAGATTGTCTTCTTAATTGGAGCAATTATTGGCGTTGCCGCAATCAAAACTCAGCCTGACGGCAATTTATTGGTAACCTCGGTTTGCGCCTTGATTTCTGGAACTTTCGCACTTGGAGTATGGCTATTGCTAAAGCGCAACGAAATATCTTAGATATTAGATATAGAGATGGTGTTCTACTATTTTTATCGATAGCGATATTGGCGACGGCACATTGGCAGATGACAGTTTCTTGATTGGACGTGCGGAAATCACCGTCCGGGTTTAGGCTTAAAGCCATTGCGTTTTTACGCAGCCGAGCTGAAGGAGAGAACTAATGGATGAGAAAAACTTTTTAGATTTATGGAATACCAAGCGCTCACAGATTATTAGCGCTCAGATGGCACCAAATTTGATGCTTATTGCTATCTTTGTTTTAGCAGCTTTTGGCAAATTCGATGGAGCATCAGATGGGGCTAAATATCTAGCAATTGGCGTGGCGGCAACAACTGGAATCTTGTCAATGATCAGTCAATACGCAACGATTCGTGAAGCTGAAGTTATGATGGTTGATCTAAGTAAAATTTCAAACCCTTCTGAGTTAACTAAAAAGATTGCTCAATCACGTGGTTTGATATCACTTTCTGCTATAGCAATAGTTGGTCTTGGCATTGCAGTGTTCGCACTCGTGGTGTGGGCCGTTCTAGGCTAAATAGATGGAAAAGTTTATAATCATCGGATTATTCGTGCTTGCTGTGGCTATTTTTTTAGTTAGTAATGAAATGCCCAGCAAGCCAAATAAAAAGTTAACTGGGCGAGGTGGGGACTTCGAGTCCTAAATCTTTTGACTGCACTGCCGAACTCCTATTGAAGATACAGATTATAAGTATTTGATGGTCATGGGTTATCGGAATTGATTTTTAACGAGAAGGTTTCGCTTAGATGCGGTAACTTTACGGAATGCTCGGTGGCATCAATAACTCGCTCTTCCTTCATGCTTTGGGTGGGTTTATTGTATTTCCAATTTTAATACTTTTAGTCAAGTGGACATTTCCAACCAAAAAAGATTCTTTGGAAATACAACGGCGTAAAGAAGTTAAGAAATCATTGCGAGCTTTGAAGCGAAAGTAATTTTTCAGATTAAGCCTTTTTCGAGGCCTGTCAAAACTTCATTGGCGCGCTCTTTTAATTCAGGTAGATCAGTTAATCGCTTCAATCCAAATATCTGTTGCGCCATGCGATGATTTTTTGCAAAGTTTTCTTTATGGCGATCTAAAAAATCCCAATACAAAGTAGTAAATGGGCATGCTGTCTCACCAGTTCGCAGCTTTGGGTTATATGCGCAAGGTTTGCAGTAGTTAGACATTCGAGAGATGTAAGCACCCCCTGCTGCATAAGGCTTTGTCATCATCCTTCCGCCATCTGCGTGAACGCCCATGCCAATAACATTTGGGACCATTACCCATTCACTTGCATCAATAAATACTTCTCTCATCCAATCAAGAAATGCTTGTGGGTTGGTGCCAGTTATCAATGCAAGGTTGGAAAGAAGCATTAAGCGGGGGATGTGGTGGACCCAGGCTCGGTCGTTAATATTAGTAACCGTTTGTTTAATGCAGTTCATTTTGGTTTTATCTGGGTCAGTGAAAAGTGGCAAGAGTTTTCTGGTGGCATCTAGTTGGTTGTTATCGCGGTATTCCGGACCAAGAAACCAGTACATACCGTTTACGTATTCGCGCCAACCAATGATCTGCCTAACAAAACCTTCTGCAGATTCAATGGGCGCATTGCCTTTGTTAAAAGCTGTTACCGCGGCGTTAATGACCTCTGATGGGTGCAATAAGTTGTTGTTGATGTAAGGGGAGAGCAGTGAATGGTGCAGAGCCCAATTATCAGTTGTCATGGCATCTTCTAGGGGGCCAAATTCTGCAAAATGGCTCTCAAAGAAATTACGCATTTGGGCTAATGCACCCTGTCGCGTTGTCGCCCAAGTAGTAGTTGGTATATGGCCAAGTTCTTTAGCAACTTCTAAATCGATCTGATCGCGTTTATGTTCAAGGTATGGTGGACCTGCGTACTTTTTTGGGGGAGGCAATCTATTCTCTTTATCAAAGTTCCAGGATCCGCCGATTGGATCCTTACCTTCCATTAAAACATTTAATCGAACGCGCTGTTTTCGGTAAAAATTTTCCATCAGGTATGACTTTTGTTCTGATGCCCATTGCTCAAACAACGGGCGCGGAGTTAGAAAGAAATCATTAGCAACATAGGTGAGACCAAATTTTTCAAGTGCTTGATATTGTCTAAATGAAGATGGTTCAGCAGATATTATGGGAAGGTTATTCTGCTTCTTTTTAATAGCATCCAGCCCATCAATTGTTGTGGCAGCTTTGATGTATTCAACAGTGAATCCTTCATCTTGTAGGGATTGCGCAAAGTGGCGAGCGGACGAGATAAGAAAGAAGAGCCGCTCCTTATGCCAGTTTCGACCCGTTAACATGCGTGAACTTTCAACGAATACGATCAGATCGTTTTTCGGATTAGCATCTTTAAGTGCGCCATAGTTACGGTGCAAATGATCAAAAGGAATATAGATGATGCGATCCATAGCGCAATGTTAGAGGCTTAAATCTGGGGATGCGCATTGAGAAGTAGGGCAGTAGATTTATCAAATGTCGCTTTCGGTTGTAACTGGCGGATCTCGCGGATTGGGATTTGAGGTAGCAAAAGCTTTAGTTGCAAAAGGTGATCGGGTTGTCCTCGTCGCAAAAGATAAAGTGCGACTTTCCGAAGTGGCTTCGCAATTGGGGTGCGAGTATCGATCAGTTGATTTAGCGGATTTAGATGGCGCAAAAAGAACTTTTACTGAAATACTCGACACTTTTGGTACCCCAGAAATTGTAATTCTTGCGCACGCAGTAATGAGCGAGAAGATGTCAAAAACGCTAAAGACAACAAATGAAGAGTGGCGTCGCGTGATGGCGGTAAATTTGGATTCGGTTTTTTGCGCGATAAATATTTTGGCTCAACCGATGGTTGAAGCACGAAGTGGCAGAGTAATTGTATTTTCTGCTTGTTTAGGGCGAATGAGTGGACCAGGCAATACCGGTGGACTGGTTCCGTATCGAGTTAGTAAATCTGGTGTTAATGCGCTGGTGCGAAATCTTGCTCATGAAACTAACCATGGTGCACGTGGATTCTTAATTGATGCAGTCTGTCCAAACCATTCGCGGACCGATATGGGTGGTCCAAATGCACCGCTATCAGCAGCAGAAGGTGCTGCTACTGCAATTTGGTTAGCTACCCGCGATTTTGATTTAGCAGGAAGTAGCGATCAGGAGCGATTAACCGGTTTATTCTGGGAAGAAAACCAAGTAATTCCGTGGTGAGCACGGACCACCGTTTAGTGGTGGCCGTCGCCGAGTTCTAAAATATCGTTAGATGTTGGTTTTTCTATCTGTTCTTGGCTTGCTTTCGATACACGTTCTTGTAATTTAGCTCGAATTCCCTTGGGATTTCGCACGCCAGATTTATCCTCGGTAGCAATTGCCAACGGTGCAAGTTGCTCATGTTGAGTTAGCGTCCATTTTTTCTCTGGAGTGAGCTCTTCATGAATTTCAATGAATTCACCGTGCGGCAACATTACAAGTCGTCCAGTTTCTTTACCGTGTAATACCAATTCGCGATCGGCACGTTGCAGCGAAAGACAGATGCGTTTAGTAATCACAAAAGCAAGTGGCGGCATAATTATTACGCCTATTCGAGATGCCCACATTATTTGATTAATGGTTAATCCGAAATGCGTTGCAATGATGTCGTTACCACCATTTAAAACAGTGATAATTACAAAAGTAAGTGACATGACGCCGACTGCGGTGCGATTTGGCATGTTACGCGGACGATCTAAAAGATGATGTTCGCGCTTATCACCTGTCATCCAACTTTCGATGAATGGATAGAGCGCCATTCCGGTAAACATAATTCCTGGGATAATTAATCCTGGAATTAAAATATTCCATGGAATCGTGTGGCCGAATGCATGTGTTTCAAGTGGCGGAGCCATACGAACTAAACCATCAATAAATCCCATGTACCAGTCTGGTTGTGAACCTGCAGAAATTTGTCCAGGTGTATATGGTCCGTAAAGCCAGATTGGGTTTATGGATGCAACTGCACCGAGAAATGCGGTGAAACCAAAAACGATAAAGAAGAAACCGCCAGCTTTTGCCATATAGACCGGCATAAGTGGATATCCGACAACATTCTTTTCAGTTCGACCAGGACCAGGATATTGAGTGTGCTTTTGGTACCAGACCAACATTAGGTGGACGGTAATCAGCGCTAGGAAAATTCCTGGCAGCAAGAGAATATGCATAGTGTAAATTCGACTAATAAAGATTTCACCTGGGAATGGTCCGCCGAATATAAAGTATGCAAGATAAGAACCAGCAACTGGAATTGATTGGATCATGGTTTCCGTGATTCGCATACCGGTTCCAGAGAGCAAATCATCGGGAAGTGAATATCCGAGCAAACCTTCAACAATTCCGAGTGTTAATAGACCAATACCAATTAACCAGTTAAATTCACGGGGTTTTCTAAAGGCGCCCGTGAAGAAAACGCGGAGTAAGTGCACAACTATTGCCACCATAAATAGCAGGGCAGCCCAGTGGTGAATTTGGCGCATTAACAATCCGCCACGGATATCGAAAGATATGTGTAGCGCAGATGCGTAAGCGGCAGACATTTTTAATCCAGAGAGCGGACCGTAGTTGCCTTCATATTCAACTTCTTTTAATGATGGATCAAACCAGAAAGTAAGGAAAGTTCCAGATAACAATAAAATTATGAAGGAATAGAGCGCAACTTCACCCAACATAAATGACCAATGATCTGGGAAAACTTTAGTAACTGTCTTCTTAAGCCATTTTGCTGCGCCGGTACGTTCGTCTACGTAGTTAGCTACAGTTCCGGCAGCTCGCTCAGTTGCGGTCATGCTGAATCACGCTCCCAGTAACTAGGTCCAACCGGTTCGTTAAATGGTTGCTTTGCAATTAAATAACCTTCCGCATCAAGAGCTAGCGCCAACTGTGGAAGTGGGCGAGCTGCCGGTCCAAATATTACTTTTGCAGCGCGAGTTACATCGAAAGTTGATTGGTGACAAGGGCAGAGCAGATGTTTAGTTTGTTGTTCGAATAGCGCTACTGCGCAACCCATATGTGAACAAATTTTTGAGAATGCAATGATGCCTTCGTGTGTCCAAGATAAGCGTTCGGCATCAAGTTGAAATTCTTCTGGTCGGATACGAATCAATAGAACTGCATCCTTGCCGACATCAGATAATTGACGAACAACGCCATTAGGAAGTTCTGGAAGGACTTGCGCAACCCCACCAACTTCTAAATCTGATGGCTTAATTGGGCGGTTACCTGGATCTGTTACTAATCGAGTACCGGCCTTCCAAGAAGTTTTCGCAAAATCTTCCTTAGGAAGTGGACCTAAATCGCGGAGTAAAAGTAGCGGTGAAATACCGGCAAGGCCAAGGGCTAAGCCCAGAGTTCGCTTAATAATAGAGCGACGACCAAGTCCAGCTGCAGCGGCACCTTCTTTAACGGTCTTAACAAAATCTTCACGATCTGATTCGTCAGAACGGAATTCATGGCGGTGTGCAATAACTTCATGATCAGGCATCAAGGTTTTCGCCCACTGCACTGCACCCATGCCGATGAAGAAGAGCGAGATTGCCATACCTAAACCTAAGAATAATTGCTTCGCGTTTGTGCTTCCCATGATTGGCATAAAGATAAATAAATTCTCAGCCATAAATGTGTACGAGTAAATAAATAGCAACGCGCCAAGTGCAGAAATTGTGAAAAGAATTCCGATCTGTCGCTCTGCCTTTTTTGCAGCCTTTGGATCAGTATCAGTTCTACGGTGTTGATGCGCAGGTAATCCTGGATCGCTTAGCGGCGCAATATCTTTTCCGTGGTTTTCAGATGACATTTATCATTACCGCGCTTTCGCTGTTAGCCATACTGCAACGCCGATTAAGCCACCGATACCAAGTGTCCATGAAAGCAATCCTTCGGTAACTGGCCCAGTGCGACCCATAGAAGCGCCACCAAGATTTGGTTCTGCTTGTGCCGCTTTAATCCATTTAATAATTGAAAGTTTTTCAGCAGGAGTAATAATTTTATCGGAGAAGACTGGCATTGATTGTGGGCCAGTAATCATTGCTTCATAAATTTCTTTTGGTTGTGCGCCCATCACTGTTGGCGCATATTTACCTTGTGTTAGCGCGCCGCCTTGACCCGCAAAGTTATGACACATCGCGCAATTTGTGCGGAAGAGTTCGCCACCTTGCGCAGCATCACCGGAACGTTCCCAAGCTAAATCTTCATTCTTAATTGCGGCAGGACCAGGCGCGAGCGAAGCAACATAAGCAGCAAGTGCCGCAGTTTCGGCCTCGTTATAAACCGGAGTTTTACGCATTGCTTGCACGCTCATATCGGCCATTGGCATTCGGCCAGTTCCTACTTGGAAATCAACTGAAGCAGCGCCAACGCCAATTAGTGAAGGGGCGATTGCACCACCTTCCGCATTTAGGCCATGACAAGAGGAACATCCACGCGCAAAAATATCTTTTCCTTCAGCAATTAAAGTTGTTTTATCGCCAGTAGGTGTTACTTGTTTAAAAGTTGTAGCACTTGCGACTGAGTAACTAGTACCAAGAACAAATAACGCAGCGGCTAATAACGCTGGACCAAAAAATCTATTGCGTCGATATTTTGAAATGAATTTCACTATTTCACCTTTTACTTAATCAAGTAGATCGCGGAAAAGAGTGCGATCCAAACGATGTCGACGAAATGCCAGTAGTAAGAAACTACAATTGCAGTAGTAGCTTGTTTGTGTCCAAATTTCTGTGCTTTAAAAACTCGAATCAATACAACTAGGAATGCAATCAGACCACCGGTCACGTGCATACCGTGGAACCCAGTAGTTATGTAAAAAACCGATCCATATGCTTGGGCGGAGAGCGATATTCCCTCTGAAACTAATTTTGCGTATTCGTAAACTTGGCCACCGATAAAGAAAGCGCCCATTAAGAAAGTTAGCGCGAACCATTCACGCATGCCCCATTTTTTGAATTGCCATAATTTTCCGGTTCGAGAAGCTTGAAATCTCTCAGCTGCGAAAACGCCAAATTGACAGGTAACTGAGGAAAGCACCAGAACTGTTGTATTAACGGCAGCGAATGGAATGTTGAGCATTCCAGTTGACTCAGCCCAAACTTTTGGACCTTGTACTGACCGGGTAGTGAAATACATTGAGAACAATGCCGCGAAGAACATTAACTCGCTCGATAACCAAATAATTGTGCCAACGGCAACAATATTTGGACGGTTCACTTTTGCTGATACTGCACCCATGCTGGGATTGGCGCTAGACATGAGGGCGATTATTCCCGATTTATAGCTAATTGCCGACCTAAGCAGCGCAAGGGGGAGCCCTTTTTCATCAGTAAGTAGGTGAAACGCATCACGCTCAGGGAGTGGAGTTACCTCGAAAAATAATGATTTTTGCTCGCTAAACTTCAGATATGACTTCCGGGCTACCGTTATTAATCGCGATCTATTCTGACGATTCCTCGGTTAGAAATTCGATAAAGAGCGCGCTAGGCAAACGAATTTCAATTGATTTTCCAGAACATAAAATCATTGAGTTTGCTACCGGCGCAGCTGTGAAAAGTTATATCGATAATAAAAAGAGCGCAGATATATTTATTTTAGATGGAGAGGCTGTTCCTGAGGGTGGATTGGGATTAGCTCGCCAATTAAAAGATGAACTTTTTAACTGTCCGCCAATTTTAGTAATCACTGGCCGAGCCGAAGATGCCTGGCTAGCCGGCTGGTCTAGAGCAGATGGCGTTGTAACGCATCCAATTGATCCGTTCACAATTGCAGGAACAGTTGGAAACTTAATTAAAACTCGATCAGCTCTGCAAGCGTAGTTACGTTAAAGGTTCCCAACCTTTCAAAAAGCCCATGCAGCACATCTACAGTTGCACGCGAATCTTCTAGCGCTCGATGATTTGGTTCAGTTTTCGTTCCGTAAAAATTTGCGAGCGTTCCTAATTTGTTATTTGGAACGTCGTCTTTCGTAAGAATTTTTCTAGCTAAGTATGCGGTATCTATAACCGCAAATTCTGGCCATGGATATTGAGCCGACGCTGCTGCAGCTAATAAAAAGCTCATATCGAATGGCGCGTTGTGAGCCACTAAAACAGTTTCATTTGGCGAACCGCAAAATTCCAAAAACATAGGTACAACTTCGCTAATTTCCGGAGAATTAGAAACCATAGAATCTGAAATTCCAGTGACGTTTGTAATTAATTCTGGAATCGGGCAGCCCGGATTTATCAAACATTGGAATTCCGCGATCATTTCGCCACCGCGAACTTTAACCGCACCAATTTCAGTGATAGCGGCGCCGCTAGCCGGAGACCAACCGGTAGTTTCTAAATCGAGAACCACAAAGGTGGTTTCGGAGAGAGTCCGGTTATCTATCGTAAAACTCATGCCCGCAATCTACGCGCTAGATATGACATTTCACATTAGAGTTATGTTATGGCTACCGAAAATGCACCAGCAGGTTGGCTGGCAGATTACGCACATGATGGCAAAGGTAAGAATGGAACTGTTGGAATCGTCCTAGTACATGGCTTTACTGGATCACCAGCATCAATGCGTCCGTGGGCTAACTATTTTCAAGAACTCGGTTATTCAATTCGCGTTCCAAGGATTCCCGGTCATGGCAGTAAATGGCAAGATTTAAACCATGTTAAATGGCACGAATGGCCAGATCGAGTGCAACAAGATGTTGATGATTTAGCTAAATTTTGTAAAGAGATTTTCATTTTTGGTTTATCCATGGGTGGTGGAAACACGTTATATGTCTCTGCAATAAACCAAGAAAAAATTTCTGGCATTGTGTTAGTAAATCCAATGATTCATATTCCGGGCGTAAAAATTCGCTTTGGCCGCATCCTGGCAAAATTGAAAGCGGGCATGCCATCGGTTGGCGACGATATTAAAAAACCTGGGGTAACGGAGTGGGGTTATGACGTTCTTCCTACTGCGGGTGTTGTACAACTTTACGAATTTCTAAAGAAATCTAGAGCCAAACTGCCGAACGTTAAAACCCCACTACTTCTATTCCATAGCGTCGATGATCATGTGCTCGGGGTATCCAATACTGAAATCATCATGGCAGAAATTGGCAGCTTAGATAAGAACAGAGTTGAATTATTGAATAGTTACCATGTTGCAACAATGGATTTTGACGCTGAAATAATCTTTGAAAACTCTAGATTATTTGTGGAGCGTTTAAGTGGCTAATAATCCATTTTTTGAACGAAGCACTCTGCCATACGAATTACCACCGTTTAGCGAGATAACAGATGAGCACTATTTGCCGGCTTTTTATGAAGGTACTAAAGCTCAGCTTGCCGAAGTGCAAAGCATTATTGACGCGATCGAACCAACTAGTTTTGAAAATACTATTGTTGCACTCGAAAAAAGCGGACAATTACTAGGTCGGATGCTCAATGTTTTTTATAATAAATCATCCAGTGACACCAGTGATGCTATCGATGAAATCGAGGCTGAGATTGCGCCGAAGTTGGCAGCCCATTCTGATGCAATCCAATTAAACCCAAAATTATTCGCAAAGATTAAATCTCTTTACGAAAACCGCGGTTCGCTCAATCTAAATAGTGAAGACAATTGGTTGCTTGAAAAATATTATCGAGATTCAGTGCACGCGGGCGCACATTTAAGCGACGAAGAGCGTTTGAAATTAACTGGGATTAATGAAGAACTTTCCAAGTTACAAACCGCTTTTGGAAAGAATTTGTTAAATGACACCAATGATCTTGCGGTAATGGTTGAAAACCTAGCGGATCTCGATGGATTAACCACGGCCGAAATCGCAACCGCAAGCAATGCTGCCAAAGACCGCGGACATGAAGGTAAATATTTATTAGCTATGGTGAATTTCACGGGTAATCCGCTACTTACAACCCTTAAAAATCGGGAACTTCGCAAAAAAATAATGGAAGCTTCGCTCGTAAAGGGCAATCGCAATAACGATAAGGACACTAAAGCAATTTTGTTACAAATGGTGAAATTGCGTGCTCGGCGGGCAAAATTATTCGGAGTTAAATCACATGCGGAATATGTAATTAATGAGCAAACTGCTGGAAGTCCTGGCAATGTTCATAAAGTACTGCGCGAGATAGCACCCTCTGCGGTACGTAATGCACGTTCTGAAGGCGAAGAATTACAGAAGGCGATTGCAGCGGAAGGTCACAACTTTGAATTAGCAAGTTGGGATTGGGATATGTACTCGGAGAAAGTACGGTTGGCAAAACATAGCGTCGATACCGCAGCGATGCGTCCATATTTTGAGCTTGAACGAGTTTTACATGATGGCGTATTTTTCGCTGCTACTAAATTGTTCGGTATTACCTTTAAAGAGAGAAAAGATTTAATTACTTACCATCCACAAGCGCGCGCTTTTGAGGTGTCAAATGAAGATGGTTCACCGTTAGGTTTGTATATCGGAGATTTTTTCACGAGGGATTCAAAACGTGGCGGCGCTTGGATGAATAGTTTGGTTGATCAAAATTTTCTTTTAGGGCAATTGCCTGTGGTCGTAAATAATCTTAATATTCCAAAACCGCCAATTGGCGAACCAGCTCTATTAACTTTGGATTTCACCACAACGCTATTCCATGAATTCGGCCATGCGCTACATGGATTGTTGTCGCAAGTTAAATATCCACGAGTATCGGGAACTAGTGTCCAACGTGATTTTGTGGAATTCCCTTCACAAGTAAATGAGATGTGGATTCTCTGGCCTGAAGTGGTAAAAAATTACGCTAAGCATTACCAAACTGGGGAGCAGATGCCACAAGTTTGGATTGATAATTTGAAAGCCGCCGAAACTTTTAATGAAGGATTTGCAACAACAAGTTATTTAGCAGCAGCGATCCTTGATCTTGCTTGGCATTCGCTTACTGAGGTAGATGATGTTAAAGATGTTATTGATTTCGAACGGAAAGCAATCGCAGATTACGGCTTGGACTATCCACCGGTACACACGCGTTACCGATCTACCTATTTCTCACATATTTTTGCGGGCGGTTATTCCGCAGGTTATTACGGTTATATCTGGAGTGAGGTTTTAGATGCAGACTCAGTTGAATGGTTTAAAGAAAATGGTGGATTGACTCGGGCAAATGGTGATCATTTTAGAAATGAGTTATTAAGTCGCGGTGGTTCGATCGATTCAATGCAAATGTTCCGGAATTTCCGCGGGCGAGAGGCAACCATAAAACCGTTACTCAAACGACGCGGTTTAAATTAACTTGAAGTTGGTTTTCGGCGAGATATTAACGCCCAAAGCACCGAGGCAATAACTCCAAATGCTATTAAAATCATAGTTAGCGTTACTTTTTCTTTTAATAAAAGCGCGGCCCAGCCCAAAGTCATAATTGCTTGTAATTGCTGTACCTGAGAGCCATGAGCTGTTCCTGCGTCTTTCAAACCACGATACCAAGCGAAGAAACCGATATACATGGAAGAAAATCCGATCATAGTGATTCCAAAGAGCGCATGGAAAGTTATCGGAGAACCGTCGTTAGTATTTATCCAAATAATTATTGAAGCCGGGATACATATTGGTAGCGCGAAAATTACAACCCAAGAAATTACTTGCCAACCTGGCATAACTTTTGTTAATTCCGCCCCTTCGACATAACAGTATGAAGATGCAATTACGGCGCAGATGGTTAAAGCGTCGGCGAGCCAATCACCATTTTGCGCACCGCCTCTAGATATCGCGAAAAGTATTAGGAGAATTGTTCCAGTGGCCGATGCAAACCAAAATTGCGCAGTAACGGTTTCTTTAGTACGTAGCACAGCGATGATTGCGGTCGTTAACGGCATGATTGCGGAAATTACTGCAACATGTGCAGAAGTAGTTCGGGATAAGGCAAGGGCAATCAATATTGGCCAGGCAAATGCGGCGCCAACTGTTGTGTAGATCATCGGAGGCAAATATTTGCGCGGCAAAGCGGGAACTTTTGCGATTCGCATCAATGGGATAGCGATCAACGCCGCAAGAATTGGCCGCGATGTTGCGGTTAAGTAAGGGCTAAAACTTTCCAAAGCCCATTTAGTCATGGGCAGTGAGAGCGAGAATAGAAATACACCGGTTAGTGCGTAGAGCATTCCGGTGGTTTCTCTCTTAGTTAGATGCACGTCGCTAATACTGCCCTACCTCGGGCTAGAATCCATTTCATGACTTATGACGTAAATCGAATCAGAGCCCAATTTCCAGCGTTAAATTCTGGAACTGCATTTTTTGACGGCCCGGGTGGATCGCAAGTTCCTAAATCGGTTGGTGACGCGATCGCAAATACCATCACTTCATCAGTTTCAAATCGAGGAACTACTACTAAAGCCGAACAAAATGCAGATGCTGCAGTTCTGGGTTTTCGCAACGCAGTCGCAGATTTACTAAATTGCAATCCAGAGGGCGTTGTTTACGGTCGCAGTTGGACTCAAATTACTTATGATTTTTCTAGAACTTTAGCTAAAACTTGGAAACCTGGTGACGAGATAATTGTTACTCGTTTAGATCATGATTCTAATGTCCGGCCTTGGGTACAAGCCGCCGAAGCGGTCGGTGCAACCATTAAATGGGCTGAGTTTGATGGCGCAACTACTGAATTAGCTCCAGAAGTAATTGGTAATTTATTAAGTACAAAAACTAAATTAGTTGCGGTTACTGGTGCATCTAATGTACTTGGTACGCGGCCAAATATTGGCGCTATTGCTAAATTGGTGCACGCAGTTGGCGCGCTATTTTATGTTGATGGTGTACACCTAACTCCACATACTCCAATTGATATGAAAACTTTAGGTGCAGATTTCTACGGGTTCTCTTCCTACAAGCTTTTTGGTCCGCACTGCGCAGCTATTGCTGCTGAACCCGAACTTTTAAGAACTTTGAATAATGACAAACTCCTACCAGCTACTGCGATAGTTCCAGAGCGATTTGAATTTGGCACATTGCCATATGAAATTATGGCTGGCGTTACTGCGGCAATAGATTTCATCGCAGATATGTTGCCTAATCAAAACGGAACAAGACGTGAAAAGATTGTTACTTCGATGCATGCAATGGAGCGCTACGAGGAAGAGCTATTTACATATATGGATAGCCAATTACGCGCATTGCCTAAAATTACCGTTTACAGCAGAGCAGCTCACCGCACTCCAACTGCATTCTTTACTTTTGCTGGTTTAAATTCTGTCGATGTTTATAAACATTTAGCTACTAAAAATGTTAATGCGCCGGCTTCAAATTTTTATGGCCTGGAAGCTTGTTTATCGCTTGGCTTGGGCGATGCTGGTGCGGTTCGCGCCGGGCTGGCTCCTTACAGTACGCGTGAAGATGTTGATCGATTGATCAGTGGAATCAGCGAATTAATTAAATAGATGTCAGCCTTAGCCGGAATTAAGATTGCAGATTTCTCGCGAGTATTAGCAGGACCTTACGCAACTATGTTGCTTGGCGATATGGGAGCGGAAGTAATAAAAATAGAACGTCCTATCGATGGTGATGACACGCGAACTTGGGGCCCACCTTTTACCGCTGCGGGCGATTCCACATATTTCGAATCAGTAAATCGGAATAAATTAGGTGTTACTGCAGATTTAACTACCGAATCTGGTCGAGTGAAAGCAATGGAAATTATAAGTAAGTGCGATGTATTAGTTGAGAATTTCACAGTTGGCACAATGGCGAAATTTGGGCTTAGTTACGAAGATTTACATAAGAAATTTCCTAAGTTAATTTATTGTTCGATTTCTGGGTTCGGCAGCAGTGAGGCAGCTAAGAAACTTCCTGGCTATGACTTGCTGGTACAAGGCATGAGTGGATTGATGAGCGTGACTGGCGATGCTAATTCTCCTACGAAAGTAGGCGTAGCACTTGTTGATGTAATCTCCGGATTGCACGCAGCCCTTGGAATATCAGCAGCGCTAGTCAATCGTGGTACAACTGGAATCGGCCAGAAAATTGAAATCAATCTTTTAAGTTCTGCCTTATCTGCCATGGTAAATCAAAGTGGTGCTTTCGCTGGAGCTGGTGTAACGCCGAAAGCTATGGGCAATGCGCATCCAAGTATCGCGCCATATGAAGTTTATAAAGCTAAGGATCAACATTTAATTATTGCAGTTGGCAATGATCGCCAATTTGGCGATTTAATGAAGGTACTTGAATTAGCCGAGAAAGTAGATGATCGTTTTATTAGCAACTCGGCTAGGGTGGAAAATCGTGCCGCTCTAAATGAATTGTTGAATCGAAAATTCGCTTCTGAATCTGCGGAATTTTGGACAAATGCGCTAACTAAAGTGGGAGTGCCAGCAGGACCAATTAATTCAATCGCTGAAGGGATTAATCTTGCAACTAAGATTGGATTAAATCCAATCACGACAATTAAAGACCCGCGGTCCGGGAAAACCAGTCGAACAATTGCAAACCCAATTACTTTTTCGGAAACACCGGTTTCATATCGACTTGGTGCTCCAGAACTTGGCGCTGATGATTAACGGTAAGCGGCAATTCCAGTAAGAGCTTCACCAATTACAAGTGAATGAATCTCGTGTGTGCCTTCATATGTAAGTACTGTTTCCAAATTAGCCATATGTCGGAAAACTGAATATTCGGTAGTTATTCCAGCGCCGCCAAGAATTGATCGCGCTTGTCGAGTAATTTCCAAAGCGCCCATTGCGTTGTTGTATTTACCCATACTTATTTGCTCAGGTTGAATCTGGCCCGCATCTTTAATTTTTCCAATATGAAGGGCCAATAACATTGCAGTGTTCAATCGAGTGGCCATCGCCGCAAACTTTGCTTGGGTAATTTGATGCCGCGCAATTGGACCATCAAATTGTTCCCGGGTTGCGGCGTAAGCAAGTGCAGTCTCTAAGGAATCTCGTGCCGCACCAACAGTGCCGAAAATGATTCCGTAACGAGCTTCGGCTAGACACATTAGGGGAGCGCGCAAACTGGTGGCTTTTGGTAAGCGATCGGCATCTGAAACTTTCAAATTAGTGAAAACTAATTCAGCAGTTAACGAGGCTCTAAGTGAAAGTTTATGTTTAATTAAATTGGCTTGGAAACCTGGAGTCTTTGTATCAACTGCAAAACCGCGAATTCCGTCATCGGTCTGTGCCCAAATAATTGCTACATCCGCAACAGTTCCGTTTGTGATCCACATTTTGCTACCGTTAATTACCCAGTTATCACCATCGCGTTTTGCGTTAGTGCGCATCCCTGATGGATTAGATCCAAAGTCCGCTTCAGTTAAGCCAAAACATCCAATTGCACGTCCAGCTGCCATCTCTGGCAACCATTTTTCTTTCTGGGCTTCGCTTCCGTATTCGTGGATTGCAAACATTGATAACGAACCTTGCACAGAAACTAAAGATCGCAATCCAGAATCGCCAGCTTCAAGTTCTAAACAAGCCAATCCATATGAAGTGGCATCGGTACCGGCGCACCCGTAACCTTCAAGATGCATGCCTAACATGCCAATCGCACCTAACTTAAGTGCTAATTCACGTACTGGAATCTCACTGCTTTCATACCATGCGCCAATATTTGGTTTGATTTCTTTATCCACGAAATCACGAGCGACTTGCTGGATTGCTCGTTGTTCGTCGGTTAACTCTCGTTGGACATCAAGTAAATCGAAGGGATGCACTGGTTCTTTTTTTGCCATGGGGTAAATCTATCCTTTACTAGTTATTCTGTAATTCGGAAATTAGGATTATGGGCAACTTCAACAGTATCCATCTGAGCTTTTTGCAATTTTCCAGACCAATCCCAGTTGAGTGATTGCCATCTCGTAAACTGGTCAAGGACCCAAACGCCACTTTGTCGGGATCCATTTCCACTCTTGCCATTACCGCCGAATGGTAAGTGGGCTTCCGCTCCGGAAGTTGAATTATTGATTGAGATCATTCCGGCAGAGACGCCTTCACGATAAGTCCAAATTGTTTTTGGATCGCTGCTGTAAATAGCGCAAGAAAGTCCATAACCATGACCGTTAGAGAGTTCGATTGCCTCTTCAATTGTTTTGAATTTGCCTACGGTGACTAACGGACCAAATGTTTCAGTTGAATATAGTTCATCATCTTTAGTAATTCCAGCCACAATAGTTGGATGTGCAAAAACGCCAGCCTCTGGATCTCCAACAAAACCTGCGCGGGGATTCTCTTTTGTAATTCGACCGACCCCAGTAGAGCCCAACACAGTATGGTGTTTTTGAATCATTCCTAAGTGTTTTAAATGGTTATCTAAATATTTTTCACTAATCATTGGGCCAAAGAGAACATCTTTCATCGGATCGCCAATTTTTGCATTCGCGACTGTCTCTGCGTACTTAGCTAAGAATGCATCGTAAATAGATTCGTGCAGCCAGAGCGTTCCAAGTGATGTGCAACGTTGTCCAGCGGTACCAAAGCCAGCAAATAGTGCACCTTCTAAAACTAAATCCAAATTTGCATCGGGCATAACAACCATTGGATTTTTACCGCCTAGTTCTAGGCAAGCACTTTGAATATATTCGCCAGTCTTGGCTCCAATTTTGCGGCCGACTTCAGTTGATCCAGTAAATCCAACTTTATTAATTAAACCTTCTGCTAGACATTTATCCATAGCTTCAAAAGTTTCGGCACCTTCAGCAACTAAAGTTATTAATACATCTTTAGGAACGCCGCCAGCATGGAAAATTGCGGTGAGCGCGTTTGCAACCGCTGGCGTGAATTCAGCTGGTTTCCAAATAACAGAATTACCAGTTAAGAGCGCAGGAACTATGTACCAGGATGGAACCGCTGCTGGAAAATTTCCCGCAGTAATAATTAAGGTGCTACCCACAGGCATTCGGAAAGTAAATAAATTCTTATTTGGCATCTCACTTGGAACGGTTTGGCCGTACATTCGGCGGCCTTCTCCTAAAAAGAAATCACAAGTATCAATTACTTCTTGAACTTCACCGAGAGCCTCAGCATAAACTTTTCCCATTTCACGGGTGACAAGTTTTGAAAGCGCTTCTTTATTGGCTTCAACTAACCGGCCAACATTTGCGATTACTCGACCACGGGCTGGCGCTGGCATGGCAGCCCAAGTTTTCTGCGCAATTTTTGCGCGTTTTGCGGCAGCGACAATTTCATCAGATGTTGCGGCTGGGATTTCAACAATTACATCGCTTAAGTTGCTGGGATTTCTCGAAATAATGTTGCTCATTCTCTTCCCTCTTTCATATCGCGGTATTGTCGCCTCATGCCTGAGCATTCCACTACTACGCTAGCTGGCGCCATTTTAGATTTGCTCTGGCGCGCAGGCGTAAAAGAGTGTTTTGGAATACCTGGTGTACATAATCTCGCATTTTGGAACGCGCTCGATACCAACCGCCCCAAAATTATTGGAGTTCGCCATGAACAAACCTGTGTTTACGCTGCGGATGGTTTAGCCCGAAGTACTGGGAAATTAGCAGTTGCAATAACAACTACCGGCCCAGGAGCTGCCAACACTTTAGGTGCATTTGGCGAAGCTGCCATTAGTGGATCTCCAGTATTAGTAATTTCATCAGAGGCGCCAATAGCCAAACGCCATAAGGGTGGATCTCGTGGACTATTGCATGAGATGAATGACCAAAGCGCTTTATTTAAACCGCTTGCAAAAATTAAAGATGGCGTTGCGATGGCAATTAGCGTTACTGATGCAAATAGCGCGATCGCTGCTGTTGTTGAATTCATATCTGGCTTAACTGATGCTCCAAGTGGCGCTGGATATATCGGAATTCCAGCAGATTTATTAGCAGCTGAGTTTGTTGGAGATGTTCCAACTGCATCGAAAAATGAATTGGCTGTTCCGGATTTAGCGCCAGCTATAAAAGAGCTCTCTGGTAAATCAAAAATAGGTATCTGGGTTGGCGGTGGTGGAATTGCAGCAGAGCGTGAAATTGGCAACCTTGCTACACATTTAAGCGCTCCGATTTTTACATCATTTGCGGCGCGCGGAGTTTGCGCTAATAATCCGTTAACTTTACAAGCCCCGATACATGAACCAGAAGTTGCAAATTTGATGGCAGAGTGCGACGCGCTAATTGTTATTGGGAGTCAATTAGATGGCATGAATACTAAGAATTGGAATATCCCATTTCCTAAATCAATTGTCGTAATTGATGCAGATCCAACTGTGTTGCTCCGTAATATTTCTCCGAAAATTATTGTTGAAACCGCCAACTTAACTGCCGCGTTAACTACTCTCGGCCAATTGCCATCGCAAAATAAGTGGGCCGATCTCACTGCGTTAAATGCAAAAGTTAGATCCCGCTTATTAATCGAAGAGAAAAGTGTCAAAGGCATCACCTTAGTTGCGGCCATTGAAGATAACTGGCCAGCAGATGGTGCAATTGTTTGCGATATGGCGGTTGCTGGTTATTGGACCGGCGTATACGCAAAACAACCTCGGCCCAGAAGGCTTTCCTACCCAGTTGGCTGGGGCACTCTCGGTTTTGGATTACCTGCAGCTATCGGTCCAGCAGCATCTGGAATTAAAACTCTTGCGGTCTGTGGTGATGGTGGCGTGGCATTTGCATTGGGTGAGCTAGCAACAATCGTGCAAGAAAAATTACCTTACACACTTTTAATTGTGGATGACGGAGGTTACGGAATGCTTCGTTATGACCAGCAGGTTGCCGCCCACCCAGAACGCGGGGTTGATTTATTTTCACCAGATTGGGAACTCTTGGCTAAATCTTTCGGGTTAGCGTTTATTGAAACGGGGATCGCTGGTTTAGGGAGAGCGTTAACTCAAATACAACCAGGGATTATTCTAATAAAGGAAAAGCTTTATCCGCCTAAGAGCACCAGCCCAAGATGGCACGAGTAGTTAATTACTTACTGCCGAAATCGCCGCATCAAAAACATTTAAAAATAGATCCACATCAGTTTTATTAATTATCATCGGTGGCTTGATTTTTAAAATATTATTATCAGGGCCATCGCAAGATAAGAAGACGCCAGCATCTTTTGCATATTCGATGAGATCAGCCATTTCGGAAGTTGCTGGCGTATTTTCATCGCGCATCAACTCAACACCAATAAATAGCCCCGATCCGCGCACATCACCGATTATCGAATGAGATTTGCTTAGCTCTTTCACTCCGTTTGAAAGATAACGACCGATCTCGATCGCGCTTGCTTGTAAATTTTCATCTTGTACTACATCTAAAACGGCTTGCCCAATCGCGGCACTTACTGGATTTCCACCAAAAGTATTGAAATATTCCATGCCGTTGTGGAAAGCAGCTGCAATTTCTGGAGTTGTGACAACTGCCGCTAAGGGATGGCCATTTCCTAACGGTTTTCCCATGGTCACGATATCTGGAACAACGCCATGTAATTCAAAACCCCAGAATTTTTCGCCAACTCGACCAAGTCCAATCTGCACTTCGTCGCTAATACAGATGCCGCCAGCCGCGCGAACTTGTGCGAAAGCGCTCTTCAAAAATCCTTCGGCTAGAAGAATTTGGCCGCCCGTACTAACAATTCCTTCGCAGATAAATGCCGCAAGCGGTTCTTTCAAATTTGAAATTACATTTGCAAAATCCGCCGCATATTTAACGCCAGCGCCTGCGCCACGATATTGACCGCGGAATGGATCAGGAAGTTCTGCAACAGCAACATGTGGTGGCGTACCAGAACCACCTTTACCTAAGAATTTATATGGACTTATCTCAACAACGCTCTGGGTGTGGCCGTGATAGCCATGTCGTAACGCAATCATGCCTTTTTGTTTTGTGTAAGCGCGTGCCAATCGAATCGCTAGATCGTTAGCTTCACTTCCGCTATTGACAAAGAAGATCACACTTAATGGGTCTGGGAGTGTACTTGTGAGCGCCCGACCATACTCAATGATGTTTTGATGAAGATAACGGGTGTTGGTATTTAATGTTGCCATCTGCAGTGCACCTGCTGTGACTACTCTAGGATGAGCGTGACCAACATGTGCAACATTATTAACTAAATCTAAATATTTTTTGCCAGAAGGATCATAAAGATACGCACCTTCGCCACGCACAATTTGTAACGGGTTTCTAAAATTTAAGCTTAAATTTTGCGAAAGCACGCTATTGCGCTGATCTTTAATTACTTGAGTTGAAACTTTGCCATGTGCATCAGTACCTTCTTTGATACGGAGAATTAAATTTGGATTAGGTGAGATGCTGCGCCAGAGCGAAACTTCATCGCGCGGCGCTACGCCGTGAACGTCAATACCCATACCGCACAAATCAGTTAACAATTGGAAATGGGTATGTGGTGGCCATCCAACGTTCTCTGCCTCGACGCCCATAGTGGCAATTTGATCGCCAGCTTTAATTTTCATGCCAACAGTTAGTGGTAGTAATGATGTCCGAGATAGGTGTCCGTATAAAGTCCAAAACGGAACGCCAGTATCAGTTAAATGTTTCAACATTATGACTGGCCCATAATCTAAATAAGTGTTGTTATCGTTAAATGCATAAATTTCACCATCTAGCGGGGCATAAACCGCGGAGCCGGCTGGCATGCCTAAGTCAACGCCGAGATGGAAAGTTCGGGCGCTCGGACTTTTGATATTAAATGCTTCACCTTGATAGACATTGCGTTCTTCGCAGTAGTAACCAATTGAAACTTGCGCTCCAACTTCGGCCATCAAAGCGTTTAGTTCAGCTTCGGTTCGAGGCAGGTCTGGGTTATCAATGGACCAGTTGAAGAAATATTTTTTAGCGGAAGCAAATGGTTTGCAAACAACATCGCTAGGTTTTGCCACTGTCTCCAAATATTGGCGGATTGCGCGGGAGTTTGGATTTCCCTCATATCCACAAGCATCTCTGAATCGAAAATGTGAGTGGTTGCGATCGGTTTTAGCTAATTTGAAAAGCGCATCAGGGACTACATCTTGACTTATTAATAAGTATTCGTTCGTTGGTGCTGATTTACTTTGGATTGCAGCATTTACTACGCTCATAGCTAATCGAACTTGGATTAAGTCAAAGAGTATTTCCAATTCGGCAGGAGTTAGGGGAGCGACCATGTGATAGCCGCGGATCAATGGCAGGATTTCCTTGATTGGATCATTCTTTTCCAGAACCATGTATGCAGCGCAAACCGCTAGTCCTACTATTTTCGGGGCAATCACAATATCGCCAAAATCAATCAAACCTAATCGATTTCCATCGACCAGAATGTTGTAATCATTACCATCGTTATGAATAACTTGAGCTGGTAATTTGGCTAGCGCAGGTTTTGTCTCATTCTTAAAATGTTCCAAAACCTTAATCACAATTGATTGCAGAGCTGGATCAGTTATCAGATTACATTGCGAAATCAGTGAATCAGCTTGCAATAAATTCCAAATGAACTGGCGATTTAAAACCGCGTTATTTTTTACGTCTAAAGTGATGGTAGATAGCTTCTGATCGACCTGGGCAATTTTGGCGCCAAGGGCCTGCAATTGTTGCGGATCGGTATCGCTTTTTGCCCAAGGTTCGCCATTCACCCATTTTAATAATCTTGCAATTCGTCCATTAGGTAGATCCACTAAGAAATCACCTTTTACTGAAGGAAATGGGTTCGGGATGCCATCAATATCTAACATCCGAAGTGCGAAATCTTGAAGTTCAAGCCAATCTCTATTTCCAGTTTCATACAATTTTAAAACGTAAGTTTGATCTGCAATTACTTTGTAATTTAGATCGCGCTCTCCAGGTAGTTGCAACACTTCCGCGGTTATGTTGAAGTGCTCAACTAAAATCGCTTTCGGATCTAAATTCTTCATTTATTTAATTTCTTACTCATAAGTAATTCAATAAAACCTGCATCTTGAACCCCAAGGCCTACGCTGAAATAACAAATAATTTCGTCGGCATTATCCCGCCCGCTCATGGTTCGATTTATGACTGCTCCAATTGAAAAAACAGAATCCCACTTCTTCTTAGGTGATGATAACGCCGGTATTATTGAGCCACATTGTGCTTCAGTTGTGGCAGCATCGTCGGCAAATACTTTATCAGCGGCAATTACTGTGTTTGCTGATATCTCTTCACGATTCGGCGCAAATGATCCAATTGAAATGCAAGTTGTTCCTGGCGACAGCTTAGATTTAAAAAGCGGAACCATCGCATTTGTACATGCAAATATTAAATCAGAACCAGTTACCGCAGTTTCGATATCCATTGATATTTCGATGGGAGAACTATTTTGAAATTGAGCTCTAACGGCATCGCCTTTTGCGGCGTTTCTTACAACTATAGTTATTTTTTCTGGAGTAAAGAGTTCAAGCGCTGCTTTAGCATGAGCAATTGCTTGCGGCGCGCTGCCAATTACCGTTATATATTTAGGTTTATTAGCTAATTCTTGGGCAGCGACCATGCTGGCTGCAGTAGTTCGGATGCGTGTAACGCTCTCGCCATCTACAAAATATTTTAACGATCCAGTTTCATAATCCATTACACCGATGTAGGCCTGGACAACTGGCAACCCTTTTGCGCTATTAGATCCAGTAACGCTGCCAAATTTAACTATTGTGGGCGCCGTACTAGATGCTCTGGCGATATATGAAAATTGAGCATTCTCACCATTTGTAATTACCGCTCTTGGACCCATTACCGAAGCGCCAGATATCAGACCGCCAAGCGCATTCCGTTGCGATTGCACAACCTCGATCAGTGAACAAGCGGATTCCACTTCTGCTGCAGATATTGTGACTGGCATAGCGGAGTTCATATCGCAAACCTTCTCACTTATTCGGTTTCTTTGCGAAATTAACCAACGCCTCACCGCTTAATCTAAAAACAGTCCATTCCGCCATCGGTTGGGCTCCAATAGATTTGTAAAAATCAATAGCTGTTTCATTCCAATCAAGTACCCACCATTGGAACCGTTCGTAACCACGAGTGAGGCAAATATCAGCCAAAGATTTCATTAGACCCAAACCGATGCCACTTCCTCTAAATTCTGGTTTTACAAAGAGGTCTTCAAGATAAATCCCAGGTTTTCCTAACCAAGTTGAGTAATTTAAAAACCAGATTGCAAAGCCAGCCATCTCGCCTTCCACTTCGGCAATTTTGCAAAATGACACGGGGTTATCTCCAAAAAGTGAAGTGCGAATATCTTCGATGTTAGCAATAACTTCATCAGGTGCTTTTTCATAAACTGCCAATTCAATAATTAAATTGAGAATAAACTGGGCATCTTCAGGAACTGCATCTCTTATTATCATCGTGATAAATCTTTTTGCATTAGAACAAGTGTCAATTTCTTCTCATGTTTTATCGCTACACCTGGCATGCGGGCAGTTTCGATAAATCCGAATTTCTTATGGAACCTAATTGAGCCAAGATTTTCGGAATCGATTCCCGCTACCATAATTTTTCGACTCTGCACTTTTGCAATCTTAATTAGTTCGTCCAATATTGCACTGCCAACTCCATTACCTCTATGCGTGGATTTAACATGCAAGCTATGTTCAACTGTTCCGTTGTAACCTTCGCCAAATCTGAATTCATTAAAAGCACCATAACCGACCACTTCGCCATTTACTTCAGCGACGATTACTGGAAAACCCAGATCCACTCTTTGGTTAAACCAATTAATCCGGTCAGCAAGATTCACTTTATTTTCGCGATATATGGCATTGGTGGTTAGCAGCACTTCGTTGTAAATGTCAGTAATGGTTGGAACCTCTGACAAGGTTGCTTCTCGAATAATCATCGATTTGCTCGCAACCCAATTACAGCTTGAATTAGCGAGATGGCAATAAGAATATTGATTGCAATTGTCCAACTATTTGTAGCTTGGTAAATAAGCCCAAAGGCAGCGGGAAATATTGCAGAAATTCCATATCCAATTCCTTGCGCCATTGCTGATAAATGTCCAGTCTGATCCGGGGCAGGCGATTTCATAGCGATTAACCCTAATGCAACTGGTAACGCCGCATGCGTTGCGCTGATCAGAATTAATGAAGGTACTGTCCATGAAGTTGATAAATAATGAACACCTGCGAAACCAAGGACGCCGGGGAGTGCCGTAACCAAAACTGAATATTTCTGATTACTGCCACGTCCGAAAATCAATGGAAGCGAGAAAGTAAAAATAAATCCGGAGAATGTTGTAAAACCTAAAAGCGCACCCGCTTTCGCTTCACTATAACCTTGATCCATTAATATTTTCGGTAACCAAGCAATTTGCACGTAGAAGAGCGTCGATTGCAAACCCATATATATCGTGACCATCCACGCAGATGAACTTTTCAATAATGTGTTCCAATGATTTACAGAGGTATGAGTAGTGCGTTTAGCTTTCAACAAAACTGGAATCCAAAGTAACGCGGTAGCTAACGGCAGAATCGCCCAAATAGAAATTCCAATTCGCCAACTATTGTGAAAAAACCTAGCTATTGGAATCGAAAACCCGGCAGCAGCTGAGGCAATCAACGCTAATAGCGCTGAGTAAATTGGCATTATGGCGGTAATTTTTAACGGATAATCCCGTCGAACCATGGCAGGGGTAACAACATTAAGTATTGCGATCGCAATGCCAAGAATTATGGTGGCCAAGAAAAGTATTGGGGTATTTCCGATTGAGCGAATTATGGTGGCGAGCCCTAATATAAATAAGGCGAGCACAATTAGGAGTTCATTAGATATTTTGCGAAATAATTTTGTGTAAGGAAGTGGTGCCGCTACTGCGAAACAAATAATCGGGATAGAAGTTAAAACGCCGAAGAGCGAGATTGAAATGCCAAGATCTTCGCGAATTCGATTGATTTGAGGGGAGATGCTGGTCAAGGGGGCTCGGATACAACCAGCAATAAGCAAGAGAACTATCAATTCCCGAGTCCGCCATTTGAACATTCTGGAAGTATAGAGAGGTTCTTTATTTCGCCTCTTGAGCGAGTTAGACTCGAATTGAAAGTCTTAGGGAATTTGGGGTGGTGTAACGATGTCTGCATTGGATTTGGATAACTCCACGCGGGTACTTGGTCGTTCGCCATCGGCAATTGCATGGAGCCATCTGAAATCAGATAAAACTGCTTGGGTTTCCGCAGGCGTAGTTTTCTTCTTCATTTTTATTGGAGCAATCGCACCGATTTTTCCGCACATTTTGCACACTGATCCTGATGCGTTTCATCCGGAAACGCTAGATGAAAATATGGGAGCGATGCCAATCGGTTCGTTTGGTGGAATTTCGAGCGCACATTGGTTTGGTGTAGAACCACGGACTGGACGCGACATTTTTTTACGATTTGTTTTTGGTGCAAGAACATCACTTTCAATTGCATTAACTGCGACCATAGTTGCAACGGTAATTGGCGTATTCATTGGACTCATCTCTGGATTTTTCGGTGGCAAGATCGATCAATTCTTTTCACGCCTAATGGAAATTGTTTTAGCATTTCCTTCAATACTTTTTGCATTAGCAGTAACTCCAGTATTAGAGAGCGTTTTAACTGATGCCGGAATTCCCCAGGGAAATGCCACGCGAATTCCGGTAATGATTTTTGTAATTGCAACATTCGGTTGGCCATATATTGCAAGAATTGTGCGCGGCCAGGTAATTTCACTTAGAGAACGCGAATTTATTGAAGCGGCAAAAGCTCTTGGTGCTAGCAAATGGCATTTAGTATTTCGTGAAATTCTGCCCAATTTGTGGGCACCGATATTGGTTACGGTTGCGCTAAATATTCCAACATTTATTACAACGGAAGCGGCATTAACATTTTTAGGTGCAGGCGTTATCGAACCCACTTCTGATTGGGGGGCAATGCTTTTGGCTTCAGTTCCTTTTTATGGGGTTGATCCGATGTACACCTTTATTCCCGGCATTGCGCTATTCATTTTAGTTTTAGCATTTAACCTACTAGGCGATAGCGTAAGAGATGCCTTAGATCCAAAAGGTTCCCGATGATCTATAGAGTCACTGGGAGTTTTACAGCAACAAACCATGGAGTAATACAACTCGAGAAAGGCAAAGCATGAGCCTAAGAAATAAATTAATGGCAGCTGTTGGAACGCTTGCACTGGGCCTGACAACAATGTCAATGGCGCCAACTGCACACGCAGCAACGCCAGCATCATGGGTTGGGCCAGCACCAGCAGTTAAAGGTGCAGTTTCTGGCGGAACCCTAACAATTCTTGACCAAGGTGATTTCGAACATGTTGATCCAGCTCGTAATTATGTTGGATCATCTTTAGATTTTTATCGATTCTTTGTTCGCACACTAACTACTTATCGCACAGTAAATGGCGTAACTGAATTAGTCCCAGATGTTGCAGCCGACTTAGGAACTACTCCTGATAACGGCCGAACATGGACTTTCAAACTTCGTACCAATTTAAAGTATGAAGATGGTTCAAAAGTTACTTGCGCAGACCTTAAGTACGGAACTATGCGTTCTTATAATGATGACATCCTAGATGGCGGAACTACCTACGCTAAAGATTTCTTGTTGAATCCAACTGGATTTAAGGGCCCTTACACTGACCCAACCGGCGATTTAACTTCAATCGTATGTTCGGCTAAAGGTGATTCAATCACTTACAAATTGGCACAACCAGTTCCATATTTTGCTTATGTAACTACTTTTGGCTCATTCTCTCCAGTGCCAAAAGCAAAAGATACAAAGCAGAATTACGACTTGAAGCCGATTTCAACTGGACCATACAAGGTACAAAGCTATAACCGCGGAAAGAATATGACATTGGTTCGCAATAAGTATTGGGACCCAAAGACAGATCCAGCCCGCTGGAATTATCCTGATCAAATTGTTGTGAAATTCGGTTACGAGCAGAACGCTCTCGAACAACAATTATTCTCAGATAGCGGCGAAGCACGTAAGTCCATGTCGCTCGATACCAACGTAATTACTAACTTATCCGAAATTTTGGCATATCGACCAATGTACAAGGATCGGTTCTTCTCGTTCGTATCACCTTATGCTCGTTACTACTCCATCAATATGGATACAGTAAAAGATATAAATGTGCGTAAGGCAATTCAATGCGCGATAGATTTGAAAACTATTCTATTAGCAGCTGGCGGCACAAACGCTGGTTCATATAGTAATTCGCTGATTCCATCTTCGATCTCAAATGGATATCGTAACTTTGATATCTGCGGTCGAGATGTCCATAAGAAACCAGAAGCTCAAATTGCTGCAGCAAAAGCTTTACTAGCTAAATCACCAGGTGCCAAGATGGATCTCATACTTGCTTACCGTGATAAAGGTGTAGAGCCACAACGTGCAGCTGCTGTGCAACAAGCACTGCAAGCTGTTGGTTTCAAAGTAACTATGCAGAAACTTCCTAAAGCGGTTTATTACACAACGATTGGTCAACGCGATCCTGGCGTAGTCCAACCCGATGTGATGCAAACTTCTTGGGGCTTTGACTGGGCAGCTGTTTCCGGAATTGTTCCTGCGTTATTAGACGGTCGCACAATGACTGCATCTGATGCGCACTCAAACTATTCCCGACAGAATGAACCATCGCTGCAGTTACTCTTTGAAAAAGCTGACTTAATTACAGATGCTGCTAAATCAGATAAGGCTTTAGGTGATATCGACCAAAAAGCGATCGTGGATTTTGCTGCTGTGATGCCAGCTTATTTCGAAACTTCAAACTTCATCGTTGGCTCTAAATTGGGCGGCGTAAAAGTAGATGGTGGTTACGGCACTCTCAGTCCGTTAGCTGCTTACGTAAAGAAGTAGTTATCAAGTAATTGTTGTTATCCGGCTTCGATTTCGGAGCCGGATAATGCAATAAAAAGGGGAACTGATGCTTAGCTATTTAGTACGCCGGATTGTTGGTGGTATTACTGTGCTGGCATTTGTAAGTATTTTTGTTTTTGGTCTTTTCTTTGTAATTCCGGCAGATCCAGCTCGGCTCGCTTGTGGTAAATCCTGTACCCCGGAATTGATGGCAGAGATTCGGCACGGCCTTGAATTAGATCAACCACTTCAAGTCCAATATTTTAGATTTGTTAAAGGAATATTTTTTGGTCGCACTTACCTTCCGGGAACTGAAGCAGAGTTACATTGCACGGCACCATGCCTTGGATATTCGTATCAAACCGATGAATTGGTAACTAATCTTTTAAAAGATCGAGTTCCGGCCACATTGTCTATTGCATTTGGTGCATCAATATTATGGGTGCTGATTGGATTATCTAGTGGAATACTCTCAGCGCTAAGGCGCGGAACTTGGATAGATAAATTTTCGCAAGGTTTTGCGTTAGCTGGGGCTTCATTGCAGATTTATTTCGTTGGCTTAGTATTGCAATTCATTTTTGTAGACAAACTCGCATGGTTTCATGCGCCCGGATATGTATCACCGTTTGAAGACCCAAAAGAATGGGCGCTGGAGATGATTTTGCCTTGGCTCACCCTCGGATTCTTGCTCTCAGCCATTTATGCACGACTTACCCGCGCTGGCATGATTGAAGTGATGAGTGAAGATTATATTCGAACCGCTCGTGCTAAAGGTTTATCTAACCGAACTATTAAATTCAAACATGTATTACGTGCTGCGCTCACTCCAATCGTCACAGTCTTCGGATTAGATTTAGGCGGTTTATTGGGCGGTGCCGTTATAACTGAGTACGTATTTAATATTCCTGGCTTAGGTAAATTAGCAACTGAGGCTGTAACTAATGTGGATCTACCTATTATTGTCGGAACCGTTTTATTAGCTGCAGTATTTATAGTAGTCGCCAATATTTTAGTTGATCTTCTTTATATGGTGCTTGATCCTAAGGTGCGACTTTCATGATCCCTATTTTGCAAGTTAAAGATCTGAAAGTTCATTTTCAAACCGATGACGGTTTAGTAAAAGCTGTAGATGGGATTTCTTTTGATATTGCACCAGCAAAAACTTTAGGCATTGTTGGTGAATCCGGTTCTGGAAAATCTGTAACTAGTTTGGCAATTATGGGTTTACACAAAGGAAGCCGTGCTGAAGTTTCTGGTGAAATCTTAATTGATGGCTTAAATATTAATAGCGCTTCGGAAGAAGAAGTAGCAAAAATTCGCGGTAAATCTATGTCAATGATCTTTCAAGATTCACTCGCAGCGCTCCATCCGTTTTTTAAAGTAGGTAATCAGATTGCCGAGGCATACCGCGTTCACAATAAAGTTTCGGAAAAACAAGCGAAAAAGGTTGCGGTAGAGATGCTTGGGAGAGTGGGAATTCCTAATCCAGCCCAACGCATTGAAGATTTTCCTCACCAATTTTCTGGTGGCATGAGGCAACGTGTAATGATTGCTATGGCACTTTCATGCAATCCAAAATTACTTATTGCAGACGAACCCACAACTGCTCTTGATGTAACGGTGCAAGCCCAAATTCTAGATTTGTTAAGAGATCTACAACGCGAATTTGGTTCGTCGATTTTGATGATCACCCATGATTTGGGAGTAGTAGCCGAGATTGCAGATGATGTATTGCTGATGTATGCCGGCAAAGCGATTGAAAAAGGCACCGTTCGTGAATTATTGAAAACTCCACAACATCCTTACGCGTGGGGTCTTTTAACTTCGATACCTAAATTAAATAGCGCAAATGATAATGCTTTATTAGCGATTCCGGGCACGCCCCCAAGTTTGATTAATTTACCAAATGGATGCAGTTTCAATCCAAGATGTGGCTTTAAAGATCGGTCAAAAATAGATTGCACCAAAATTTCACCGGAGCTCCTATCTGTAAGTACTAACAATGGGCATTTAGTTAGTTGTCATTTGCCCGATGCTGATCGAGTGAATCTTTTTAATAATGAAATTGCGGCAAAGTTATGAAACCACTTTTAAAAGTCTCGGGATTGACTAAACATTTTCCGAGTAAAAATCATAACTTTTTTGGAAAACGTGAATTCGTTCATGCGGTTGATGATGTATCTTTCGAGATTGCCACAGGCGAAACTCTTGGTTTGGTAGGCGAATCTGGTTGCGGAAAATCTACAACCGGCAGATTAATTACCAAGCTGATACCAGCCACTTCAGGAAATATTGAATTCAGTGGTCAAGATATTACCAATATGAAATTGCATGAATTTAGAAATTTGCGTCCGCAAATCCAAATGATTTTTCAAGATCCATATGCGTCTTTAAATCCGCGCCATACAGTTGGAACAATTATTGCAACCCCATTAAAAATTCATGGAAAAAAATACGGTATTGATGTTAAAAAACAAGTTCAAGAACTACTTGAAATCGTTGGACTTAATCCAGAGCATTACAACCGGTATCCTCATGAGTTCTCTGGTGGTCAAAGGCAACGAATCGGTATCGCACGAGCTCTGGCATTGAAACCTAAATTAATCATCGCCGATGAGCCGGTTAGCGCTCTCGATGTATCTATCCAGGCGCAAATTCTCAATCTATTGCAGAGTTTGCAAACTGAATTCAATTTGTCTTTTATATTCATTGCACATGATCTCGCTGTAGTACGACATTTTGCTAAACGCGTGGCAGTTATGTATGCCGGAAATATTGTAGAAGTATCGGATCACGTTAATTTATATGCCAATCCTAAGCACCCATATACAAAGGCATTAATGTCGGCGGTACCTAGTGCTGATCCTGACGCGGTCGGCGCGCGAGAACGAATAAGACTCTCGGGGGATATTCCTAGCCCAATCAGCCCGCCTTCTGGATGTCGGTTTAGAACTCGGTGTTGGAAGGCTCAAGATGTTTGCACCACCAAACCACCTTTGATGCAGATCGGGAAATCATTAGTTGCATGTCATTTTCCAGAAGCTTAGAAATTGCTATTAATTAAGCGGTTTGCTCCCGGGATCTTTGTTTTACTTTGGAGCACTGGATTTGTTGGCGCAAAGTATATTTTGCCGTACGCGTCGCCTTTCACCTTCCTAGCAATTAGATATTTTTTCGCCACAATAATTTTGGTAGCACTTGCAAAACTAGCTAACCAGACTTTACGGATATCTAAGGCACAGATCAAGGAATCAGTTTTGGTCAGCGTTTTTTTACACGTTCTCTATATAGCTGGCGTATTTTACGCCGTGCATCTAGGGGTATCTGCTGGGATAGCTGCTGTGATCGTAAGTTTGCAACCGATTTTTGTTTCCTTAATCGCCATTCCAATGTTCGGCGAAAAGCTGAGGGTGGTTCAGATTGCTGGATTATTACTTGGATTAATCGGGGTGGCACTGCTTTTGCTTCCACGAGTTTTCAAAGGCGATTACTCATCTAGTTTTTCAGCGCTTGGTTTATTTTCTTGCTTCTTAGCGTTAGTTGGGACAACCGTTGGATATTTATTGCAGAAACGAACTGGCTCAGGAATTCCTTTCCTATCTGGCACAGCGGTGCAGTATGCCGCTGCGACGGCCATTTATTTTGTACTAGCGGTAATTTTCGAAGATACAACGGTAATAGTGAATCTTCGTTTTATTCTGGCTCTAACTTGGATAGTCATGGCGCTTTCAATTGGATCAATTTTTCTACTATTTTTTATGCTCCGTACTGATAGCGCAAGTACAGTTTCCAGTTTGTATTATCTAGTGCCGCCTTCAACTGCAATACAGGCTTATATTCTTTTTGGAGAGCGAATTGGCCTGATCGGAATTTTAGGAATGGGACTTGCTGCACTTGGCGTTCTATTAGTAACAAAAGAGCATAAGGGATAAGGTTTATTTCATGATAAAAGTTCTCTTGGCTGGCGCAACTGGTTGGACTGGCAAAGCGTTAGCAAACGCACTTCACTCGAGTAGCGATTTCGAATTAACAGCAGCGCTCACCAGGAGTACCGGCGGCCAGGATTTAGGTGAAGTTTTAGTAAATACTCATTGGGGAACGCCGATTTACTCTGATATTAAAGAAGGTTTGCAAGGTGTTGATGTAATGATCGAATACACCGGACATGCATCGGTTAAAGCAAATACTCTCGCTGCAATAGCTGCTGGGGTACATGTGGTTGTCGGATCTTCTGGAATGTCGGCAGCGGATTTTGCAGAGATTGAAAGCGCGGCCAAAGCAAAAAATGTTGGCGTAATTGCGGCTGGGAATTACGCGCTCACCGCTGCGTTAGCTCAAGCTGCAGCTCTGATGGTTGCTAAACATTTGCCGCAATGGGAAGTTATAGATTACGCAAGTAAGAAGAAACCCGATGTACCTAGTGGCACTGCTCGCGAACTAGCCGAGAAATTGAGCGCAGTACATAAACCAGAAATTGGTGTGCCGGTTAAAGATATTGCTGGCCCGCAAGAAGCCAGGGGAGCTGATATTGGCGGAACTCAGGTGCATTCGATTCGGCTACCAAGTTTTGTAGTGTCTACTGAAGTGATATTTGGTTTACCGGATCAACGGCTATCAATTAAATTTGACGCTGGAAGTTCTGCAGAACCTTATGTTGATGGAACTCTATTAGCTGCTAAAGCCGTTGTAAGCACAGTTGGCTTAACGCGCGGGCTAGAAAATATATTACTCGGGTAGATCATGTATATCCCGAAACACTTCGAACCTAGTGATGAAGCCGGCCAAATATTTCTTAGATCAATAAATTCAGGCCATTTAGTTTCTCATACATCAGCAGGATTAATCGCAACATTTATACCAGTTAATTTTCAAGAAGAAACAAATTCAATTGTTGGACATCTAGCCCGAGGCAATCAACAATGGTCGTACGGTACAACTGAAGATGCGCTCTTTATCTCAACTTCAAACGATTCATATATCTCACCATCTTGGTATGCATCGAAACAAGAACACGGAAAAGTTGTACCTACTTGGGATTACATGACAGCGCATGTTTATGGCGAACTGGTAATTCATGATGACGTTTCCTGGTTACGCCAACAAGTAAGTGCTTTAACTAATAAATTCGAGGCTACCCGCGCTAAACCTTGGAAATTGGATGATGCTCCAGAAGATTATGTGGCGGGGCAATTACGTGCAATTGTTGGAGTTGAACTAAAAGTTTCCCGTATTGAAGTTTCGTTCAAGATGAGTCAGAACAAAACTAAAGCAGATTTAGATGGTGTTATTGCGGGGTTATTAAAGGATGGGAAAACAAATATTTCCGATAAAGTATCGGAATTACGCCCGCTAGACAAAAAATAATTGTAGATGTTAGGAGAAAATTATGAGTACCGCTGATTGGATTTTAATCGGGATAGTAACTTTAGTTCTTATCGATTTCGCATCTGGACGCGTTATCAATTTTCTTAATGAACAATCTAAAAATCAACCTCTTAGCCCGCAAGCGGCCGAGATTTATACCGCTGCGGATTATCAGAAATCAATGGCGTATGGAACTGCTAATTACAAGCTTGAAAGTCTCTCATCTGTAATTAGTACTTGCGTGATACTTGCCGCAATAATACTTGGTGTTTTTGCAAAACTTGATAATTTTATTCGTGAACGAATTTCTAACAATCTCTTAGTAACTGTAATTTTTATTGCGGTTCTAATAGTAGTAAGCGCAATTGGATCGCTCCCAGCGAGCATCTATTCAACTTTTGTAATAGAAACAAAATATGAGTTTAATAAAACTACGCCACGGTTATTTATTGCTGATCAGTTTAAGAATTTGTCACTGAGCTTAGGAATTGGATTACCGTTGCTTTACGCTATCGCATGGATTTATCAAGAATTGCAAAGTGTTTTTTGGCTCGTGGCTTGGCTGCTTGTTGCCAGTTTTACCCTATTTATGTTTGTTTTTGGGACGCGCATCTTTTTGCCGATTTTCAATAAGTTGAAACCGCTCCCAGAGGGAGAGTTACGCGATGAGATCGAAATCTATTGCAATTCCCAAGGGTTCCCACTTTCTAAGTTATATGAAATGGATGCCTCCAAGCGCTCTACGAAATTGAACGCTTTTTTCTCCGGAATGGGCAAAGTTAAAATCATTGGTTTATATGACACGTTGATCGAGAAATTAAATACTAAAGAAATTGTCGCCGTTTTAGCGCACGAAGTGGGTCATTACAAGCGAAAGCACATTTTTACTATGTTTCTTTTTAGCCAGGTTCAAACTCTGATTATGTTCTCGCTTATGGGTTGGCTATTAAGTAATCCAAATCTTTCTGCGGCGCTCGGATCAAAAATTCCGAGTTTCCACCTTTCAATGTTGGCATTCTTCTTACTTTTCACACCAGTTTCTACAGTTCTTGGTTTAATCAACAATTCATTCTCACGGCATAATGAGTATCAAGCTGATCAATATTCGATTGAAACTTATCCAGGGGCAGTCGAGTATATGTATTCGGCTTTAAAGAAGCTTTCTGTTAATTCGTTGAGTAATTTAAACCCACATCCAGTTTATGTTGCAGTTCATTACTCGCATCCACCAATATTGCAGAGGTTAGCAAGACTCAAGTGAACTCAGATTTTTTTGAACAAGATCAATCGCAGCAGGTAAGGGAACTTGAAGAATTTTCACGATTGGTATTGTCCGAATACGGAATACAAGCGCAAGAGATTTCTTCGATTAATTATGAATATAACGCTACTTTCAAAATAGTATCCTTAGATGGCAAATGCTTTGCGTTGCGTATCAATATAAATTCTCCCAGAAGTATCGAAAATATTAGGGGCGAAATTGCTTGGGTAAATCAACTCTGCGATCTTGGCATAGTTAATGTAGCCAAACCAGTTTGCAATCTCGCAGGCGAATATGTCACAACGAGATTTTCGCCAATCGTAGGTAAAGAGCTAAATTGCGTTCTCTTCGGTTGGGTACATGGAGAAGATGTCGGAGATGAACCCTCCGCAGAGCAGCTGTATTTAGTTGGCAAGAGTATGGCGCTAATGCACATCATGAGTAGAGATTTTGTTTTGCCAAAAGGTGCAGTTTTGCCTTCGTTTAAAGATCCATTCTGGGAAACCGAAGATTTGCTCTTAAGTATTAAGAGTCAACTCAAAGAGAGCGACAAATCAAGGATTGCGGCGGCTTTTAAAAAAATTGGTGTTACTACAGATGCAATGTATCGAAGAGAAAATTCTTTGTTGATTCACGCGGATCTGCATGGATGGAACCTCAAATGGAACGCCGGATTACTTTCGATATTGGATTTTGATGATTGTGGTTTTGGTTTACGAATCCAAGACATTGCTACTGCCCTTTACTATTTAGATACGCCTGATCAAGATGAAGCGCTGCTGTCAGGTTATAAATCGATTGCACCTTTACCGATTTACAGCGATGAGGAATTGCGAGCGTTACTTCTACATCGCAGGTTGATGTTGCTTAATTACTTGTACGAAACCGATAATCAAGAGCATCGAGCGATGATTCCCACATATCTGGAAGAAACTTCAAAGCGAATTGATAAATTTTTGGCAATTTGATCTCTTTAGTGGACCGTACTGGGATCGAACCAGTGACCTTTTCCATGTCGAGGAAACGCGCTACCAGCTGCGCTAACGGTCCTTCTTTGTTTCGGAAATCATATATTGCTTTTAAGCTCTTCCAAAATCATCTTCAACACGCTCAATATCATCTTCGCCGAAATAGGTTCCCGTTTGAACTTCAATGAAAATCAGATCTGTTCTGCCGATATTTTCAATTCTGTGCAACTGGCCAATTTCGATATCCACTGAAGAATTGGCAGTTTTCTCAAATTTATTTTCCGCAACGGTCACTAGGGCTGTACCAGAAACTATGAACCAATGTTCCGCGCGCTTTTGATGACGTTGAAGTGAGAGCCTCGCCCCAGGTTTAACCGTTATGGTTTTAATTTTATGGGTAGAGGTTTCGAGCAATACTTCGTAATTACCCCAAGGTCGCTCTGATTTCTCTAACGTCATGGCGCTAATACTACTTCACGTGCTAAAAGAGCAGCCCCTAGTTCAGCGCTACTGCTATCTAATCTGGCTTTTCTAATGTTGAATTTAGCTAGAAAGTCATGCGGTGCAACTCTTTTTGAAATTTCGGAGCTCAGTTTTTCATAGAATATTTGTGAAGTAAGTGCAACTCCACCAGTAACAATAATTTTGGTCAGATCGTTTATTAGCATTACATTGATGGTGGCTTGCGCCAGCGCATTTGCACCATTTTCTATCGTGGATATTGCTAGTTTATCTCCAGCTTGCGCTAATAAATTTAGATCTGAAAAATTGTTAATTCTGTTAACCACGCCATTTTCCTTACCACGGGCAACCATTGCAGCGCCGCCGGCGTAATATTCCACACAGCCGTATGCTCCACAGTTGCAGAGCGGTCCATCAAAAGCCACCGATGCATGTCCAAAATATCCAGAGTTACCAGTATCACCAGTTAATACTGTTCCATTATCAATTAGCGCTCCACCGATACCAGTACCAGCATTTACCAGAAATGCGGTAGTTGAATTTAATGTGGGATCAAGAAAAATTTCTGCACGTGCCATGCCAATAATGTCGCCTTGAATAGCTATTTGCGGAGATGCGTTGAATTTCGCAAGTTGATCGGTAGCAATCTCACCTAAAGGAAAATTACGAAATGCTGGAATATTTACTGGGCTGATTTCAATCTTTTTAAGTTTGATTGGTCCCGCACTCGAAATACCTACTCCTACGATGGCACTTTGAATTTCAGCTAAATTTGATATAGCACTTCTTATATCTGATTCGATTTCGTTCGCGGATCGATTTCCCGAATCAATTCGAGTGCTCTCCAAAAGTTGGCAATCGAAGTCATATAGTCCGACAGTTATCTTGGTGCCACCAACATCGATACCGATTAAAAATTGTGGTAGTGACATGTGCGCACTTTACGATAGTTGCTCATTTTAAAAAGTGGAGGTCGGGACGGGATTTGAACCCGTGTAGCGGGATTTGCAGTCCCGAGCCTCGCCTCTCGG
>CAZWBQ010000011.1:39168-40574 GCA_964632545.1 uncultured Bifidobacterium sp. | reverse complement strand
CATGGTCAACGTGGGCGATAATCGCCAAGCTCCGTAAGTTTTCGCGGTGCTTAATTGGCAAGCCTTCAAGATGTTTTGATTTAGCCAAGATTGATACGCCCTTTACTTAATTTCCAAATTATTTATGATTCAAAAGACCCCGAAGAATAGCACTAAACAAGGTTTTTACCTTAATCGCCTTTTCTCAACTACCAAAGTGATAACTCAGCTCTACGATTTTCGGCAAGTCCTGCGGTCGTATTGTTACTAGCAATCGGCTTGCTTGCGCCAAAACCTGCGACTGTGAAAGTTACATTTGGCAACAATTCTCTTAAATATGCAGCGGTTGATTTTGCTCGGTTTTCCGAGAGTTTTTGATTATCAACACCGCCACGACTATCGGTATAACCATAAACGACTAATCTAGTAAATCCTTCTTTGCTTATAATCAACGCGATGGTGTTTAATTCCAATTTTTGTTTTGCATTCAAAATAGAAGAATTAGTTGCAAAATTTACCGTAATAGCAGGCACTGGTTTATTGATTTGATAAACCGGAATAAATTTTAATTCGGTTCCATCATTACCTTTTACAATGCCCATTATCGGCGTTGTAGGTCCAACTATTACATTTGCAAGACAGAAGTTAGTTGTAGTTTCACAAACCGTCTCATCGCGAACTTTTACCAAATATAAAATTGCGTTTGGCGATTTATTCCAAGTGAATACTATTTCCGAAAGTTTCTTTTGCTCAGCGACCGGATTTGTGGGAGCTTGCGGCAGAACTGTTACTGGCATACTTATGGTTTTTTGTTGCCCATTATCTGAAACTACTACATCAACTTTAGTTACTCCGCTAAATCCACTCTCTGCAACCACTTTTACATCAGTACCATTTACTGTAACAGTCGCAATTCCCTCACCCGAAGCACGGCTTGTGTTAACCGAATTCGAAGAATTTGAAGTAGTAGCGTTAATTTTCTCTAAAATCCTAATGTTTACAATTTTTAACAGCTTGTCATCGGAACTTCTAATCGTGACTATAGCTACACCTGAATTAAGGTCAGAGATATGGATTGTTCCAAGGTCATCAATAGATATTTTGCCGGAACCCGTAACTCCTGCTTTCCAACCATAAGTTAAATTAAAATTACTAATCTGAATGGTAGCGCCTCCAGGCATAATTACTGGATTTTCAAGAATAGGAATTGGGTTTCTACTTACAGTTGGTTGGGTATTTGCACTCTCAGTTGGTTCCGGAGTAGGCGTAACTGGATTTTCCGGATCAATTGTTCCATCCGAAGCTATCTCAATTGGCGTTGCACTTGGCGTTGCACTTGGCGTTGCACTTGGCGTTGCACTTGGCGTTGCAGTTGGCGTTGCAGTTGGCGTTGCAGTTGGCGTTGCAGTTGGCGTTGCAGTTGGCGT
>CAZWBQ010000011.1:0-38932 GCA_964632545.1 uncultured Bifidobacterium sp. | reverse complement strand
CGTTGCACTTGGCGTTGCACTTGGCGTTGCACTTGGCGTTGCAGTTGGCGTTGCACTTGGCGTTGCACTTGGCGTTGCACTTGGCGTTGCACTTGGCGTTGCAGTTGGCGTTGCCGCATCAACTTTAGCGAGAGTTGAGACATTCGAAACTTTTCCAGTTACTGGTTGTGTAGCAATTGTCGTTACACCGTTTACAGTTGGAACAATTGCAGAATTTACAACTATGCTCACTTGTGCACTTGCTGAAGAATAGATTTTTGCATCATTTGGCGTGAAAGTTACCGACAAAATAAAGTTGCCTTTTTCCAGCACTGTTCCAGCTTTTGGAGAATAAACCAATGTTCCAGGTGCGGAAGCCACTGCGTTTAGTTGAGTTCCAGAAAGTGCGGTACCTAGAAAAATTGGTTTTGGATTACTCCAGGAAATTGTGGTGGTCTTAATTACGATTGGTACTGGTGTAACCGTAATGATGGTTGTAGCAGAAGTTGTACTGTATTTAACAGAATTACTTGGCGTAAAAGTAACTGAAAGCGTATGGCCACCAATACCAAGTTTGCTACCTAAATTAGGCGTGTATATAAAAGTACCAGGTACATTTGCACTCGCATTTAATTGCGAATTAGTAAGTAATAAACCATAAACTATGGATTTAGGTTTGGCCCATGTTATTACCGGCGTACTCTTCGCATTAACTACAACCACAGGCGTTGCCACGGGGGCCGGATCACTTGGCGCTGGTGAGCTACTTGCAGCAGTAATGCTAAAGGTGCGGGTAACCGAAGTCGCCGCACTGTAATTATCGTTCCCACCTTGGCTTGCGGTTATAGAACATGTACCTACTGCCACTGAATGTGCGCTTGTAGAAACAATTGTGCAATAACTTGTCGAATTGGAAGTTAATGTAACTGTTATCCCAGTTGCATCAGTTGAATAAGTAAGTGATTGATCGCTTGCTCCTACCGCCATGCTTGATGGTTGAGTGAAAGAAATACTTTGACTGGCTTTAGTTAGAGTCACAGTTGCGGTATCGGAAGTTGCATTGTAAGAGCTATCAGTAGCTTTTGTAGCAGTAATTGTGCAAGTGCCAGTGCCTGATTGAGCAGTTAATGTACTTCCAGAAATTGAACAAAGTGTTATATCCGAACTTGTATAAGTTAGTGCGCCAGATCCAGAACCGCCGGTAGTAGTAAGAGTTAGGGTCGCTCCATACACAACTGAGGTATCGGATAAAACTAATTCTGCCTGATTGGTTTTAGAGACTGAATTCACGGTAACTGTCATTGAAGCGGTTCCACCAGAAATGTAATTAGTGGTATTTGTAGGAGTAAATGTTGCGGTAATTACCGCGGTGCCCGCTGCAAAAATTGTAAAATAATTATTTCCAGTTGTAGTTACCGGTGTATCACTTGATACATAAGTGAAAGTACCCGCTACAGAGGCGGTTGGTGTGTCGTAAAAACTTGGGCCGCCAAGCGTTACTGAAGTATCACTCCACGTAAATGTAGGAGTAGCTTTAGAAACTGTTAAGGTAAAAGTTCTAGTTGCAGTTCCGGAGCTATTGCTTCCGGTAATTGTCAATATAGTTGCGCCAGCCGCAATAGTTGGCGAACCGGTCAACAGCCCAGAAGTTAAATCAAAACTTAATCCAGTTGGGGTGCTGGATAATGAATAGCTTGAAATAACTCCTCCCGTAGAAGTAATGGTGTAGCCAGTTATAGCCGAACCTACGGTTACGGTTTCACCGCTAGAAGATATTGAAAATGCGGGGGGCTGAACGTATGTAAATGCTCCAGTTGAAGTTACAGAACCGCCAAAAGAAACTGTAAGCACTACGTTAACTAACCCAAGTGCGTGCGCTGGTGTAGTTACAACGACTGAAGTTCCACTTGTGGAAACTATGGTTGCAGTAGTTCCGCCAAAGGTAACGGAATTAGTTCCCGTTAAATTCGTTCCGGTAATTGTCACAGTTGTTCCGCCGGCAATCGTGCCAACTATTGGAGACAAGGATGAAATAGTAGGAGCAGCTAATACTGTGAGTGTGTAATTAGAAGTCGAATTACCAGCTCCATTTGTTGCGGTGATTACATAGATAGTTGCTCCGGCAACAGATGTTGGCGATCCACTTAAAAGGCCATTAGATGTACCAAATGAAAGCCCAGCAGGAGTGCTAGATATTCCGTAGCTTGCAGGGGCGCCACCAGATTGACTAACCACATATCCAGTAATTGCGGTATTGACGGTGACTGTTTCGGCCGTTGGAGAAATTGAAATAATCGGCGCGGCCAAGCTGCTTGATATTACAAAAGATTGTGGAACTGAGCTTGCTGCGTTGTAGCTTCCATTTCCGGTTTGAGTTGCTGTCAATGTGCAGTCTCCGGCTACTACCGCAGTTACAACCAATCCAGATATTGTACATTTTGAAAGATCTGTTGGAGTTAACGTAACTGTTAAGCCAGAAGTTGCTGAAACTGTAACACTAATTGTCTCTCCAACTACCATCGAACCCATCGATGGAAATGTGATTGTTTGATTTGCTTTAGTTATCGTAAATGATATTGAGGCGGAGTTTGCGGAACTGTAATTTGAGTCAGCAGTAATCGCAGCGCTTAAGGTGCAAGTTCCGATTGAAACTAAAGCCACTAGCCCTGTTGAAGATTCCACGGTACATACTCCCGAAGTGGAACTTGCATAACTTTTCCCCGTCGATGTTCCGGCAGATGGTGTGGAAGTGAGCGTGGGTGGAGTTGCGATCATGGTGTAAGTCGATGTGTAAGAACTTGCATCTATGCTCAAAGTTCGACTTGCTAGAGCAATTGCAAAATTTATTTCTGCTGAAGTTGCTGCTAAATATGTGGCATCAGTAGCTATTGATGCCGTAATTCGGCAAGTACCTACTGAGACAAACGAGACTGCTCCGGAAGTTAAATTGACGGTACAGACGCCAGTAGTTGAACTTGTGTAATTTTTTGTGCCACTTCCAGCTGATGCCGTACTCGTTAGCGTCGGCCCTGTTGCCAATTTTGAATAAGTTGACGTGTAGGAACCTGAATCAATTGTAAGAGTTCGGCTAGCTTTAACGACTGTTAATGTAAATGTTCTAGTTGTAGTTGTATTCGCGTTGGTCGCTGTAATTGTGTAAGAAGTGGCTGCGGCAACCGTAGTAGGTGATCCACTTAGTAAACCAGTAGATGTGTCAAATGTTAATCCAGCCGGTGTGCTGGAAAGAGCATAGCTAGCAATTGCACCGCCAGTTGATGAAATCGTGTAACCAGTAATAGCCGTATTTACAGTAACAGTTTCTGCGATTGGTGAAATCGTGAAGGCAGGGGCGGCAATTAAAGTATTAAAAGTTTTTACACTTCCATAAGTTGTGCCAGAAGAGTTAGTGCCAATTAGTTGGTAAGAATATGTAGTTCCAGCAGATAAAGTCCCTGAACTAGCGCTTGCTGATGTGCTAGAAAGCGTACCAAGTGGTGATGAAGTCGGTGATAGTGAGCAAGATGTTAAAGCGCCGCTCCCATTTACGGCATTAGAAGTACTCACGCAAAAAGTAATTGTTGTGCTTGAACCATTTGCCGTAACAGATCCGCTTAATTCTGCCGAGGTTGCGGTGATGGTATCTGCATTATTAGTGGTTACGTTTGGCGCGGAGGATGGTACAAAACTCAAAACTTTACCGTAGGAAGTTCCTGCGCTATTTACGCCTTTAATTTGGTAGTAATACTGGGTTCCAGAAGTAAGACCGGTTGCCGACGCAGATGCGCTAGAAGTTGTAGAAGTTGTAGATGGAGAAGTTGCACCAATCGCTACCGGACTGGTTGCGCAAGTCAATGCACCTGCTGTAGTGGTAGGTGAAGTTGAAACGCAAAATGTAATGGTAGTACTAGCTCCGTTCGCAGTAATGGAACCATTTAATGTTGCACTGGTAGCAGCAACAGATGTTGCTTCATTGGTAGTAGCTGTCGCTACGCCAGGATTAACAGTTAAAGTTAAAGTTCTTGTTGCCGTTTGGGGGGTAGGGGTCAAATTATCTGTGACTGAGAAAATTAAACTCCGCGCAGTTGCAGTTTCAGTAGGCGTTCCTGATATTACTCCAGTTGTTGTATTGAAAGTTAAACCTGCGGGCAAGGTTCCACTTGTAATTGCCCAACTTGAATAGGTACCAGTTCCACCAGTTGCATTAAGTTTAAAACTATAACTGGTGCCAACTGTGCCTACGTCAATTGAGGTGGTGCTGATAGCTAATGAAGTAGTAACTGGTACAAAACTTTTTATTGTGCCATAGGAAGTTCCTAAACTATTTGTGGCTGAAACTCTATAATAATATGTGGTATTTGTGGTAAGCCCAGATAAATTATATGAAACTTGCGTGTTGTCATTACCTAATGCTGGACTCTGTGAAGCAGTAACTGTTTCGCCACTCGATAAAGTATTTGAAGTCCCCCAGAAAAAACTAACTGTCGAGGTATCAGCACCGGCCTGTACAAGACCATTCAATTGAGCGGAATTAGCTGCAATTGCCGTTGCTGTATCCGTTAGAACAGTCGGAATCGCTATATATGTATATGCATTTATCAGTGTGTTAGAAGTTCCACCTGGAGCAACTACATAAACATCAACAGCTCCTACCCCACCGGAAGGCGTAGAAACACTAACTGTAATAGAGTCATTTGAACTCGAAGTTATCGCTGCCGCAGTTCCGCCAAAATATACTTGTGAGGTGTTAGTTAAATTTGTTCCCAAAATACTTACAGTGGTGCCACCTGCCGAAGTTCCTTTATTTGGTGTAACTGAAGTTATATTTGGTCTAACAGCTGAGTCAGTATTTACTGTTAGATCCGCGGCAAGTGTTTTTGTGTAATCAACTGTGCATGATCCACTTGCAGTCCCATTTGAAGTTAATGAATTAATACAATCAGCGTTGATAGTAGATATAGTATTTGATTGACTTGTTCCAGCAAAAAAACCAACAGGACTTGTGAATACTGATGCAGGCAAAAGTGAGTTAGCAACTCTCCACTCAAGCAAATACTCAGTTGTACCACCGACTGTATCCGCAACTATTTTTATTTTAGAAGTTCCATTAGAACCAGAAACGCTTACTTGAGATATATAAGTAGAAGTTACTGGGTTATACACATAAACTATTGAGTTTTTATTATTTCCAGCACCGTTAATTCCTGTCCAAACAATTGGTGTACTGCCGCGCCCTAAGGCAACCAAGTAAATATTATTGTCTATACCTGTGCCTTGCGCAGGATTACCTTTCAATCGAATTCTGAAAAAGAAATCGCAACCTTCGCCTGATGAAAACCAATCCATGGCCGATCCATTCACAGAAGAAATGTCTGCAGTGCCACCACTTGGATAAGGAGTGAAATCATTAGTTGTGTCGGTCAATGTGGCACTTGCAGAAGCAGAGCGAATCGCCTGCCAGCCAACTGTTGGAAAGTCTGTGGCACATGCTGCATTTGCTGGCGCGGAAGAAATTGCTGAAATTGCTATAAGAGTGGTAGATATTTGTAAAATTGAGAGTGAGATACGACCTAGTCGCTTTAAGTTACCTTTGCCCCGCTTGCGCAATAAAAAATTCACGACCTTAACGATAAGGTGATTTTAAGGGGTTAGCCCCCAATAAATGCTTAGAAATTCCACTTGGAGCGGGTTTTTATACGGTTATTACGGAAAATTAAACGTTGAATCGGAACTCCACTACATCGCCATCGGACATTACGTAATCCTTACCTTCCATTCGAACTTTCCCTTTTGCTTTTGCTTCAACCATTGAACCTGCGGCTACTAGGTCCTCAAATGAAACAACTTCGGCTTTGATAAAGCCTTTTTGGAAATCCGTATGAATCACACCAGCCGCAACTGGAGCGGTATCACCTTTGTGAATTGTCCACGCACGGGCTTCTTTAGGGCCCGCAGTGAGATATGTCTGCAACCCAAGAGTTACGAAACCAACACGGGCAAGAGTACTCAAGCCAGGTTCATCGAGTCCAATTGACTGCAAAAGTTCGAGCGCTTCAGCGTCATCTAACTCGCTCAATTCCATTTCAGTCTTCGCATCTAGAAAAATCGCCTCTGCTGGCGCAACTAATGCGGACATTTTCTTCCGCAGCTCACCATCGGCTAATTCGGCAGCATCAACGTTAAATACATATAAGAAAGGTTTCGCAGTTAAAAGTCCTAGCTCTGAAATCAGCGATAAATCAATGCCGGAGCCGTGAAGAACTTTTCCATCGCCAAGAATTTTTTCAGCAGCTTTTGTTGCCTCTAAAACTGCAACGCGATCTTTTTGGATCCGCGCTTCTTTTTCAAGTCTCGGAATTGCTTTTTCAATAGTCTGCATATCAGCAAGCGCTAATTCCGTATTGATAGTTTCAATATCACTTGCTGGATCGACTTTGCCATCAACGTGAACCACATCGCCATCGCTAAAAACTCGAATAACTTGGCAGATCGCATCGGTCTCGCGGATGTTGGCGAGAAATTTATTACCAAGGCCAGCACCTTCCGATGCGCCTTTCACAATTCCAGCGATATCAACAAATGAAACGGCAGCTGGCAATATTTTTTCAGAACTGAAAATACTCGCCAAAACTGCAAGTCGAGGATCAGGTACGCCAACTACGCCAACATTTGGCTCAATCGTGGCAAAGGGATAGTTCGCAGCCAGTACATTATTTTTGGTGAGCGCATTAAAAAGGGTCGACTTACCCACGTTCGGCAGCCCGACAATTCCGATTGAAAGACTCACTTGAATTACTCCTATTAATACTTGCGGCTCAGAGCGGTTTTAATATGAACCTAGGGGTGGCTGGGGGTGGCTGGGGGTGGCTAGGGGTAGAGCCTACGCGTGATTGTCGGTGCTTCCTGCCACGATAGGCGTATGAACAGTGCGATATTCCTTGCCATCGGCTTACTTATCGGGTTAGCCATCGGCGCTACTGGTGCCCTTGCAATTTCACGAGCGAATTCCCGTGGCGCAACTAAAGCGTTGCAAGATCAAATTGCTGCAATGCAAAGTAATCAGAGCGATTCAACGCGACTAACGACTGAACTTGATGCGATGAAAAAGAGCGTTGAAACTTTAGCTAGCCAAGCAATAGATGCGGATCGTCGCCGATCAACTGCGGAATCCGACTTAAAGAGCCAAATTAAAAATATGGGTGATGCCAATAAGTTATTACTTGATGAAACTACAAAAATTGCAGGGGCGCTATCCAATACCCAAGTTCGCGGAAAATTTGGCGAAGCGCAATTAGAACTTCTTTTAGAGATGGCGGGATTGCGTGAAGGAATTGAATTCGAACGTCAGAAAGCGGTAGTAGGAAGTGACTCTGCAGGTATTCCAGATGTAACTATCAAGATGCCTGGTGGCAGCGTGCTCTTTATTGATTCAAAATTTCCATTCGATCGCTTCTTAGATGCATTTAATACTGAAGATATGGCAGAGCGCGAAACATTATTACAACAACATACTGATGATTTATTAAAGCACGTAACCGCGCTCGCAAAACGCGATTACCATAAACATGAAGCTTCGCCAGATTTTGTAGTGCTATTTGCGCCGTTTGAAACCATCTTAAGTGAAGCGCTCCGGATTGATAAACGATTGCTAGATAAAGCTTTTGAAAAGGGGGTAACCATCGCAACCCCAACCACAATGATGGCGCTACTTCGCACCGTTGGCTTTGTTTTTAGTAAGAATAAAATTGCAACAAATGCCAACGAAATTCAAGAACTTGCTGGAAAATTCCTAAAAAACGTCTCGGCGCTCCATGCAAAACTTGTCACAGTGGGCGAACGTCTAAAGAGCACCGTTAAGGCTTATAACGATATGGTCCCAACCGCAGAAACTACGGTGGTTAACCCAGCCAAACAGATAATGAAAATTAGCGGTGGTGATCCGAAATCTTTAAAAGCGATTCCAGAGATTACCGATAGCGTTAGAGATCTAAAGAGCGGTGGCCAAACTTCGCTTGATGACTTTATTGATGTTGAAGTAATAGAAGAAGGAGAACCCGATGACAACTAACCTGCCAAAGATTGAACTTAAGAACCCAATTCAAGGTGCAGGTCTAACTGCGCCTGGCGTTGTAATTCTGCAATTTATATTTATTGGATTTTGGGCAATGGTGGAGATCTTCTTCCGTTCCAATGTTGGCGCACTTACTGGAATTGCAATCTGGCTTGCTTACTTCGGTGGCATTAAACTTGGTCGCCCAGGCACGCTTTATCCCGCAATTGTTAATCCCCCAATTGCATTTGCGGTAGCGATCTTCTTCTTAATGCCAACCGTCGGTGGCTCTTCACTTCGAATTTCTAGAATTGGCGTTGATTTGGTCTCAGGTTTAGCCAGCGTGGCACCATTTCTTATTACTGGAGCGCTCGCAGGTTGGGGCATTTACATAACCAAGAAGCGGCAGAACTCACTTTCCAGCGGCGCGTAAATCTTTCCGAAGCTCTGGGGGGATGGAGAAAAGTAAGTGTTCTTCCATCGCGGTTACCGTCTCTACATCGCTATAACCTCGGTTTTTTAAATCGTTTAACAAGTCGGTAACTAATATTTCTGGGACGGAGGCGCCGCTACTTACGCCGATGGTTTCGACGCCAACAAACCATTCCTCTTTTACTTCGGCGGCATAATCAATTAAATACGAAGCTTTTGCGCCATACTCAAGTGCAACTTCAACTAGGCGCACCGAATTTGAAGAGTTTTTAGAGCCAACAACTAAAACTAAATCTGCATCTGCCGCAATCTGCTTAATCGCAACTTGGCGATTCTGGGTTGCATAACAGATGTCATCACTTGGCGGATCCATCAAATTAGGAAAACGATTTTTCAAAATTGCGACAGTTTCTAAAGTTTCATCAACGCTCAGAGTGGTTTGCGAAAGCCAAGCAACTTTCTTATTTGGATCAATCTCAACGGTGCGCGCGCCATCAAGGCCATCAACAATTTTCATATGGTCAGGGGCTTCGCCCGCAGTACCTTCCACCTCTTCGTGACCGGCGTGGCCGATGAGAAGAATCTGTAAATCTTCGGCAGCAAAACGCTTTGCTTCGTGGTGAACTTTGGTAACTAGCGGACAAGTTGCATCGATAGTTTTTAGATTGCGAGATGCAGCTTCTTCGTGAACTTTAGGCGAGACCCCATGGGCTGAAAAAACCACAATCGCACCTTCTGGAACTTCATTGGTTTCGTCAACAAATATCGCGCCACGCTTTTCCAGAGTTTCAACTACATGCTTGTTATGAACGATTTGTTTTCTAACATAAACCGGAGCGCCATAAAGGTCGAGCGCTTTCTCAACGGTAATAACGGCGCGATCAACGCCAGCGCAATATCCGCGCGGCGCTGCTAAAAGGACCCGTTTTGCCATGCGTGCATCCTAATAGAATCGCGCCATGTCTGACGCTCCAGAAATCAAACCAGTATCGGTTCGCTATGTAACTGAGCGGATTGGTCAGATTATTGATGATCTGCCAGAGCTCTGGATTGAGGGCGAATTATCTGAGATAAATGTGCGGCCCGGCTCACCTACTATTTTTATGCGGCTCCGCGATACCAGCGCAGATATGAGTATCTCAATTAAATGTTTTAAAAATGTTTTTGATTTGGTTGCGCCGTTAGAACAGAACGCGCGCATTGTGATTCGTTCCAAACCACAATGGTGGACCAAAAATGGATCGCTGGCATTTCAAGTTAATGAACTTCGCAAAGTTGGCGAAGGTGAGTTACTAGCTAGGTTAGAAGCGTTGAAAAATAAATTGGCTCTTGAAGGTTTATTTGATGAATCGCGAAAATTACCACTTCCATTCCTGCCAAATAAAGTTGGTCTGATCTGCGGTCGAAATAGCGATGCCGGAAAAGATGTGGTTGAAAATGCAAAACGTCGTTGGCCATCGGTGCAATTTGAAATTCGCGAAGTTGCGGTGGCAAGCGCTGCGGCAGTAAGTGAAGTTTCGGAAGCGATCTTGGAGTTAGATGCTGATCCAAACGTTGATGTAATTATCATTACTCGCGGCGGCGGAAATTTTGAAGATTTGCTCCCCTTTTCCGATGAATCGCTACTTCGAATAGTTGCTAATGCAAAAACTCCGATTGTTAGCGCAATCGGTCACGAGAAAGATTCACCACTCCTAGATTTAGTTGCTGATTGGCGCGCATCAACTCCTACCGATGCTGGCAAGAAAGTTGTGCCAGATATGAACGAGGAGCTCACTAAAATTTCTAATTTACGGGATCGGGCTGATCGTCGAATTAATGATTTAGTGGTGCTGGAAATGACGAAAATTGCTGGCTTGATGCAGCGGCCCGTGATGCGCGAACCAATGATTATGGTGACATCGCGCGAAGAGATAATTAGAGGAATTAGAGTCCGCGGGTGGCGCAGTATGGATAACGCAATTTCCCATGCAAAATCGGAAATCTCCCAGATTGCTGCGCGAGTTAAAACGCTATCGCCGCAAGCAACCTTGGATCGCGGTTATGCAGTTGTGCAAAAACCTGATGGTTCAATCATCCGTGCTGCCAAAGATTTAATAAAGGGCGATGAATTAGAGCTTCGCCTTGCAGCTGGTGTGGCGTTGGCGACAGCCAGAGGCGAAAGTAAGAATTAGTTATTAACCGTGCAAGATTAAAGGAGTAGATTACGAACATGGCCGCCGCGAAATTATCTTATGAGCAAGCTCGGGATGAACTAACCAAAGTCGTTTCAACCTTAGAAGCAGGCGGAGCTGGTTTAGAGGAATCCTTAAAACTCTGGGAGCGTGGCGAAGAATTGGCCCAGATTTGTCAGGATTGGCTTGATGGCGCACGGAAGAAGTTGGAAGCGGCGAAACCAGCGGAAGAAAAGTAAATGCCAGAATTTAGTTACGAAGATTTACTGCCGGTCGGCCCAGACTCGACGAAATATCGATTAGTTTCAAAAGAAGGAATCTCAACTTTTTCCGCAGATGGTCGAGAATTCCTAAAAGTTTCCGCAGATGCTATTTCGAAGTTAACTGAAGCAGCTATCCACGATATTTCCCATTACTTACGCGGTGAGCATCTACAACAACTCGCCAATATCTTGAGCGATCCCGAGAGCTCACCAAACGATCGATTTGTAGCGTTGGATCTATTGAAAAATGCCAATATTTCAGCTGGCGGAATTTTGCCGATGTGCCAAGACACTGGAACTGCAATCGTGATGGGCAAGAAAGGTCAACATGTTTTGACCGAAGGCCGTGATGAAGCGAGTATCTCGCGCGGGGTCTACGACGCATTTACCAAGTTAAACCTGCGCTACTCCCAATTGGCTGCGGTCACGACTTGGGAAGAGAAGAACACTGGCAATAATTTGCCTGCCCAAGTTGAGGTTTACTCCGATAGCGCGCATCCCGATGAATATAACTTTCTCTTCATCGCAAAAGGTGGCGGTAGCGCAAATAAATCATTCCTTTATCAAGAAACTAAAGCGGTGCTAAACCCAACATCCTTTATGAATTGGCTTGATGAAAAATTACGATCGATTGGAACTGCTGCTTGCCCGCCTTATCACCTCGCAATTGTTATCGGCGGAACTAGCGCTGAGTTCACAGTTAAAACTGCCAAGTTAGCGAGTACTAAATATTTAGATTCGCTGCCAACAACTGGTGATGCTAAAACTGGTCGGGCCTTCCGAGATCTTGAATTAGAGGCTCAAGTTCATAAGTTGACCCAGAGTTTAGGAATCGGCGCTCAATTTGGCGGCAAATATTTTTGCCATGATGTGCGCGTAATTCGATTACCTCGCCATGGCGCTTCACTCCCAATTGCAATTGCGGTCTCCTGCTCTGCCGATCGTCAAGCAAAAGCGAAGATAACTAAGGCAGGAATTTTCTTAGAACAACTTGAACAAGACCCAGCCCACTTCTTACCCGAAACTACTGATGATCACCTTGATAGCGATGTGGTGGCAATTGATTTAAATAAGCCGATGGCCGAGATTTTGCAGACCCTAGCCAAAAGCCCAATAAAGACGCGGCTTTCACTCACTGGCACTTTGGTGGTGGCCCGCGATTTAGCTCATGCCAAAATTAAAGAGTTAGTTGATTCTGGAAAACCGCTACCCGAGTATTTAAAGAAGTATGCAGTTTATTATGCTGGGCCGGCAAAGAGGCCAGAGGGATATGCCTCGGGATCTTTTGGCCCAACAACCGCGGGGCGAATGGATTCATATGTTGAACAGTTTCAATCACTTGGTGGATCTATGGTGATGTTGGCAAAAGGCAATCGATCTAAAGCGGTAACTGATGCTTGTCAGAAAAATGGTGGTTTCTATCTTGGATCAATCGGCGGTCCAGCAGCTCGCCTTGCCCAAGATTGCATCAAGAAAGTTGAAGTACTTGATTATGAAGAACTGGGGATGGAAGCGGTCTGGAAAATTGAAGTTGAGAACTTCCCAGCATTTATCGTGGTTGATGACAAAGGAAATGACTTCTTTGCTGAAACCAGTAAGCCGCTCTCGATTGGCAAACGCCCCTAATTAAATCTAGGTTTAGTAGTAGTGCGAATTCCGGAATTTTGCATATGCATTGCAAGGAGTGTCATAACGCAGATCGATGTAATGCAACCCCCATTGAATCTGGGTTAGCGGATTAGTCCGCCAATCGGTCGCGATAATCTCCATTTTGGTGGCGGGCAACGCTTGGGCAATTCCATGAGCACCACTCTTTGGATTTCGAGCTTTATAGTTCCAATGGCTCTCTCTGCTCCAAAGTTTATTTAAACAAGAATATTGCTTTTCGCCCCAGTTGTAATTTGCGAGGGCGTAGGACTTTGCATACTTCTTGGCACCTAGTGGGTTTCGAGCTGCCTCAAGTTGTCCAGAAAGTTGTGAGACCAGGGCGATCTCGGAGGCATTAACCACGACTGTTGGGTCAAACTCAACAAGAGCTGTTGAACCAGTTCCAACCTGAAGTTCGGTGGCAGTGGTTGGGGCGACACTTCTAAGGTCAGCCGAAAGGTCAATCGTTACCGAGATCGGACCTTGTGAATAAGTCGGTTCGACAATGGCAATTGAAAGGGTCGCGAAAGCGGCAACGGTGACTGCCCGTCGGTGCGCTTTTGAAAATCGCATCGCTCTCATTTCCTCTCTGCTCTTCTACTCGTTACCTTCTCGTTACCTACCCGTTTCCGCATTCGCGTTAAACCTCAATTAAGAGGTTTTAGCTAATGGGGATGGCGATAGGGTGGCAAAAGGGGTGAGCAGCGGCAAATCTAAAGGAGCGCGTGGCGCAATTTTTATCAGATTGGGGTATCTGTGGATTTATATAATCGCAGGTCAGGCTGGGGAAAGTCCGTTATGTCGCTTTTGTGAATGAGAGATATACCACCGGTCGAAATGTCCGATTTGTTACCTTGCTAAACGATCGGTTCTTCCAACATTTCGGTAACTAGCGCGGCAATTTGAGAGCGCTCGCTACGGGTCAAAGTGATGTGGGCAAAGAGTGGATGGCCTTTGAGCGATTCCACGACCGCAACCACTCCGTCATGGCGACCGACTCGCAAATTATCCCGTTGCGCCACATCATGGGTCAGAACTACCCGCGATCCTTGTCCGATTCGAGAGAGAACGGTTAGTAAAACTCCGCGTTCCAAGGATTGAGCCTCATCCACAATTACAAAGGAGTCATGGAGGGAGCGGCCACGGATATGAGTCAACGGTAAAACTTCAATTAAGCCTCGAGCCAAAATCTCCTCGATTACTTGAGAACTAACTAAGGCTCCCAAGGTGTCAAATACTGCCTGCGCCCACGGCGACATTTTTTCGCCTTCGGATCCGGGCAAATAGCCCAGCTCTTGGCCGCCTACTGGATAGAGTGGTCGGAAGACAATTACCTTTTTATGGAGTCGTTTCTCCATAACCGCCTCAAGCCCTGCACATAAAGCGAGCGCTGATTTACCCGTTCCAGCCCGTCCGCCCAAGGAAACAATTCCGATCTCGTTATCTAGAAGTAGATCTAGCGCAACCCGCTGTTCCGCGCTTCTACCGTGTAATCCAAAAGCGCTCCGATCGCCCCTTACTAATTGCAACTTCTTATCTGGTGTTACTCGGACCAGCGCACTTCCTTTTTCGGAGTGCAAAACAATTCCGGTATGGCACGGATAATCCTTAGCAAGTGGGTCTGAAATTTTTTCATTTTCATAAAGTGCGTCAATGGTGTTACCGCCGACGGTTGCCTCTTCCATTCCGGTCCAGCCAGTATTCGGAACTAATTCAGCCCGATACTCCTCCGCCGAAATCCCCATGGATGATGCTTTTACTCGGAGCGGTAAATCTTTTGTAACTAGCACAACATCTTTTCCATCTGCAGTTAAGTTTCGAGCGACCGCCAAAATTCTGGTGTCATTGCTACCATCGCGATAGAAACCTGCTGGAAGCGAAGATGTATCAGTATGGTTAAGTTCGACGGAGAGTGTTCCACCCTCTTCAGTAATTGTGAGCGGCTGATCGAGTCGGCCATGGCTAATTCTTAAATCATCAAGTGCACGAAGCGCTGATCTTGCGAAGAAACCAAGCTCTGGATGGTCCCGTTTCTGTTCAAGTTCACCGATCACCGCGATTGGAATAATTACTTCATGTTCGGCAAATCGGAAGAGCGCCGATGGATCGGCTAGTAAAACGCTGGTATCAATTACATATGTTTTAAGCCCGGTTTTAGCTTCTTTTACCGGAGCAGACTTACCGGTTTTTGATCGATTATTTCCGATCGTTTTTTCAGTTGTAATCGTGGGACCCATTTCTACGGATAAACGTTGAAAACGGCTTATGGGGTAAAAGGTAAATCCTTGGACCTTTCGGACATTGGCGACACGCGCCAACAGAAGGTAAATTCTAAATAACAACTTGAGGGTTGCTTATGCACCTAACCGGCGTTCGCGCAGCGAGTAAGAACGGAGCGCTCTGAGGAAATCAACTTTTCGAAAATCTGGCCAGTATGCCTCGCAAAAATAAAACTCAGAATGTGCGCTCTGCCAAAGTAAAAATCCACCTAGGCGTTGCTCGCCAGAAGTTCTAATCACTAATTCGGGGTCGGGTTGGCCAGCGGTATATAAATATTGACTTACCTCTTCAACTGAAATTTCACTAGCAATTTCAGCTGGCGTTTTCCCAGCTTTCCCAGCTTCTGTAATTAATGATTTAACTGCATCAACAATTTCGCGACGACCGCCGTAACCAATTGCCACATTTACTACAACGCCTTTGATGCCGCGGCTCTTTGTCGCAACTACCGCCAAACGGTCTTGAAGTTCTTGCGGTAAAAGTTCAAGCGAACCAACTGGGCGAATCTCCCATCGCCCACGTCGCCCCAACTCATCAACAGTAGATCCAATAATTTCAATAAGCGCTTTTAACTCTTCTGCAGATCGCTTCAAGTTCTCATTTGATAGTAGCCATAAAGTAACTACCTTTACATTGCTCTCTTCACACCAATCGAGTAGCTCAATAATTTTATCGGCGCCGGCTTTGTGGCCACGACGGGATGAAGTATCGCCATCAATTGAAGGGTTTGCTTTTGCCCACCTTCGATTGCCATCGAGAATTACGCCAACATGGTGCGGGGTTTTAGTGAAATCAAGCGAGCGGGCTAGCCGATTTTCATATAGCGGATAAAGCAGCGACTTAATCCCAGACTTAATTGTATGAAACATGAGTTAATTCTGGTGGCTCTCCCGAAATGCTTTTCGTTCGGCAATAAATGAAGCAATTGGCAATGTTCCGGCAAGGATGAAGAAAATCATTTTCTTTATATCGTAGCGAGCCCGGACTGAGAATTGAATCGCGGTGAAGACGTAGAAGGGATAAACGTAGCCATGCACAATTGGAATCCACTTCACATGGCTTTGCCAATTTTCATTATTTAATATGTACATCGTAGGTAGATCGACAAACCACAAAAGCAGTGACATCACGCCTGCCAAGATCGCCATAAATCGGAACCGCTTTAGCGCACCGCTCATTTTCTGCTCCCTAGTTCGTTTTCGCTATCTTCATTCTTCTTGAATTTTTGGTAGAACGGAAGAAAAACTACTACCCCCGCCATCAACCACCATATGACGACATACGAAATATGTTGCCAGTAATAGCCCGGCACCGTGGCTTTGGCTGGGGCTGAATAAATCAACCTAAGCTTGCTTGGTATCCCAGAAATTTCCTCTTTTTGCACAATTACGAAGCCATCAAAAATTGGAAGGCTAGTTTTATCTGCAATTAGCGCGCTATCTAACCTTGATAAGACATTTAAATTGTTGGTAAATACGGTTCGGTCATCACTTTGATGTGGCATTAACCGACCCACGATCGCAACTTGCGCCACTGGAAGTGAATTTCGGGGTCCAGAAGGAACTGAAATTTCACGGGCAACTAAAATCGCGCCAGAGTTTGGAATTTCTAAAATTCCAACTTCCCAACTTTCTTGCGCTTTCCCTCGCCCTAATTGATTCGGCGCCAAAAAACTTGCTACATATTTTCCTGAGAATTTAACTATTCGGTTTGGGGCAAATTCCGAAAGCCCTACTCCGGGTTTTGCAATATCTAATAGTGAAATTACTGGCTTATCAATTACAGGTTTTTGCAACTCTTGTAAATCAGCTGCACGTTGTAGTTGCCAAAATCCAAGGCCAATAAAAATTGCAATTAATAGCCCGACGGCTAACGCCTTTGAAATTAAATTACTTAATTTACTTCGATTCACTCTCGGGACCATTCGAATTATCTTCTGGATTCACACGATTCTGCATTTTTTGATATCTTCGGTAGAAACTCCAGAGCAGTAATGCGACTGCAACCATCAAAACAAATAAGGTAATTGAGCCTGCCGTGCCTGAGTTTATGGTTGCTTCATCCATGAAAGAATCATCCCATGTCTGGTCATGGTTCAACACCTAGTAAAAAGGCTGGACCATGGCGCGCACGATTTCCCAATAAGACATTTACTGATGCTCAAATTTCAGATCTAAATCAAAGATATGGCGGCGGTAAACCGCTAAGTTGGAAAATTCCAGCAGCAATTGTGATTGCAGTTGGGCTGCCCTGGCTAATTTGGTCAGCTACTCATCATTCGCTTCCAGAAATTCGATATACCTTAATTTCATTCGCAGTAGATACATCAACAACAATGCCATCTATCGATATCACTTATGAGGTAACTCGACGAAATCCGGCGATGGCAATTACCTGCACACTGGTAGCACGCGATATCGATAAGAACATTGTCGGCGAAATTGCAGATCAATTTCCAGCATCTAATAAATCCGTGATTAACCGCAAAACTAGGATTCCAGCACGCTCAATTCCAGTTAACGCAGCGGTCATTAAATGTGCAACTAACTGATTAATTAAGTACCGTACTCCCTTATGGCTACGTCACCAGAGACCAATACTTGGCTCACTCAAGAAGCTGCGGACCGGTTATCCGCGGAATTGGCGCACCTGGAAATTGAAGGTCGTTCTGAAATTGTTAAGAAAATTGAAGCCGCACGCCAAGAAGGCGATTTAAAAGAGAACGGCGGCTATCACGCGGCAAAAGATGAGCAAGGAAAAATTGAGGCGCGAATCCGCCAACTAAAACATATGTTGGAGCATGCGCATATTGGTGAACCGCCAGCAGGTGAATCTGGGGTTGTTGGTTTTGGAATGAAAGTTACCGTTGATATCGGTGGCGATGAAATGCAATTTCTACTTGGTTCCCGAGAAATTAGCTCGGGCGATCTCGATGTTTATAGCGAGAAGTCGCCACTTGGCTCAGCAGTTATGGGCGCAAAAGTTGGCGAAACCGTTACCTACACCGCGCCAAACGGTAAAGCTATTACCGTTGCAGTATTAGAAGCTGAGTTCTACGCGTAATTATTTCGTAACTTTATTTGTATATTTCCGAACGCTCAATGGTACGAAAATAACCAGAATAATTACCATATAAATCAAGGACATGGTCAACGGGTTCTCGCTTGGAAATGAGCCAGCTGTTGCACCAAATTTATTCTCAAGTCCAAACAATTGGCGGCAAGCAGCGACCATTGTTGAAACTGGATTCCACTCGGCAACATATTGCAAAGGTTTTGGCATCCCAGTAGTCGGTGCAAATGCATTAGATAAAAAAGTCATCGGGAAAGTAACTAAGAAGCTGACATTTTGCACAACTCGTGCATCACGTGCTGCCAAGCCAGCGAAAATTCCAACCCAAGAAAGTGCATAACCAAATGCAAGCAAGAATAAGAATGCGAGCGAAATTTTTAGAAATCCAGATGTAGGTCGCCAGCCAACTATAAATCCGGCTAGCCCCATAACTGCTAAAACTAAAATATTTAATAAACCATCGCCGAGAGTTCGGCCAAAAACTAAAGCAGATCGAGCAATCGGGAGCGAGCGGAACCGATCAATTAATCCTTTCTGCATATCTTCAGCAAGCCCAGATGCAGTGGCAGCGAGCGTAAATGCAGTAGTTTGTACGAAAATTCCTGGCATTAATAGTTGGACATAACCACCAGGTTGCCCGGTAGCGATTGAGCCTCCGAATACATATCTAAATAACAATACAAACATCACGGGTTGAATGGTTGAGAAGATTAAAACTTCTGGTACCCGCGCAAGTTGTAGTAATTGGCGCTTGGTAATTACGAGAGCATCAGTTAGTGCGTGCATTAACGGTTTCCACCTTTTCGTTTTTTGCTATCGGTTGGCGCTTCTGCAACTTCAGCAACGTGGCCAGTAAGTGCCATAAATACATCGTCTAGTGATGGTCGTTTTAAAGCGACATCGAGTGGATGAATTCCAGCACCATCTAGCGCACGTAGTACTTCTATCAACGCCCCAGCACCAGTTGTTACCGGAGCTGATACTTTTCGAAGCCCTTCATCAAGTGAAGCTTTTGACCCACTAATTTTTGCGACAATCTCCATCGTTGGCGCAACATGCGCTTGCTCAACAACGACTTCTAACCGCTCGCCACCAACTTGGCGTTTTAATTGATCAGATGATCCACGTGCAATTACTTTTCCATGATCAATCACGGCGATGTCATCTGCAAGTTGATCGGCTTCGTCTAAATACTGAGTAGTGAGTAAAAGTGTTACACCGTCTTTTACTAACTCTTCAATTACGCCCCACATCTCTAATCGCCCGCGCGGATCTAATCCGGTTGTTGGCTCATCTAAAAATAATACTTTCGGTTTCACAATTAACGACGCTGCTAAATCTAATCTCCGACGCATACCGCCAGAGTAAGTTTTAATTGGGCGGCGTGCGCTTTCAGTTAACGAAAATCTTTCTAATAATTCATCGGCACGTTTTATAGAAGCCGCTTTTCCTAAATGATAAAGCCGGCCAAACATCACTAAGTTATCCCAGCCAGTTAAGGTTTCATCTACCGCGGCATATTGGCCAGATAGTCCAATGATTTCGCGGACCTTGTCCGGGTGTTTAATTACATCAATGCCAGCAACATTTGCGCTGCCAGAATCAGGGGTGAGCAAGGTCGCAAGTATTCGAACTGTTGTAGTTTTTCCAGCGCCATTTGGCCCTAAAACGCCAAGCACTGTGCCTTCTTCAACATCAAGGCTCAACCCATCGAGCGCGTGAACTGCTCCCTTGTTGTAAGTCTTGATCAAATCCTGTGCAACGATGCTTTTCATTTACATCACTTTCTTGATAATTGATGATTTCACAACGAATTATAGTGTTTCGCGTAGTACTCTAGTAGTTGAAAGTTCAAGGAAAATTGCAAAACCCAATATCTCCGTTCTGAAAGGTTTCTATGTCTAAAGCGCCCGGTCCACTAACTCATAAAGAAATCATGGTTGTCCTTAGCGGACTTATGACCGGCATGTTACTTGCCGCCCTTGACCAGACCATCGTATCCACAGCGCTAAAGCGAATCGTAGAAGATTTCAGTGGCCTAAATCATTACTCCTGGGTCGTAACTGCATACCTATTAACTTCAACGGCATCGACCCCACTTTACGGGAAAATTTCTGACCTATACGGTCGTCGTCCGGTTTATCAATTTGCAATCGTTACATTCTTAATTGGCTCGCTGCTTGCCGGTATGTCCCAGAACATGACTCAATTAATCGCAACTCGTGCGCTACAAGGTTTAGGTGCCGGCGGTTTGATGGGACTTACATTCGTAATCATCGGAGACATAGTTTCGCCTCGCGAACGCGGTAAGTATCAAGGTTATTTTGGCGCTGTTTGGGGACTTTCATCTGTAGCTGGACCGCTACTAGGAGGTTTCTTCTCAGATCATGCAACTATTCTTGGCGTAACAGGTTGGCGCTGGATTTTCTACATCAACTTGCCATTTGGAATTCTGGCAATGGTAGTTACTTCAATCGTGCTACATATTCCTAAAGTTAAGCGCGATCATAAAATTGATTATTTAGGCGCACTTTTGATGATTATTGGCGTTGTGGCAATCCTGCTAGGAGTTTCGGTATACGGTCCAGAAAATGGTTGGACCGATCCAAAAACCCTAATCTTCCTGCTTGGCGGGCTTGTATTTTCAATAATCTTCCTAATCTGGGAAGGCAAAGCAGTCGAACCAATTCTGCCGCTTTATCTTTTTAAGAACCACACATTCTCGCTAACTTCAGTACTTGGCTTCGTCGTAGGTGCTGGAATGTTCGGTGCAATCGTGATGTTGCCGCTCTATCTACAGGTTATTCAGAAAAATAGCGCTACATCTTCTGGGCTTAAATTAATTCCGCTAATGCTCGGTATCGTATCGATGACAATCACCAGCGGAAAACTAATATCCTCAACTGGAAAATATAAAAAATTCCCAGTAATAGGAACGCTCTTAATGACGATCGGATTGTTGTTGATGAGCCGTTTAGGTATAACTACTCCATTTTGGGAAGTTTCAATTTACGCAATCGTTGTTGGCGCAGGTCTTGGTCTATCAATGCAGACTTTAGTTATTGCGCTGCAGAACGCGGTAGATTTCAAAGATCTTGGCATTGCAACCAGTTCTAATACTTTCTTTAGAAGCCTCGGTGGCGCATTCGGAACTGCGATATTTGGCACGATTTTAAATAATCGAGTTTCACATAATCTCGCGACTGGATTCGCAGATCTTGCTACCACTAACCCAACTCTGATGGCTGGTGTTGATAAAACTCAAATTGCTGGCCTTACTAGTAACACTGCTGGATTGGTGAAACTTCCAGTCGAAGTACAAAACGTTGTACTTAACGGATTTAGTAACGCATTCCATGTCGTATTTCTATCTGCAGCGCCAATCATGTTTGTTGGATTCCTATTCTCGCTATTTCTTCGCGAGAAACCGCTACAAAGTGGAGCGGATCATGCAACAGCTAAACATGAAGCAGCTGGAGAGGCGCTCGGCTAATCAAACGGTTTAAATCACCGTTTGCCGACCTACCAAAAGAAGTAGCGGTAGTTACTGCCGTTTCGTTTTTTGTAGCTCTTGGCTTTGGCTTAATAATTCCCGCCATACCAATTTTCGCTAAATCTTTTGGCGTCAGCAATGCCGCAATTGGATTAGTGGTTTCTATGTTCGCAATTACTCGGCTAGCTTCCGGATTGGTATCTGGAAAATTAGTTGATCGCTTTGGCGAACGATTAACCCTTGGCACTGGCCTATATATGGTCGCTTTCTTCGTATTTCTCTCAGGACTAGCGCAAAGTTATGATCAATTGCTTTTCTTACGAGCTGCTGGCGGTTTAGGCTCATCGATGTTCTCAGTCGCTTCTGGTTCGTTAATCTTGAGAGTTGCTAGCGATAGTCAACGGGCTCGCGCGCAATCAGTATTTAATGGCGGATTCTTAGTTGGCAGTATTGCAGGTCCAGCTTTTGGCGGTGCACTTATTGCTTTCTCACCTCGAGCGCCATTTTTTATCTATGCCGTAACGCTCTCGATCGCAGGTTCAATTGGATTATTTTATTTACATGAAGCTCGTTTCGGAACTAAAACTGAAAATGATGATTCGCAACCAACTACAAAAATGTTAGAGGCTTTAAAAATTAGAGCATTTCGCTATGCCTTAATTATGACTTTTCTTTCAACTTGGGTTTTATTTGGTGTGCGCTCATCGATATTGCCGCTTTTTGTAACCGAAGAGTTACATGGCACTACAACCATTGTCGGGTTTGGTTTTACATTAAGTGCACTTGCCCAAGGTTTAATATTAATTCGCGCCGGTAGATTTTCCGATAGCTCCGGCAGAAGAGCAGCGCTACTTATCGGATTCGCAATGCTTTCAATCGGTCTATTACTTCTGATTTTTGCTACAACTACTTGGATGTTTATGCTCGCGATGCTTTTCTTTGGCCTCGGCGGTGCATTCGGCGGTACCGGTGCAGCTCTAGTTGGCGATGTAATTAAAGGGCGAAGTGGAAAAGTTATTGCGGTATTTCAGATGGCCGGCGATGCGGGAATGATGGTCGGTCCGATTTTGCTCGGGTATATCTCCGACATCTCTTCCTACCGCACCGCCTTCATCATTACAGCAATTGCATTCTCTATTGCGATACTGCTTGCAGCTCGTTTACCTGAAACTAGGAACTTAGTCGCGACGCAAGATGGAAATTAAGCGTAAAACTTCCATATAAAGCCAGACAATTGTGACCATCAAGCCAAAGGCTGCGATCCAAGATTGTTCTTCTGGTGCGCCAGCGCGGATTCCTTTTTCGATTTGATCGAAATCAAGAACTAAGAAGAAGCTCGCAATTGCAACGCCAGCGATTGCAAGAAGCGGACCGACTGAACTTAGCCCGTAAAGACCTGCGCCGTTACCTAAGTTAAAGAATGCGCCGCCAATTAAACTAGCAACGCCAAGAATCAAATAACCAATTACAGCGCCCATAAGTGCACGCTGGAACTTTGGGGTAGCGCGTACTCGGCCACTTTTATATGCAAATAAGACTCCAGTAAATGCGGCAAGCGTCGCAACAACTGCTTGCACCACAATTCCGCTATAAATTTCATTATAAATATGGCTAATTACACCAAGTGCTAAACCTTCTAACGCTGCATAAGCAATGATCAGTGGCGGGCGAACTGTTTTTCCAAATGAAATGACCATGGCAAGAATAAAGCCACCGAATACACCGAGCATTAACGCTCCACCGCCAAGATTAGAAGTCCAAGCAACTGCGCCTACGGCAACTAACACTGCAAACAAAATTCCGGTACGAGTAATGACATCATCAATTGTCATACGTCCAGTTCGCATAGATGAAGCGGCTGGCGCATTAAATGTTTTCTCTAGTTGATCAGCCGAAACATCGTTATCTGTAGTAGTACCCATCGCGGCATAGCCACGTTGGTTAAAAGCCCGTCCTAAAACAGGGTTTGAACTTTGCATTACTTCCCTTTCAGTTGGTGGAGTACAAAGATTAATGGATATTCCTGAGAGTGCCCTCGGTCGGGGTCGAACCGACACTTGGAGGATTTTAAGTCCTCTGCCTCTGCCATTGGGCTACGAGGGCGTACCTAACTGGGCAAATCTACCTGCTTTTTTTATCACCAAATCCAACTGTTTCTCCGTTAACTTTCCAGTAAATGTGTTCTGTTGGCTAGGGTGATAACTAGCTATTACTAAGCGAGTGGCACCATCTTTTCCGTCAAATTTGAAGTTAGCACCATGGCCAAATTTTGGTACGGGCTTTGGCATCGTCTCACCTAGGGCAGTTAGCGCTGAAATAGTCGCACCCCAAGCAAAGTTACCCAGCACCAGGATTGATTTTAAGGATGGAAAAAGTAATTCCATTTCACGATGTAGAAAAGGTGCGCAGATCGCCTTCTCTTCCGTACTTGGTTTGTTATCGGGCGGTGCACACCTCACTGCACATGCAATCCGTGCAGTTGGGAGTTCCTGACCATCGTTACGGTCAACGCTAATTGAAATCTTTGCTAAACCATTTCGATAGAGCGAACCAAATAACCAATCACCTGAACGGTCTCCAGTAAAAATCCGACCGGTTCGGTTGGCGCCATGGGCTCCTGGAGCTAAGCCAACAATAAGAAGTGAAGCGTTTTCAGAACCAAAACCTGGGATTGGTTTTCCCCAGTATTTTTCGTTTTCATAAGATTTCCGTTTTGTAATTGCAACTTCTTCGCGCCAATCCACCAGCCTTGGGCAGAGTTTGCAACTAGTGATCACTTTATCAAGCTCGGTTAAAGATTTGATTTTCGTTAGATCTTTTGCCATGTTAACTAATCGACCAAGCCATGCCATCAAGAATATCGGATTCGGAAGCAACAAATTCTGTTGCGCCGGTTGCGAGCATAATTCGAGAGAGTACTAACGAACCAGCCGCAATTACATCTACTCGTCCACTATGCATATAGCCGAGATTTTCAATTTCGCTTCGTTCCATTCCTTGGAAACGTTTTGCAACTGCTAAAGTTTTTTCTGCGCTAATTCGAGATAAATGAATTGCATAGCGATCGTAATTATCTAAATTTAAAGCGGCCGCAGCCACAGTGGTCGCGGTGCCAGCGACTGCGATTAAGGTCTTAGCTTTAGTGATTGGCACTGCTTTTGCAGCAACCGCAATGGCTTCATCGATATCGCTGATGGCTTCCACAATTGAACCTGGGGTTGGCGGTGCTGATGTGAAATGCCGTTCAGACATTCGGACACATCCGATATTTACACTTTTAGCAAACTCAACTTTTTCGGTTCCATACACAAATTCGGTTGATCCGCCACCGATATCTACAACTAAGTATGGGCCATCAGAAAGTGTGAGCTCCTTTGTTGCTCCGATAAATGAGAGCGCAGCTTCTTCTTCGCCCGGAATTACTTCTGGTTTGATGCCAAGAATTGATTCAACTCCATCTATAAATAAGTCGCGGTTGGTGGCGTCGCGAGTGGCGCTGGTGGCACAGAAGCGAATTTTTTCGACACCTTTTGAGGTAATTTGTTTTGCGTATTTTTCCACCGCGGCCAGCGTCCGCGCAATCGCATCTGGATGGAAGGATTTTGTTTTATCAACGCCTTCTCCAAGTCGGACAATTTCCATGGCGCGTACCACCTCACGGAAGTTTCCATTGTTTATATCTGCAATTAAAAGTCGAATTGAGTTAGTGCCGCAATCGATTGCCGCTACTCGACTCATTTATTAGCAATTTCGATACAAGTTCCGTTAAGCCACCATTTTGGTAACTTTGCTAGCGCTTCATCACCAAGTGGGTTAACGCCAGGACCAGCTCCAAGTGAATGCGCAATTAGTGAATGTAAACATTTGACGCGCTCCGGCATACCGCCAGCTGAAATATCTGCCAACTCTGGAACATCAATTCCGAGCGCTGCCCGCGCTGCTAAGTAATCAAGGTGGGCTGCTGCATATTCTCCAGAAAGTTCGGGATCGCTCTCTAGCCGTTTGTTCATTTCTGTCATTAAACCGCTAGATTCTAAAGTTGAAATTGCACCAGTCAATTTTGGACAAGTTGCATAGTAAAAAGTTGGAAATGGGGTGCCATCGCTTAGTCGAGGTGGAGTTTCTACAACATCTGGCGATCCACATTTACATCTATGTGCGATGCCATGCACATCTCTGGGAGTTCGCTGCAGTTGTATTTCAACGTCAGCTAAATCTTTTTGAGTAGGTTTTTCACTCACGGATTAGTCGCCCCGACTGAAGTTATCGAAGATATGACGCGGGAATACCAAGGAATTCCAATCGGGAACTTCTCACTTACCGGCGCTGCAGTATTTGCATCAGTTGAAATTGACTCGTTTGTTCCAATAACAATGTATTGCCGTTCGCCTGGCATGACAAAGTGCAACCGTTCGCGGGCTTGGGATTTAATATAATTTGGATCGCGCCAGAGTTGTAATTCAGCCAACGCATCACTTAACTTTTTCTGGTTATCCGAAACATCAGCTTGAAGTGCGCTAATTTGGGCACGTTGTGCAAAGTAATGTTGAGTAGGTGGAGCTAGCGTGATTGCCATTGCAAAAATTACAAAGAAGAGAACAAGCAATCGACCTGAAATTCCTTTTTCAGTTAGGAATGAACCGAGCGCTACATGCGGCCGCTTAATCCGCTGCTTTTTCATAGCGAAAGGTTATTTCTTAAATTGAGAAACGAGGAAATGCGCCGCGCCCGTCATAACGTGCACTCTCGCCTAGCTCTTCTTCAATCCGGAGAAGTTGGTTGTATTTAGCGACACGTTCGCTTCGGGCTGGTGCACCTGTTTTAATTTGACCACACTCGGCAGCGACCGCAAGATCGGCAATTGTGGTGTCTTCAGTTTCACCAGATCGGTGGCTCATCATCGATCGATACCCAGCTCGATGGGCCATTGCAACGGCATCTAAAGTTTCAGTAAGAGTACCAATTTGGTTTACTTTAACTAATAGAGCGTTAGCAGTATTTGCGGCAATGCCACGAGCAAGGCGAACTGGGTTTGTCACAAAGAGGTCATCGCCAACAAGTTGAACTTTGCTGCCCAACTCATTAGTTATTTCGGCCCAGCCATCCCAATCATCTTCAGAGAGCGGATCTTCGATAGAAACGAGCGGATAAGAATCTACTAAGCCTTTGTAGTAAACAATCATTTCTGCAGCAGATAATTTCTTACCTTCAAAAGAATATTTGCCATCGCTATGAAATTCGGTCGCGGCTACATCCATAGCTAGTGCAATCTCTTTACCTGGTTTGAAGCCAGCTTTTTCAATCGCTTCTAAAATTAAATCAAGGGCTGCGCGATTGCTATCAAGGTTTGGTGCAAATCCGCCTTCATCACCAATGCTAGTTGCAAGGCCACGCTTTTTTAATACTGCCTTTAAATTGTGATAAATCTCGGCGCCCCAACGAAGTGATTCTTTAAAAGTCGGCGCACCAATTGGAGCGATCATAAATTCTTGAATATCTACGTTTGTATCAGCATGCGCACCACCGTTAAGAATATTCATCATTGGTACTGGCAACATGCTCGCATTAGGTCCACCGATGTAGCGGAAGAAAGATAAATCCGAACTCTCTGCAGCAGCTTTAGCGACCGCGAGTGAAACACCAAGAATTGCATTTGCGCCAAGTCGAGATTTATTTGGTGTGCCATCTAAATCGATCATGATTTGATCTATTACTCTTTGATCTTGCGCTTCTAAGCCTTCAAGGTTTGGTGCAATTTCATCTATTACAAAGTTAACGGCTTTGACTACGCCTTTACCTAAATATCGAGCGCCACCATCGCGGAGTTCTGCAGCTTCAAATGCACCAGTTGATGCACCACTAGGAACTGCCGCTCTAGCGTTGGTGCCGTCCTCTAAAATCACTTCAACTTCAACCGTTGGATTTCCGCGGGAATCAAGAATTTCTCTTGCGCCAATTATCTCTATCGCTGCCACGGTAATCTCCCAGTTCGAAGTTTTCAGAGCTTTTGCTTTATTTGCAAAGTCTACAGGGTCTTTTCGTTTGCGATTTTTTCAGCATATTTCAACGACACTTTTCGGAGTGCAGCCTCTGGATCAATTCCGTTTTCAACTGCCCATGCTGTAAATGTAAAGAGCGCTTCTCCTAAATCACTCTCTAAGTCTTTTGAATCAACAAAAGTGGAATTCACGGAATCGGTATTTGGTCTCACTATTTTATTCTTCTCAGCGCGATGTAATAATTTTGCTGCTAATTGGAGAGCGGGTTGGCCAAGTGGCACACCATCTATCGGCGAAGTTCTGCCTTTTTCGGCGCTCTTAATTTGATCCCAGTTTTGCTTAACTTCTTCGCTGGTCTTCGCTACCACATCTCCGAAAACATGTGGGTGTCGGCTAATTAACTTCTTAGTAACGCGGGCAGCCACATCATTTATGGAAAATGGCGCTACTTCATCTTCTTGCGCTATTCGTGAGTGAAAATAAACCTGAAGCAACAAGTCGCCGAGTTCTTCCTTTATAGCTTCACGATCTCCGCTTTCAACCGCTTCTATGTATTCGTAGGACTCTTCCAATAAATACTTAAGTAGGCTTTCATGCGTTTGTTCTGCATCCCAAGGACAACCTCCGGGTGAACGGAGGCGATCCATTACCTCTGCTAAGCGTTTTAGCTCATCAGTATTCATTTAGGAATTTTATATTTGTTATGGAGTTACAGCGCCGTTTGTAGCATCTGCTGCTTCGATTTGAGCGGTTACTTCATTCCATTTTCCAAACTTGGGATTAATGACAATTTTTAACGACTTAGCTTTTTCAATTACTAATTGTTGAACAGCGGTATTGGCATCCGCTTCAGAAAGTCCTGATGAAACTGCAGCTTGAGAAAGCTTGGCGATAATAAGGTCGCGCCGCAAAATATCTACAATGTTAGAAGGTGCAAGTGTTGCATTTACTAAAACGTTTGGCAGGGAAGCTTCGCCACCTACATTTTTAATAACCGTTGCGCGATATGCATCAACTTCGGCTTGCGTAATTGTGATTTTATCTTCAATTGCCACTTCTTCGATAATTCTATTTGTAATTAAAAATTGTAACTGGCTGCGATTGAGCGCATCACCAGTTTCTAATTGCATCTGTGAAGTATCGGTCTTAGCGCGCTCGGCAAGAATTTCTGCGATGCTATCTTCAACCATCTTCATTGATATTTCAGTTCCGCCAATTGTTGCGGCCGAACTCATGTTTGAGCAGCCAGCTAGGAATAGACCGCTAGCCACAATTAACGCACTCGCCATAAACTTTTTCACGTAGAACTCACTTTCATTTAGTCGAAGAAATTGCCTGCATCGCCCAGGTAAGGAGTTCAGTATTCCGTATCTCTTCGCTTTCTGAAGAATCGGCTATGGATGAGCGCCCCGATTGCAGATTTAATGGGGCTTTTGGACGCGCTATCAAGATAACTTTGATTGCGTTCTTTATTAATGTGCCTGGATAAAGCCGCTGCATCCTTAACTGTGTGGATTCTGGGAGTAATACTTCTCCGATTCGGAGGAAATTACCTTGGAGAATTACTTCAGTAATACCTAGGCGCTTGGCCATAACTCTTAGCGCAGCAACTTGCAACAGAATACTTACCACGCTAGTTGGTTCACCAAATCTATCGACCATCTCTTCACGAATTGCATCGATATCACTCTGTTGTTGCGCATCAGCCAGACGCCGATAAATGTCGAGACGTAACCGCTCGCCTGGTATGTAATCATGCGGTAAGTGCGCCGTAACTGGAAGTTCGACTCGACATTCTTTTAACCGCGGTGTTTCTTCAAAATAACCGCTCTTGTACTCATTAACTGCTTCACCAACCATTCGCATATATAAATCAAAGCCAACGTCAGCGATATGACCGCTCTGTTCACCACCAAGTAAATTTCCAGCACCTCGAATTTCCAAATCTTTTAACGCAACTTGCATGCCAGAACCTAAATCAGTGTGTGTAGAAATCGTAGTTAATCGATCTAACGCAAGCTCAGTTAGCGGTTTATCTGCTGGGTATAGAAAATATGCGTAAGCGCGTTCTCGACTTCGACCAACTCGGCCACGGATTTGATGAAGTTGAGAGAGCCCAAATAAATCAGCGCGCTCTACCAATAACGTATTTGCATTTGCAACATCAATTCCATTTTCAATAATTGTTGTACAAACTAAAATATCGAATTCACGGTTCCAAAACGCCAGAATTACTTCCTCTAACGCAGTTTCATTCATCTGGCCATGCGCAATTGCAATTCGAGCTTCTGGAACTAAAGTTCTTAATTTTGCAGCAGCAGTATCGATGCTCTCTACGCGGTTGTGAATATAAAAAACTTGACCATCTCGAAGTAATTCGCGATGGATTGCTGCTGTTACTTGTTTATCATCTTGCGGACCAACGTAAGTAAGTACTGGGTGGCGCTCTTCTGGTGGCGTAGTAATCGTAGACATTTCGCGGATCCCGGTAATTGCCATCTCTAGTGTTCGCGGAATCGGCGTAGCGGACATGGAAAGTACATCTACTGATGTCCGCATTTTCTTTAAGCTCTCTTTATGTTCAACGCCGAACCGTTGCTCTTCATCAACAATTACTAACCCAAGGTCTCGTATAACTACATCTTGCGAAAGTAGTCGATGGGTTCCAATCACAATATCAATTGATCCATGTGCTAAACCATCCAGAATTTCCTTATTCTCTTTAACTGAATTAAATCGAGATAACCCCGCGACTTTAATTGGAAATCCGGTATATCTATCCGTAAAAGTAGATAGATGTTGTTGTACCAATAATGTTGTGGGAACTAAGACTGCAACTTGTTTGCCATCTTGTACTGCTTTGAAGGCAGCCCGTACTGCAATTTCCGTTTTTCCATAACCAACATCACCGCAAACAACCCGATCCATCGGATACGGCCGCTCCATATCGCGCTTAACTTCATCAATTGTGGAAAGTTGATCTGGAGTTTCTACATATGCAAAGGCATCTTCTAACTCACGTTGCCACGGTGTGTCCACTGAGAACGCAAACCCTGGTGCGCTAGTTCGCGCTGCATAAAGTCGGATTAATTCACCGGCAATTTCTTTCACTGCTTTCCGAGCACGAGATTTTGCTTTAATCCAATCCGAACCACCGATTCGATGTACTGCAGGCGCTTCGCCTCCAACATATCTTGTAACTTGTTCAAGGCCATCTGTCGGTACATAAATTCGATCGCCGGGTTGGCCACGTTTAGAAGATGCATATTCAATTACTAAATACTCGCGGACCGCACCACCAAAATCTCGCTTAACTAATTCGATATAGCGGCCAACGCCATGTTGTTCATGAACAACATAATCACCAGCTTTTAATTCAAGTGGGTCAATAGATTTCTTACGGCGAGATGGCATTTTTACGCCATCGCTAGTTGTGCTTCGATGCCCAGAAATATCTTTATCAGTAATGAAAACAACTTTTATGAGATCGTTTATAAAGCCAAAATTCATGTTAGAAGTAGTGACAATTACGCCATCTCTAGTTGGTGCGCTCGTGACTGCTTCGCTTTTTCTAACTGGAATATCTGAATCAACTAATATGTCGAAATAGCGATCAGCTAACCCATGACCATGAGCAGATAAGAGAACCAAATAACCGTTACGAATCCAATTTGCAATATCTGCAACTACTTTTTCATTATTTCCCTTGTATGGCTCGTGCGGTAAAAAATCTTCAATAAAAGTAGATTCTTCACCACCAAAATTATTAATACTTCGCCAAGTGAAACCTTGGATGTTTTGAGCATATTCGCGGAATTCATCAAACGATGAATAGGTTCCACCACCTAAAAGGTTACGTAAATCAATGGGAGTTGCGCCACCATTTGCTGCATTTGACCAAGCTGCTTCCAAAAACTCATTGCTAGTGTTCACTAAATCAAGGGTGCGCGATCGGTTTCGCTCTTCATCTAAGAGAATTAATTCAGTACCTTTTTTTAGATAAGATAACAACGGTTTCATTGATGGCGATAGCGCCGATGCCAGTGATTCCATACCTTCTACATAGGCACCCTCTGAAATCCGAGTACAAATATCGCGCAATTCTGGATATTTATCAGCAAGTGCGAGTGCGCGAACTTTGACTTCATCGGTAATAAGCAATTCACGACAAGGCAAAATTTCTAATTTGCCAATATATGGCGCAAAAGTTCGCTGATCAGAAACGGCAAAGTAGCGCATCTCTTCAATCTCATCACCAAAGAAATCAATACGGACTGGGTGTTCATCGAGCGGTGGAAAAATATCGACGATGCCACCTCGAACGGCGAAGTCGCCACGGCGTTCCACTAAATCTGTTCGGTTGTAAGCCATAAAAGTTAATCGTGAAACTAAACTGGAAAGAGAAATCTCGTTACCAATTTCTAATTGCAACAATGGTGTTTCAGTGATGGTGCCAATTAATGGTTGAATGAGCGCTCTAATTGGTGCAATTAATATTTTTGATTTTCCAGTAACCCCTTGTAGTTGATATAGCGCGTGAATTCGTTGCGCCACTGTGTCGCTCTTTGGACTTAATTTTTCATGCGGCAATGTTTCCCATGCTGGAAATTGAATAATTGCGTCTTTGCCCAAAATCGCAATGAGCTCCGTTCCAATATCTTCAGCTCGTCGACTCGAGTGAGTGACAATCACGATCGGCTTTGTAGCCGAGCGATGACTTAATAGGAACGGCGTGAGCGATTGTGTGCAGACAACGTCAGATATTTCGTCGGTGAAGTACTTATCTAAATCAATAGCACGTTCGAGCACATCTAATAGACCTTGCATCACCGCTCCTTTCATACCCGCGCAACGCGAATTGGCCCCAACTTTCAATACCTGGGGTATCAAAGGGGGCTTAATCAAGGAGATTCTACTGCCGTCTTGCTGACATGATTAGCCATATGTCTGTAGAGCCGCATCAAGCAATTGCCGATGATGATGCCGAATTACGTGCTGACGTGCGCAGGCTTGGCGACTTATTAGGCGAAACTTTAGTAAGACAAGAAGGCGAGCATCTCTTAGATTTAGTGGAAAAAGTTCGAAAAGAAGTCCGTGATGGTGGCGCTGAAAAAACTTTAGAAAATTTAACCGTAGATGAACGAGTACAACTTGTAAGGGCTTTTAATACTTATTTCAATTTAGCAAACATAGCTGAACAAGTACACCGCTCTAGAATTTTAGCAGCTGCGCGAGAGGATGGAAGCTCTTGGCTTTCAAGAGCTGTTGATCATATTGAAAAAGCAAAAACTGAGAATAATGATTTTACCGATAACGATATAAAAATTTGGCTTGCTAATTTTTCAGTTAGACCAGTATTTACAGCGCATCCAACTGAAGCGGCGCGTCGTTCTGTGCTTAGCAAGTTAGCAACAATTGCTGATTTATTAGATGACCCAAAAACCTCTAATCAATCGCGACGCTTAGCCGAAGCTATCGATTTACTGTGGCAAACCGATGAACTTCGCCTTGGTCAACCTGAACCACTTGATGAAGCAGTAAATGCACTCTATTACCTAGATGACTTATTCCGACATACGGTTCCGGAAGTATTGGATGACTTTGCGCGCGAATTAAAACGGTTAAATATCAACTTATCCCCTACTGCTAAACCGCTCAGTTTCGGTAGTTGGATTGGCGGTGACCGCGATGGAAATCCAAACATCACACCTGCCATCACAAAACAAGCAATTGTGTTACAGATGGGGCACGCAATTCGAGTTACGTTAGAAGTGCTTGATGAACTTCGCCAGGCACTTTCAGTATCCACGAGAATTACTGGAGTTTCCAAAGAATTAGAAAATTCCGTTATAAAAGATTTAGAGAGTATTCCTGAAATTGAGGCTAGGTTTCGCCGAATAAATGCGGAAGAACCGTATCGATTGAAAGCGACTGCAATTAGACATCGATTGGAATTAACGAGAGCGCGCCATGCAAAAGGTGCTGCACATGCTGATGGCCGAGACTATCTTGATACTGCGGAATTAATCTCAGATCTTTTATTAATGTACAACTCGCTGCTTGCTCATAAGGGCGAATTAATCGCTACTGGATTGCTGGAGCGAACTATTAGAACAATTACCGCTTTTGGCATAAATCACGCAACGATGGATATAAGAGAGCACTCTGACCTCCATCAGAACTGTCTTAATGAACTTTTCGTAAGCGAAAATTTTAAATCTCTGGATCGGGAAAAGCGGCATAAATTTTTGGTAGAAGTTTTAACCGCAAATATCAAGCCAAATACTGAAACATTAACTGAAGTACCAAAAAAGACACTGAGTACTTTTTTTGCAATTAAGGAATCATTAGAAAATTTTGATCCAACCGTAATTGAAACTTATATAATTTCTATGACAAAGAGCGCAACCGATGTACTTGCTGCAACAGTTATTGCACAGTCAGCAGATCTAATCAAATTAGATGGCGATTCTACATTTGCAAAAATTGGATTTGCACCTCTACTCGAGACTGTACAAGAGTTACGCTCCGCTGCTGAGATTCTTGATGAATTACTATCGACTCCCATCTATAGAAAAATAGTTAAACTTCGCGGCGATATTCAAGAAGTAATGCTTGGATATTCGGATTCAAATAAAGATGCTGGTATTGCGACAAGCCAATGGGAAATTCATCGTGCGCAACGTCGCTTACGCGATATTGCAATGAAACATGGCGTTAAGTTGCGACTTTTCCATGGTCGCGGTGGTTCTGTGGGTCGCGGTGGCGGACCAACTTATGATGCGCTAATCGCACTACCTTGGGGTTCACTAGATGGTCAAATAAAAATGACTGAACAAGGCGAAGTTATTTCTGATAAATATGCGTTGCCTGCACTTGCACGAGAAAACGTTGAATTAACGCTTGCAGCAGCGCTTGAGGCCACGGTATTAAATAGAAAACCGCGACAGGCTCCAATTGATTTAGAAAATTGGAACTCTTGCATGGCCGCGATAAGTGACGCATCTTTTATTCGTTATCGCGCACTAATTGATCACCCTGATTTGCCAGCATATTTTTATGCATCCACTCCAGTAGAACAATTAGGTGATTTATTCCTTGGTTCTAGACCTTCACGACGTCCCGATACTGCTGCTGGTTTATCCAGTTTGCGTGCAATTCCATGGGTATTTGGTTGGACCCAATCTCGCCAAATCGTGCCCGGTTGGTTTGGTGTTGGTACTGGATTAAAAGCTGCTCGAGAATCTGGAAATGAATCCATCATGCAACAGATGCTCAAAGATTGGCATTTTTTCCGGACTTTTATAAGTAATGTTGAGATGACTATTGCTAAAACTGATTTAGTGATAGCTCGCAAATACGTTGAAGCCCTAGTCGATCCATCGTTGCATCATTTCCTAACAACTATTGAAACTGAATTTGAACTTACTAAATCTGAAATTTTGTTATTAACTAAAAAGCGTGAAATTTTGGGGGATCAAGAGATTCTGGCGCGCACGCTACAAATTCGAGATACCTACCTTGCTCCGCTCCATTTACTGCAAATTTCTTTACTAGAGAAGGTGAGAACTGGTACTGATAAAGATGAACAATTAATTAGGCGGGCGCTGCTTCTTACGATAAATGGTGTTGCCGCTGGTCTTCGAAATACTGGCTGATAAATTTAAGAATTAAAGTCTTGTTGCGTTTTTTCAAGCCCTTGAGTTATTAAAGATTCAATTGCGTCGCCACCTTCAGCAAGAAAAACTTCTAGATCTTTCTTTTCCTGACTGGCAAATTGTTTCAACACGAAATCAGCTGGATCTTGTTGCCCTTGTGGACGACCAATCCCCATTCGAATTCGATAATACTCACCGCTTCCCATTGATTGAGTAATACTTTTTAAACCATTATGGCCGTTGTCGCCGCCACCAAGTTTTACTCTGATTGCATTGAAATCTATATCTAATTCATCATGAATAACGATTATCTGTTCCGGGGCAATTGAAAAATAATCCGCTAATCCTTTTACCGGTCCGCCAGATTCATTCATATATGAACGAGGTCTTGCTAAAATTAATACTGGAGTTTCGCCGCCAACGCCTAGTCGAAATTCGGCAATATCTGCGCGCGCTTTATGTGAAGAGAATTTAACTTGTGATTGGGTGGCCATTCGTTCGACTACGAGCGCACCGATGTTATGGCGAGTATTTGCATATTCCGAACCTGGATTACCAAGTCCGACAATGAGCCAACGATTAGCCATGGCTAAAGATTAGCCTCGTGGAAAGAAAAGTTACTTCTTTTCTTCCTTCGCGGCTTCACCTTCAGCAGGTGCAGCGACTGCAGCTGCAGCATCACCTTCAGTAGGTGCCACAGCAACAACTTCTTCTTGAGCTGCACGGACCGAGAGGTGAACAACGGCCATCTTTGGATCGCTAATTAAAGTTACACCGGCAGGAAGTACCACATCAGCTGCATACTTAGATTCGCCAGCCATCAATCCAGTCATATCAAGTTCTAAGAATGCTGGAATTGCAGTTGCTTCTGCTTCAACTTCAATTGTGTTATTAACGTGTTCCAAAATTCCATCGCGATCAAATTCACCAGTAGCATGAACTGGAACTGCTACGACCACTTTTTCGCCACGACGAACAATTACAAGATCGATATGTTCTAGCGTTCCTTTAAGTGGATTACGAACAATGGACTTTGGTAGAACTAATTCTGATTTGCTTCCAAGATCTATATCAAGAAGTACGTTTGCAGTTTTAATTGCAATCCCTACTTCACGTGCTGGAAGTGAAATGTGTGTTGGTTGTTCGCCATGGCCATAAATAACCGCTGGAACTAAACCATCACGTCGTGCTCGTCGGGAAGGACCTTTACCAAAATCGGTGCGTATGGTTCCCTTGATTGAAATTTCAGCCATCTTCGTTTGCTCCTATGTCTTCGTCGATTACGGATTGTCGAGATTTATCCCTCGCCGTTACATGTGACAGATTAGTCGGGGCAAGAGCGTTAACGCAAAACGGGCTTTTAATTACGCGTAAATCTTGGTTTAACTTAGCCCATCGAAGAGGCTTGTTACTGAACCATCTTCAAAAACTTCTCGAATTGCACGGGCGATAAGTGGCGCTATCGAAAGAATTGTCAGAGTAGGGAATTTTGCTTCTTCTGGAATAGGTAACGTATCAGTAATTACAACTTCGCTAACTTTTGAGTTTCGTAGACGTTCTGCAGCTGGACCAGAGAAAACTGCATGAGTTGCGGCGACAATTACCTCTTTTGCGCCAGCGTCAATTAACGCATCAACCGCTTTTGTAATAGTTCCAGCAGTATCAATCATGTCGTCAATTACTACGCAAGTTTGCCCAGTCACATCTCCGACAACTCGGCCAGTGATCGATTCATTAGGAATACGTGGATCTCGAGTCTTGTGAATGAAAGCAATTGGGCAGCCACCAAGCAGGTCGCTCCAGCGCTCAGCAACTCTTACTCGGCCAGAGTCGGGTGAAACTATTGTTAAACGAGTGCGATCAACTTTGCTACCAACGTAATTTGCAAGTAGTGGAAGTGCAAATAGATGATCAACCGGCCCGTCAAAGAAACCTTGAATTTGAGATGTATGTAAATCAACAACCATTAATCGATCAGCGCCAGCTGCTTTAAACAAATCTGCCATCAATCTTGCTGATATTGGTTCACGTCCACGATGTTTTTTATCTTGTCGGGCATAGCCGTAGAAAGGTGCAACGACGGTAATTCGTTTTGCAGAAGCACGTTTTAGCGCATCTACCATAATTAGTTGTTCCATGATTTGTTTGTTTACTGGAGCGGCATGGCTTTGAATAACAAATGCATCGCAACCACGGACGCTCTCTTCAAATCGAACGAAGATTTCACCATTTGCAAAGTCATATGCAGATGTTGGAGTTAATGGAATTCCTAATTCAGTAGCGACACTATCTGCTAGTTCCGGGTAACCTCGTCCAGAAAATAATCGGAGCCGTTTTTCAGAACTTAACCGAATCTCGCTCATGAGGCAGACCCTTTCACATTCTTTGCAGCTTCTGCGGATTTACTACCTGGGCGTTTTCGTAATACCCAATCAAGAACGTTCCGTTGTTTAGCTCTTCCTACGCCAATTGCCCCAGCTGGCACATCTTCAGTGATAACCGAACCAGCGGCGGTATATGCGCCATCACCAATAGTGACCGGCGCTACTAGCATTGTGTCGCTGCCAATTCGGACATGATCGCCAACTTCAGTATGGTGCTTTTCAACGCCATCGTAATTAACAAAAATTGTAGCTGCGCCAATATTTGTTCCAGTTCCAATCGAAGCATCACCTACATATGACAAGTGCGGCACTTTTGAGCCTTCGCCAAGTGAAGAATTTTTCATTTCGACAAATGCACCAACTTTTGCACCTGCTGATATGTCATTGCCGTCGCGCAAATATGAGTATGGGCCAATATTTGTATTTGCACCGATTGCGCTGCCAGAACAATGTGATTCAACAACTTTTGCACCTGCTCCAACGCGGCAGTTTGTCAGAGTTGTACGAGGTCCGATAATTGCGCCAGCTTCAATGACCGAATGTCCTGAAATCGAAGTACCTGGCAAGAGCATTACATTTGGTGCAATTTCAGCAGTGAAATCTACCCAAGTAGTTGCCGGATCAATAATTGAAACACCACTAACCATAAGCGCATGATTGATTCGGTCGCGCATAAAAGATGCGCACTCAGAAAGTTGGGAGCGGTCATTTATACCGAGAATCTCGGTGAAATTATTAACCACGATAGGTACCACTTTTGCACCATCTGATTTCATAATCGCAATTACATCCGTTAAATATTCTTCGCCTTGGGCATTTTTAGTTGTAATTTTTGCGAGCGCACCAGCGAGCGCTTTCGCATCAAATAGATAAACCCCGGAGTTAATTTCAGCTATTTCGCGCTCATCATCTGTAGCATCGCGTTCTTCTACAATTTTGAGAAGTTCGTTATTCTCGTCGCGAATAATTCGACCGTAACCAAATGGGTCCGGAAGTTCTGCAGTTAATACTGTTGCTACTGCGCCAGCTTTAACATGTTCAGCAAAGAGTTCGGTGAGAGTAAGTCCGGTTAGCAGCGGGGTATCGCCCGCAGTAATTAAAATAACGCCATCAACAGCGCCTACTTCTAGCGCTAGTCGAACTGCATGACCAGTACCGTTTCGCTTTGCTTGTAATACTGGGTTCGCTTTAGGTGCAATCTCTTTTAAGTGTGAAGTTACCGCTTCATGTTGTGCGCCGACAACCACGCGAGTATGAATTGGTTGTAATTCCGAAACTGCATGAAGTACATGTGAGAGAAGTGAGCGTCCTGCGATTTCGTGTAAAACTTTCGCAGTTGTTGATTTCATTCGGGTGCCATCACCCGCGGCCAGAACTATTGCAAGATCTAGGCGATTCAACAGCGCTCCTCACTCTTCTATAGCCGAAGCCTAACTATCTCCTAGTGGTCGTGGCTCCTCCACCAGGTATCGATCCTGGACCCTGGGCTTCAAAGGCCCATGTG
>CAZWBQ010000010.1:0-50808 GCA_964632545.1 uncultured Bifidobacterium sp. | reverse complement strand
TGGATCAATACCCGCTATATCAAGAAGAAATCCGTTGGGTTAATGAGAGCGAGGGCCATCATATTATTTTCCCTAGCCCTTATATTCTCCGCGTACCCACAAAGTTAATCTCCACCAAGCGAATTGGTTTAGATCATGAAAATACGACGACCGAATCGTATTTGCCTTCATTTGAAATTGAATTAGTCGCTTTTCACCAATTGGTTTTGACTGGAAACCAAATGGCAAATCCAATAATGGATGGAAATGAAGATTTAGAAATTTCCTTGAAAATTGCGAAAGCGATCTGCATCCGAGAAGGTATAGCGCTTGGCGGAAATTTAAAAGGTTAAGAAATATAACCCAAGGCCTGATATTTACCGCGATCATCTTGTAAGGTGTAAATTCCACGTTCTCCAGCAAAAGTCTCGATATCTTTACGAATTATTTTTTTAACTCCAGATGGAGAAGTTAATACGCAACCTTCGCCATCTACGACTCCAATTTGATCTTCGATTGGAATTACTGCTGGCGCTGTTGGATTAGCGCTAACTGCAACTCGCCCCGCTTTTAGCGCTTCTAATACTTGCGCTTAATGCACTAATAACTAAACTAAACTAATACTGCGAGGCATAAAACTCTAAACCAAGACTCTAGAGAACAGATTGGAATGCATGAAAAGTTCTATATCTGGAGCCAGTGCAAATCAAGTCGAAATAATCGAAGCCTTTCTTACGACAAGAGCTACAAACTTTTTTTTAAATTCAATTCAATTAATTAAAAGCAACTCTAAAAGTTTTGATCATTTTCATATATCTGCAACCAGAAACAATCCGTCATGCAAAATTAACTACACGACTGATGCGAGTATTAGATGGGCCTTAAACGCAATTGAAACTTGGTTTGTTGAAGAAAGCTCTCCAACTTTTGATTTCGAATCAGCACCAGCATTTCAATTCCGTGGCGTTATTGAAGGATTCTATGGAGCGCCATGGACTCAAGCTGAACGGCTTCGTGGCGTTACTAGATTTGCAGATTTCGGCATGAACCTTTTTATGATCGCCCCTAAAGATTCACCATGGCAACGGTTTAACTGGCGCTTACCTTTTGCAGAAGATTTTCTATCCGAAATGAAAAAACTTGTAGATGCTGGCCGAGTTAATTGCATCAATGTTTCATCTTCGGTTTCACCTGGGTTATCGGTCTCTTATTCGGATCTTGCCGATGTAGCTGCGGTGGCTTTTCGTTTTGAACAATTAATGGATATCGGCATGACCCATATTGGCCTCCTTTACGATGACATTCCATGGGAGTTGCAAACTGAATCCGACATTAAAAAATATAGCTCTACTGCGCTGGCACATGCCGACTTTGCCAACCAGGTTTATCAAAGATTATTAAAGAAGAACGCAAATGTTGTAATGACCGTTTGCCCAATGCACTACAGCGGTCGCGGGCCAAGCGTTTACTTGCAAGAGCTCGGTGAGGTCTTAGATTCACGGATTAATTTGATGTGGACTGGGCGCCAAATTTGCTCTGAATACCTTGATATTTCCGATGCGCTAATCTTCAAAAACGATACTAAACGCGCGCCTTTCTACTGGGATAATTTCCCGGTTAACGATGGTTCGATGGCTAAATCGTTACACATTGCCCCAATACAAGGTAGAGAAGTTGGGTTAGAGAATCACTCAATCGGACTGCTTTCAAATCCCATGACACAATTCGAACTTTCACTAATTCCGGTTTCTACGATCGGAGATTATTTATGGAATTCCAAAGATTACAACCCAGAGATCTCTTGGGAACGTGGTTTGCGAAGGTTGATACAAAATGAAAGTGATCGGTTAGCAGCACGAAAAGTTTTACGATGTAGCCTTGGTTCTTGTTTAGGTGGCGATCCTGCCCCAGACTTACGTCGTGTATTTAATACCGGCATAACCGCTTGGCGAAAAGGTGAACTAGAAGTATCTGCAAAAGTTTTTGAAGATGAAGCAAAAAGTATGATTGCAGCAGCAAACCAAATTGAAAGTTCGAGATATTCGATGCCTTCAATTTCTCGTGAGCTTGCGCCATGGTTAATCAAGTTTAAAGTTGGCGCAGAAGTTCTTGCTGGATTAGGAGCAGTAATTAGAAAATGTACCTTTAATTCTGAGATGAAAATTATTCGAGGTACTGCAAAAGAGATCACACGACTTCACGAATTGCGTGAAATATTAGAGGAACCGAAAAAGAATTTATTTGGCGATCAACTTGCTGGACCAATGCAGGAGCTAATTACTGAACTTTCTGCTTAGTTCTTTGAGTCGCCGCTATCTATCTCGCCAACTAACTTAAATTGGCCACCGCCAAGTTGTCCTTGTGCTTTGTATAGCTCTAACTTGGCACGAGTATCTGCAATATCGAGATTTCGCATAGTTAATTGCCCAATTCGATCGACTGGTCCAAATGCTGCGCCGTCAGTTCGTTCCATCGATAATTTATCTGGGTGGTAGCTAAAAGATGGACCGGTTGTGTTAATTATTGAGTAATCATCGCCTCGACGAAGTCGAATTGTTACTTCTCCCGTAACTGCAGAAGCAACCCATCTCTGTAGCGATTCACGAAGCATTAGCGCTTGTGGATCTAGCCATCGGCCTTCATATAACAATCGACCTAAGCGACGACCTTCAGCATGATAATTCGCGATCGTATCTTCGTTGTGGATAGCACTAATTAAACGTTCATAAGCAATAAATAAGAGCGCCATGCCCGGTGCTTCATAGATGCCACGGCTTTTAGCTTCAATAATTCGATTTTCAATCTGGTCTGACATACCAAGTCCGTGTCTGCCACCTACAGAATTTGCTTCGTTCATTAGCGCGACTGAGTCTTTAAAATCTTTGCCATTTATCGAGGTTGGTCGACCTTGCACAAATCCAATTCGAACGTCTTCACTTTCGATAGAAACTTTTGGATCCCAGAATTTAACTCCCATTATTGGTTCGACGATTTCAATTGAAGTTTCAAGGAGTTCCAAAGTTTTTGCTTCATGAGTTGCGCCTAGAATGTTTGCATCGGTTGAATAAGCTTTTTCAACGCTGTCTCGATAAGGCAACTTATGGTTAGCTAACCACTCGGACATCTCTTTTCGACCACCAAGTTCAGCAACGAAATCTGCATCTAACCATGGTTTGTAGATTCTAAGTTTTGGATTAGCCAAAAGGCCGTACCGATAGAAACGCTCAATGTCGTTACCTTTATATGTTGAGCCATCCCCCCAAATTGAAACGCCATCTTGCAACATGGCACGTACTAATAGCGTTCCGGTTACGGCGCGACCAAGTGGGGTGGTGTTGAAATATTGTTTTCCGCCAGTTCTAATATGAAATGCCCCGCAGGCAATCGCGGCAAAACCTTCTTCAACAAGTGAAAGTCGGCAATCAACTAACCGTGATATTTCTGCGCCATAAGCTTTGGCGCGGTCTGGAACTGAAGCAATATCTGGTTCGTCATATTGACCGAGGTCTGCGGTATAGGTGCAAGGGATCGCACCTTTCTCGCGCATCCAAGCAACTGCTACTGAAGTATCGAGTCCGCCAGAGAATGCGATTCCGACTTTTTCGCCAACTGGGAGCGATGCAAGAACTTTTGACATGGGGGTAGCCTAACTTAGAGCCGCTATTTCTCGGGCGTAATTCTCGTCTCAAGGTCTCTGATTACCCGATGCATCTCTTTCGATAAGAGCTTTAATTCAGCTAATTCTTGATTGGCAATGGCACGCGCTTCTTTTGCCAATTCAAATTCACCCAAACTGGCGGCATGCGTTTCATTTATTTTCTCTTCGACACTTTTAGATTGAACGCTCTGCCCAACCATAATTATTGATAGCAATACAAGTTGCAAAAATGTTTGCGCAATCCAAGAAACAATTACAATCGTATCGCCACTTTTAATTGCGTTAGGAAGTGAAATCAACGCAATTGCAGCAAATATATAAGCACACCACATCGTGCTTACTCCAGCTGTTATTTTTGAAGCAATTTTATTATTGAGATTAGAAAAAGTACCCATGATTTAAGAATAGCCTTAAACCATGGGTACTTTCGAGTACGCGCTTATAAGCCTTCTTCTTCGTAATACCTGCGCCAAATCCTGCGATGGATTGGAATTCGCATTGGGAGCGATCGAATTCCAGGAATTAACGGCATTAAAATTAAACCTAATGACATTCCGCCCATAATAAAGAGAATGTATGCATCGGCATTTGCGCCAATAGGTTTTGACTCTTCATTATTGAATGGCGGAATTTGATACCAGAAAGAGTAAAGCCAGAGCCAAGCCTGGCCTGGATACCTTCCAGTTTCATTCATCATTCCCCAAGTACCACCTTGTAGATTAGCTGCAGTACCAGCATCGTCAAGATATGCACCATCACCGAAGAAAAGAATCTGCTTGGTGTTGTCAGTTTGGAAGAAGCCGCCTTGGGAAAGCAGCGCAGCATCTAGTCCACCTGATTTAGCCATGTTAGTTAATCCGGTTGCAAGTGCCGGAACTGGTCCATATGCGCCTGCAGGTACTGCACTCAATTTTCCTTCAGCTTTTGTAATGGCGTCGTCGTAAGCAACTGCCCAACCAGATTTAACTGAATCTGTTGCTGCATTCCAAGTAGCTAACGCAGATGCAATCTCAGTTGAAAGTACTTGCGTTGACAGCGGTGCAACCACAAAATCATTTACCGTATCAATCTTGTGAGTTACCCCAGCCCATTTCTGCAGCCAGAGTGGCCCAACATTTAGACCATCCCCATTTTTGTTATATGGAGCACCATAAGTTGCAGTTCCACTTGTTCCAGCAAGTTCTTGAACTGCAGTCACATAAAAATTATCAGCGTTGGTAGTTGCCCAATTCTTGAATGTTAACGGCTTTTCATCGGGCGATCCCAAAAATGCAGATAAGGAGAGCGTTACTAATGAAACAACTAGCAGTGCAATAACGCCCTCTTTGATAATGTCATATTTGCGAGTCCGACCTTGCCAAGGTGTTGCATCAAAGTTTTCCGATTTACTTTTCATCACTTCACCCCACTATTAATCGCATTAAAGGCATCGATCGGTGGCACTACGCCCTTTTTTCGCACTAAGAGAACATGTATCAGAGTTATAACACCGAGTATCAATGGCAAGAAGGCAACATGTAATAAAAGCATCTGCCCAAGATTTGTAACCGTAAACCAAGCTCCAACTCCGACGGAGTTAAACCCATCTTTTGCTTCAAAACTAATCCATTGGGAGTCAAAATTAGTTTGAACAAGATATCCAGTAAATGCAGTTGCTATCGATGCTACAAAAGCTACCGCTCCAGTCATCCAAGTCATCAATCTTCGGCCACGCCAGGCAGCCATCCAAAACTTTCCCCACAAGTGAACCACCATGAAGACAAAGAAAAGTTGAACGCTCCAGAAATGCAAACTATTTGTAAAATGCCCAGGGATAGAAGTGTGATACCAAGCTGGACCTTCAAATGCCAAAACCACTCCGGATGCAATAATTACTGCAAGAGCGGCAAGAGTTAAAACCCCAAAAACATAAATCCAAGATGCTACATATGCTGGCTGATCGTCTGGTAATAATTTATCAATTGGTAAATTTTTCTGCCATGCCTTTCTAAGTTTTGCAGTCCACATTTCACTCATAATTAATTACCACCGGTCTTAGAGCCACGACCCTTAGGAAACGGCATAATTACCGCTAAGGCAAAAATTAACAACATCAGCAAAATCACAATCAAATTTGAGATTGATATCTGTATCCAACCCCACTTTAAATATGTAGCAGCTTTATTCATAAAATCGAAGAAAAAGCCTGACATTCTTTTCTCTTTTCTTGAAGAATCTAGAAATTCTTCATCTGCTCGACAGTAGACCAGCAACTCAAGTTCAACGAGTGCATATTGGAGAGGTGGCACTTAATAAGGTCCTCTGTAATAATTAGCGAATGAAGTCAACTAAGCCAATTTATTGGTTACTGCTACCGTTTCTGGTAATTTTTTCAGTTAGTTCTATTTGGGGAACAATCCATTTTTTCCCGAACAAAAACCCTAATTCTCAATCACAAATTCAAGAATGTTCAGAATTAAAAAAATTCATTCTTTCGGAAGAGGTTTCTGGGAAGACAAGTTGGGTGACTTATCATTCAGATGTATTGAAATATCAAACTGGTCTATCAGACAAAACTCACACAATTGCATTGGTTAAAACCCTTGCCAGTGAAGCGATTGCTGTTTTGCAATCAGATTTACGAATTTATGAAGAAATGGCCGCTCATACCGAATGCTTAACATCGGATTTTAAAACTCAACTTTCGGCAGTAACTACTGACGCCCAATCCAGTATTGACTTCTTACTCGGGCAAGGCGAGATCAGTGGGCAGATGTTTGATCCGAATTCCGGTGTTTGGAATTCAGCTTTTTATGACACCTATGAATCAGCTATAAAATATCTAAAATAATCTCAATTTATAGTTTTATTGCGAATGGTTCCGCGCGATTTATCCTTTGATTTTTCATGAATTTTGCGAATTTGTAATTCTAAATTCGTAATGGCATTATCAAATGCGGCTAAATCATTAAACCCAGAAGCCTCCGACCTTAATAAAGGTCCACTGCCTTTAGAAGTCAAAACTATTTTATGCGATTTTTTGCCAAACTTAGGATTAGTTTCATGCAATACTTCTAACTCGATACGATCTATTTTTACATTAAACCTACTTAAACTTTCCAATTTTTCATGAGTAATTGCTTTGAAATCTTCAGCAATACTCGCATTTCTGATGCGCAAGATTATTTCCATTGCCGCCTCCTATATTTCAAAGTTAGCACTTATATTCCAAAATTCAATGGTTTTAAAGTGAGAAATTTCCGAGTAAACTGAAACTCTGATGGCGTTCTTCACTGAATTTTTCCCTTCTAAAAATGACTATAGACCGTTTAAGAAAAATTTTCGCTACGATTTAATTGCTGGAATTACCGTTGGCGTGGTAGCGCTACCGCTTGCCCTAGGGTTTGGAATTACCACTGGGTCTGGGGCTGCTTCCGTACTTGCGATCGATTTAATTTGGGGATTGGTAATAGGTTTATTAACCCATTTGGTATTAAAAAAATTACTTCCGCGTCGCGGTTAAACTAATCAAAGTAGTAACAGATAACGCAGCCCCAATTACACCAAGACTAATCGCAAGTGAGATATGAGGAATTTCATAGAAACCGATTTTATGGATGCCCACACCATGCAAGCCTTCTATGAACAATTTAAAACCAATAAATCCGAGAATTACCGCCAAACCTTTAGATAGATAAATTAAACGGTCAACTAAACCTGCCAATAAGAAATAAAGTTGGCGGAGTCCCATTAACGCAAACGCGTTCGCGGTAAATACGATGTAGGGATCTTTAGTTAAACCAAAAATCGCAGGTATTGAGTCAAGTGCAAATATTAGATCCGTGGTTCCGACCGCCACTAATGCAATTGTGAAAGTTGAAGCGCCACGCTTGCGAAGCGCGGTGATTACCCGACCTTCTTTATAAACTTTTTCATCGCCGTGCTTTTCTTTTATTAGCTTCCAAGCAGTGGCTATCAAAATTACTGCGAAAATAAAGAATGCTGCAGAGAATTTAGAGATTAAAGCAGAGCCAAGAGCGATGAAAATACCTCTTAAAACCAAAGCAATCGCTATGCCAGCCAAAAGTATTAGCTGCGCGCTCTCTTTTTTTACATTTAAATTTGCCAGGAGAATTATAAAGATGAAAACATTATCAACGGATAGTGAGTACTCAGTTAACCAACCAGCAAAGAATTCCTCGCCGTGGCCAGCTATTCCGTTAAATTGTAAATTTAACCCAAAAAGTACCGCCGCAATTACATAAAAAAATGTCCAAAACGCTGCTTCTTTTAGGGTGGTTTCGCGTTTACGATTCTTAATTGCTAACAGCAAATCAAAAATCAGCACTCCTAATAGGACTGCAATCGTCACACCCCAAGTTTTGCCGTCAGTCATGAGATTTCCATTTTTTAGAATTACTAATCTTTATCGTGTTGCTATTACAAAAGTCAAAGCAAGTACTAAAGCAAGCGCTGCTGATTGCGCCAGAATTATCAATGCAGTTTTTCGGTCAGCTGCACGATCAATTGGGCTTTGGACTCTAGATATTTCACCCATTTTGCCAAGGTTGAATGTGCCTGCCAAACCATAAGCTAAGCAAAACTTTTTTCTAGATTGCACAAAGCCAACTGAAAAAACCATTAGTGGTAGAAAAATCGAGAACTTGCCTACCGTTGAAACACTTGAAGCGGCTAAGGTTGCGCCACTCGATATTGAAAATGCTAAACCAATTAACGCCACAATCTGTCTGCGACGTACTTCGCTCTTCCCTAAGTTGCAAGTTCCCGGGATATATTCAGTGCTCAAAATGCTTCTTCAAATTCATCTTCATCGACCCATGCGCTCGAAGTTGCGTCGGTACTTTCAACCCATGACAGGAATGAGAAAACACCTTTGATTGCGAGCAAGAGCAGCGCAAATATCGCTGTAACTCGGCGAATGGCTTTGAACATAAGAGAATTCTATAAGGAGTTGAGGATTCGTCCAATCGAATCGGTGATTATTTCTGGACTAGTTCCAAAATTTAGCCGAACAAATTGTGAATAATCGGTGCCGTAAGTATGGCCAGCGTTGAATGCAACTTTGCCCTTTTCTAAGAAATGGGCTGCGGGATTTTCGCCTAAATTTAACTCCGAAACGTCTAGCCAAGCTAAATAACTGCAATCTGGAATGCGGTATTTAATCGCAGGGATTTTATTTTTTAGCAGATCAGCCACGAGGCGACGATTTTCATCTAATGTTAAAAGTACTCCAGCTAACCATTCATCACCAGATTTATAAGCTACAGCGTCTGCGACTGCACCAAATAGTGAAGCTCTAAAATGTACTGATTCGGGCATCGTATCCAACATGGCATTTAACTTAGGATCTTGCGCGATTATGGTTGCACATTTCAAACCAGCAAGATTAAAACTTTTACTTGCTGAAGTTACTGTTACTCCAACTTTTTTCGCAGTTTCAGAAGCCGCAAGAAATGGCGTAAACGTAACCTCGGCATAAGTTAGCGGTGCATGTATCTCATCACTAATCACTATTACTTCATATTTATCCGCTAGTTCGGCTATCTGCATCAATTCTGATTTTGTATAAACAGTTCCAACTGGATTGTGTGGGTTGCAAAGTAAATGTGCTTTCACTCCAGACTTGTAGGCCGCTTCAATTCCGGTCATATCCAAAGTAAAGTGCATACCATCTCTTTTTAACGGCACCTCAACTTTTGTTAATTTAAGTTCAGTTATCCATGTAAAAAAGTTATTATAAACTGGCGTATTAATAAGTAATTTATCGCTAGGACTCATAAATGTACGCAAAACTTCGACTACGCCAACACCAACATCGCATGCAATTCGAACTTGATCAGAATTTAAAGTCCAATTCCACTTTCTTTCTGCAAAAGCCGAAAAGTTATCCTTTAGTTCTGGAATTGGGCCTAAATATCCAGTATCTGAACGTTCAACTAAATCTTGAAGAACAGCCTTAATTGGATCTGCAATCGGAAAATCCATTTCCGCAACTGGAAGCGGTAACACATCAGTTGGGTAAGTACGCCATTTGGAGCTAGTGCGTCTTTGAAGTTGGGCTAACGAATCAGCAATAACTTTTTTACTCATAGCGTCAGTATTCCACTGTTTAATAGTGGTTTTATCCCTCGTCTAGTTCAATTCTGCGTGTGGAGTTTCTAACAATAAGTGTTGTCGGAAGTGTTAACGAATGTAATTCACTTTTTGGTGCTTTTAGCCGTTCCATAATTGACCAAGCGGCCATTTCCCCCATTACTGTGACGGGTTGTTCGATCGTAGTTAAATCTGAAAACTCAGACATCTCATGACCATCAAAACCAATAATAGATATATCTTCTGGAACTCGTAAACCATGCCGACGAATTGCTTGCAGTGCGCCAAGTGCCATCTCATCGGATTGCGCAAAAATTGCAGTTGGTCGATTAGGTCTTGCAAGTAAATCATCCATCGCTCTGCTAGCACCGTGCATTGTGAAATCTCCATAAACTTCACGCGCAGGATTCCATTCAATGCCACTTTCTGCGAGTACTGCTAGAAAACCATTTCGGCGATCTTGCGGAACGCTAAAACCAAATGGATCATCGGGCCTTCCAGAAAGCAAACCAATCTTCTTATGGCCCTGATTAACTAAATGTTGTGTAGCAGTTCTTGCACCTGCTACATCATCTATTGCAACGCTAGAACATCGATCATGGTGCATGCCAACTAACGCAATTGGAATACCAAGACTTAACATGGATTCAAATTCTTCTTCTGTCGGTGGCAGACTTATAACAATTAGCGCATCAACTCTTCCTTTTAACATTTGATGCTGAAATAATCTTTCGCGGCCTTTCATTTGAGAAAAGTTGTAAAGCAGCAGGTCTAAGCCGGATTCACGAAGTGCTTGCTCTGCTCCGTTGATTACTTGTGCGAAATACCAACGCGAAACGTAAGGTGCTACTACGCCAACGCTATTCGTTCTGCCATAAATTGCTTTAGCTGGAGCCTGCGGAATTGGGTAATGCAACTTCTCGGCCGCATCAACAATTTTTCTTCGAGTCTCAGCATTTACATGTTGTAATCCGCGTAACGCTCGTGAAACTGTAGCTGGTGATACGCCAGCTTCAATTGCGACTTCTTTAATGCCAGTTTTAGTTGGCTCAACATTGGGACTCAACTAATCCTCCATCCAAAGATTTCAGCAAATTTGCGGTAATTCATTCTGAAACGGCTAAAACTAGACTGAAAAACCCAATCTGACCAGCCGCAATTTGGCTACAAATTTGCAGTTAAGCGTTATTTTTTCGGACTTTCAGAAGGCTTAATACGGTTGTCATAACCAATACCCCCAAAATTACTGAAAGGCTTAAACCTAACGAGATTTCTGGGATAGATACTCCACCTACTAAATCCCAGCCTTGGAAATGACAGGCTTCAAAAATTAACTTCAAGCCAATAAATCCCAAAATTATTGAGAGACCTTCGGAGAGATAAACCAATTTCTTCATTAAGCCACCAATTATAAAATAAAGTTGACGTAAACCCATAAGCGCAAAAATGTTTGCAGTTACGACTATATAGGGATCTTTAGTCAACCCAAATATTGCAGGGATCGAATCAAAAGCAAAAATAACGTTTGTGGTTGCGATCGCCGAAAGCGCTATTACAAAATAGGAGGCGCCTTTTCTATGCAAGAACTTAATGAAAGGACCCTCTTCATATTCTTCTTCTGATTCTTCAGCAATCAATTTATATGCGGTATAAATCAGAAATGCACCAAATAAGAAGAATACCCAAGACCAGCGATTAACTAACGCGGACCCAGCCCCGATAAAAATTCCTCTAAGAAATAGTGACATCACAATTCCTATTAGCAAGACAAGCTCTTCTTTTTCTTGGCTCACTTTCATGCGAGCTAGAATAAGAATAAACACAAATAAATTATCCATGGAGAGTGAATATTCAGTTATCCAGCCGGCAAAGAATTCCCCTTGGGCTTGTGCATTTCCCCAACTACCCATCGAGAGTCCAAATACAATGGCAAGCGCAACATAAAATAAAGTCCAGATAGCAGCTGCTTTAATCGTTGTTACTTTATGTCGATTAGAAATTGCAATTAATAGATCAACTACAAGAATTAATCCAAGAACCAAAAGGGTTACAAACCATACAGTTGCGCTCATGAGCGGATACTATTAAAGTTGTAATGTATTCGCGCACCATTCTTCGAAGGAGAGCTCGTGTCTAATCAAATTCAGACCAAAATAGAACTTGAGTTGACCGCTAGAGACCGAGTAAGCGTCCTATTTAGATTAATACTGGTTGTGCCAATCGGAATTTTTGCGATGTCTTTCTCAATATCGGATACTCAGAATGGCTGGCCAACTTCATTCTTAGTTTTGCCAGCACTTCTCACTTTGGTATTTCGCGAGGTTTATCCAAGCTATGTTTTAAATTTCAATAAGGCGCTCCTTGGACTCTCTACTCGTGTAATCTCATTCGTTTTGGTATTACAAGATGGATATCCATCAATCGAATCTGACCCAAGAGTTGAAATAATTTTTCCAGAAATTGATGGTGGCAAGAAGTTGAATCGCTATCTTCCGCTTGTTAAATGGTTTCTAGCTATTCCTTTATACCTCGTTGGTCTGGTTTATTCTATTTATGCCCTCGCTTTAACTCTCTTTGCTTGGATTTCGATATTGGTTTCAAACGAATATCCAGAATGGTGTGCAAACGGAGTGGTTGGAACTATTTCTTACTGGAACCGAGTTGCAGGTTATGCCTTCTTACTCGTCACAGATGAATACCCTAGCTTTAATCTCTGATAGCAAAGCCAGGTCGATTGCAAAGAAGATTGTAGAAATCGATCCAGCATTCGAAAAAGTAATTAGTAATTCCAGACTCTGTTCAATTGGCAGGGTCAAATCAAGTGAAACGCATTTCCACTCCCTAACTGCCTCAATACTTTCGCAACAGCTTTCTACAAAAGCAGCAGATACAATTATTAAACGAGTGACTGAAGTTGCGGGTGGCGAACTTACTCCAAAAAAAGTGGCTAAATTGAGCGAAGTTCAGATTCGGAGCGCAGGTGTATCTGGCGCTAAAACTAGATCACTCACTGAACTTAGCGATGTGTTCCTTGATAAGAAATCAGATATTCATAATTTACATGAACTCACTGATAATGAGATTTCAGCGTTGCTACTGCCGTTGTTTGGTATTGGACGTTGGACTATTGATATGTTTTTAATGTTTCAACTTGGCAGACTTGATGTTTGGCCCGTGGGCGATTTAGGTGTTCGACGCGGTTGGGAAAAAACACATAAAGCTAGAATTGAAATAGAACCTAAAAAATTAGAAAAACTTGGTGAAAAATTTTCGGGTTATAGAAGTCACGTCGCTTGGTACTGCTGGCGAGCAACCGAACTTATTTAGGTTCAAGTATTAAAGAAACTGAATTGATGCACCAGCGCTGATCCGTTGGAACGTCATAACCTTCGCCTTCAAATACATGGCCAAGATGCGAACCGCATGAGGCACAGCGAGCTTCAGTTCTAACTCTAGGAAATAACGAACGGTCTTCTATCAGAATTACCGCGTCATCTTTAGTTGGGGCATAGAAAGATGGCCAACCGCAACCAGAATGGAATTTAGTTTCACTTCGGAAAAGTTCTGCTTGGCAAGCTTTGCACTTATATACGCCGACAGTTTCAGAATCGGTGTATTCACCAGTAAATGGTCGCTCAGTTCCCGCTTTACGTAGAACATCGTAAGAAATCGGATCTAAGTTTTCTTTTAGTTCCGCATCATTTAATTGCACCGGAAATGCAACTCCGCTAGGAGCAACAAGTGGAAGTTCTTCATTATTCATGAGCAGCCATTGGGAATTCGATTCCGGTTGAGGAATGACAGTCATAACCATTTGGATTTTTTTCTAGATATCTTTGATGATACTCCTCGGCTAACCAATATTTGTGTTCACCAAGTTCTTGAATCTCGGTAACAATTTCGCTAATTCCCGATTTTTTTAATTCTGCTTCATAAATATCTCTTGTGTTAACTGAATCAATCATCTGTTCAGGCGTTGTAGTAAAAATTGCACTCCGATATTGTGTACCGATATCGCCACCTTGTTTGTTTAGCGATGTTGGGTCATGCATTACCCAAAATTCTGCAAGCAATCGCTTATAAGAAATTATGCTTGGATCAAATTCAACTTTAACTATTTCGGCATGATTAGTTCTTCCAGTGCAAACTTCTTCATAAGTTGGATTAGGGGTAGCACCTCCCATATAACCTACGGATGTATTTGTAACTCCGTCGAGTTTCCAAAATCGGCGTTCTGCACCCCAGAAGCAACCAGTTGCAAAATATGCGGATTCAATCATGGCGATATTCTTTCAGGGATTATGAGATAAAGCACTTTAAGCAAATTGCCAGGTAAATGTCCTTGTTTATCCGAGTGATTGCAGGGAGAATATGGTTATTGCCGAGTCCGGCGATCAGCAAAATACATAGGTTTTGGTTCGGTCATGTCGAAAGACAAGGCACTGCCAGGTTTGAAGTTAGGAGGAAATGAGATGGATTGGCGTCATAAATCGGCTTGCCGCGATGAAGATCCAGAACTTTTTTTCCCTATTGGAAATACTGGACCCGCTTTAGCTCAGATCGAAGAAGCAAAAAAAGTTTGCAATCGTTGCGATGTTAAAGATGCTTGTTTAGCTTGGGCGTTAGAGAGTGGACAAGATGCTGGCGTATGGGGCGGACTTTCAGAAGATGAACGTAGAGCAATGAAACGTCGTGCGGCAAGAAATCGTGCTCGACAATTAGAAAATCAAAACCGCTTCTAATTTCTTATTGGGAATGTAATTAATGCTTCAGTTCCCTGTGTCAATCTTTTAAACTCAATACTTCCATTTAATTCATTAACTGTGAGAGTCTGAACAATTTGCAAGCCAAGATTTGCTTCTTGTTCCGGCGTGAAACCCTCAGATAATCCACTTCCGTCATCAATCACGTAAACCTTGCAAATTTTTTCACTTCGCTCTGCACGTAACTCTAATTTTGAACCAATTGTTGCTAGACCATGTTCTAGGGCATTGTGAATCAATTCAGTAAGTACTAAGGCAAGTGGCGTTGCTACTACTGCTGGAAAGCCGCCAAAATTGCCATTTCTTTCTATTGATATCTCATTACTTCGTGTGCTTAATTCAACAGCGTTTGCCATGATGCGATCCATTACTTCATCAAATGCAACAGTCTCTTGCGAACTAGTTGAGAGAGTTTCGTGAACAATTGCGATAGATGCAACTCTACGAACCGCCTCCTCTAATGCAGCGCTTGCATTTGGATCTTCAATTCTTCTTGATTGCAACCTAAGTAAAGCCGAAACAGTTTGTAAATTATTTTTAACGCGATGATGTATCTCTCTAATGGTGGCATCTTTGGATAAGAGCGCTCTATCCTTTCTGCGCAATTCAGTTACGTTATGTGCTAAAACTATTGCACCAATTCGGTCGCTGCCTTGCGTTAATGGAATTGAAAGTAAATCAATCGTCCCAGTTTCGCAATCAAATTCTTCACGGCGCAGAGATTTACCACTCATACTCACGCGCCAATTTTCTTCGCGTGGAATGTGACTGATAGCTCCGCTCTGCAATGAATCTAATACTTCTCCGAAATTGTGACCTTCTAAATCACTTGGCCAACCAACTCTATTCAGTGCCGACCTAGCATTTGGGCTAGCAAAAACTACTTGACCATTTACATCTAACCTTATTAAACCATCACCAACTCGAGGTGCTGATTCGGCAAGATATACACTCTCTTTAATTGGGAAATTTCCTTCAGAAACCATTTTGTAAATTTTGTGCGCAATTTCTCGATAATTTAACTCTAGTTTTGATGGCGTGCGCATTGTTTCAACGTTGCGGTGTCGTGATATCACCGCAATAAAATGTCCTTCATAAAATACCGGCACCGTTTCTTCTTTTACTAGAATTTCGCCAACTTCTTCTGGTTCTGTATCTCGAATAATTTCCCCATTAGAAAGCGCTTGATCAATTCTGGGCTTACTCCCCCAAGATATTTCATTACCAATCACGTTTTGGCTAAAAACTGTTGCTGCAGTGGTTGGCCGTATATGCGCAATTGCAATATGACCTTCGGGCCAAGAACGATAATCCTTACGCCGCGGTACCCATAGAATTAAATCCGCAAACGAAAGATCCGCTAATAACTGCCACTCTGCGACTAATTCTGATAATCGCAATATGTCGGACTCACTTAGCGCAGTTCGCGAGGTCAGCGCGGTGCTGAATGTTTGCATGGGTAAATCCTATCTAGAAGTAGAAACCTCAAGATTCTCAATTCGAGCCGATAATTCAACAAAGGACTTTCGGATTGCGCTTCGTGGGGCTACTTCAAGGATGGGCGAACAGTTAGTTTGAGCACGATCAAAAGCGGCAAAATCATATGGAATCACCATACCCAAATCTTGTGGCACTAATCTTGAAAACCTACGTTCTAGTGATTTATGACGACGTGAGGTTCCGCTTTTATTTAAGATATAGAAATCTTTAATATTTCTCGGTAATTCCGATCGATTCTCAATAAATCTCTCTAATGACCGGAGCGAATATTCTTCAGAATTAGTTACATAAATTATTACGCTCAACTTCTCAAACCATTGTGCAAAAACTTGTGCTGATTTCCTGCGGTCAATTATTGCTTCAGATATTTTAGGCATTACTCCCAGATCTAGGTAAATTTTAGAATTTGTATCAATCAAACTTTGAAATTTCGAATTACTAGTACTCAAATCGGTAAATAACGAAAGTTTTTGAGTTAATTGAAATTCGCTCTTGAGACTTTCATCAGATTGCCCAAGTAAGAGCGCTAGTGCAGGAGCCGAGCAATCTGCATCAATAATTGCAGTTTGATACTTTTGAGAAGTCTCAGCTGCTAAGTTGAGTGTTATCGAAGTTCGGCCAGGTGCACCCGCACTTCCAATTATCCCAATAAGTGAGCGATACCTCGGGGTTTTGTTTAGGAAAGTTTGGTTGCTTGCGTGAACCAATGGATTCCTTAATGATCTAGCGATTAATTCATTTAAAGAATTTAATTCCAAATCATTTTTTAAGTTGGATAAATCAATTATGGAAGTTTCAGAATCATTCCAATTTGCAATATCAATGGTCTCGATACCCGGTAAGTCATCTGCAAAAACAACAATCCATCTCCCATTTTCTGGAGCTCGATTTTCTAAACATTGCAGTAATTCAACGCCAGAAATTGCTCTAAATATAATATTTTTTCCAGATTCAAAAAGGGTGCGGGCGACAAATGCTTCTCGCTCTGGATTAGCAATCCCAGTAATGACATTAATTACTGGTTTAGGGTCAATTAAATTAACCATGTTTAACCAAAACCATTCGATGCTTAGGCACTTGTGCTAATACCGATTCAACTTCTGAATTAGGAAGTGAAACTACTACGCCCACACTGCCACCTAAATCTTTCGATTTCTGGTCTACTGAGACTATAGATATCTCGGCTGCGACTAAATGAGTTGAATCAATTTGACCGCCGTTTTGTGAAGTTTCATTCGGTAGCGCATAAATATCAACAATTGAGCCGCGGATTAAATCCATCGGTAAATCATTTCTCAACACTTCAATTGGTGTGGAGCGGGCATCAATTCCATACGGTCCGTTGGTAAGAGATTCGCTTGGGATCAACTCATGCGCACCTAGCTTTCTCACCACAACAGTTCCAATTAAGTTAGCGCTAATTGATAAATATCTACGGGAGTTTTCTGGCAACATCACGCGAATTGGTATCAAATCTGTCGCTGCTATTACATCACCGGGTGCTAATTCACCAAAACTTCCCCAAACCAATACAGTCCTATTTGATTCCCGGTTGATTAGAGCCGCAGCGAGAAATGAAAGTAAAATCATCAGAATTCCAATAATTGTGCGTGAATTGGATTTGATTTTTCTAGTAGTTATAAGTTTTTCTATTTTCATGAGCCATAGATAACCCATTCCCAGACAATTCCTAGAAGTTCTCCACAGTCATACTTTCGGATGATAGAACCTCAACCTTTAATGGATAAACAATTAGTAATTTTAATTGAAAATCAGCCATGACTAAAATTGAAAACGCTGAAATTAGATGCCGGGAAGTTTCACTTGAACAATCCAACTTCAATTTTGATGCGGATTTATGGTCCCACCCCATGCTCGCATTATTTGAACCACCAACGGAACCGATTACTCTCGTTGAGAGTCGCAAACTGTATTTGGTTCCCTCTACTTTTGGCGATGAATTTGACCATGACTTTGCCCCACAACCCAGCCCATTAGAAGAATTGCCAGATATTGAACCTTGGTTAAAGAAATTCATCGTTAGCTTGCTCGAGATCTGGGTCGGCCAGCGCGCACCGCAACAACTATCGCGTTGGTGTCATCGCGTAATTTATAGCGATTTAGTGCGCAAAATTGGGTCGATAAATGCAATACCTAGAGTCAGAAATATTTATCGAAATCAACCGATAGAAGGTGTAGAAGAAGTAACAGTTACGCTCCGATTCGGCGATCGAGTGCGGTCTCTAGTTTTAAGATTTGAAGGCGTTGATAAACGTTGGCTTTGCACCGAACTTTTCTTAATTTAAATTTAGTTGGGAGCTCCATGGCATCGCTTATATTTTTTGCCCGAACCGCAAGGACAAGGTGAATTTCTTGAAGTTCCGGAGTCTCTAGTTATCTCACCAGATTCACTTGGAGCCGTATATTTCAATGCTGCAGTTGGTTTGTTCTGTTCTAGACCTTTAGCCTCAACACCATCGGATTCAACGCTTACTTCAACATTGAATAAATAACCCACCATTTCTTCTTTAATGGATTCCATCATCGCAGCAAAAAGTTCATAACCTTCTTTTTGATACTCAACCAATGGATCACGTTGCGCCATGGCTCGTAAGCCAATTCCCTCTTGTAGATAATCCATTTCATAAAGATGTTCGCGCCATTTTCTATCTAATACTGAAAGTAGAACTTTTCGCTCAAGCTCGCGCATAACTTCAGGCGTTAAAGTTGATTCGCGATTTGAATATTGCAATCTAGAATCTTCCAGGACTTTTGTTAGCAAGAAATCATTATCAATTCCTGCTCGACTGCCTACTTCATTTTCAATTTCGACAACGCTAAAAGAGATTGGATAAAGTGATTGCAGCGCTGTCCAAAGCGTATCCAGATCCCAGTCCTCTGGAAAACCTTCACCTGTTGCAGTATTAACATAAGCGGAAATCGTGTCATCAATAAACTCAGAAACTTGTTCACTGATATCCGCACCTTCTAATACTTCACGTCGTTCACCATAAACCACTTCACGTTGGCGGTTCATAACATCGTCATATTTCAAAACATTTTTACGCATTTCAAAATTCTGTGATTCAACTTGAGTTTGCGCTGAGCGAATTGCATTAGAGACCATCTTCGATTCAATTGGTTGATCTTCCGGAATTCCAGCTGCGGTGAGAAAACGTTCTACCATTGCTGAATTAAAGCGACGCATCAATTCATCTTGAAGTGAAAGATAGAAACGAGATTCTCCCGGATCACCTTGACGCCCAGAACGACCACGTAACTGATTATCAATTCGACGTGATTCATGTCGCTCAGTTCCTAAAACGTACAATCCGCCAAGTGCCACAACTTCTTCATGCTCTTTTGCAACTGATGCTTTTTGTTTTGCAATCTCAGTAGGCCACAAATTTTCATATTGTTCAGCATTATCAACTGGAGAAATTCCTTGGCGTTGCAACTCAAAATCTGCCATGAACTCAGGATTACCGCCGAGCATGATGTCAGTTCCTCGACCCGCCATATTTGTCGCTACGGTTACAGCGCCAAGCGTTCCAGCACGAGCGATCACCGCTGCTTCGCGTTCATGTTGTTTCGCATTTAACACTTCATGTGGAATTCCCTTTTTACGAAGAGTTTGCGAAAGTAATTCTGATTTTTCAACACTTACAGTTCCAACCAGAACTGGCTGACCTTTGCGATGGCGTTCAACGATATCGATAGCTACTGCTTCAAATTTTGCTGCCTCTGTTTTATAAACTAAATCAGCTTGATCCATTCGCTGCATATCGCGATTTGTAGGGATTGGAATAACGCCTAATTTATAAATTTGCATGAATTCAGAAGCTTCTGTCATCGCAGTTCCGGTCATACCGGAAATTTTCTCGTAGAGGCGGAAATAATTTTGGAGTGTGATAGTTGCAAGAGTTTGGTTCTCATCCTTAATTTCAACTTTTTCTTTAGCTTCTAGCGCTTGGTGCAACCCTTCGCTATAGCGCCGCCCCGAAAGCATTCGACCGGTGTGCTCATCTACGATTAACAATTCGCCATTCATGACAACATAATCTTTATCTCTTTTAAAGAGTTCCTTTGCGCGAATAGCGTTATTTAGGTACCCAATCATTGGAGTATTTACAGATTCATAAAGATTTTCGATTCCTAAAAATTCTTCAACTTTTGTAACGCCTTCTTCTAAAATTCCAACAGTTCGCTTCTTTTCGTCGACTTCATAATGCGTATCTTTGGTAAGCCTTGAAACAATATTTGCAAATTCAACATACCATTTTGTTGCCTTATCAGCTGGGCCAGAGATTATTAATGGAGTTCGCGCTTCATCAATCAAAATTGAGTCAACTTCATCTACTATCGCATAGTTATGTTTACGTTGAACGCAATCTTCTAAAGTCCAAGCCATATTGTCGCGCAAATAATCAAAGCCGAATTCATTATTTGTGCCATAAGTAATATCGGCGGCATATTGTTCGCGTCGCTCAGTTGGCGACATCGACGCCAAAATTACGCCAACTTTTAATCCAAGGAATCGATGAATTCGTCCCATCCATTCACTATCGCGCTCAGCTAAATAATCATTCGTCGTCACAACATGAACGCCTTTACCAGGTAAAGCATTTAAATATGAAGGCAGAGTGGCAACTAACGTCTTTCCTTCACCCGTGCGCATCTCTGCGATATTGCCACTGTGTAAAGCGGCACCGCCCATAATCTGAACGTCATAATGGCGCTGTCCAAGAGTTCGTTTCGCTGCTTCGCGCACAACCGCAAATGCTTCCGGTAACAATTCATCAAGAGTTTCGCCTTGTTCATATCGATTACGGAACTCATCTGTCTTTGCGCGTAATTGCTCATCAGTAAGTGAAACAATTTCGGACTCCACTGCATTTACTTCGGTGGCAATTTTTTGAAGTCGCTTTAAAGTGCGCCCTTCACCTGCTCGGAGAATTCTGTCGAGGATCGCAACCATTGGGCTATGGTATTCGCATTTGACGCTGTGACGCACACGCAGCTATCGCACCAATTACTGTGATTTTGCTGGCTTCTAACGCAGAAATCGCCGATTTCAGGGTTGCGCCACTGGTTACCACATCATCCATTAAAAGCACCGAAATTTTGGAAAGATTTAGATGGTCAAAATAACTTAAATCGACATTGATTGCAGATTCCATGTTGAACTCACGTTCAAGTGCGCTTAATCCCGATTGATCTTTAACATGCGGAGATTGTGTGAGCATCGGCTTTTTGGGAACCGTCAACATATTTCCTAAATATTTTTTTGAATCTTTTGCAAAAGTCTTAGAAAGATCAAACAAGTAATTGCCACCTCTCCTCCGATTAGCGGCATTTGCGGAAGGAATTGATATAAGAAAAGTTGAAGCAGGAATTGTAATCGAACCCCGCAAGTTTTGATAAGCTGCGTCTAATCCCAACAAAATACATTTTTTTGCAAACTTACCATTATCTTCTTTGGCTGAAAGCACTACTCTCGCAACTCGTTCATTATAGGTCAGTCCTGCCGCAACTATATGATTTGCTAGGCGGAAATTTTTAGATGAATTTCGCCAAATAGAATTACAATCTAGACACAATTCGGAATTTAAATTACCGCACATTATGCAGCTAGCAGGATAAACTAATGTTCGAATTGCATTAATAAACCTCGACATTTAACTACTATCTCAAATATCGATTTAGTCAATCTCTTTCTACTAAACCTAAGTGAATAAATTGAATCTGTGGATTACAACTTACTAAATGGAATTTCTATTGGTTCCAAATCTATTTTTCCGCCAACTTTCTTAGGTAATGTCAACACAAATTGCGCACCTTCGCCTAATTTTCCCCAAGCTTTTAGCGTTCCATTATGGAGATGAGCATCTTCTAGGGCGATTGAAAGTCCTAAACCGGTTCCGCCCTTAACTCTTGCGCGAGCTGGATCCGCCCGCCAAAATCTATCAAATACACGATTTACTAAATTTGGGTCTATGCCAATCCCATAATCGCGCACGCTTACCGAAACCGCAGAATCGTTTGATTTAACAGCTACATCTACTGGTTTTTCGTCAGCATGATCAATCGCATTAGTAAGCAGATTTCGCAAAATTCTTTCGATTCTTCGAGAATCAACATCTACGATAGAAATTGTTGAGCTATTTTCAAAATTAACTACCACTTTCTTTTGCAAGGAAATCAGGGTCAAATCTGAGATGCAACGAGAAACCAGATCATTTATATTCACAGAAGTTATTTCCATAGCAGCTTCTGTAGCATCAAATCGGCTTACTTCTAATAAGTCGGCAAGCAGTAATTCAAATCGATCAATTTGAGATTGCAATAATTCAGCACTTCTTGAAATACTTGGTTCAAACTTCTCGCGATAAGCAAAAATCAAATCCGAGGCCATTCGAATTGTTGTTAGTGGGGTTCGCAACTCGTGCGAGACATCAGAAACGAACCGCTGTTGTACTCGCGAAAGATTTTCTAAACGCTTAATTTGTTGTTCCAGAGAAACTGCCATCGCATTGAACGCATTTCCAAGTTTGGATATTTCATCTATTCCGCTAACTGACATTCTTTTATCTAATTCTCCGGCAGTAAATTGTTCGGCAATTTTCGCGGCGGCGCGCACTGGAGATATAACTTGGCGAATTACTAGCCAAGTTATTCCAATGATTAAAAATAGCAACATGAATCCACTAAAAAATAGATATCGTTTAACTAATTCAAGAGTGTGGGTTTGACTCTCAAAGCTAAAGAGAAAATAGATATCGTATGGACCAACTCTAGGGATACTTATCTTGTCGCCAACAACTATTCCTGGAACTTTAGCGCCATTTATATACTGAATTGTAGATTGCGCCCAAAGTGGTTCGCTACTATTTAATAAACGATCTCTTAATTCGATTGGAATCGAGCTATACGAAACTCGGTTTGAAACGGTATCAATATCAACAACCGGATCTAAATTTTTTGCCGAACGAATTAATATGACTTCTCGGCCAGAGTCAGTAGCCTTTATTGATTTTTTAGCATTAACTACTTCTTGCGCAATTTTCTTAAGAGAATCGTCAGTAGTGCCACCGCTAGAGAATCTAAATTGAGCCGAGTACACAGCTAGCGTTGATTCCGATAGCGAAGATTTAATCTTTTCATTAACGACACCTGTTGAAATTCGGTTAAATAGCGCTGATCCCACAACCCATAAAACGATTGTTGTTAAAACAAAAGTGGTACTTAATACTCGAAGCGTTAAGGATCTGCGAAATCCGGTAGATATTTTAAGGCGCCGCACTTTTAGTGGCCTCGAGTTCCAGAAACTCCCGCTTTGTAACCGATTCCCCGGATAGTCGTGATAATTGTTGGATTTTCTGGATCATGTTCAACTTTTGCACGTAATCGTTGAATATGTACATTGACAAGTCGAGTATCTGTGGAATGACGATATCCCCAAACTTCGCTCAGGAGAGCTTCTCTTGTAAATACTCGGCCTGGTTCTTTTGCAAGTGCTACTAATAAATCAAATTCCAACCTAGTTAATGGAATTTCTTTGCCGCCGCGAGTAATTGTGTGTTCTAAAACGTCAATTGCAATATCTGAGAGCGTTAAATTGCTAGCTAACTCTCCAGAAGTTCTTCGTAATCTCGTTCTGATTCTTGCAACTAATTCAGATGGTTTGAAAGGTTTAACCATGTAATCATCGGCACCTGCCTCAAGCCCCAGCACAACATCGTGAGTATCGCCTTTTGCAGTAAGCATCACAATTGGAACCTTTTGCGAAAATGCTCTAATTTGACGACAAACTTCAATGCCATCAAGGCCAGGTAACATGACATCAAGTAAAACTAAATCAGGTGGATTGTTTCGAAAAACATCCATGACTTCGTCGCCACGGCTAACTAAATCAACTTCAATACCCGCGCCATTTAAAACAATCCCCAACATTTCGGCAAGGTCTTGATCATCATCAACGACCAGTACCGATGTCATTTAGCTACCGTGTTCCCAAGAATTTAAATAGGAGAATTGTTCTGGAGTCAAAGTATCGATCTCTCCACCCATGCTTTGCAACTTCAGACGGGCAACTTCCTTATCAATCTCAGTTGGAACGTTATGCACGCCAGCAGTAAGAGAACTAGCAGCTTTTACCAGCCACTCCGCAGTTAACGCTTGATCCGAGAATGACATATCCATTACCGCTGCAGGATGGCCCTCAGCCGCGCCAAGGTTAACTAAGCGACCTTCTGCAACTAGAAGAATTCTGCGTTCATCTGAGAGTACATATTCATCAGTTTGGTGGCGAATTTTCTTATTCTTTTGTTTCGCGAATTTTTCTAACCATGCTACGTCAATTTCAATATCAAAATGGCCTGAGTTGGCAAGGATTGCGCCGTCTTTCATCATTGCGAAATGTTCTGATCGCAGTACGTCACGATTGCCAGTAACTGTAATGAATACGTCGCCAATTTTAGCTGCTTCATACATTGGCATTACGCGATAGCCCTGCATCATCGCATCAAGTGCTTTTGTTGGATCAATTTCTGTGACCACTACATCTGCGCCCATTCCTTTGCCGCGCTCTGCAACGCCTTTACCGCAGTATCCAAATCCGGCTACCACAAGAATCTTTCCAGCAAGCAAAGTATTTGTAGCACGGAAAATTGCATCTAGCGTGGACTGACCGGTTCCGTAACGATTATCAAACATATGTTTTGTGTCAGTATCGTTTACAGCAATCATTGGAAAAGTTAATGCCCCATCTTTTGCCATTTGGTGTAATCGAATTACACCAGTTGTGGTCTCTTCACAACCACCCACAATTGTTCCCAGAAGTTCTTTACGAGTGGTGTGCAAGGTATTTACCAAGTCACAACCATCATCAAACACTTGATGTGGTTCGATATCCAATGCGGCATTGATGTGCTTGTAGTAACCATCACGGTCAACCGCATTTCTTGCGAAAACAGAAATACCATATTCATGCACGAGAGCGGCTGCAGTATCGTCTTGCGTCGACAATGGATTCGAAGCACAAAGTGCAATTTCTGCGCCACCAGCTTTTAAAGTTCGCATTAAGTTTGCAGTCTCGGTAGTTACATGCATGCATGCTGCTAGACGAACTCCCGCGAATGGTTGTTCTTTAGTAAACCGCTCACGAATTTGAGCCAGTACTGGCATATTCCGCTCTGCCCATTCAATCCGCTTTTTTCCTTCTGCGGCTAGTGATGCATCTGCGATGTCGTGTTTAGGTAATGCAATTGTTGTTGGGTTCACTTAAAAAATCTCCTTATTTGACGAACTAATAGACCTACAAGACCTGCGTACTTTACCGCGACTTTATGAGCTTAAGCACCTCGTCTCGGATTTGGACCATGTCGCCTTCCGTATTGCCCTCAGCATTAAGCCGCAATAGCGGCTCGGTATTGGAAGGCCTTACATTGAACCACCACTTACTGCTGGTAACGGTCAGACCATCTAAGTGATCAAATTCAAGATTTAACGATTTCGACTTGCTCAATTCGAGATAATGACTTTCAATAAAGTTAACTGCATCAGCTTGATCTTTTACAACAGAATTAATCTCACCACTAGATTCATATCTTTGAAATGGCTTTAGCAATTTAGAAAGCGGTTTAGCACTTTCTTGTAATGCCGCAATCGCATGGAGCGCCGCCAACATCCCAGAATCCGCTCGCCAAAATTCCTTAAAATAGAAATGTCCAGAGTGCTCACCACCAAATATGGCACCAGTCTCCTCCATCATTTTTTTAATATAAGAATGGCCAACCCGACTTCTCAAAGGTGTTCCGCCATTTTCTAAAATTACTTCTGGGACGGCTTTAGATGAAATTAGATTGTAAATAATTGCAGAATCTGGTCGCTTCTTTAACTCACGAGAAGCTATCAAAGCTGTGAGCGCAGATGGCGAAACTAGAGATCCAGTTTCGTCAACAAGGAAACAACGATCTGCATCGCCATCAAAAGCTAATCCAATATCTGCTTTTTTTCGCTTAACCAGTTTCTGTAAATCAACTAAATTTTCGGGCGCAATTGGGTTCGCTTCGTGATTCGGAAATGAGCCATCCAACTCAAAATAGATCGGGGAAACCTCAGCATTTATGCGCTTCATTACTGCAGGGGCAGTATGGCCGGCCATTCCGTTCCCAGCATCAATTGAAATCTGCAGTTTTCGTCCAGCGCCAAAGTCATGGCTAAATAACGAAAATAAATATTCAACGTATTCTTGCAACATATCGCGTGAAGTTTCGGTACCTACCGGACGATTAGAAATTGGCATCCCATCAGCAATTGCGTTACGTATCCAAACTAGGCCGGATTCTTTACCAATTGGTCGAGCGCCACTTTTACATAATTTAATTCCGTTATATGCAGCGGGATTGTGACTAGCTGTAAACATAGCTCCTGGAAAGTTTAAATAGCCAGCAGCAAAATAGAGTTGGTCAGTTGAGGCTAAACCAATTCTTATTACATCCATTCCTTGTGAGGTAACTCCATCAGAAAATGCATCTGCAAGTTGGGTTGATGAAGGTCTCATATCTTCACCGATAACTACTGTTGCAGGTTCACGTTCTAATTCTAAAAATCTAGCAAACGCCGAACCTACTGCAAATGTAAAATCTGTTGTGATCTCATTCTCTACTAAGCCACGAATATCGTAAGCTTTAATTATTTTATCGAGCATTTCAGGATTCATCATGAAGGAAGAACGCGTAGGTGCCCTCGTCGACCAACCTCTTGTTGCGAAACTTGCTTAACTATTTTTTCTTCCTCTAAAGGTTCATTTTTCCCAACATTTCGAATTGCATCCGCAATTGCCATCAGATCATCTTCACTTGGACCAGCGCTATTTGCATCTGGTGAATGTTGTAAGACTGTCCATCCCATTGGGACAGTCATTTTTTCACTATGCGCTTCGCATAAATCATATGCGTGCGGTTCCGCATATGTTGCTAGCGGTCCCAGTACTGCAGTTGAATCTGCATAAATATAGGTAAGAGTTTTGATTGCGATTTTGCGACAACCCGATCTTGAACAGGTTCTGCTCATGCCACGAGAACGCGCAGTTGTTGCATCACTATTGCTCATACCAAAAGATTAGTAGGTCGGTTCGCTAAAAGCTGGGATTTACTCGCACTGGAATCAATTCTTAAACTGAGTACTAGGAAATTATGGCGATATTTGAAATAGGCAAACTTGAACTTTCCAAAGTAGAACCTGACTTTAAGGGCAAGAACGCAATTCCTGCTGCTGAGCGCCAAATGAAGCCAGCTCCTTCAAGCGGAACTGAATTGCGCAAAGCGGTAACTTCTATTAATCGAGTGTTTACTGGAACTTTCCAATTAACTAAATCGCTAGCATGAATTACTTTACTAAACGTCTTATTTTGATAGTTACTCCATCTGATGTTTAAGTCAATTGAAGCCCCGGTAAGTACTAGCGTTGGTTCTAAACCATCAATATTGATCGCGGCCTTTGCGAGAGTGCCACTTGGGACGCTCCAAATGAAATCTCGAGAAGATTTACTTTCGATATAGGTGTAAACACTTGCCACAATTGGCTGATCGCTTGTTATTTTTACACCTATTGGAGATTTTCCTAAATCAATGTTGAGCGGAAGTTCTTTAACGAGTCCTGCCTTTAAATTAATGGAATCGAAGCCGATTGGCGTAAAAACTCCGTCACTACTAATCACTTGTAAATTCACATTTGCGTTGGAATCAAATGGTGCCAGTAATCGAACTGAGTGTGTAATCTTGCCGTTTTTCCCAGCGTTAGTTGCAATTCCTGCAATTGAAATATTTGAGTTTGGCGCTGATTGTGAATTGACAAAATCGCCGCCAAAAAATTTTAATCCTTTTTTGCGCTCATCAAAGAGAAAGCTTGTCACTCGCCCAGACCTAGTTTTTAAATGTAAAACCGTGCTATCAGAACCTGGGGTTAAAGAATCTAATCGAATATTCATTTGTAAGTTTTGCTTGATCGTAACTGCGCGAGATACAACGCTGCCTTTCTCGCTAAAAGCAGAAATATCAACAATAGCTTCACTCAATCCGCTATTAATAATGGAGAGTACTGATTGGCTTGTTAATCCACCCGATCCTCCTACAAACCAAGAATCCGCAATTCCTGCAGTACAAATGGCTGCGCCAGTCCAAGATGTACCTTTACTTTGAATTACCGCAGCCGTAGCCGGATTTCCAGCCACCATCATCGGGTTCGCCGATACCGCTGGAGAATTACTTCCGGGCTTTCGAAATTTAAGAGTGGCTTTGCCAGGCGCTATATCTCGAATCTTAATATTTTTACTTGGTAATAACGCGATAGCACTTCCAGAGTTAGCAGAGGTTGGACAAACTGTATCTGGAAAACTTTGCGTAAATTCAATTTGATTATTTTCTTGCGGTAAAAAAGAGCTCACTAAAAAACCAATTACCGCAACTGAAATATATGGCAAATAACGGTATTTGCTCATGCTAACTCCTCATCCGCAAATTCACGTTTACGTCTTCTTCCAGGGGTTGCTAATACAATTATGAAAATTATTAAAATTGCTTGTAGCGATATCCAAGCTCTTCTTGAAGTCCCATCGTGATAAATAATTACATCTCCAGCAGCGGTAACATTAAATGTTGGTAAACCTGACTTATCTTCTACTAATTTCATAGGTACGCCGTTAAGAAGTAACTTCCAACGTCCATCAAAATTCTCACCAATTATTACGGTTCCAGCTCCAGGTACCGTAGTTTGTGTTCCAACAGCACCACTAGCTAATCCAACTAAACCATCAGAGTTAGATAAGTATGAAATACGATTTCGCGCGCTACCAATCTTCCAGGAAATGCCATCTCTAGTAGCAGATAGCCGAGTAAATCCGCCAATACCATCAATAGTCCTTACAACTTCGTTATCTACCGGATTAGACATAAATACAAATTTAATTCCAAATTCCCCTAATACTTTGCTACTAGTGACGCCGCTTCCATTGACTAAATTTGTAATCGCATCTTCTAATAAGTAATTTGAACTAAAAATTATATCCGGATCCCCTAATTGAACGCTCGCATCTCTCGCCACAAAATAATTTAATACTTCTTGATTCTTAACTAATACTAAAGTTTTATATCTTTCATCAGTTTGGCCGCCGGCACTTAAAAAAGCTGGAAGTGAGATTTCATGTTTTGCAGATACTTGCGAATTTGCACCACTAGATACCCACCATGAAGTAGCACTCAATAAATATGTTACTGAAATGGCCGAAATTGCAAATACTAAAATATGTCTAAAACTAAAATGGCTATTAGAAAGACGTGGAATGTGGGTATCCGCCAGAATAATTCCTGCGACAATTGCGCTCATTGTTGCAATTATCAAAATGCTGCCTGACCATGGGTGGACACGCGCCGATACGCCGTTTCCAGAAATTTGTAACCCATTAATAAATAACGCAAACCCAATTAAGAAAATTGATAGTTCGCCAAATTCTCGACTTTTTGCACTAAATAGCGCTACTAATGCGAATAGTACGACTGGTGAAATTATCCAAAATGGCAAACCGCTTATGCCACCTGGGTTTGTTAACAAAGTGCTCAACGCACTGCCACTTTGAACTGGAATGCCTGGCGCAAGTAAAAATCGAGATGGATTGCGAATCAAATTGAGTGACCAAGGTAAAGTTAGAATTAGCGGTGTTAGCAGTAAAAATTTAAGCTTAATTACTAAATCCTTATAGATAACCAATAATTCCTGCTTTGTTTTACTAATTCTCAATAAAGTAATGATCTCTGGCAATGAACGGAACAGCTGCCAGATAAATATTGCTAAAAATGCCGAGGCGGAAAAAGCTAGAACGAAGGTATCAAAGAGCACAAATGCCGCTAATTTTTCCCAAGAGTGTGATTTGAGATCTCTTCTAGAAATTAGCGTTTTAAAGAAAAACGGTGCCAACAGTGCAATGAAGAGGGTGCCAAAAGATCCACTGTTTATCGCGCCTAAGACTGGCGGAGAAAAGGCATAGAGCATCGCTGCCATAAATGCAATTGTTCTAGATTCCGTTATTTTGCGAGCCAACCGGTATATGAATACCAAAGTTAATGGAACAGCCAGGATAAAAAGGAGCGCGATGAAAAGTTTTACATTCCCCAATAAAACTAATGATGAAAAGGCAACTACAAGTATCCAAGGTGGCGCACTTGAACTTGACCCAATTCCAATTGGATGCCAAGAATCTATATATTTTCTAAATAAATCAAAAGTGCTTTCTGGAGCAGTAGATAATGCGCCACCAGCTAGAGATCCCAAACGATTCCTCGAAGCGACCATTGTTAAAATCAATATCAAAAATGTTAATGGATAAATAGGTCGTTTTAACAACCCTTTAATTTTTAGAAATTGTTGGCCGGAGTTATCAACTTCTTCTGAATCTTCATTACCTAAATCAATTGTAGGTAGTGTTAACTCACTCTTTTCTTCAATAGTTTTTCGGCTCTCATCAAACCTAGAAATTGCAGCTCTGGATCGTTCAATTGCTAACCGCATTTGACTTCCCCTAGGTGGCACAAAGCGAGCTACCGTTCTCGGTGATAGCAGGCGAGTTTTCTTACGATTCTTACGCGCTTGAAATATTAAATTCGGTTTAACTATCAATAATCCGACTGCTGCGATTTCGTCAGCTGCGTAACCTGGAAGTTTTGCAAAAAGGTAACCAATTGCTCGAACTACTGCTGCTGCAAATAATTGAATTCCAAGAATTGGTAATAACCAATTTGAAGAGTTTGCCAAAATTACATAGGCAGCATTCCTACGATCAAGCAACAATGGTCGATGTAAGAAAGCTTCGGAGACATCAACTGATCGACGTTCTGAGGCGGCAGCTTCAGCGTGAAAAATAACGGCGCTAGAAACCGAAATGACTGAGTGACCAGCAACGTTTGCACGCCAACCAAAATCAACATCATCTCTAAAAAGCGAGAGGTTAGGATCTAATCCGCCCAATTCTTCATATACATCTCGCCGAATTAGCGCTCCCGCAGTACTCACCGCTAATTCATCTTTTATGCCATCACGTTGTCCTTGGTCTTGTTCGCGATATTCCAACCCAGTCCAGCGAGCGCCGTTACCCGCAATACTTACTCCGATTTCTAGTAAGTGATTTCGATCGTGCCAACCTTTGATTTTTGGTCCAGCCATTGCAACTGATGGTCGATCTTTAATTGCATCCAATAATTCTGATAGTGAATTTTTTGACGGCGCTGAATCATCGTGAATTAACCAAATCCACTCAGTAACTATTTCAGAATTTTTTGAAGGTAATTTGCGAAGCGCTTCATCAATCGCATCACCAAAACCAGTTCCACGCGACATCGAAAGCGTTGTAATGCCAGCATTTCTTAATCGTTTAGCGGAATCATCTTTAGAATCCGTATCAACTGCTATTAATCGATCTATTTTTCTAGATTGCGAAGTTAGCGCAGCAACTACTTCTGTAATCCAAGTTGCGCCGTCATGTGAAACAAGTACGGCAGTTACATATTGATCTGAATTTTCTTGAACGCTTGCCATAGTGTTTGCACCACCTTTGGCACTAAAGTTGAAGTTACGCTGGACGTCGCTTCAATCGGCGCCGTTCGCGTTCTGATAATCCGCCCCAGATCCCAAATCTTTCGTCGTGAGCTAGTGCGTACTCGAGACATTCTGAGCGAACTTCGCAGGACATGCAAACGCGCTTTGCTTCCCGAGTTGAGCCGCCTTTCTCAGGGAAAAACGCCTCTGGGTCAGTCTGCGCGCAAAGTGCACGCTCCTGCCACGAGAGTTCAACAATCTCGCCGTTTCCTAATTGGATGCTGGGGCCGCTATTTAAATATTCAACTCGGCGTAGTTCAGACATCTATAGATCTCCTAAGTGGATGGGCCACCTCTCCGGCGGCGCTACAAGGTGAATTACACGCGTGTTATTCGTTTGAGTCAAGTCGGATTCGGGCAAAATCCAAAGTTTTTTATCGGGTCAATATCCGATAACTGCTGACTCTGCCACGGTGCCGGAAGCAATTATTGAGTTTGGAGCCACAATTCCATCGATTATGCGGCAATTATCGCCTAATTTCGCACCCTCGAAAATAATTGATCCAGATATTTCGCAACCATCACCAATAACAACCCCTTTAGAAATCACGGCACCACCAGAGATTTTTGTCGACTTTCCCAAAATGGCATCGCTAGCGATTAAGGCGAGACCATCGTTTTCAGGCGTCACGGTTGACGCCAATTTTCTCGTGATCAAGTCTTTCGAAGCAGTTACCAACGCAGTGGGAGTACCGATATCCAGCCAATAGCTTTGATCGACAAAACCTTTGACCGTTAATCCTCGCTTTAATAAATCTGGAAACGTTTCTCGTTCCACGCTAATTACAATATCTGAAGGAATCAATTCGAAAACTGAACTATCAAAAATATAACAACCCGCATTAATTAAATTAGTTACTGGATTATCCATCTTCTCTAAAAATGCAAGCACATTATTATCTGAATCAAGGGGAACAGAGCCAAAAGCGCGGGCATCGGCGACTTCAGTTAAAAATAATGTTACAGCCGCTTTTGAATTCTTATGAAAATCAATTTGAGCGGTCAAATCATGACCACTTAATACATCACCATTAAATATGACTACTGAATCCTCTGGTTGCAAATTCAAAACCTTGCTTGCATTCTTTATCGCGCCACCAGTTCCTAGCGCTTCGGTTTCAACTGCGTAATGAATCTTCATTCCAAGAGCTGCGCCATCTCCAAAATATGGTTGGAAAACTTCAGCCATATATGAAGTTGCAAGCGCGATTTCAGTGATCCCAGCAGTTTTAGCTTTTGCTAATTGATGAGCTGTAAAAGGTACACCAGCTACTTCTAACATTGGTTTAGGAATATTTTTAGTAAGTGGCATTAACCGGGTGCCCTTACCACCAACTAATAAGATGCCTTTTACGCTCATTATCCCTGCCGTATTCGTTCCGCAGCAGCTGCAATATTTTTGTCTGTCGCAGTTAGTGAAATGCGGATGTACTTTTTTCCGGCCTGGCCATAAAAGCTGCCTGGCGTAATTAATATTCCACGATCTGCAAACCAAGAAACCATTTCCCAATCGTCTTCACTTCTAGAGCACCAAATGTATAAACCAGCATCAGAAAACTCGATATTAAAACCAGCTGCTTGCAGAGCATTGGCAATTACTTTTCGCCTAGCGACATAACGTGCAGCTTGCTCATGCACATGAGTTTCATCGCTAAGCGCCGCAACCATTGCAGCCTGAACTGGCAATGGCATCATAAGTCCAAGATGTTTGCGCACTTCTAGAAGTGCATTAACAATTCTTGGATCTCCGAAAATAAAACCAGCGCGATAACCGGCCAAGTTTGAACGTTTCGATAATGAATGAGCAGCAATGATATTGCGATTATCGCCTTTAGTTAATGAGAAAATTGAAAGTGGTTTTTTTGAATCTGGAAATGGTACATAACATTCGTCAACAGCTAAAACTCTATTGCTAGATCTAGCCCACGCAATATTTGCATCCAATTCAGCTTCCGAATGAACTCTCCCAGTTGGATTTGATGGCGTATTTACCCAAGCTAAATCTGCGTCTGGCCAATTATTGGTTTCGATATCGACTTCGACCACTTCACTCTTACTAATAAGACCACTGACTTGATAGGACGGGTATGCAATTTTAGGAATCAAAACTTTCTTAGATTCAAGCAAAGTTGGTAGTAAAGTAATTAATTCTTTAGAACCGATCGTTGGCAGAACCGCAAATTCTCCAGTAGCGCCAAGTATTTCAGTGGCGTAACGCTTTAAAGATTTCTGTAACTCTGCCGTGCCGGCAGTTGCAGGGTACGCAGGTGAATTAGCGTTTTCTCTAAGAGCCTGCTGAATAAAGTCAGGTGTTGCATCTACCGGAGTTCCGATTGATAAATCTATTATTCCAAGCGGATAACTTCGCGCTTTATCGCCATATGGAGCGAGCGCATCCCACGGAAAATCTGGAAGTTTCAGTTTCGTTATTCCGCAGCGGGTTTCTTCTGAATAGTCAGAATTAACGGATGATCTTTACCGGTTGCGCCAGCTTTGCTTGCGCCACCAGGTGAACCCAGTTCATCAAAGAACTCCACATTCGCTTTATGGAAATCTTTCCATTTTCCTGGAACATCATCTTCGTAAAAGATTGCTTCTACTGGGCAGACCGGTTCGCATGCGCCGCAATCCACACATTCATCTGGCTGGATGTAGAGCATCCGATCACCCTCATAAATACAATCGACCGGACATTCTTCGATACAAGACTTATCTTTAATATCGACACATGGTTCCGCGATTATGTAGGTCATCTGACGCTCCTTTTTCTCTACCAAATATCTTAGGCCCGCTGGTTTCAACCTGCGAATACCCCGTAATCGTACAGAATAGGGCGGTATGGAGCAGCATCTAACTGGGGGGCAATCCGAAAAAGAATTGGCTCTGCTAATTGGCCAGCGGGTTAGCGTTCGCCTCCATGAAGTTGGTGGCGGATATCGCGACATTCTTGGTCAATTGGAGAGTTTCAACTCAATTAGAAAGAAGGATGGCACACTCGCAGAATTTGATCCGATGGAAATTGCGGCGCTCCGAGTTGTCGTTGATTCAGATTTTAGGGCTGGCACCGGCGCACCACTATCGATGCGAATCAGAAATTTAGAAATTGCGCTTGCGAAAACTTGGCCGAGTAATTCAGTAGAAATGTTTGGACAATGGCAAATTCGAATCTCAAAAGGCTTTACATTTCGGGCAAATTCCGTTTTGCCAATTGGCGCACCGCCCTATGGCGAACCGCCATTAGATATTTCTAAATCAATTGCTTATGTGGTTTCGAAATATCTTGAAAATAAATTAGACCCAGTTTTTCATATAGCTCTACCCTTGCATCAAGAATTTGATAATTATTTATCAGATAATGGTTGGGAATCACCATATGAAATTTTGGTTATGGTCGGAGACACTAGAACGCTTTCTTATAAAGAGCCCAGCGGTTCAGTCATTGAAGAAAGTAAATTAACTCAATCTTGGCTCGATTTACAGGGTGATAGAAATGTAAATGAAATTCTTGAAGGTTTTCCCGCTAAATTCATAGAACTTCTGATCGGTAATGAAACTACAGCGGTAGGTAGACTTTCGATTGCAGATGGTTGGGGAATACTTACTCGAATATTTGTCGCTGAAAATCATAGGAGAAAAGGTTTAGCTACTGAAGTAATAACCGCGATGGCTCGATCTGCAGAAAATTCCGGTTGTTACAATCTTGCTTTGCAAGTTAACGCAGATAATTTTGAAGCAATCAAACTATACGAAAAGATGGGGTTCAAGGTCCATCACACCTACCGTTATCGACGGTTAATTACCGCTAAAAATTCCGCAGATTGCTGCTAATGAAAGAAATCAAACTTTCTATTTACGACACTAAGAGTCGATCAAATAAGACTGTTAAAGCTTCGAATGGCGAAAAGGTTCGGATTTATTGTTGTGGCCCAACAGTTTATCGAGACGCCCACGTTGGCAATTTGAGAACATTTCTTCTAAGTGACTTAGTAGTTAGAACGCTAAATTATTCCGGAGTGCCAACTTTAGTTGTTCAAAATATAACCGATGTGGGTCACATGACTGATGACCAAATAGAAGACAAAATATTGAGCCAATCCGCAATTGAAAAAGTCGATCCGTTTGACATCGCACGCAAATATGAAAATAGATTTAACGATGATTTAGCCTCACTAAACGTAAAAGCTGCCGAGCATAATCCGCGAGCTAGTGAATGTATAGAAATGATGCTGACACATATAAGTAAATTAATTGATAATGGTTCTGCCTATATTGGTGGAGACAAAACGGTTTATTTTGCTGCGGAAAGTTTTCCATCATATGGAGAGTTAAGCGGGAATCGTTTGGATCAATTAAAACCTGGGTATCGCTACGAATTTCAGGAAGATGGTGCAAAAAAATTCCATGCCGATTGGGCGCTTTGGAAAAACGCTGGCAATAGAAAAGAGATGATTTGGAATTCACCTTGGGGACTTGGTTTCCCAGGTTGGCATATCGAATGTTCTGCTATGTCATTACATTTTTTAGCTGGAAAAGTAGATCTGCATATAGGTGGAATTGACCTTAGATTTCCGCACCATGAAAACGAACGCGCCCAATCAAATGCGATTCTTGATGATAACCAGAGTGAAGTGGTAGATCTATGGTTACATGGCGAGCATTTACTTTTTGAAGGACGGAAAATGGCAAAAAGCTCTGGAAATGTGGTTTTAATTTCTGATGTAATTAAGAAAGGTTTTGATCCACTTGCTGTTCGATTTTGCTTTCTTGAGAACCGTTATCGAAGCCAGATGGATCTCTCCTGGGAAAGTATTGCTGCGGCAGACCAGACACTAACTAAATGGCGAAATGCTTGGAAAAGTTGGAAAACAAATAATAATTTGGGAGAAACTGAATTAACTAATGCAATCGAGCGCGAAGCTCTGAGCTTTTTTGAAAACGATTTAGACACCCCTCGAGCTATGCAATTGTTGAGACAATTCTATAAAAGAGCTGATTTAACTAATGAAGAACGAATTTTTTTATTAAGTAAATTAGACAAATTGTTTGGATTAGACTTAGAAAAAGCACCAAAAATTTCCAGAAGTATCACGCCAAAAATTTCAGAACTTTTGAATGCACGAATAGCGGCTCGACTTACGAAAAATTATAAAATTAGTGATGAGTTAAGATCAGAGTTAAAGCAACTTGGAGTTGAAGTGCAAGATAAAGGAACCGAACAGGAATGGAATTGGGTAAATTAATCTCTAGCTATAGTGGCTAATATCGCTGATACGGCTCCTAAAAAAATAAAATAATTACCAATATTGTTACCCAGAATCAAGATCTCATCACCATTGCCAACAGTTCCTGCTCTAATAACTACTGCCATCCAACTAAGTGCGCCAAAAATTCGAACTGCGCGGCCACCCCAAATTTTCCCAATCAGTCGAATTCCGACAAAAGTTGCAATAATTACAAGAATCAAACCATACGGTGGCAAAAAATTATGTACCAATACAGAGGCTACGCCAAGTAGTGCACCAAAAAAAAGTGAGAATAAATATTTCATTTTAAACCTGCAAATAAATCGGTTTCACGACCATTGGAATCTAACGCACCTGCTTTAACTCCTTTAACTAAGGTGTAAAACTCTTGACCCCAAACTTTTAGTCCAAGTTTATTTGAGAGTGCAAAAAATGGGCCGTCTATTGAAATTTGCGTTGCATGTGCCTTCATGGCTGCCATTTTCTTTTCTACATAGGCTTCGCCGTCAATTACTGTAGTTACCAAGTTATCTGGTTTTGCAAATGGTAAATCCTCCGCTTTTTCCGCGCCAAAGAAATCTGATCCGATTTCCTTCATCGCGCTAATTCCCTCTTCAATTACGGACATCGGGATTGTGTTCCAATATATTTTTGAAATATCCCAAATATCGCCATCACCAAATGTTTTATCAGCGCAAAGTTCGGCAGCTCGCATGGCAACTCGATGGGCTTGAATGTGATCTGGATGGCCATAACCGCCAATTTCATCGTAAGTCACCATAACCTCTGGCTTAATTTCACGGATAATTTTCACTAATTCACCAGCAACTAAATCCAAATTTGCTTGCCAGAAAACATCTGGTCGATTATTAGGTTCAGTTCCCATCATGCCGCTATCGCGCCATGATAATTTTGGTGCTCCTAAAAATCTAAAATCTGTTACACCAAGTTCTCGCATTGCTGCTGCTAGTTCTAACTCGCGATGTTTTCCTAAGCCATCATCTTGTGAGCTTGCCAAATTAGAAAGCTCTGGAACAAGTACTTCGCCCTCTTCGCCTCTAGTGCAGGTCACGAGCGTTACTGCAACGTTTGCAGCCACATATTTAGCCATCGTAGCGCCGTTATTAATAGTTTCATCATCAGGGTGCGCATGAACTAGTAATAATCGAGCCTTCTTGGCCATAAACTCCCCCAGAAAATAATTTTTAGGATTGTGATTAGTGTGTGACTTTAACCCATAGCAACAATTAATGTCGTACGATGTTGCCAATGAGTACTACAAATTCAGATAATCGCGCACGGTTGCCAAGGGATGAGCGTCGAGCTCAACTTCTTGCTGCAGCTCTTGAAGTATTTACTGCTGCTGGATATCACGCTGCAGCGATGGATGAAATAGCTGACCGAGCCAATGTAAGTAAGCCTGTTTTATATCAGCACTTTCCTTCAAAATTAGAACTCTATTTAGCGGTGCTTGATGTTCATATTGATTCACTAGTTTTCGCAATCCAAAAAGCAATTGCATCCACTCCAGATAACTCATCTCGAGTAAAAGCAACTATCGATGCATATTTTGGATTTATTGATAGCGAAGGCGAAGCATTTAGATTGTTGTTTGAAAGCGATATGAGCGTCGAGCCGCAGGTTAGAGAGCGCTTAAACCGAATGACTTACGATTGCGCAGCAGCCGTGAGCGCAGTAATTTCACTTGATACTGGGTTGCCTAAAGAAGCATCAATGATTCTAGCGATTGGCGTAATCGGTAGCGCGCAAATTACTGCTCGCCATTGGTTGGATCGCGACGGGAAATTAAATCGAGAGCAAGCTGCAAATTTAGTGACTAGCTTAATTTGGCGTGGAATATCTGGTTTTCCGTTGAATCAAAATGAAAATAAGTAGTTCTGCGAAATATTAGAGAAACGATAAGATTCTTTTATGACAACCAAGAAAAGTTCCTCTAAAAGTGATGCCAGCTGTGAAGTCCGTATTTCAATCTCTGACCTAAGTCGTGAAGTGGAATTAGAAGTTGCCTTATCAAAAAGTGATGTACTTTCGTTGGTAAACTCTGCTATCAATTCTGGAAATGCACTTGTCTTAGATGATATTAAAGGCCGACAGGTAATTATTCCATCAACAAAAATTGGGTTCGTTGAAATCGGGGATCCAACAGAACGTAAAGTTGGTTTTGGTTCACTTTAAAGGTTAAAAAACGCCTTTATCGAATTGATAACCATTTCGAAAGCAATTGCTGCGAGAAGTAATCCTGCAATTCGCGCAACCAACATAACTCCCGATTCCTTAATCAAAGAGACAATTCTCGTCGAGAACATAAGAGATATTCCGATTACCAGGTGGACACCAATCACCGCGAGTATTAGCGCAATTCCACTCTTAACGTCATGAACTTTCTGTACAAACAACATAGTTGCGACTATCGCTCCAGGGCCTGCGAGTAACGGAGTTCCTAGCGGAACTAGCGCAACATTTACATCCTGCTGAGATGAGCTATTTCCTTTACCGCCTTGAAGCAACTCCAATGAAACCAATAGGAGCAATAATCCACCAGCGCCTTGTAGCGCTGGAATTGAAATATTTAAATAATTTAAAATCAAGCGACCGAAAAGTGCAAAAAGAGTTATGACAAAGAATGAGACGGCTGCGCCCTGCCAAGCTAATCGATTGCGCACTGCTGCGGGTTTGTTTTGAACTAAACTCAAAAAAATTGGTGTGGCTCCAGGTGGATCCATAATAACTATTAGCGTTACAAATGCCTGTAAACCAAATGTAACTGCGGATATGTTGTTTAAATTCATTTTCGCACTACCCGTCGACTATTTGCTCGTGATTCGAGCTTTTCCCATTGCGCTAAAGCAGTTGTATTTTCTGCTAACTGATTTATTTTACCGCTTCCGTGATAATCGCTGGCGCCAGTTATTGCCAAATCAAAGGAGTAAGCCACGCGTAACAGCGAGGCTTTCTCGGTTTCACTATGGTCACGATGATCAACTTCGATTCCATCTAAGCCAGCCGCAACTAAACCACTAAAAGATTCGGCAGTAATTACCCGACCTCTCTGTGAAGCATATGGATGCGCTATTACTGCTACGCCGCCTGCACCTTTGATCAATTTAATGGCAGCTTCTGGTGTTGGCGAATAATGTGACACGTAATATTTAGATCGATTGTGAAGCAACGCCGTAAATGCATCTTCCCGATTTTTTACATGCCCTTTCGCAATTAATGCGTCTGCTAAATGTGGCCGGCCAAGCGTTGCGCCATCGCTAAGTTGTGCCATCACATCATCAATAGTTATTTCAATTCCAGCAGCATTCAATTTTTCTATTATTCGGTCCATCCGAGTAAGTCGATTCTCACGAGTTATCGCTAAGGCTTCTTGTAACGCTATATTTTCGGAATCAAATAGCAAGCCCAACATATGGACACTTATGCCATCGTCAGCTTGGCAAGAAATTTCAGCTCCAAGTACTAAATCCATTCCAGGTTTTAAAGCAGCACGCGCTTCTTGCCAACCAGATATGGTGTCGTGATCTGTTAAGGCAAGTACCGAGATGCCAGCGTTTTGGGCTTTTGCTACCAACTCTGTTGGAGAATCAGTGCCATCGCTAATGTTGGAATGGGTATGTAAATCAATCACGGAATCATGCTACGGGGTTACCGTGGTTTTCAACTAATGGCTTGCTTCGCATCACAAAAATTCCGCACCCGACTAAAATTAAAATTATTCCAGGAATAACTTGGCTTGGTGGGATTTGCCCAATCCACCAAAAAGCCAATATTGCACAAACGGGAACTTCGAAAAATACAATCAGCGAAACCACGGTTGGGGAAACTCGTTTCAAAGTAAAGTTAAACATGGTATGACCCATGACTTGAGCGCCTAAAAATAAGAAAAATAAGAGCATCCATTGATATCGAGAGTAATTAATTAAATCGTAATTATTCAAATAAATTAAAGGAAGCACTGAAAGTGCACAAGTTAAATAACAGGTAGTTGTATAAGTTGATGTCGAAATTTTTCGTTGGGCATGTGAACCGATCATCACATAAATTGCGGACATAGCGCCACATGCAATTGCCGCAAGGTCTCCAATAAATGCACGGGTAGATAACTGGAAATCAATTCCAGTGATAAGCACTACGCCTGCAAACGAAATAAACATGCCAATCCATGCTCGACGTGGAATTTTCCCACCGAAAAAGGTTACAAATAACGCAGCAAATAAGGGTTGCATCGCAGCAAGCGCAGTGCCGGTTGCAACACTTGTTAAACGCATTGCATAGAAAAATCCTATGAAATGCAGCGAGAGCGCTAATCCTGAAATGGCGGCAAACCCAATTCCCTTTAAATGTTCCGGGCTTCGCCACTCTTTAGCTCTAATTGCAAACGGCAACATCAAAATACTGCCGGCGATATTTCGCCAAAAAATCAATATGAAAACCGGCATCACACTTAATGCGATTATCGGACCAGAGGTGCCGATTCCGATTATCCCAATCAGCAATAGCGGGATATCTCGCCCGGTTGGCAATTGGGTGTGGTTCTGATCTTTCACGGTCGCAAACGTACACGCGCCATAGCTAATTCAAGGACTATCCTTTGCGCTATGAGCGGGAATGTAATGGATCGTGTATTCCTCGCCCGGCTAGCAGGGACGGCAGTCTTTGAACCCAATGGGGATCAAGTTGGCAAGGTGCGAGATGCTGTGGCGACCCTACGAACTAATAATCAACCGCCTCGAGTATTAGGTTTAATAGTGGAAGTTCCACCACGTCGCAGAATTTTTATTCCAATCACTCGTGTTACATCGATTGAGAATGGCACTGTAATCATTACTGGAACTTTAAACATGCGACGCTACGAACAACGGCAAAGTGAAATGTTGGTAATTGGAGAACTTCTAGATCGCACAGTTACTTTAGAAAGTTCAGCCGAACCTGTGTTAGTTGAAGATATTGGCATGGAAATTAATCGCGCTGGCGACTGGTTTTTAACGAGAGTACATGTAATGCGCAGAGGACGTGGCTTTCGACGACGTGGCGCTTCATCAACAGTTGATTGGGAAGATATTTCCGGCATTGCAACTTTGGAATCAAACCAAGGTGTAAGTAATTTGTTGGCAACTTTGGCAAACTTACGTGCACCAGATTTAGCCTTAGTGTTACATGATTTAGCGCTTAAGCGTCGAGTCGAAGTTGCGCGCGCTTTAGATGACGAGCGCCTAGCTGATGTTTTAGAAGAGATGGATGAAGCAGCGCGTGTTGAATTACTTGCAGAGTTAGAAGGCGAACGTGCTGCCGATGTCCTTAGCGAAATGGATCCCGACGACGCTGCGGATTTACTTCGCGAAATCGGTCAGGAACGCGCACAAACTCTTTTAGAATTAATGGAACCTGAAGAAGCTGAAGATGTTCGACGTTTGATGCGTTACGAAGATTATTCCGCTGGTGGAATGATGACAACTGAACCAATTGTGTTGACTGCCGATACATCGGTTGCTGAAGCGCTTGCAACAGTAAGACAGAGTGAAATTCCGCCTGCACTTGCATCTCAAGTTTATGTTTGCCGCCCACCGCTGGAGACGCCTACTGGGCGCTTTATCGGAATTGTGCATTTTCAACGGCTATTACGGGAAGCCCCAGCTACTTTGTTAGGTGCGATAGTTGATATTACGACAACTCCGCTAGCTCCTGAAGTACAACTTAGCGAAGTCTCTTCTTACCTTGCGAGCTATAACTTATTAGCTGTACCAATTGTTGATCCTAATGATCGATTGCTTGGCGCAGTTACAGTTGATGACGTGCTTGACCACTTGCTACCAGAGAATTGGCGACATGGAAATTACAACGTAACTAATGATTCTGAAATAAATAAAATGAAAATGGAGGGATAAAGATGGCACGGTTTAAAGGTTTAGATACACCTCGTGAAGCGCGACGTTCAATTCGGCCATCCTACGACCCAGAAACTTTCGGCAGACTCTCTGAAAAATTTGCTCGCTTTTTAGGAACTGCACGCTTCTTGGTTTACATGACAGTCTTTGTGCTCTCCTGGGCGCTCTGGAATTCGTTAGCTCCAGATAAATGGCGTTTTGATAGCTATCCTTTTATTTTCTTAACATTAATTCTCTCATTACAAGCTTCTTATGCTGCGCCGCTGATTTTGTTAGCCCAAAATAGACAAGCAGATCGTGATCGAATTCAATATCAAGAAGATCGAACCCGCGATGACCGAAATCTTGCAGACACCGAATACTTAACTAGAGAACTTGCAAGTTTGCGTACCGCCATAGGTGAAATTGCAACACGTGATTTTGTCCGAAGTGAATTAGAAGATGTTGTCGAAAAAATTGTAAAGAACTCAGGCGTTAAGCCCTAGTCGGACACCGACTAAAGATTTATTTCGGAGCGTTAATTGATCAACTATTGCTTCAAGCGCCTTAGCTGCATTCGATTCCGGGTTTCGTAAAACTAATGGAGATCCGGTATCGCCACCCTCTCTGAGGTTTGGATCAAATGGAATCTTGCCAAGTAGTGGAACATCTGAACCAACTAAACTACTTAGACGCGCTGCTGTCTCTTCCCCACCGTTATTTCCAAATAATGAAATTGGTTCACTGCAATGTGGGCATGGAAATTCCGACATGTTTTCAACAACTCCAAGTAAATGTTGTTTCAACTGATGTGCAATTCGACCTGCGCGTTCTGCAACTTCCGCAGCAGCAATTTGTGGTGTTGTAACAACTAAAATTTCTGAAGCTGGTATCAATTGGCCAAGCGAAATGGCGATATCTCCGGTTCCTGGCGGCAAATCTAGATATAAAAAGTCAAGATCGCCCCAATAAGCGTCGCTCAATAATTGTTCTAAGACTCGATGTAAAAGCGGACCACGATACGCAATTGGATCTGAGCGCTCGGGTTTGAACATCTCCATCGATACGACTTTTACGCCATGCGCTTCTAATGGAATGAAAGTTTGATCAATGGCGGTCGGACGTTGCCCTTCTAGCCCCATCAACCTTGGGATTGAGTGGCCATAAACATCGGCATCTAGAATTCCGACTTTAAATCCACGTTTAGCGGTAGCTACTGCAAGATTTACCGTGACCGAAGATTTACCAACACCGCCTTTTCCAGAAGCAATTCCAAATACCCGGGTAAGCGAGTCTGGTTGCGCAAATGGAATAAATTTCTCTCGTCCTCCCTGCAAAATCTTCTTTACTTCGCCGCGCTGTTCCTCGCTCATCACGCCAAAATTTATTTTCACTTCCTTAACTTCAGGAATTGTTAAAACCGCCTTTGTAATATCAGCTGTAAGTCGATCACGCATTGGACAACCAGAAATTGTTAATAAAATTCCTAATGTTGCCACTCCGGAATCGAATGCAACGGATTCAACCATACCTAATTCAGTAAGTGGTTTATGTAATTCTGGATCTGAGACTGTTGCGAGAGCGGCATTAATTTTAGAAAGCGTCATAGTATTTCTGGATCTAGTTTTGTGATTTTCTTAATTTCATTTATTTCTTTAACGGCGCTGGTATTTTCATCGATAACTTCGTTTAAATGCTTTTTTATAAATGTCTTTGGATGCAGATCTTTTACATCTAAATCTTCAAATCCAGGTCCTAAATTATCCCGTAATTGCATCGTGGCAAATTGTGAAAAGTTTCTAACTTTTTTTAATAACTTTGCAGCATCTACTGCAAGTTTAGGCAGTCGTTCTGGTCCTACTAAGAAAATTGCGATAACTGCTAAACCGATCATTTCGCCAGCGCCGATATCGAACATGGCCCAATACTAGGGTCAAATTTGGACTTCCCTCAACCCTAGCTAAATTAACTTAGTTCTTAGCGGCTGCTAAGGTAATTTTTACAGTCGATTCTTTTCCGTTACGGGTGTATGTAACTGAAATAACATCGCCAACATCATGCGATCTAATCGCAACAATTAATTCATCCGATGAATGAATTGCGACACCATCCATTTTTATGATGACATCGCCTGCAAGCATTCCAGCTTTTGCAGCTGGGCCGCCAACAACGACCGAACCAGAGCGATCAGAAACCTTTGCGCCAGTTCCTGGAAAATTAGAATCAACCATTACGCCCATAATTGGATAGGTAGCCTTACCGTTATTTATTAATTGTTCCGCTGTTTTTTTAGCTTGATTTATCGGAATTGCAAATCCTAAGCCAATTGATCCAGACTGACTTCCATATGAAGAACTTAATGTAGCAATAGCGGAGTTAACTCCTACAACTGCACCAGTGGCATCAACGAGCGGTCCCCCAGAATTTCCTGGATTAATTGCAGCATCGGTTTGAAGCGCGTTGATAAATGAACTTTCGCTAGTTCCAGTTCCTGAAGTTACAGCTCGATTTTTGGCGCTAATAATTCCAGAAGTTACTGTCCCGGAAAGTCCTAGCGGTGAACCAATTGCGATTACATTATCGCCAACTTGAATTGCATCGCTATCACCAAATTGCAAGGCGGATAACCCAGTTGCAGAAATTTTCAAAACTGCAAGGTCATAGGCAGCATCTCGCCCAAGTATTTTTGCGCTAAAAGTTTTACCATCATTAAGCGTCACAGTGATATCGCCTTGTTGGTTAGCAGCGCCAGCTACTACGTGATTGTTTGTAAGGATGTACCCATCACTTCTAATAACAAAACCAGAACCAGAAGCGCCACCCATTTGAGTGTTAATCATGATTGAAACAACAGACGGTAGGACTCGAGCTGCAATTCCAGCGATTGAATCTGGCTGCCGTTCTACCGTGCTGCTTGCAGATACTAATTTAACGTTGTGGGCTGAAATATTGTCGTTGCCAAAGTAATTTCCGCCAATGCCACCGATTACTCCCGCGATTAATGCGATCGCAATCGTGCCAGATACTGGCTTACGTAATTCTTTACGATTACCAGTAACTTCGTGATCTGGGTGGGACCACCAGGCTGGCACATTCTCTTGGTTCATTTTTTACTTCCGTTTCGATTTAAGTAATTCATTTTCAACGTTATAACTAAACGCTCTGTGAAATTTGGCTGAGATTACGCTCAGAGTTCTAATTCAACTTTGTGGCAACTAAGACACCTTCGCCAAGCGGCAACAGCATTGGCTCCCAACGTTCGTCCGACTCTTTTATCGCTTTAATAGTTTCTCTACGTGAAATAGTGATCGGATCGCGCTGAGTTGGATCTGCAACTTTACCCCCGCCAAGGGCGCTATCAATTAGTAGAACTCCACCGGGGCGTAGCGCTCGAAAAGCTTGATCAACTGATTCAAGTAGATCATTAAAATCTCTAATGATAAATAAATCATAAAGGCTGTCAGCGAGTTTTGAAATTACATCTCTGGTGCTACCGGTAATCAATCTATAGCGCGCAGCGTTAATGTCGCCATCTTCAAAAGCGGTTCGAGAAATTTTAGAATTTTCAGCTTCTTCATCAATTGAAGTTAATACTCCATGTTTTGCTAAACCTTTGAAAATCCATAATCCACTAACGCCTGAACCAGTTCCGACTTCCACTACTGATGTTGCTCCAATTAAATGGGTTACGTATCGAAGAAATGAACCAACAATTGGAGTGGTGTTTAGCGCGCCAATTTCGTCACCGCGCGCGCGAGCCCGCTGTGTGACTGTATCTTCAGGTAAATAATTTTCAGAAAATGAATTCATATCGCCACGTGGAATGCTCACAAAGTTGCAATCCATTCCGTCAGGAGTCGAACAGCAAAACCAGTTCCACCTTTTACAAATTCACCTGCATCAACTTCAGATCGACCAGGCCCAGCGATATCGAAATGTACCCATTTTCGCTTGCCCACAAATTTTTCCAGAAAGAGAGCTGCAGTTACAGATCCTGCAGAGAACTTAAATTTGTCAGCGGTATGGTTGTAATCAGCAATGTCACTTTCAAGTGCCACTTCATAATCATCAACAAGCGGCATGTGCCACACTCGATCCCCAGATACTTCGCCAATTTCATGAAGTTGTTTTGCTAGCTTTGAATCACGTGTATACATCGCACCATATTGACGCCCCAATCCAAGCGTCGCTGCGCTAGTCAATGTTGCAACATCAATTAAATAATCAGGATTTAAATTCTTATCCGCAAACGCTAGACCGTCAGCTAAAACCAAACGTCCTTCTGCGTCAGTATTAATTACCTCAACAGTGGTGCCACCATAATGTTTAATTACATCCGATGGCCGTTGCGAAGATCCGGAAAGCGCATTTTCTGCACACATCATCAAAACGGTAACTCTTACTTTTAATTCTAATTTTGACACTGCAATGACTGTTGCCAAAATTGCTGCTGCACCTGCCATATCGCTCTTCATTGCAATCATGTTGTCATAAGGGCGTTTTAGCGATACCCCGCCAGTGTCAAAAGTAATTCCTTTTCCGACCAAAACTACATGTTTCCAATTTTTGGACCCGCGTGGTGCGTATGTAACTTGGATAAATCTAGGTGGGTGATTTCTCGATGAATTTCCGACCGCTCTTAATCCACCGAACTCAGCAAGTTCTTTTCCACTCTTTACTGCAACTTTTATAGAAGGGCTCTTTGTTAATATTTTTGCTTGACCAGCTAACCATGCAGGTGTTGCGACGTTTGCAGGTGTATGAATTAAATTTCTCGCGATCCAAATAGATTCAACTTCGATTTGGGCTAACTCAAGTTCTGCTGAAAAATTTCCCATAATTGAAAACCGTGGAGTTTCAGGAGCTGGGCCACTCTTGTCAGCCCAGGTGTAGGTTGCGAGCGCCATTGCAATTGCATGAGCTTTGATGGATTTACTATCTCCAGCACATACCGACAATAAATGTGAGTTGCTCCCTTTTACTCTTCTGCCTAGAAGCGCACCAACTTTTCGCAAATCCGATGGGGTACCAGCGCCAACTCCAACTAAGAATATTCGTTGTAACTTTGATTTATCTCCAGAAATTGAAATCTCAATTACTTCGCCAACTTTTCCAGTTAGTGGTGTTGTGGCTTTTTCAATTTCATTTTGCAGTGAGATCCCCGTTATTTTCGCTAAAGTACGATCGAAACCTTTTACATTGGCAACTTTTACGCCAGTTTCGCTTACAAGTAATGGGAGTGCGATCGCATGTACTCCCGCGAGAAGTATTGGGTTTTCGGTACTCTGGAACTGTAGATCTAGGCTGGTAAGCCTTGGGACTGCTCTGTTCATAGAGCGGACGCTAACGAAAAAAAGGAGTTCTTGTGCGACGGCTCTCGGCGTTGAATCTGATTCTTAAGTCTGAATCAAGCGCCGCCTTACTTTTACTACCGATTGCCCTCCTCTCTTTATACTTAGCCAATAGTGGTAGCTGGCTAATTAATAACTTAGGCATGGAATATGGCTTTCTAGATCTAAAACTTTCGCTCTCCCATTGGGTTTCTGATGGTGCCCTTGTGATCTTTTTCTTTGTTGCCGGATTGGAACTACGGAATGAAGTTCGCTGGGGCGTTTTAAAGTCTTGGAAAGCCGCGCTAGTGCCAGCTTTTGGCGCGCTCTTTGGGATGGCAACCCCAGCAATTTTGTATCTATTATTCGCAAAATTATTAACTGGAAGTAGTAGCGCCTGGGGCGTTCCGATGGCGACGGATTTACCAATCGCACTCGCCGCTCTGATTATTTTTGGAAAAGGTTTGCCAATAGCGCTTCGTGGATTCTTATTAGCTCTAGCAATTATGGACGATGTGGGATCAATAATTGTGATTGCTATTAGATTTACTGAAACTTTACAATTTACTTGGTTGCTAGGCGCAATAGTTGCGTTATTCATTTTTTATCATAGTACTAGGAATTTGCAGTTAGGTGCGCTCTCTTTCTTAGTTGCGCTATTAGTTTGGTATTGCACTTACAAATCTGGCATTCATCCAACTGTTAGTGGAGTAGCGCTTGGGATGTTGATGCCTGGTTCGCAAGATGATGATCCAGATCAAGTCAGTGCAGAAGAAGCGCTTAGAATTTGGACACCAATTTCAAGTTTCATAGTGGTGCCACTCTTTATCTTCACCGCACTTGCAGTTCCATTAAATTTCAATTTAGAAAATTTAACTAACCCAATCACTATTTCAATATTGATTTCACGTTTAATTGGAAAACCTTTTGGAATTCTATTGGGGGCTTGGATTGCACTCAGAATCACAAGAGAAAAAAGTGAATTTACCAATTCTGATTACTTCTTAATCGGAATTCTTGGAACTCTTGGGCTTTCGGTTTCCTTGCTTTTTGCACAACTTAGTTTGATTGGTGCAGATTTAAGCGCCGCAACTTTAGGGGTAGTAATAACTCTGCCAGTATCGATCATAATTGCAGCGAGCGCTTTGCGAATCCGAGCTCGAAATTTAAAGTTAGGAAATAGTTAAGTTCTACTTCTTAATAAGAGCAACAGCCGCGTGCAGTACATCCGCGAGATTTCTAGCTTCTTCTTGGTTTAACTCCACAACCAACCGGCCGCCGCCTTCAAGTGGAATCCGCATAACCAAGCTCCGAGCCTCTTTGGTTACTTCCATCGGACCATCACCAGTACGAGGTTTCATGGCTGCCATTTATGGACTCCTTCAGGGCTGAAGCGGGAAAGTTGTTCGCGCGTAGGTGGAGAAGTATCTCGTACTTATCGCGATTGAGGGAAATCGAAGGGAATGCTCTGATGCAGACGAGCTTTCCCCGCTGCGAGAACGGTAATTATCGCCCGCTCCGGAACATGAAGCGTGGCGGCAATCTGGTCAGTCGTCATGGATTTCACATAATGAAGTGAGAGCACAATTCGTTCCTCTTCGGGAAGGTTGGCGATCAATTCCGCCAAGGTTTGCGAGCTCACACTTGCAGAGATTACTCGGTTGCTTCAAGCAACGGAACGCCCAAAACGCCAAAGTGAGTACCTCACCGAGAGCAATATTCCAGGGCGAATTAGCGCGAGCACTATCGCTGGAGCTGCGATCTCCTCATACCAATTAAATCGAATTTTTTGATCAGATATTTTTATTAATTCAAATGTCCCGATTCCTTTTATCACATTGCCGGTATGAACAACCTTGCAAAAAGTAGGCGGCTGCCATTCGGTAATTTCCATCTGATCAAGAATTCCGATTCTTGGAAAGGCGCTCTGTTTTTTAACTGGAAAACTTTTGGGTGCGATGCCAGTAAATGCGGAAATTTTAGTACCGATAATATCTGGTGTCGGGTGGCTCCAAACTTTTGTTAACAGCATCCACTTTCCTTGGGTTTCCCAATCAGTCAATGCTTGCCAGACTGTTTCAATATTAGAATTAATCTCAACTGACACTGCAAATTTTGAAAGATCCATTTTATTATTTACTTAAATAAGTTAGTACATCTGAAATAGATTTGCTCCAAAATACTTTGTCATGTTGTCCAGGTTTCATAAAATGCTTCTCTGTTAGTTCATCAAGGGCAACCCGTAGCGAACCATAGCTTCCATAAGGATCTAATACCGCAATTGGTTTTTCATGGAAGCCCAAATACCGACCGACCCAAATTTCGAAAAATTCTTCTAACGTCCCGATTCCGCCAGGTAGAACTAGAAATGCATCTGAAAGTTCTTCTATCTTTCCTTTGCGTTCCCGCATATCTTTTACAACTAAAAGTTCGTGGCTATCGTTATCGATAAATTCAATATTCATGAGCCGTTCGGGAATAACACCAATAGTGGTTCCACCCTTTGAGCGTGCACCTTCGGCAACAGTTCCCATAACTGAAATTTTTCCACCGCCCCAAACAAGATCGTGTCCAGCTGCGGCAATCGCTGCGCCAAGGTCAAAACCTAATTGCAGATTTTCGGGCGCGACTTTCACCGATGATGAGCAATAAACCGCTATTCGCACGGCGTAACTCTAGTCAGAATTGGTAGCGTTCTCACATGAG
>CAZWBQ010000009.1:8233-59650 GCA_964632545.1 uncultured Bifidobacterium sp. | reverse complement strand
GGTATATGTGGCAAGCAATGCTCGATCCATTTTATGGACCAGTAAATTATTTACTTCATAAAATTGGTTGGGATTCGCTTGCCTTAACTTGGTTAGGAAGTACCGCAACAGCGCTACCGACTTTAGTTTTCATAAATCTTTGGCGCTGGGTTGGGTTTCCGGCGATAATCTTCTTATCGGGCCTGAATGCAATTAATAATGAATATTTAGAGGCAGCCAAAATTGATGGAGCTAGCGAAGGTCAAATATTTCGGAAAATAATGTTTCCGTTATTAGCACCATCTATGACCATCGTTACGGTATTAACCTTTATTGGAGCTTTCGAATGGTTTGATTTGCCATATGTTTTAGGAGGTTCTTCCGGAAGCCCTGCCGGAGCAACTGACACTCTTGCACTGATGTTTTATCGACTCTCTTTCGGCTCAGTTGATTCCGGCGCAAACGAAATCGGTATTGGTGCCGCACTTGGCGTTCTAATATTTACAGTAGTGGGTATTGGGGCTGGATTTGGTTCTAAATATTTACGTTCACGCGAGGTGCAAATGTGATTAAATTATTTGCATCGAAAATATTTTTTCGCTCGGTTTTGATTTTTAATACCGTAATTGTAATTCTGCCACTACTTTTTATTGTGAACTCTTCGCTAAGAGAAACAAATGATTTTGCACGAACCCCAATGAAGCTTGCCACTCATCCATATTGGCAGAATTTCAAGGATGTGTGGGCTGGTGGAACATTTCCAACTTATCTAAAGAATTCACTTGTAGTAACTGGTGGCTCCTTAATTTTAATTTTGTTACTCTCTTTAGGCGCTGGTTTTGTGCTGGGTCGATATAAGTTTAAAGGCCATTCAATAATTCTTGGTTTCATTCTTTCTGGAATGCTAGTACCAGCTAAATTGGCAATCTTGCCACTTTTTATTCAACTAAAATGGATGCACTTACTTGATTCTCATATTGGCTTAATTCTTGTATATACATCTGGTGCGCTACCAGCTGCAATCTTTATTATGAGCGGCTTCTTCAGCGCGCTACCAGCAGATTTAGATAACGCTGCCCGAATCGACGGCGCATCAGAATTTCAACTGTTAAGAATAGTTTTAACTCCGTTAGTTCGACCTGGATTAGCAATTGTTGCAATTTATTCTGCAATTCCAATTTGGAATGATTTCTTCCTGCCATTAGTTTTCTTACAGTCGCCTGAGAAGAAAACGATTATGCAAGGTTTAACTGCATTTTTTGGTGAGTATTCATCACAGTGGGGCATAATTTTTGCGGGCTTGATGATTGCGGCGTTGCCGCTTATTACGCTCTATTTAATCATTTCTGAGCAGTTCATTAAGGGCTTAACTGCAGGCGCTGTGAAAGGCTAACGCCATGCTCACATTAGGAATTGATGGCGGCGCTACTGCCGCTAAGTGGGCGTTACGCGATGGAAACGGCACAATTAAAGAAGGTATTTCAGAGCCAATCGATGGCCATCTTTATCGTCCAGAATCAAAATCCCGTTTACTCAAAGTTTTGAAAGAAATAAAAGCTGCCGCCGGTACTCAAAAAATCGTATCCGTTTATGCGGGGATAACTGGTACAAGTTCAGATCCCGAAAATAATGGTGAAATCATTGAGATCTTTCAATCGATATTTGGCGAAGTAGAAATTGAAGTAGTTATTGATATGGTTCTTGGGTACCGGGCGCATTTTGAATTCGGTGAAGGAATATTTTTATATGCGGGAACTGGTTCAATTGCAATTTATATGACTGAAACCGGGAAAGTGGTAAGAGCTGGTGGTTGGGGTTATTTGCTTGGCGATGAAGGAGCCGGTTATTGGATTGGTCGCGAAGCTATTCGGCGGACATTAACAGCGATTGATACCAGAACTGCAATCACGAAAGGATCGCTCGAGGCTGAGGTTTTGGATTTTACCAAATGTAAAGATTGGAATGGCATTAAAGAGTATGTATATTCAAAAGACCGGTCTGCAATTGCGGCGCTAGCTAAGCCAGTTATTGCACTTGCTAAAAAGGGAGACTTGTTAGCACAAGACATTCTTGCAATTGCTGCTGATTATTTAATTGACTTAGTACTTCAAATAGATGCTGTTACTGCAAAATCTGATCTTCCAGTCATATTTGCTGGCGGAATTGCAGATGCCGGGGAACCTATTATTGATTTAATTAATATTGGAATTGGTCGCGAACTTTTGGTTTCCAATATTCGAATTGCAAACAGAGCTGCTGAAATTGCGGCCGAGAATTTAAACTAAAGCATTCAAGGGTTTTGAATTTTTACTCGGGTAATTGCTTGCTCTAATCGGGCAACTTCTAGAATTTCCATCCCTTCAAGTTTGGCTTCAGAGCCGAGCGGTACTAAGGCTCGTTTAAAACCAAGTCGAACCGCTTCTTGTAAGCGACGTTGCACCCCGCTAACTTTTCGAATTTCGCCTGCTAATCCAACTTCGCCGATTGCAACTAAATCTGCGGGAAGCGCTAGACCTTTTGCTGCGGAGGCAACAGCTAGCGCTAACGCTAAATCTGCAGCTGGTTCGGTCATTTTCATTCCGCCAACCGTTGCGGCATAAACATCTCGGCCGGTTAAACGAATTCCAGCGCGAAGTTCTAAAACTGCGAGCGTCATTGCAGTGCGGGAATTATCCAGCCCACTGGTAACTCGTCGAGCATTTCCGTAATCAACATCTTTAGCAGCGCTAACTAACGCTTGGATTTCCGCAAGTAATGGCCGGCGGCCTTCAAGAGTTACGGTTACGCAAGTACCGGGCACTGGATCTATGTGGCGTGTTGTAAATAACCCGGTTGGATCTGGAAGTCCTTCAATGCCGCCATCATGTAAATCGAAGCAACCAACTTCATCGCTGGCACCATAACGATTCTTAATCGCACGAATTAACCGCAATCTAGAATGGCGCTCGCCTTCAAATTGCAATACAACATCAACAACATGTTCTAGCAATCTTGGTCCTGCAATCGATCCATCTTTAGTTACATGGCCAACTAAAATTAATGTGATTGCTCGTTCTTTACATAATCGAATTAACGCAGCCGCAACTTCGCGCACTTGTGTAACACCACCAGGTGCTGAGTCAACCGCAGCGCTGCCAATTGTTTGAATGCTATCGATAACTAAAAGTGCTGGTTGTACTTCATCAATGTGAGAAATAACGGACCCAAGTTCTGTCTCTGAAGCTAACCAAAGTTCCTTGTCGAGTGCGCCAAGTCTCTCTGCGCGAAGCCGAACTTGTGAAGTTGATTCTTCACCACTGATATATAAAGTAGTTAAACCACGACGCGCACTTTCTGCTGCAACCGTTAAAAGTAAAGTTGATTTTCCGACACCAGGTTCGCCCGCTAATAAAATTGCAGCGCCCGGAACTAACCCACCACCAAGTACTCGATCTAACTCTGGAACACCACTTGTTCGCGCTCGGGCGCTTTCAATTGCAACATCGCCAATAGGTAATGCGGCATTTGTAACCGCTGTTGCAATTAAAGAAAGTTTCTTTGGCGCTGAAACTTCTTCAATTGTTCCCCATGCCTGACACTCACCACAGCGACCAGCCCATTTTGTAGAAGTCCAACCGCATTCGGCGCAGCGGAATGGGTCTTTTGTGGGTTTAGGTGCAGCGTTCTTAGCCATGGTTGAAGCCTAGAACCTAGGGCTGACTTACGCGCTAGCTACGCGCTTGAACTGTGGCTGGATGCACTACAAATAGCGGCAAAGATTTACGTCGCGATGCCTTTAACGCTGCCATTCTATTTTCGCAATGGCGCGCAAGTTCTTTATAAGCGGGAGCGCCCATTAATGCCATCAACTCAACTTTGTTTGAAAGATAAACTGGTTCGCGACCAATATGCGCTTCGGTATTGCTAGTGCAGTACCAATCAAAATCTGCGCCGCCTTCGCCCCATGCAAGCCTTTCATATTCTCCAATAACTGTAACTGAAACTTTGGCATCACCAAATTCACGAACTTCAAAAGATCTTCTAATTGGGAGCTGCCAACAAACATCTGGCTTCGTTTCAACGAAGTGAATTTTTTCGTCAATCGCTAATTGATGCAACGCACAACCATGGTTTCCAACAAAACCATCACGCGAAAAACCTTTTCGGTTTAAGAAAATGCAAGAATTATCAACTTTGCGAGTTTTACGATCTTTATCTAAGCCAACTTCGGAAATTCTAAGTTTGCCACCTTTTTTCTTAGGTTGGGCTTCTTCATAATATTGCCAGATTGCGGGGGTAAGTCGCGCTGCCGCTTTCAATGTTCGAGCTTCATCTTCTTCGCCGGAGTAATAAGCGCCATCTGTGCAACAACCGTTATCAGGTTGATCAGCCTCTACGCCTTTGCAACCATTTCCAAATATGCAGGTCCAATATGAAGTTAACCAAGTTAAATCACATTTAAATAATTCAGCAGGGCTGGCAGGATCGATAAATTCAATCCACTCGCGTGCAAAATTAGGATGAACCTCGGACATAACCGCAGAGCCTAGGGCTTATGGGTACGCTTGTCACATGAGTAATTCTCGAAATTGCATTGGTGTAATTGGTGTTGGTGTAATGGGTGAAGCTCTATTGGCCGGCCTTATTAATTCGGGTGCTACGCCAACGTCGATTTGTATTGCGGATAAACGTGTTGAACGTCTCGTGGAATTACAGAAGAAGTACGGAGTAAATCCTTCCAATATTGAAAGCATCGCTAAAGATTGTGATGCGATTTTATTGGTTGTTAAACCCCAGGATATGGGCGATTTACTAGATCAGATTGCACCAGCTATTCCTAACACTTCTTTAATCGTGAGTATTGCAGCCGGCAAGCGAACCGCATTTATTGAAGAAAAAGTGAAACCTGGCACGGCAGTAATAAGAGTTATGCCAAACACGCCAACACTTGTTGGTAAAGGCATGGCAGCAATCTCAGGCGGAAGATATGCAAGTGAAGTAGATATTGATTTTGTCACTAATTTTCTAGCCGCAAGTGGTGAAGTAATTGTCCTGGCAGAAGAACTACAAGATGCAGTTACAGCTACCAGCGGATCTGGTCCCGCATATTTCTTTTACTTTGTTGAAGAGATGATCAAAGGCGCAACTGCTCTCGGCCTTACTGAAGCAGATGCAACTAAATTGACGATTCAAACTATTACTGGTGCTGCTGCGATGTTAAATGAAAGTGGAAAAAGTCCAACAACTCTTCGGGAGAATGTAACCAGCCCTAAAGGAACTACTGCAGCTGCATTAGAATCTTTTGCAAGCGCAAAAACTGGAGAGATAATTACAGCCGCCCTTAAAGCAGCGCGAGATAGATCTCAGGAACTTGCTTGAAATTTCGTTTAGTTCTAACGCTATTAATTACTTTAGCAATTCCAACCGCAAATGCCGTAACTCCGATAAAAGTTATCCCAACCGCAACCACAATGAATTTTTCACTCGGAACCAATAGTTCAATCTCTAAGAGTTTTTATACAAGCGCCGGCCTTCTTGTAGTTGGAAGCATTGATGAAACGGGCAATCAACAACTTATTCCCGGATCAATTTTGGGCAAAAATGATGGGTTTATCGCGAAAATAGCGGTTGATGGCAAGTTAATTTGGGGACTGCGTTTAGGTGGCGAATTCGATGACATCGCAACTTCTGTAGCGGTAGATGCTGATAACTCCTTTTGGGTCCTTGGCGCTAGCGAATCAATAGTGGCGCTTACGAAAATCGAAAGTAGCGCAGTAGTGATAAATCCCGATTCAGTAACGGTGATAAGAGAGAGCAATCGAAATTCAGGATTACTCACCACTGTGATTTGGCATATTTCTGCTGTCGGTGAATTGCTTGGAACTATGAAGTATCAATCAATAACTCCAATAATGCCAAGAGATTTAGCAATTTCGCCGGATGGTTTGTTAATAATCAGCGATCAAATGGCTTCAACTGGGAGAGTTAGTGAAATAACTTTTTGTAACTTTCTGGGTAATTGTAGTGCAACAAATAAAATTGGGTTACGCGATACTTCGTTACGTGCAATAGTGCGTAATAAAGATGGCACATATTTTGTAATTGGGAAAAGTATTGATTCTATTTTAAAAACTAAACTAGTGGGAACTTCTGATGGCGTAATACTCACTTTAAATAATAAGGGTGTTTTGAAATCAGTTGTAAGGAGTTCATTACCAAAGAGTTTTAGAACTTGGGAGACCGTTTCAGATTCCTATTTACTTGGCGGTTTAGCAACTTCTAGTTCCAATAAGGAAGCAGCTATCACGCAATTCAATCAAAGTGCGAAACCACTTTGGAGTATGCGGATTGCGTCAAACATTGGAGCGCTCACGGCAGGTAGTGGCGCAGTATTGGTCGCAAAAGGTGGGGTTCCTACCCTCATAAATTGGAAGCCAAAATCAGGCACGGTGATGTTTTTGGAATTTGATAGCAAAGGCACAATCAAAATTGCAAGAACATTAAATGGCGCTCAGTTACCGATAGCAATTAGCTACCAAAAAGGGCTTGGGTATTCAATAATTACGCAATCTGGAGTGGAAAGTGAGTATTCGGCGACCTTTGTACCTAGCAGCTTGAATTAACAGGTAACCTACGGCTATAGAATTTCAGAGAAGTTCAGAGTTTGTAAAGGAGTTGATATGGGTTCGGTAATTAAGAAGCGCCGCAAGCGTATGGCGAAGAAAAAGCATAAGAAGTTACTCAAGAAGACACGTATTCAGCGTCGAAATAAGAAGTAATTAAGGTTTGAGAAGTGTGAGTTTTGCGTTAACACTCGTTAGCGCATAACGCACTTTATTTATAGTAATCCAAACTACATCGCTTTTAACATCCGATTTAGCATTGGAAACTAAATGGATGCTTTGATCTAGTTTAGATATTTTACAAAGTCGGCTTTCGCAACCAAATACCAACTCCTTATCATCAATTGCAAGGGCTCCAATGGGTGTTCCATATGCATCGCTTGATGCGTTCACTGCCGGATCTGAATTTGAAATTACTGCCCAATTTAATTTATTTGGTTGTGGAATCGTGATTCCAGAAGCGCTATACCAACTTCCAAAAACTCTATTTCCAACTACAGAAATAGCAACGTTATAACCGGATACCGCTACTGCACCACCAGAAACGGCAATAGTTTGATAAACCCAATCTTCTGGATAAATAGTACTGCGTGTTGCAAGTCGTACTTCACCTTGAGTCGCTTCACTATTTTGATTAACTGTAAGAATAGAGTCGTAGAGTACATAAACTTTTTTACCAACTACAGCTGCTTGTAAGTGGAAACCGACATCGCCAGTAGAACGATCATCAGTGGTTCGATCGCCATCAATCAACTCATAAATCCACGTATCAGTACTTCGAACTGCGCCGAGCAGTACCCCTTGACTCTCATCACGGTAAAATACTTGGAGACCAGAAGGTGTTACGGCGCAAGCGTTAGTGACACTCACATCACTAGCAGTACGAACTCGTACTTTTTCATTGTAATTTTGAATGGTTTGCGCATCGCCATCTACGACTTCATATTTCCAAGTTTTTCCGTTGAATTCGGCGTAGCGTAAATCTTTATTAACTAGATCTGGATAAAAGAGATTTAAAGTTTGTTTAGTTCCAGTTCCGGAAACGCAAATTGAAACATCACCAGCAACATTGTTATTAGTTTTGCCATTCAAAGTGCTGTTTCCATCTACTGTAGAAGTAACCCAAGTTTTTCCATTAAAGGTAGCGACTTTTACATCACCACTCTTTGAATCGGTATAAGCGATTATTGGTTGGCCTTTATACATGTTGGTGGATATGTATTTGCCATCTGCAATTCCATCAATCACCGAAGTTTTCCAGCCCGCTTCGGGTGAGATTGCATTGCTTGGTTCAGCTACAGATTCACCAAGTTGATTCCGAGCGATCACTTTAAAGGAATAAGTACTGCCATTTTTAAGGCCAGTTATTAATGCAGGGCTATCGGTAACTTCAACAGATTGGCCACCGAAACTTGCAGTAACTAAGTAAGAAGTTACTTGAGCTGCCCGATAGTTTGCAGGTGGGTCAAATGTAACGATGGCCGATTTATCACCAATTAGCGCTTTAACATTTCGCGGCGCTTCCGGTAACCCAACTGGAATTCCAGCGCCAGGCTTGGTGCGCAAATCATCCAATATTCCAAGCGTAATTGGACCTGGTGATCTAAAAACTTCACCGGCATCTAAATTAGGTGTCATCGCAGCATCAGTTGTGCTTTGTCTAAAAGTTTTTTCATCTAGATGGCTAACTGAAGAACCACCTTCATAAGTCGATGGGGTATAAAGCAATGGTTTGATTCCATTATTTGCGGCAACACCATTTGCGCCAGTCCAATAAAGCGGTGCAGTTAGCGCACTTCCTAACTCAAGCGATGGGGAAGATAAATCCATCAGACGTCTTCCATCAGCTAATTGTGTAAAAGCATCAAACGGCGTTGGATCTTGGATATTTCCATAGCCAAAGAACGGATCGTATGCAGCGAGTGTTAAGAATCCAAGGCCATGTGCAATTTCATGCATTACAACAGACTCTAAATCGTAAGTTCGTGGCGATGGCTTGCCATCTGTTCCGGTATAAAAAGGTGATCGAGAATTAATCGTCATTATGATATCTGGACGCCGCGGATCTAAATCTTTTCCAGCAATTGCATTTGCTAAGGCAGAGGCATAATTTAAATCACGAGCTGGCGCACCAATAAAATTTTTATAAAAGAAATCTGGACGTGTTGAACCCAATACCGCAGTTGCTTGTCTTCCCCAAGTTACGTTGATTTGAATTGGAACTGTTGACGGAAAAAGATCTGACCAAATATCAACAGCTGCTTGAAAAGCGGCTTTAGCATCATCTGGAAACCCGGTATAAGTGACAATAAATTTACTTTTTGTTTCAAGATTTGCGCTTTTGGATGATTCGCTTGCTTTCGCATTGGCGACCGGAAAGGGCTTGCTCTGAATTCCGGTAGCAAAAGTATGGAACCAAACAGTTGAAGGAGTTCTCGTAAATCCAAGCGCTTCCGCGTCTGGGACGCTTAGGATTGAGAGCGCTAAAGCAGATGTGATGAGGAAGATTTTGCCGCGCATAGCGGGAGACGCTATCAGGCTGAGAAGATTGGGTCATGTTCGGTTACGCAGGTGGCTCGAAACTGTCAGGAATTATTAAGTATTCACACTCCCACTTAGCGCAAGAATTAAAGGTAATTAAAAATGATTGAGGTATTGATCTATTCCCGTTCTGGCTGTCACCTCTGCGATATCGCTGAAGAAAAATTGAATGAGTTGAAGCCCTCACTGCAATTCAATTTGGAGAAGCGGCTAATCGATGGGGATTTAGAGCTCGAGCGAGAATTCGGGGATAAGGTCCCAGTTATATTTATAAATGGTGCACCACATGATTATTGGCGAGTTAATCCAGAGCGATTCATTAAAGCTATCTCGGAAATTAAAGCTTCCCAGTAAATACATCATCAGCATCGATGATTCGGTAAGAATAACCTTGCTCCGCTAAGAAACGCTGACGGTTTTGCGCAAAATCTTGATCAACTGTATCTCTAGCGACAAGTGAATAAAAACGCGCACCGCGACCATCAGACTTAGGACGCAGAATTCGACCAAGGCGTTGCGCCTCTTCTTGGCGAGATCCAAAAGTTCCTGATATTTGGATTGCTATGGAAGCTTCCGGTAAATCAATTGAGAAGTTAGCAACTTTAGAAACCACTAAACATTTTATTTCGCCGCTTCGAAAAGCGTTATAAAGAACTTCACGTTCTTTGACTGGCGTATCACCTTTTATAATTGGAACACCTAAATCTTTAGAAATTTCATCTATTTGGTCAATGTACTGACCGATTATTAATACTTGATCATTCTCATGGAACTTTGCTAATGCCATGGCAACATTTTTCTTTGTAACAGTAGTAGCACAAACCCGGTAGCGATTTTCAGTTTCTGCAGTCGCATAATTCAATCGTTCGTGCTCAGTAAGAGTAACTCGAACTTCTACGCAATCCGCAGGGGCAATATAGCCTTGAGCTTCAATCTCTTTCCAAGGCACATCAAATCTCTTTGGGCCAATTAATGAAAATACTTCGCCTTCCATTCCATCTTCTCGAACTAACGTTGCAGTTAAGCCCAAACGTCGACGTGATTGAATATCAGCGGTAAATCGAAAGATCGGCGCTGGCAAAAGATGAACTTCATCGTAAATAATTAAGCCCCAATCATGGCCATCAAAGAGATCTAAATGGGCAAATAAGCCCTTTTTCTTAGTGGTCATTACTTGATAAGTCGCAATTGTGACTGGACGAATCTCTTTCTTCGCACCCGAATATTCACCTATTTCATCCTCGTGAAGATTTGTGCGGCGCAATAATTCATCGCGCCATTGGCGAGCAGCAACAGTATTTGTTACCAAAATTAAAGTCGTAGCTTTCGCGTGTGCCATTGCGGCAGCGCCGACAATAGTCTTGCCAGCACCGCAAGGAAGTACGACAACACCAGATCCACCATGCCAGAAACCTTCAGCCGCTAGTTTTTGGTATTCCCGAATATTCCAACCATCTTCAAGTAATGAAATCTCATGGGCTTGGCCATCAACATATCCAGCAAAATCTTCAGCTGGCCAACCTAAGCGAAGTAGCGCTTGCTTTAGATGTCCGCGTTGACTTGGATGCACTGCAATTGTTTCGTTATCAATTCTCGCGCCTAGCAGCGGAGCAACTTTTTTGCCACGCACTACTTCTTGTAAAACGGCAGGATCAGTAGAAATTAAAATTAAGCCGTGAATTGGATCTGACTCCAATCGAAGTCGTCCATAACGTCCCATAGTCTCAGCAACATCGAGTAACAATGCATGCGGAATTGCGAATCGAGAGTACTTAATTAGAACATCAATAACTTTCTCGGCATCGTGTCCAGCCGCCCGAGCGTTCCAAAGACCTAATGATGTGAGTCGATAAGTATGAATATGTTCTGGAGATTTTTCTAACTCAGCAAAAGGCGCAATAGCACGACGGCAATCAGTTGATAGCGGATGATCGATATCTAGTAAAAGCGTTTTGTCGCTCTGAACAATTAACGGCCCATCGCTCATTTAATTAAATCCTTAATAAATTCATGGATTAATTGTGAACGTTCGGTCATTGCGGAGATTTGGACCCATTCAGAGAGCGCATGTGCACCTGATCCAAGCGCTCCAAGTCCATCCAGAGTAGGCGCTCCTGCAGCCGCTGCGAAGTTGCCATCGCTAGCGCCGCCAACTTGAGCTGATCCAACTGGTTTAAATCCGGTCGCGGCTGCAACTTTTTCTAATCGATCGTATAAAGCAGATGTTGCTGAAAGTTCTAACGGCGGTCGATTTATGCCACCTTCAATTTCAATTCTACATTCTGGATTTGATGGCATTAGTTCTCTCATCGCGGCATCAACGCGTTCTAACTCAGACATTTTAAATGAACGTGCATCGATATCTAAAGTTGCAATTGCAGGAACAGTGTTTGTAGTAGTGCCAGAAGCCATTGAAGTTGGAACTACAGTCGTACCGTTGCTTAAATCTTGTAATGCAATTACTTTTCGCACAACTTCTGCAATTTCAACGGTTGCGTTAATTCCCTTCTCAGGTTCTAGACCAGCATGTGAAGCTCGACCATGTACAACAATCTTGTACATCGAAGTACCTTTTCTGCCAGTTTTTACTTTCCCATCAATTGCAGATTCAAAAACTAAAACTGCATCTGCGTTCTTAGAAATTCGTTCGATCATGCCACGAGATGTTGCACTACCTGTCTCTTCATCAGAGGTTGCGACCAGCGCTATTTTTTCACGGGATAAATCTTTCATGGCATATAGCGCTTGTAAGAATCCAGCTTTCATATCGTAAGCACCTGGTCCGCGCGCCACATCACCTTCAACGCTCCATACTGGTTGGAACGAACCATGCGGCCAGACAGTGTCCAGGTGACATAGCAAAATAATTTTAGGATTCTTTGCGCCAAACCAAAATACTGGCCGACCATTCTCAATAATTATTTCGCCAGTTTCGCCATGCAATTTTTTAGTTATTTGGCTAGCGACTTCCATAACTTTTTGACATGCAGCTAAATCTTCAGTTGGGGATTCCGTTTCAACTAAGAGTTTTAGGTCATCGATAATCATGGCGCTAAGTCTGCCGTAATCGCTGCTCATGCGGGAGTTACGCCGGTAATACGCGGAATTCTGAAGTGTTGAACTTCGCCTGAGCCGTGATCTCGGGCAACTAGAGTTCCAAGAGAAATAGAAATAGGGTCAATTATTCGTTGTGTTACGCCACCATTTGTATCGGCATAACCAATTATCAATGAAACTTCTTCGCCAATATATTTATTTAACATATCCATAGTTTCATTTGCAGTGCTTCTTGGAACTTCAGCGCCCCGTTGTGGTTGGCGAGCCGATGCTTTTTCACCAGCGCGAAGTGCTCTGACAGCAGAATTTAAAATAGTTTGCGAAGGTTCGGTAGCTTCGCCGATTATTCGTGGTGGTTTAGGGCGAGATTTTGCTCGGGTTTGGCCAGCTGCGGTAATTACCGAACCAGTGTTACTTTCACCGGCAGGAAAGTAACCAGCGCTTCGCAGTTCTTCAATAGTTTCTCGCGATTCCGTATCGGAGATAATTACTTGAGGAGCAATCTGTCTTAACCGCAAATGTTCTAGTCGTTTGTCGCCAAGTATTTGGTTAATTGTTGATTCGTCTTCACACCTTAAGTAAGTATTTGCATATCCAACTTTAAGTCGACCATGTTTGCGGGCAACATCAGTAATTAAATATTCAAGTGGTTGGGGCATCGGCGTCTTAGAAGTTTTAGTTAAGAAAGTGCGAATCTCATCACCGGAGTGACCATGATCCAATCCACGGCGAATTGAACTTTCACTAAACCGATAAACAGTTGCGCCACCGCGACTTTCAATATCGGCAAAAGTTGATAAGTGACGCGCAATTTCAATCGTGAGTGGGCCAGGAGCAATTGCAGTGTTATCGGCTTGGATTAGAATGTGGTCAACGGGTTTTGGTAGCGCTTCATTAATTTTTATCGAATCTGCATCTTCAACAAACCTATTTCCAAATGATGAAAGTGCGCCTTGTCCGGTAATGCCAAGCCATTCGGCTTCGCGAAGTGTCCATTCAACTAAATCAGCATGAAGCGTGCCACCGCGGCGATTGGGATAAACCCATTGAATAAAGGTTTGTGCGCTCTCCAGCGACGGGGCTAGTTCGGTTTTCCCAAGGAGCATCTGCAAAATATGACTTCGAATGGTTGCAGCATTTGCTCGGTCTAATTCAGATCCAAGCGCATTTACATTTTTGGAATCAGCTTTACCAACTAAACCAGCAACTCTTGAAGTTAGCGCCCAAAGCGTTGCAATCTCTACCCATTGTTCTTCTGGAGTTTTTAACTGCCACATATCAAATGCAGTAGTTGGCAGCACTCGACCATCTGGGTCGGCAACAACTAAGCCAGATAGATAGCAAAGTTCAGCAACAAAAGCTGCACAATTATCCGTTACTCCTAAGTGTTCTGCAGCTTTTCTAAGATCTCTAATTCCTAATCCACCCGCTTGCAATGTTGAAGGCGTTTCCTCTGCCCAGAAATTCATTAATTCATTACACCAACGCAAAATATTACTTATACCAGCGATTGCAGCTCGATCGATTTCATTTTGCTTTCGCTTTTCACCAATCAATTCGGGCGCTGCGATCGATATTTTTTTATGTACTTTGCCTTTTCTTAAATAAAGTCCAACTTCTCGGGGCATTGCAACTGTTGTTTGATCCATTGGAATTAAAAAGTGATGCTCTATTAACCAAGCAACCGCGGTACCTTTTTTTCTGACATCGCCAACTTGGCCGCGCGGCGGTCCCCAAGTTAATCTTTCTAAAATTTCATGTGCAGCTTTTGGTGCATCATCTAAATCTTTAAATTTAACTTTTGCAGGTCCAACAGGGCCAAGTCCGGCTGGTTGAGTTCCAATCATGTCGCGCAGCGCTCTTGGGGCGCGCAAATCTTCACCATCTTTATAAAGCAGCGCGCGTTCGATAAGTTCTTCGATGATTGGCGTAGCAGCTTTATCTGTTGCAGCAATTATTGATTTAATGGAAAGCGGTTCTTCTAAAGCCACACACGCTTCTAAAACCTCAAATTGCCATTGATTTAACGATTCAATAGCTCGAACCAGACTCGGTCCAGAAGTTGCTCTAATTGAAAGCGCAGTCATATCTGATGGAACTGGTGCAATTAAATCTGCCCGCAATTTGAAAAGAGTCTGAAGTTGGGCATCGCTGCGGGCGCGCAACTCATCAGCAAACGATGGCGCAGATCGCATGATTGAACGGACCACTTTTAAATCAGACATAACTGGCTTACATTACCGAAGAAGTATCGATTCTGCCTATTCGAGAATTTACTGAGCGCTTTATCGAAGCCTTGGCTTAATAAATGCGAAGAGGCCAGCGAAGCGACTAATTACCGGCCCAATAAAACGGTTCACCCAACGAAGTCTCCGGAAATCATGAACTGGCCATCCGTTTGCAAAAGCAATAATTCTGAGTTTCGCATCTGGATTTATGGCGCACGGATTTCCAACCGCATTTAATAAAGGTAAATCATGATGGCTGTCGGTGTATGCATAACAATCTTCTAGGTTGAAACCTTTCTTAACTGCAAGCAACTTAATTGCGTTAGCTTTTTCGCGACCATGTAATAAGTTTCCAACTAAATTTCCGGTGTACTTATTATCTTTAACTTCAGCCTTTGTGCCAATTGCACCAGTCAAACCCAATTTCTCTGCAATTAAATTTGCCATATCTTCTGGAGCAGCAGTCACCAACCAAACTTCTTCACTATTTTTTAGATGTTGATTGGCGATGTCGATTGTCCCTTGCCAGATCGCTGGCGAAACAAACTCATCATAAATTTCACTACCAGTTGCTTTGATCTCAGAAACATCATGACCACCAATGAAATCTGTGGCAGCTTTTTGAAATCTAGCAATCTCTTCTGGCTTCTCGGTGCCAGTCATTCGATACCGCAAATTTGCCAGGACGAATGCGCCTATATCTTTTTTCGAGAAAAAACCTCTTTGGTACATCCCGCGACCCAGAAAGAAAATAGTTGAACCTTTAATTAGAGTGTTATCTACATCAAAAAAGGCAACCCTTTTAACGTTGATTGCCATATCCATACCTTAGCGAAAGAAGCGGAACTCGTCGCGAATTACTGCTTTATGCTTAAGTCATGGAAAGCCAATCAACCGTTCACGTGCTTCGTCACGGCGAGGTTGAAAATCCTGGAAAAATTCTTTATGGAAGAGAACCAGGATGGCGTTTATCTGAACGTGGCGTAGCGATGGCTGAAGCTGTTGCAAAATGGTCTAAAGATCTAAATATTGGCGCGCTCCATGTCTCCCCACTACAACGAGCGCAAGAAACCGCTGCTCCGATTGCAAAAATGCATAACATTCAAATCACCACCGACGATCGTTTAATTGAAGCTTCCAATATTTTTGAAGGAAAACCATTTGGAGTTGGTGATGGCGTATTGCGTAGACCGAGTGCTTGGCGACATTTATGGAACCCATGGCGTCCATCATGGGGTGAACCATATGTTGATCAAGTAAATCGTATGTTTGCTGCAATTTTCGCAGCTAACAAAGCTGCAAAAGGTAAAGATGCAATTTGTGTTTCGCATCAATTACCGATTTGGATAATGCGATCTGCGATAGAGCATCGAAATTTCTTGCATGATCCTAGAAAACGCCAATGCACATTAGCCTCTATTACAAGTGTTCATTTTGATAGTAATGGAATGATTTCAGGTTTAAGTTACAGTGAACCGGCAGCGCATTTGCTTCCAAAAAAATCCTAATATGAAACGAATTACATTAGTTATTGCATTAACTTTGACTCTGACAAGTTGTGCTGGAGGTGGTATCTCGACACCAAACGAAGATAAATTCATATCAGGAAACGGCGCAGTTGTATTCATTGCGAAAGGAGATCGAAAAGCTGCACCAGAAATTTCTGGTCCGACGTTAGATGGTGCCACATTTATCGCAAAAAACAAGAAAATTACAGTGGTTAATGTTTGGGCATCTTGGTGTTCGCCCTGCCGCGCCGAAGCTCCTGCTCTGGAAGTTTTAGCTAATAGGTATCCAGAGGCACAGTTTATCGGGATATTAACGAGAGACAATCTTTCTTCTGCAAATGCATTTGTAAAGCGATTCGGAATTTCCTATCCAACGTTGACTGATGATGCAATTTTATTGAAATTCCGCGGTGAATTATCACCCAACGCAATCCCAACAACTTTAGTTCTGGATAAAGAAAACAGAATTGCAGCTCGAATAAGTGGCGAAATAACAGTGTTAGCTTTAGAAAACTTAATTAAGAAATTGTTGGCGGAGTAGCATGAGCGATTTTTTTGTAAACCAAGTATTTGATGGGAATCTTATTTTTGCAATGGTGATTGCCGCCATTGCGGGGTTATTTTCATTTATTTCGCCATGTGTGCTCCCGTTATTGCCAGGATTTCTTGGCTATATAGCTGGAGTAAGTAATTCAAAATCTAGAATCGTACTTGGTACGGTTTTGTTTATTTCGGGCTTTGCATTCTTATTTGCTATTTATGGCGCGCTATTCGGTTCACTCGGCGCCACAATTTCTGAAAACTCTGACTGGCTAACCCGAGTATTGGGTATTTTAACAATTGGGTTTGGTTTTATCTTCATTAATAGTGAAAAATTTTCATGGAGTTGGCGTCCATCTATGCAAAAGTTTTCGGGAATAGCAAGTGCGCCGATTCTTGGTTTTCTATTTGGATTAGGTTGGACACCTTGCATTGGTCCAACCCTTGGTGCAGTTGAAACTCTAGCTTTCCAAGAGGGAAGTGCGGCAAGAGGTGCGATTCTGTCGCTAGCTTATTGTTTTGGTTTGGGCTTACCGTTTTTGCTATTTGGCTTAGCGTTAGAAAAATCTCGCAAACTCCGGTCGTTTTTAACAAAACGCGGTAATTACATTACAAATATCGGTGGAGTTTTCTTAATACTTATCGGACTAATGCAAGTATTTGGAATTTGGAATGACGTCATGATTAATTTAAGATCTCTAATATCTGATTTTGCGCCGGTGATTTAATGTCTGATAAACCACTTGAACTTACAGGTTTCAGCTTCTTCCGTTATTTGTGGCGCCAACTTACAAGCATGCGTACTGCTTTAATACTACTTTTATTACTTGGTGTTGGCGCGATTCCAGGTTCCATATTTCCGCAACGGACGCAGAATCCAATGAAAGTGCGGGAGTACTTCAGTAATAACCCAGGAGTTGCTGAATGGATGGATCGATTAAAACTATTTGATGTTTATGGATCACCTTGGTTTTCTGCAATTTACTTATTACTTTTCATTTCTTTAATTGGTTGTGTACTCCCAAGATCGTGGGAGCATTTCAAAGCAATTGGTGCCAAACCGCCACTGACGCCTAGGTTTCTTGATCAATTAGAGTTTTATCGAGTAGCTGATTCCGATAAGAATAATGCACTTGCACTTGCTGAGATTTGGTTAAAGAAGAATCGTTTTCGGATTCGCCATAATCCAAATTCAATTTCAGCGGAAAAAGGTTACGCGCGAGAAAGCGGAAACCTAGTTTTTCACCTCTCTTTAATTGTCGTATTAATTGGAATTGGGATGAGTTCTGTGTTAGGCATGCGTGGCGAAGCTATCGTAAATGTTGGCGAACGGTTTATTAATACTCCAACTAGTTACGATAATTTGAGTGTTGGTAGATTTTTTAAATTAGAAAACTTGCCACCATTTTCCATTACATTAAAGGGTTTCAAAGCTGAGTACGACTTATCGACTAGTGCTCCAATCGATTACACACTCACAACATCTGTATCAGAAGTAGTTGGTGGGAAGGCAAAAACTGAGATTGTAAAAGTTAATAGCCCACTTACTTTTGGCAGCACTCGGGTATATCTACAAGCAAATGGTTATTCACCATTAGTAACAGTTAGAGATAAATCTGGAGCCATAGCATTTCAAGGAGCGGTTCCATTCTTACCTCAAGATGCAAACTTGACTTCCACCGGTGCGATCAAGATTCCAGATATGAATCCACAAATTGGTTTTATCGGTTCGTTTATTCCAACTGCTGATCGCAGCGCTAGCCGCGGTGCATTTTCATCATTTCCAGAAGCGCTAGATCCACATCTGCTTTTTTCAGTTTTCCAAGGTGATCTCGGAATGGATAGCGGCGTACCGCAATCGGTTTACCGACTTGATACATCAAAAATGGAGCGGATCGGCTTAAAGGAATTAGCAATTGGTGAAAGTTATTCCTTCAATGGCGTGGGCACCATCACATTTGATGGTTATACGCCGTGGGTAAATTTACAAGTTGTTAGAGATCCCGGAAAGCAATATGCGCTTGTTGGAAGTATTCTCTCCATATTGGGTTTACTAGTTTCGCTCTTTACTCGACGCCGCCGAATTTGGATCAAGGTTGGCGATGTTGTTGAAATTGCGGGACTTTCTAAAAACAATATTGAAGGATTAGAAAAAGAAATTATAAACTTAACAGCTTGGTTAGAGGAGAGATAAATGAATTCAACTTCATTAGCGTATCTATCTAACAACTTAGTTTATTCAGCACTCTTTGTCTTTACCTTAACTTTTTTTCTTCATGCTATTGAAACTGCCTGGTCAGTTCGCGGCGATGAATCTGCTACCCGAAAAAATATTTTTGATCGCACTAAGACTGAAAAAGTTGCACGAATTGCAACTTCACTTATGATTTTAGGTTTTTTATTATTACTTGCTGGTGTAATTGTTCGCGGTTTATCTGCACACCGAGTTCCATGGGGAAATATGTATGAGTTCTCAATTACTGGCGCACTTGCATTTACTGGAGCATATCTTGCAGCGTTAAAGAAATTTGATTTACGGTGGCTTGGATTACCAATCTCCATTGCGGTTCTATTAGTACTTGGAACTGCGATAACACTTCTCTATCGGCCTAGCGCACCACTCGTTCCAGCTCTTAAATCAACTTGGTTAGTTGTACATGTTTCCGCAGCAATAATGTCTGGAGGCGTATTTTTATTAGCCAATACCATTGCAGCTACTTATTTAATTCTTGATCGAATGGAATCGCGCGGTGGTAGAAATGCTTGGGCTAAACGGTTGCCTTCTCTTGAATCGCTTGATCAACTGACTTATCGCTTAGTTGCATTTGTATTTCCGCTTTGGACTTTTGCGGTAATTGCCGGCGCTATCTGGGCCGAGTCAGCTTGGGGTCGTTATTGGGGATGGGATCCAAAAGAAACTTGGGCATTTATAACTTGGGTTGCATATGCAGCGTACTTACATGCGCGGGTTACTGCTGGGTGGAAAGGTAAGAAAGCTGCTTGGCTATGCCTTTTTGCTGGATCTACATTCTTATTTAATTATGTATATATAAATGTTTGGGGAACCGGAAGACATACTTACTCCGGTCTTTAGTTAGAGATTACGTAAGAAATCCGGGTTGTCATCTGGTGGAATAATTCTTCCTTTTTTAAATCCACCACCATTTCGCGGCCGCTTTGGCCGGCCAGCGATATACCAAGCCACTGCGCCAATAGTTCCGATTAACAAAATTATTAACACCCAAGCCCATTTTGGTAGATTTCTAATTAGTTCCTGCGGTGTTCGTGCGCAATCGGCCAATGTATAAATAGTAAAAGCAAAAGCTAATACGACCGGTAGGAAACGCATATTGGGAGTTTAGCGTGAAGATGCAAAGAGCGCGATTGAGATGAAGAAGGCAAAACCTATTTGGAGTTTTCCAGTATTTCCCAGGAGTGGAATAAGCGCTTTTCCCGTTGCGCCATCAAGAACGTTTCTACTTAATCTTCCAGAAACGGGCAGCAGCACGAGCGTAAATAAAATATAAGGTGAAGCAAAAGTTGCGAGCAAGGCAGATAAATGAGCGAGCATTAAAAGTAGAACATAAAAAATTCGAGATTTACGATCACCTAAAATAACTGCCAAAGTACGCTTCTTTGCAACCTCATCCTTGGCTAAATCTCGTAAGTTATTTAATCCCAGGATTGCACAAGCTAAAGCTCCGATTGGTACGGAAAGTACCAAGCTTGCAAACGTAATTTTCTGACTTTGTACAAAGTAACTACCTGCAGTTGCGACAACTCCAAAGAAAATAAAGACCGAAACTTCACCCAGCGCGGAATACCCATATGGTTTTGGTCCACCTGTATATGTCCATGCAGCAAGAATTGCGACTGCGCCAACCGCGATTAACCAGATCGAAGTTTGAATAGCGAGAATTAAGCCCGCGACCCCTGCGATAAAAAAGAATAAATAAGCTGCGCGCTTCACTGCTTTAGGAGTTGCTAGTTTTTGGCCAACTAATCTAATTGGACCAATTCGATCCTCATCAATTCCTTTGATGCCATCGGAAAAGTCGTTTGCAAAATTAACTGCAATTTGTAAGGAGAGACTCACAATTAGAGCTAAGAGTGCTCGAACAAGATTGAAACTAACGCCAGCAAGCGATGTGCCAACCAATACCGGCGCAATTGCCGCAGGTAAGGTCCTTGGTCTAGCCCCACCAACCCATTCATTTAACTTTGTCATTTAGCCAATCTCTCAATTAGTTTTGCCCGATCTGGTTTACCAATTCCAATTAATGGAATTTCCGAGACTTTGTGAATTTCTTTAGGCGTTGCATGTTCGCCAAATTTATTTTTCATGAAGTGCGAAATCGTATCTTGTGATAGCCCTAAAGTCGTTGCAATACATAGGCGTTCACCCCACTCTTGGTCGGGTTTTGCGAATGCTAAAAAAGTACTTTTAAAGTTTTCGTTTAGGGCTTCTTCAACTGCGCTCAATGAAATTTTTTCGCCACCCGAAATAATTTGATCATCTAATCTTCCAAAAACTATTAATTTCCCATTCTCAAATTCTCCAGAATCGGATGTTTTGAACCAGCCATCTTCAAGTGGTACTTGAGCCAACATTGGACCACGTAAGTAAATTACGTTTTTTTCGACTTTTACAAAAACATCTTTCAACGGGAGACCGTTGTAGACACAACCACCTGAAGTTTCTGACATTCCGTAAGTTGTTACAACATTTATTCCGTTTGCAATTGCACCATCTTTATCTTTTTTCGAAAGTGGTGCGCCTCCTACCAAGACCGCCTTAGCTTCCTGCAAATGTTTCAGCAATTTAATATCTGTAGTAAGTGCTCGATGAAGTTGCGTCGGCACAATTGCGGCGAAATCCGCTTTTTTATATTCAGTAACATTTCGATTATCTATTATTTCACTGTTAAGTTGGATAGCTCGAAGTAAGACATTTATCCCTGCGATATGAGTTAATGGAAGTAATAGTGACCAAGTATTTCCGTTCTTAGCACCCAAGAATTCATTTGCAGCTTCAGCAGATTTTGTTACAGCACGTGCGGTTAAGGCAATCTCTTTAGCTTTTCCAGTTGAACCACTTGTTGTAACAATTAAAGCCACGTCAGATTCCACGTTTGTGCTGGTTATTTCGCCAAAACCAAGTGCGGGCCCAGCACCAGCTAACGCATTCATAAGAGCGGTGCAAAGTTGTGCGATCGACCACTGATCTTGCGCATGAATTAATTCTCGTTTAGCGGTTGGCACCATAATTCGCTTAGGCTATTCCATATAGCGCTAGCGCGGATATATTGAATTATTCGAAGTTACTGGAGGCAAGATCGTGAGCAAACCGATTAAGCGAGAACCGGGTAGCCGAACCATCCCTAATTGGGAGCGCGGCGCGGGATCGGAAAACTTCACTGATGTTCGTTATGAAATTGCTGAAGGAATGGCAAAAATAACAATTAATCGTCCAGAAGTTCGAAATGCTTTCCGCCCCGAAACGCTTGCTGAATTAGAAAAAGCATTTTCGTTTGCCCGCGATGATGAAAAAGTCGGTGTAATAATTTTTACCGGCGCCGGAACTGAAGCTTTCTGCTCTGGTGGCGATATTAACGTTCGTGGCGATGACGGATACATTGGCAGCGATGCGCTTGGGAAAAAAGGAATCGGTCGATTAAATGTTTTAGATTTGCAAGTCCAAATTCGTCGGACTCCGAAACCAGTAGTTGCAATGGTTGCTGGTTGGGCAATTGGCGGCGGTCACGTTCTTCATGTTGTTTGCGACATAACAATTGCAGCAGACAATGCGAAGTTTGGCCAAACAGGCCCAATGGTCGGATCCTTTGATGGCGGATATGGCGCAGGTTTATTAGCGCGGCATGTCGGCCAAAAGAAAGCGCGTGAAATTTGGTTTATGTGTCGGCAATACGATGCACAAGAAGCTTTAGATATGGGGCTTGTAAATACTGTTGTGCCAGTTAAAGAGTTAGAAGCTGAAACGGTTTCGTGGTGTCGTGAAATGTTACGCCACTCACCAATGGCAATTCGACTTCTGAAAGCCGGACTTAATGCAGCTGACGATGGCCTTGCAGGTGTGCAACAACTAGCTGGCGATGCCACTTTACTTTTCTATTTAACTGAAGAAGGCCAAGAAGGTCGCGACGCTTATAAAGAAAAACGCGAACCCGATTTTGATAAATTTCCTAAACGTCCTTAATTTTTATGAGTGCAACAATTCTGAACGAAGTCTTAACTTCGCTACATGTCTTATCCCTGCCAATGAAGGTGAAATTTCGTGGTATTGAAAACCGTGAAATAGCGCTATTTAAGGGGCCATTTGGCTGGGGTGAATTCTCACCATTTTTAGAGTACAACGAAAACGAGTCATTGCCTTGGCTAATGAGTGGAGTTGAAGCAGCTTTCGCACCTGCAATAGTTCCAATCCGGAAATCAATATCAATTAATGCCACGCTACCGGAGATCGATTCTAAACTCAGAATTGCAGAGATACTTTCTTGGTATCCAGGAAGCAAAACTGTGAAAATTAAAGTGGGCAACGATCTTGAGCGAGATTTAGCGAGAGTTGAAATTGTGCGATCGTTGATGCCAACTTCAAAAATAAGAGTGGATGTAAATGGAAGCTGGGATGTGGAATATGCAAAAACTGCCTTACACGCAATTTATGAGATCACTGGAGAGTTTTTTGAATATGTAGAACAGCCTTGCACATCAATTTCAGAACTTCGTGCATTAAAAAATAATCTTAATATTCCAATAAAAATCGCGGGCGATGAAGTTTTTCGAAAAGCGCAAGATCCATTTGCTATAAATATTAATGGCGCGATAGATATTATGATTTTAAAGGCAGCACCATTGGGAGGTGTGCGACGGGCACTATCATTGGCGGCCCATCATGCTTTGCCATCGGTAATTTCAAGCGCACTAGAGTCTGCAGTGGGAATTAGCCACGAACTTCAATTAGCTGCATCACTTCCAAAATTAAGTTATGACTCGGGGTTAGGAACCGGCGCGCTCTTTGTCAGCGATGTTGGGTCGCTTCCAATAGTGAATGGCGAAATGTCTGTGGAACCACTCATTCCAAGTCAGAGCGCGTTATTAAATTTTGCAGCACTTCCAGAACGTAAAGCTTGGTGGCAAGATCGGATTAGAAAAACATGGGCGAGTGGCGCTAATGCTTGGATATCTAGAGAAGGGTGGAAACCTTGAATCTCGCTACTAATTTAGCCCGCCATACAATTCGACAACTTATAGAACTTGGAATTAGTGATTTTGTCTTATCGCCTGGTTCCCGAAATGCGCCGCTCTCTATCGCGCTATATGAAGCGCAACAACGCGGCCTAATCGAATTGCATATTCGAATTGATGAACGTAGCGCTGCATTTTTTGCTTTAGGAATCGCAAAGGCAACTAATCGGTATGTTCCGGTAATTTGCACGAGCGGTACAGCAGTAGCCAATTACTATCCAGCTGTACTGGAAGCGCATCACAGTGATTTAAAACTATTAGTTATATCTGCAGATCGGCCAGCGCGTTTAAGAAATACCGGAGCAAACCAAACCACAAATCAGAATGATTTTTTTAACGGGTTTGTCCGGTCAAGTATTGATACTGCAACTGCTTTTGATGCCAAAAATTTATTAACGGGCTCTGGACCAATTCATTTTAATTTACAGTTTGAAGAACCACTTCTTGCTACCGATGCTAAGGATTGGTTAGTTGGGATTCATGTTACTGAACCAAAATCTATAACCAGAGTTAAAAGCGAAATAAGGAAAGTTGAACCGCGAAATGTATTAATTGTGGGCCATGATCGCGCCGGCTTTGAAATCGCCGAAATAGAAGCGTTTGCTAAATCTTTGGGTGCTCCATTAATTACTGAAGATCCACTTTCTTTTAAAGACTCAATCGCACATGCGCCAATTTTACTCTCAGATGAGCGCGCTAGAAATGTCCTTAAACCTGATGTTATTTTTGTAATTGGCCGGACAACGCTTTCTAGGTCTATAAACACTTTTATCCAAGGAGCAAATCGATTAGTTGTAATAGATCCGCGCATGGAGAATGTGGATTTTTCAAGAACTGCCGATGAAAAACTTTACAATATCCCAAAAATTGAAAAGCCAATTAAGCCAGATGAGGAATGGATTTCACTCTGGCATAAATATGAAATTTTGGCGGCAAAATCTATAAGCGAACTTCCTGATTGGTGCGAGAGTTCAATTGCAAAGATGGTAGCGGCTCAACTTCGAGACGAAACCGCGCTATTTATCTCCTCATCTAGACCAATTCGAGATTTGGAAAGTTTTGCAATTCCGAGAAACGGCATAGCAACATTTGCAAATCGAGGATTAGCTGGAATTGATGGAAATATTTCAGTTGCTATGGGAATTGCAACTCGATATTTAGAAACCGTAGCAATTGTGGGCGACTTAGGTTTCTTGCATGACGTTGCTGCACTTACCAACGTTATTAATGCTAATTTGTTAATCATTGTGATTGATAATAATGGTGGCGGAATATTCTCAACTTTGCCGCAACGCGGCGTCGTAGGATTCGAGAGCATATTTGGTACTCCCCATGGGATTGATATTGCAAAAGTGGCTGCAAGTTATGGAATCTCAAATGTAATTGTTAAGAACGCTTCTGATTTAAACCATGAAATTGCGCACCACAAAGATGGTGTTCGAGTAGTTGTAGTTAAAGTTCCTGATCGAGATAAAAATGCAGAGACGATTACAAGTGTGCTTAATAAATATAGCGAGTTAGTGGTTCTCTAAAGCGCTCCGCATAGGCAGCAATTTTGCTTGGCTTTCAGCGTATTCACTTTCAGGATCTGAGCCGTTCACAATGCCACATCCAGCAAATAACCTAATACTTTTTCCGGTTTCACTTATTTGTCCACAACGAAGTGCAATACCTAATTCACCATCTCCGCGAGCATCTATCCAGCCAATTGGTCCGGCATATCTACCTCTAGATATTCCTTCAATGTTATTGATGATTTTCTTTGCTATGAGCGTAGGCGTGCCACATACAGCCGCAGAAGGATGAAGTTTGTCGGCCAATTCAAATATATCTGCTGGACTGGCTGAATCAGTTAATACACCAGTTACATCGGTCGCTAAGTGCATTACGTTCGCTAAGTGCAACACAAATGGAGTTTCTGGAACATTAGTTGAAGTGCAAAGCGGAGCTAAAACATCCGCAACAGACCTAACTGCGTACTCATGTTCTTCCAAATCTTTGGATGACCGAGCTAATGAACCTGCAAGAGCTAAATCCTTTTCGTCATTTCCAGTTTTTCGAATAGTACCGGCGAGAATTCGAGATGTAACAAGTGATTTGCTCAAACGTACAAGAAGTTCTGGAGTTGCACCAACTAAACCAGCATTTGAAAAGATCCATGTTGCTGGGTATTCAGCAGCCAAGTTTTGTAGTAGACGTTGCGCACTTATTTCTGGCGTTACATCACAATCAATAAATCTAGCTAATACAACTTTTTCAAGTGAGTTATTTTTTATTTCGTCAATTGCCTTTGAGACACGAGCCTGCCACTCAACACCATTACTACCGCTCCAACGCAATTCCAAAGGGTTTTCATGGTTGGCGACTTGGTTTATTTTTGGCTGTGGTCGATTTCCAATCCAACTTATCCAAGATTTACCCTTTTTTTCGCCTATTACTACCTTCGGAATAATTAGCACTGATTCTTCATTTTCCGAAAATGCAAACGAAGTAAAAAGTATTGGGCCAGTTCCACTACCCAGCACGTTGTTCTGGATATCAAAATTAAGTAATTCATTCCGCCACCAAGCCCGCGCTTTTTCAAACCGCTCTGGACCGGAAACTACAAACCGTTTGTATTCGCCAAAACCAATTAAGCCTTCGCCACCACGCACCCAAGAGGAAATTGCATTTTCATTTTCGATACCGATTTCAAGAAGGGCAGGGTGATCACCGAGAAGTTCAGTGGTGAATCGTTGATTCACGAAATCTCCCTAATAGACGGTACTCGCACACTTGAATTTGTAGGTCAGCGTACTACGCGCAAAGATAGGAGGGTGGCTAAGGAAAATGGTAAGCGCGCAGATCTGAACAAGAACCCCGATGAGGTTGCCGCGATGTTCGATGGCGTCGCGCGTCGGTATGACATTGCAAATGACATTCTTAGTTTGGGACGGACTCGCGCCTGGCGTAAGAAAGTAAAAAAATTAATTGCACCATCAAATGGAATGCAGATCCTAGATTTAGCTGCAGGGACTGGGTCATCAAGTGAACCGCTTGCAAAAGCTGGCGCTGCAGTAACTGCATTAGATTTTTCAGAAGGTATGTTAGCTGCGGGTAGAAAACGTCGTCCTTATATAAATTTCGTTTTAGGTGATGCACTTTCATTACCTTTTGAAAAGAATTCTTTTGATGTAACAACAATTTCTTTTGGCTTAAGAAATACTAATAATTTAGATAAAGCTTTAGTTGAAGCGTTACGTGTTACCAAACCCGGTGGCCGATTATTTATTGTGGAATTCTCGGAACCATCATTCAAGCCGTTTAGATATATCTATCTGGAATATTTAATGCGAGCGCTCCCATGGATTGCCAAACGAGCGACTTCTAACCCAGAGGCCTATATCTATCTAGCTGAATCAATTCGCGCCTGGCCAAATCAGCGAGAATTGGCGGACCGAGTAGTGGCTGCGGGCTGGTCAGATGTGCATTTCAAGAATATGACGGGTGGGGTTGTCGCAGTTCACATTGGTAGTAAGGCTCGTTAATTTCGCCATATTTAAGGGCTCGCCTAGGATAAAGAACTGTGAACCCATATATTCCAATTCTGGTGATCGGAGCCTTCGGGTTCGGGTTCGGGGTATTTTCAATTGCGGCAGCCGCGCTGACTGGCCCAAAACGTTATAACCGCGCTAAAGCTGCAGCTTATGAATGCGGAATTGAGCCAAGCCCACAAGCGCTAGGTGGCGGAAGATTTCCAGTTAAATATTTCTTAACTGCAATGCTCTTTATTATTTTTGATATTGAAATAGTTTTCTTATATCCATGGGCGGTTTCCTTTGATCAGCTCGGTCTTTTTGGTTTAGTTGAAATGGTGCTCTTTATCGGTACCGTCTTCGTTGCATACGCATATGTATGGCGACGCGGCGGATTGGAATGGGATTAACAGTGGGTTTAGAAGAAAAATTACCAAGTGGATTTCTTTTAACTTCAGTTGAAAAACTTGCGGGTTACATGCGCAAGAACTCATTGTGGCCCGCAACTTTTGGTCTGGCTTGTTGCGCTATTGAAATGATGGCAGCTGGTGCAGGTCGGTATGACTTAGCTAGATTCGGTATGGAAGTTTTTCGGGCTTCGCCAAGACAAGCAGATTTAATGATTGTTGCTGGTCGCGTTTCAAACAAAATGGCGCCAGTGCTTCGACAAATTTATGATCAAATGGCCGCACCAAAATGGGTTATCGCAATGGGCGCATGTGCATCTTCTGGTGGGATGTTTAACAATTATGCAATCGTGCAAGGCGTGGACCACGTAGTGCCAGTTGATATTTATCTGCCAGGTTGCCCACCACGTCCAGAGATGTTGATGGATGCAATTTTGAAATTACATGAACACATTGGTGATACAAAACTTGGCGTTAACCGTGAAAAAGTAATTAAGGAAGTAGAAGCAGCAGCGCTCGCCGCAGTTCCAACTCATTCCCTGCCAGTCTTTGGATCGCGTGCATGAACCAAGATAAAACCGTGAATAAAGGCGCTTTTGGCGTATCAGGAACTGGTGATACATCTGGTTATGGCGGATTAGTTCGAACAAAATTAAAGCCTGGATCTTCAGAGCGTCCATTTGGTAGTTATTTTGATGACGTAGCAGATGAATTAGAACGCGCCTTCCCAGAATTTAGCGATGCAATTGAAAAAGTAATTGTGGATCGCGATGAATTAACACTTCATGTAAAAGCTTCTCATCTTTTTGAAACTGCAAAGAAGCTTCGTGATACTGAAACTTTAAGATTTGAACAATGTATGGGCGTGAGTGGTGCACATTACCCAGAAGATAAAAATCGCGAACTTCATGCAATTTATCATTTGCTTTCTATGACACACAATCGAAGAATTCGAATCGAAGTTTCAATTCCAGATTCAAATCCACACCTACCTTCACTTGTCGAAGTTTGGGCCGGATGTAATTGGAACGAACGTGAAACCTTTGACATGTTTGGAATAGTTTTTGATGGACATCCAGGACTTACTCGGATTTTGATGCCAGATGATTGGCCAGGACATCCGCAACGCAAAGATTATCCACTCGGCGGAATTGACGTTGAATATAAAGGCGCAGTTGTGCCACCTCCAAGTGATCGGAGGGAATATCAATGAGCCACGATCCATATGCATCCGCACGGGAAACAACTGAGGGAACTGTTTATTCAGTAACTGGTGGCGATTGGGATTCAGTTGTAACAGAAATTGGTGCAACGAAAGAAGAGCGCGTGGTCGTGAACATGGGGCCACAGCACCCATCAACACATGGCGTACTGCGTTTAATTTTAGAGCTTGAAGGCGAAACTGTTACTGAAACGCGTTGCGGTATCGGTTATCTCCATACTGGAATTGAGAAAAATTGTGAATATCGAACTTGGACTCAAGGGGTAACTTTCGTTACCCGCATGGACTATTTGTCACCGCTCTTTAATGAGGCTGCTTATTGTCTTGGCGTTGAAAAATTACTTGGCATTACAGACGATGTAACAGAACGCGCCTCAGTAATTCGAGTTTTAATGATGGAGCTAAATCGAATTTCCTCACACATGGTGGCGCTTGGAACTGGAGCGCTTGAACTTGGTGCGCTCTCACCAATGATTTTTGCGTTCAGAGAGCGCGAATTAGTTCTAGATATTTTTGAAATGGTTTCTGGTCTTCGTATGAATATGGCCTACATCAGACCAGGCGGAGTTGCCCAAGATTTGCCAGAACATGCGACTTCAAAGATTCGCGAAACCGTTAAAGAGTTGCGTCATAACTTTAAAGACAATGCAAAATTGCTTATCGGTAACACGATTTGGTTGAAGCGAACAAAAGATATTGGGATTTTAGATTTAGCTGGTTGCACAACATTAGGAATAACTGGCCCAGTACTACGTGCAACTGGAATGCCATGGGATCTCCGTAAAACTCAACCGTATTGCGGTTATGAGAATTACGACTTTGATGTAATTACCGCAGACTCAGCCGATGTTTATGGCCGATTCTTGATCCGTATGAATGAACTTGAACAATCGCTAAGAATTATTGAACAAGCGTGTGACAAATTAGATTCACTTAAAGGACAACCAGTAATGGTAGCTGATAAGAAAATTGCCTGGCCGTCGCAACTTGCACTTGGTGGTGATGGACTTGGTAATTCACTTAACCACATCCGCGAAATCATGGGCACTTCTATGGAATCGCTCATTCATCACTTTAAGTTAGTTACTGAAGGTTTCCGAGTTCCAGCTGGTCAGGTTTACACCGCAATAGAATCACCTCGAGGTGAGCTTGGCGTACATTTAATTTCGGATGGTGGAACTCGCCCTTATCGAGTTCATTTCCGTGAACCATCTTTCAATAACCTGCAATCAACGGCAGCGATGTGTGAAGGTTCGCAGATTGCTGACATTATTGGCGCAGTTGCCTCCATTGATCCAGTTATGGGAGGTGTTGACCGCTAATGCCATTTACTAATGATGATGCAAGCGTGATTGATTCCATTATTTCGCGTTACCCACGTAAGCGTTCTGCGATTATGCCGCTTCTACATTTAGCACAAGCACGCGACGGCTATGTCACAAACCAATCGATAGAAACTATTGCGTTGAAATTAGATTTAGAAACCGCTGAAGTTACCGCAGTAGCAAGTTTCTATACCCAATATAAACGCGAACCAGTCGGCGAATATCACGTCGGAGTTTGCATAAATACACTTTGCGCAGTGATGGGTGGCGACGCTATTTATGAAGGCCTGAAAGAACATCTCGGAATTGAAAATAATTGCACCACCAGTGATGGCAAAGTTTCACTTGAAAGAATTGAATGTAATGCTGCTTGCGATTACGCACCGGTTGTTATGGCTAATTGGGAGTTTTACGATAATCAGACTGTGCAATCTGCAAAAGATTTAGTTGATGGCATGCGCAATGGAAATCCACCAGTACCAACTCGTGGACCAGATAAATTACCAACTTGGCGCGAAAATTCAGCCGTGCTTGCTGGAATAAGTGACGGTCGTGCCAATGAGGGTGTCTCCGCAGGCGAACCTTCTTTGCTTGGCTTAAAACTTTCAAAGGAGGGTAAGTAATGTCTAAATTAACTCCCGTCCTTTCGGCACATTGGGATCAAAAAGATTCTTTTACAATCGCGGGTTATCAGCGCAATGGTGGATATAAAGCCTTAGAAAAAGCCCTTGCAATGGCGCCAGATGAGCTCATTCAGATAGTTAAAGATTCAGGGTTACGCGGTCGCGGTGGCGCAGGCTTTCCAACTGGCATGAAGTGGGGCTTTATTCCGCAAGGCGATAATAAAGAACATTACTTTGTAGTTAATGCCGACGAATCTGAACCAGGTACTTGTAAAGATATGCCGCTGCTAATGGCAAACCCACATGTTTTAATTGAAGGAATAATTATTGGTTCTTATGCAATTCGTGCCAACTATGCATTTATTTATATCCGCGGTGAAGTTACCCACGTAATTCGAAGAATGCAACAAGCAATCGAAGACGCATATAAAGCCGGACTTCTTGGTAAGAATATTTTAGGAAAAGGTTTTGATTTGGAATTGGTTTTACATGTCGGCGCAGGTGCATATATCTGTGGCGAAGAAACTGCACTTCTTGATTCATTAGAAGGATTCCGCGGTCAACCAAGACTTCGGCCACCATTCCCAGCAATCGCTGGTTTGTATGCGCGGCCAACCGTTGTTAATAACGTTGAATCCGTAGCATCTGTTCCATCAATTATTAATAATGGCCCAGAATGGTTCGCTGCAATGGGAACTGAGAAATCAAAGGGTTACACGTTGTACTCACTTTCTGGGCATGTAAATAATCCTGGTCAATTTGAAGCACCACTTGGAATCACACTTCGCGAACTATTAGAACTAGCCGGTGGAATTCGTACTGGACATAAATTAAAATTCTGGACTCCAGGTGGATCTTCAACACCGCTATTTACAGATGCGCATTTAGATACGCCACTTGATTATGAAGGAGTGTCGGCTGCGGGATCCATGCTAGGTACCAAAGCGCTACAAATTTTTGATGAAACAACTTGCATAGTGCGTGCAGTTTTGCGATGGACTGAATTTTATAAACATGAATCTTGTGGAAAGTGCACACCATGTCGTGAAGGCACTTGGTGGTTAGTCCAAATTTTGAAAGATTTAGAGCACGGTAAAGGCACTCCGGAGGATCTAGATAAATTACTCGATCTCTGCGACAACATTATGGGACGCTCATTTTGCGCGCTGGCTGATGGCGCTGCTAGCCCAATCATTTCTTCAATTAAGTACTTTAAAGAGGAATATTTACAACACCTTGCAACTGGCGGATGCCCATTTGATTCAGTGGCTTCAACAAAGTTTGCTATTTCAAGCGTTGGAGGTGCCAAGTAATGAGTACTCAAGAAGTTTCTGCAGATGTGACACTTGAATTGATCACATTAACTATTGATGGTTTTGAAGTAACTGTGCCAAAAGGAACTTTAGTAATTCGTGCCGCTGAAAAACTAGGAATTCAAATTCCTCGGTTCTGTGACCACCCACTTCTAGATCCTGTTGGAGCATGCCGTCAATGTTTAGTTGATATTGAAATCAACGGTCGTAAATTCCCTAAACCACAAGCTTCTTGCACAATCCCGGTTGAAACCGGAATGGTGGTAAATACTCAATTAACTTCTAGCGTTGCAGATAAAGCGCAAAAAGGAATTATGGAATTCCTTTTAGTTAACCACCCACTCGATTGCCCAGTTTGCGATAAAGGCGGCGAATGTCCATTACAGAATCAAGCGATGAGCAATGGAAATGGCGAATCACGGTTTGATGGTTATAAGAGAACATTTGAAAAGCCAATTAACATTTCAGCTCAAGTATTGCTTGATCGTGAACGTTGCATTCTTTGCGCACGTTGCACTCGTTTCTCTGAGCAAATTGCGGGCGATCCATTTATAACTTTGAACGATCGCGGCGCGCTGCAACAAGTTGGAATTTACGAAGAGAAACCATTCGACTCATATTTTTCTGGAAACACAGTGCAGATTTGCCCGGTAGGAGCTTTAACTGGCGCTTCTTATCGTTTTAGAGCTCGACCTTTTGATTTAGTTTCAACTCCTTCAGCATGCGAACATTGCGCCAGCGGTTGCGATATGCGCACTGATGTTCGACGTGGGAAAACACTCCGCCGCCTTGCTGGAGATGACTCTCAGGTAAACGAAGAATGGAACTGCGATAAAGGTCGTTGGGCATTTAAATATGCAACAGCCGGCGATCGAATCAAAACGCCAATGGTTCGCGGCGCTGACGGAGAATTACATGAAGCCTCATGGCCAGAAGCGTTAGCCACCGCAGCCGCTGGATTAAGTGTCAACCGCGCCGCAGTACTTGTTGGCGGTCGTGCAACAGTTGAAGATGCATATGGCTACAGTAAGTTTGCCCGAGTTGCGTTAAGCACTAACGATATTGATTTCCGCGCTCGGATACATACTGATGAAGAACGAGATTTCTTATCAAGTGCAATTGTTGGAGTGCAAGTAAATTACGCAGCAATCGATAAAGCAGATCATCTTGTTTTGATTGGGTTTGAACCAGAAGATGAATCACCAATAGTTTTCCTCCGCGCATATAAACAAGTTCGCAAACGCAATTTAAAAGTAACCACGATTGCACCATTCACAACTCGCGGCAGCAAGAAACTTGGCGCAGTCGTTATTAAATCCGCTGCTGGAAATGAAGCTCAATTAATTTCTAAAATTTCAGAACTAACTTCGAAATCGGTAATTTTAGTAGGTGAGCGGTTATGTGAATCAACTGGTGCGCTATCAGCAGTGCTTGCACTTGCCCAATCTTCAAATGCGAAGCTTGCCTGGATTCCACGTCGCGCTGGTGAGCGAGGTGCCTTAGAAGTTGGCGCAATCGGAACACTTCTTCCCGGTGGCCGACCAGTTAGCGAGGCAAGTGCTCGTGTTGATCTGCAAAGCGCATGGGGAGTTAAGTCGCTTCCAGAAAATATTGGACGCACTACTTCTGAAATTATTGAAGGCTTACATAACGGTGATATTGATTCCTTATTAGTTGGTGGCGTTGACCCACTTGATATTTCACCTGATGCAATTTCTGGACTTGAAAAAGCCTTTGTTGTCAGCTTAGAAATGCGCCCAAGCGCAATCACTGAAATTGCCAATGTAATCCTGCCGATTGCCGCTGTTGTAGAGAAGAGCGGATCTTTCTTAGATTGGGAAGGCCGCGCTCGCGCTTTTGAAGCAGCAGCTGAAGTTCCAGATCTTCGTAGTGATGTTCGGATACTTTCAATGATTGCTGATCTAATGGGTAAGCCAATTAATTTGCCAACTGTCGCAGCTGCAGCAAACGAATTTGCATCACTTGGAAATTGGGATGGGGCTCGCGCTCCGTTCACAGCTACATCAGCAAATTCAATTTCAGGGGACACAGTTTTGGCCAGTTGGCGGTTATTACTTGATGCTGGCTCATTACAAGATGGCGAAGTTAATTTGGCTAATACTGCACATCCATCAGTTGCAGTTATTTCGGCAGACCGTGCTGAAAAATTAGGCGTTAAAAATGGCGATGTAGTTCGAGTGTCAAATAGCCGAGGTGCAATAACTTTGCCGTGCGAGATTAAAGATATTGAAAGCAACTCTGTTTGGGTTCCAAGAAATTCCCATACCTCTAAAACTATTGCAACGTTTGGTGTTGCAAGCGGCGCATCAGTATCGGTGGTGAAAGCGTAATGGCTACAACTGAAGGAATGACTACTGCACAATTAATCGGACAAGATCCAGGCTGGATCATTGCGGTAAAAGGATTAATCGTTTTTGCAGTTTGTGTTGTACTAACAATTCTTTCAGTTTGGGGCGAACGCCGCATCGTTTCATTTATGCAGATGCGTATCGGACCAAACCGAGTAGGTAAGTTTGGTCTTCTCCAAGCCCTTGCAGATGGCGTTAAGTTGGCATTAAAAGAAGATTTAATTCCTAAAGCTGCCGATCGAATAGTTTTCGTAATCGCACCAATTATTAGCGCGACAACTTGTTTTATGGCATTTGCAGTAATTCCATTTACTGGGAAAGTTAATTTCTTCGGACACGAAACCGCAATGCAGCTAACTGACCTTCCAGTAGGCGTTTTATACGTACTTTCGATTGCATCTGTAGGTGTCTATGGCATCGTGTTAGCTGGCTGGTCTTCTGGATCTACTTACCCACTTTTAGGCGGACTTCGTTCAAGTGCTCAAGTAATTTCTTATGAAGTTGCAATGGGGCTTTCGCTAGTTGCGGTATTTATTTACGCCGGATCAATGTCAACTTCGGATATCGTCGCTGCGCAGGATAAATGGTGGTACTCCGTTGTCTTGTTCCCTTCATTTGTAATTTATGCAATCTCAATGGTTGGCGAGACTAACCGCGCACCATTTGATTTAGCAGAAGCAGAAGGTGAACTCGTGGGTGGATTCCACACTGAATATTCTTCACTGAAGTTTGCACTCTTCTTCTTAGCTGAATATGTAAACATCATTGCAGTTTCTGCGCTAGCAACGACGCTATTCCTTGGCGGATATCGCGCATTCCCCGGTCTTGGATTTACTGAAAGTTGGCTTGGTGGTTGGTTCACACTAATTTGGTTTGCCATTAAAGTTCTTGGCTTCTTCTTTATATTTGTTTGGTTACGTGGAACTTTGCCAAGACTTCGTTACGACCAATTTATGAAATTTGGTTGGAAAGTTTTGATTCCGGTTTCGCTTGCATGGATTCTGGTAGTTGCAACTTTAAGAACTCTTTCTCTTGAAGGCGCACCACAATCAGTCGTAGTTGGATTTACTGCCGGAATCGTTTTGATCGTGCTCGCAGTTTCATCACTCTTTGATCGTGCTCGGGATAAGAATGAAATTAGCGCAAGAGATATCGGCGAAGTATCTGCACCTTCATTCCCAGTCCCTGCCCTTCCTGCGACAAAAGCGAGATTGGAAGATCATGTCTGAGCTATACAACATTGAACCTTTCAAAAACGATGCAATTGAAAAAGCTGCTACGGAATCAGCGCCAGTTGTAGATAACGGGCCAAGTACTTTCTTAACTCAACTTCTTGGTTTCTGGGTCACCTTCAAAACTATGTTTAAGAAGCCAAATACCGTGCAATATCCAGAGGTTAAAGAACCAACTGCACCTCGCTTTCATGGCCGCCATCAACTTAATCGTCACCCAGATGGACTTGAAAAATGTATTGGTTGCGAACTTTGTGCATGGGCTTGTCCAGCAGATGCAATTTATGTTGAAGGCGATAGCAATACTGAAGCAGCTCGTTTCTCACCAGGCGAGCGTTACGGCAAGGTTTATCAAATCAATTACCTCCGTTGTATTTTTTGTGGTTTATGTATTGAAGCTTGCCCAACTAGAGCGCTAACAATGACCAACGAGTATGAATTAGCTGATGACACACGCGAGAAATTGATTTATGAAAAGCAGGATTTATTAGCACCAATTCATCAAGGCATGATTATGCCGCCGCATCCGATGGCCCCAGGAGCTGACGATGGTAGTTACTATCGCGGCGAAGTTAAAGGTGGCCAATAATGATTCGGCTTTCGCTTGAAATCGGCCAAACTCAAAAACCAGAAGCAATTTTATTTTATATCTTGGCTCCATTAGCTGTATTGGCTGCTCTCGGGATGTTAGTTGTGAGAAAAGCCGTGCACTCTGCACTTTTACTTGCTTGGGTAATGATTACTCTGGCAATTTTCTACATTGCACTTGATGCAGCATTTTTAGGAATTGTGCAGATTGTGGTTTATACAGGCGCTGTAATGATGCTTTTCTTATTTATTTTGATGTTAGTTGGTGTGGATGCATCAGATTCACTAACTGAAAATATTAAGGGTCATAGAGTCGTTGCAATCTTGGCAGCTTTAGGATTTGGTGGATTACTAATTTCACTCATTGGTCGCGCCACGCTAAATCACGTTTCGGTTGGGTTAACCATGGCGAATGAACCGGGCAATGTTCAAGGATTGGCTTCACTAATTTTCACACAGTATGTCTGGCCATTTGAAGTTATTTCTGCACTTCTTATTACAGCAGCATTAGGTGCAATGGTCTTGGCGCATAGCCAAAAAAGCGCCGGCGCTCGGCTTAGCCAGCGTGCATTATCGAGCGCTCGTTTCCGTGGCGAATCATTGGCAAATGCTGCTGGTCTTCCCGGATCTGGAGTATTTGCTCGTCATAACGCAGTGGATGTGCCAGCGTTATTACCTGATGGCACTCCAGCAAAGATTTCAGTTTCAGGTGTACTTACTGCACGCGGAGATGTTCAGGACTTCACGCAATATGCACTTGGCTCGTTGCCTAAAGTTGACGACGAAAGTGGTGATAAGTAATGAACTCAGCTAATTACCTATACCTATCTGCAATGTTATTTACGATTGGCGCCGTAGGTGTTGTTATTCGCCGAAACGCAATTGTAGTTTTCATGTGTATTGAATTGATGTTAAACGCAGCAAACTTAGCATTTGTAACATTTGCACGAATCAACGGAACCCTTGACGGACAGATCATTGCATTCTTTACGATGGTTGTTGCAGCATGTGAAGTTGTTGTTGGTTTAGCAATCATTGTGACCATCTTTAGATCGCGTCGTTCAACATCTGTTGACGATGCTAGTTTGTTAAAGCGGTGATTAAATGACATCAACTAACTTGGTTTACTTAATCGCACTCCCACTATTTAGTTCTGGTTTTTTAATGATCCTCGGACGGAGAGCCGATAAGTGGGGTCATATTTTTGCGACCTTGATTTCAGCGTCTGCATTTGGAATTGGCGCTTATGAATTTATTCAGATGCTCTCTCGACCATCTGAATCTCGCGCTGTCACCCAGAAACTTTTTTCTTGGATCTCAGTTGGCACATTCCAAGTTGATGCATCTCTACTTCTCGATCAACTTTCTATATCATTTGTACTTCTTATTACCGGCGTTGGAACGTTGATTCATATCTATTCGATCGCTTATATGTCGCACGATTTGGATCGTCGTCGATTCTTCGCATTTTTGAATTTCTTTATCGCAGCGATGTTGCTTTTAGTTCTCGGAGATTCTTACTTAAATCTCTATGTTGGCTGGGAAGGTGTGGGCCTTGCTTCATACCTACTTATTGGCTTCTGGAACCAAAAGCCTGAGTACGCGACTGCAGCTAAAAAGGCGTTCGTGGCTAACCGGGTTGGCGATGTCGGACTATCACTTGCAATCATGATTGCATTTGCAACTTTTGGCACAGTTTCGTTTGCTGGCGTTTCCGAAAAAGTTTCTGGAGCTTCAACTGCAGCGCTGACTGGAATCGGCTTAATGTTATTACTTGCAGCTACCGGTAAATCTGCACAATTCCCATTGCAATCTTGGCTAGGCGATGCGATGGCGGGCCCAACCCCAGTATCGGCTTTGATTCACGCCGCAACGATGGTAACTGCTGGCGTTTACTTAATTACTCGCTCCAACTTCATTTTCGATAATGCGCCAACGGCGCAACTGTGCGTAGTAATTATTGGAGCAATCACTTTGATGTTTGGTGCCTTAATTGGTACTGCAAAAGATGACATCAAGAAAGCACTTGCTGCTTCAACAATGTCTCAAATTGGGTACATGATTCTTGCAACTGGTCTTGGACCCGTTGGATATGCATTCGCAATCATGCATCTTTTAACCCATGGTTTCTTTAAAGCTGGCATGTTCTTAGGTGCAGGTTCAGTAATGCACGGTATGGATGACGAAGTGAACATGCGCAAATATGGTGGACTCGGAAAATTCATGCCAATCACCGCAATAACATTTGGGCTTGGCTATTTGGCGATTATCGGAGTTCCACCGTTTGCTGGTTTCTATTCCAAAGATAAAATTATAGAAACTGCATTTAACTCTGCAGGTATAAAAGGTTTATTGATTGGTGGCGCCGCCCTACTAGGTGCGCTCGTTACCGCTTTCTACATGACTCGAGTAATTATTCTTACTTTTACTGGTGCAAAACGTTGGGATGAAAAAGCACATCCACATGAATCACCATTCTTAATGTGGGGACCAATGGCAATTCTGGCGGTTGGGTCAGTTGCTTCCGGCTTCTTACTTTCCAGCGGAAATCGCTTTGTTTCTTGGCTAGCACCAGTTGTGAATAGCCATGAAGTTGAACATGCAGAACGCTTCCAACCAGTTGTAGTCACTTCAATGGCGCTGATCGCTGTAATAATCGGAGTTGCCATTGCAATTGCTAAATATCGATCTGAAGTACCGCGTATTGCACCTTCAGATGTCAGCTTCTTTACCAAAATCGCTCGTCGTGATTTGTTGCAAGATGACTTTAACGAAGCAGTATTGATGCGTCCTGGTCAAGCGTTAACTAATTTTTTAATTGCAACCGATGAGAAAGCTATCGATGGCGCAGTTAGAACCGTTGGCGCAGCTGTAGTTGGAAGTTCAAAGGGAATTCGTAAGACTCAAACTGGATATGTCCGTAGCTATGCGTTATTAATTCTGCTTGGCGCTTTTGCGCTACTTGCAACTATTTGGGTGGTAACGCTATGAACTATTTAACTTCGCTAGGTGCGCTTCCACTTCTTGGTGCCTTATTAATTTCTACTTTGCCAAAGAGCAAATCTAATTCTGCAAAATGGATAGCGCTTGCTACATCAATTGTCGTTGCCCTGCTTGGATTATTAATTGCGCTTCGTTTTGAAATTGATCGACCTGGCTTCCAATTCGTAGAGAATTATTCTTGGATTCCTTCATTCGGAATAAATTACAGCCTAGGTATTGATGGCATCGCGTTAGTTTTAATTCTAATGTCGGTCATATTGGTTCCAATAGTGATCGTGGCAGGCTGGCATGAATCTGACGGGGGTAAGTGGGGAAGTAAGAGTTTCTATGTTTTGATTCTGATTCTAGAAACCATGATGATTGGTGTTTTCGCAGCCACTGATGTATTCCTCTTCTATGTCTTCTTTGAAGCAATGTTGATTCCGGTTTACTTCTTAATTGGCGGATACGGTGTCGGCGAACGCGCAGCAGCAGCCGTTAAATTCTTGCTATACAGCTTATTTGGCGGGCTTTTAATGCTGGCAGCAATCATTGGTATATATGTGATTTCGGGTCATCAAGGTGGACATACTTTTGATATCGAAAAACTTTCACAATTAACAATCGATTCCAGAACACAGAATTTCTTATTCTTAGGTTTCTTTATCGCATTCGCAATCAAAGCTCCGCTATGGCCTTTGCATACTTGGTTGCCAGATGCAGCTAAATCTGCAACCCCAGGTACTTCAGTTCTGTTGTTAGGCGTGCTCGATAAAGTTGGAACTTTTGGAATGATTCGTTATTGCATCAAACTCTTCCCAGAAGCTTCAAAAACTTTTACTCCATTAATCATTGTTCTAGCGCTAATCTCTATTCTCTATGGCGCTTTCTTAGCCATTGGTCAGAAAGATATAAAGGGTTTAATCGCATTTACTTCAATTTCTCACTTTGGTTTCATCACCATGGGAATTTTTGCGATGACTACTCAAGGTCATTCAGGCGCCACGCTTTATATGGTTAACCACGGTTTCTCTACTGCAGCGCTCTTCTTAGTAGCAGGTTGGATTTCGAAACGACGTGGTTCTTCAACCATTGCCGATTTTGGTGGCTTGCAACGAGTTACTCCAGTATTAGCTTGGACATTCTTTATAGCAGGCCTTTCAAGTTTGGCTTTGCCAGGACTTTCTAGTTTCGTAAGTGAATTTTTAGTTCTGGTTGGAACATTTACTCGATATCCCGTAGCGGCAATAATTGGAACGCTAGGAATTGTACTTGCAGCGCTTTACATTTTAATTCCAGTTCAAAAGGCGCTTCATGGTCCAACAACACCAGGTAATGAAAATTTGCCAGATATCACTCGACGTGAGCGAATTGCGATCGCGCCAGTAATTGCAGTAATTATTTTCTTAGGTTTCTATCCGAAACCATTGTTAGATGTAATTAATCCAGCGTCAGTTGCAACCTTGCATGCTGCTGGTTTTAGCGATCCAGCACCTACAACTGGAGGGAAATAAGCTATGAATGACACCCCAGTACTGCAATATTCATTCCTGGCACCAATTTTAATTGTTCTTGCTGGCGCTGTTATTGGAGTTTTAGTAGAAGCTTTTGTGGCAGCTAAGCGTCGAGCAACGCTGCAACTTTCAATAACTTTATTTACACTTTTTGCTTCATTTATTTCATTATTGCGAATACGAAATTTGACCGCAACTAAAGCTGCGATGAATTCGGTCATGATTGATGGCCCAACAATTTTCATGCAAGGCAGCATTCTTCTTATTGCATTCTTTGCGGTAATGATTATCGGTGATGTAGATAACTTCACTGCACAAGCTTCAGCAGTGCCTGGATCTGAAGAAGAGAAGAGCGCTTTACAAGCTGGTCGTCAACAAACGGAAGTTTTCCCACTTACACTATTTGCAGTTGCTGGCATGCTGCTCTTTCCAGCGGCTAACGATTTAATAACGCTCTTCGTAGCACTTGAGGTTTTATCGCTACCGCTTTATCTGATGGCTGGGCTTTCTCGCCGCCGTCGACTATTTTCGCAAGAAGCTGCCCTTAAATATTTCTTGCTTGGAGCATATGCATCTGCTTTCTTCTTATTTGGCGCAGCTTTCTTATATGGGTTCTCATATTCAGTTACGCTCTCTGGAATTCATGCAGCTGTCATCGGCGGTACTGCTAATAACATCTTCCTTCTAATTGGTTTGCTTTTTGTTTCACTTGGTTTACTTTTCAAAGTCGGCGCAGTGCCATTTCATGCTTGGACTCCCGATGTTTATCAAGGTGCACCAACTCCGATCACCGGTTTCATGGCAGCTGCAACAAAAGTTGCGGCTTTTGGTGCGATGCTCCGTATTTATTACGTAACTTTTGCAGAAGCAAACTGGAATTGGCGACCAATCCTTACTGTAATTGCAATATTGACTATGTTAGTTGGTTCGGTTGTTGCGATTACGCAACGCGATATCAAGCGCATGTTGGCATACTCTTCAATCGCGCATGCTGGATTCTTACTTACTGGTGTAATTGCGCTGAATAGAGCAGGGCTAGCTGCGACGCTCTTTTACTTATTTGCTTACGGCTTCACCACTATTGGAGCATTCGGTGTAATTACGCTAGTCCGCGATTCCTCCGGCGAAATTACTGATTTGAATCGTTGGGCTGGCCTGGGACGTCGCTCGCCAAGAACCGCAGCGCTCTTCTCATTCTTTTTGTTAGCGTTTGCTGGGATTCCACTTACCAGCGGATTTATTGGAAAGTTTTCCATTTTTACAGCCGCTTATGAATCTGGAAATATTGCAATAGTAGTTATCGGTGTTCTTTCAAGCGCGATCGCTGCTTTCTTCTATATCCGAGTTATTGTAATGATGTATTTTGCTGAGAGCCATGAAGATTCGCTAACTGTGGTTATTCCATCTCCGCTAACTTCGATTGCAATCTGGGTATCTGGTGCAGTCACTTTAATACTTGGTGTTTACCCAACCCCGGTTCTAAATGCCATCAATACTCTCGCGATATTTATTCGTTAACGAAAAAATTAGATGTCCCAGGTAAGCGCAATTGGTATACCAAATCTTGATCCTGAATTTGAAAATGAACTACTTGACCAATTAAATGAAGTAGAAGAATTACTTCGAATTAGAATTCAAGGGGATTATCCGTTAGTTATTGAAACTTCGCGCCATCTTGTTGAAGCTGGCGGAAAGCGACTTCGACCGTTGCTTACTCTAATAACAGGCCACTTAGGAAAAATGAATAACGATGTAATTAAAGCTGCTACAGCTTGCGAACTTACCCACTTAGGAACGCTCTATCACGACGATGTAATGGATGAAGCACCATTGCGCAGGGGAGTAGAGAGTGCTAATAATCGTTGGGGAAATAGCGTTGCAATTCTTACTGGAGATTATCTATTTGCTAAAACTTCAAATTTACTTTCTGAAGTTGGACCAGAAGCTGTTAAATTGCAGGCAGTTACTTTCGAGCGCTTAGTAATTGGTCAGATTTTAGAAACGCAAGGACCAAAAAGCGGCGAAGACCCACTAACGCATTATCTTCGCGTTGTTGCTGACAAAACCGGATCGCTAATTTCTGCAAGTGCTCGCTTTGGTGCGATGCTCTCCGGCGCATCAAAAGAAGCCATAGAAATAGTTACTGAGTTCGGTGAGAAGATTGGAGTTGCATTTCAATTAGCCGATGATGTTATCGATATCGCTAGCAATTCGTATCAATCTGGAAAGACTCCTGGAACTGATCTAAAAGAAGGCGTTCCAACACTTGTCACAATTCGAGTAATGCAATCGGAAGATCCGAAAGATGCAGATTTGAAATCGCTACTCTCAAAACCTATTCATGATGACAAAACCCTAGCGGAAGTAATTTCAAAATTACGTTCACACCCGGCATTGCTGGAATCTAAAGCGCAACTTCACCAAGTTGCAAATAGTGCAAAGCAGTTATTAAATGGATTACCTGAGAGCCCAGCACGAACAGCGCTAGAAAATCTATGCTCGGCTATCGTTGATCGATCGGTTTGATTTAACTAAATCTGTTCCGAGAAATATCAACGCAATCCAAATAAAAACAAATCCAAACAATTTAGTTGCGACCATATCTTCGTGGTTTACTAAAATTCCAATAAAGAACATAATTGTTGGTGTGATGTACTGCAATAGTCCCACAGTTGAAAGTGGCAATCTGAGTGTTGCGCCATTAAACATTAAAAGTGGCGAAATTGTTGCCAAACCCGCGCCGATTAGTAGCACGGTGTTCGAAACGCTATGCCCAAATTGTGCAGTTCCTTTAGTTTGTAAATAAATTACGTAGCCTAAATTAGGAATTAGCGCAAAAAGTGTTTCTACCGAAAGCGCTTCAAGAGCGCCGGCATTTAGAGTTTTCTTCAATAGGCTGTAAGAACCCCAGGTAACTGCAAGCGAAAGTGCAATCCATGGGAAAGAGCCATAACCAATAGTTAGAATTGCAACGCCAACAGCTGCTAACCCAACCGCAATTTTCTGAGCTTTCCGTAGTTTTTCATGTAGAAATGTAACGCCAAAAGTTACTGTTATTAGCGGCGTTATGTAATAACCGAGCGCAGATTCAACGACTCGATTAACGGATACAGACCAGATATATACAAACCAATTTATGGTGAGAAAACCGGAAGTTGCAAATAAAATAAGAGCGCTTCGCCTATTTTTTAAGAGCGCAAATCCGTTTTTCAATTCATCTCTATATTTGAGCGCACCGATACATATAACTAGCGACCAAATCCCGCGATTGGCCAAAATTTCGCTGGGCGAAGCATCGCTTAGTGCTTTCCAATAAAACGGCAGCGCTCCCCAAAGGAGGTATGCGCCTAAACCAAGTAAGAGACCTGCTTTATTTCGAGTCAATTGGGTTATCTGAAATTCTGGAATTGCACAGCGAAGTCAAGAGGAGCGTTTTTAATCATGGCGATAGCTTCCTGCAAATCATCTTTACTCTTACTTGATACTCGTAATTCATCACCTTGGATTTGAGTCTTTAAGTTCTTAGATCCTTCATCTTTAAGTAATTTAGCAATTTTCTTAGCATTTTCTTGGGATATTCCTTCTTTAATTGCTGAGAAAATCCGATAAACCTTGCCGCTAAGCATTGGTTCTGCAGTATCTAAATACTTTAGCGAAACGGTGCGTTTCACCATCTTCTCTTTCAAAACATCTAAGGCAGCCTTGGCGCGTTCTTCAGTCTCAGATTCCACCAATATTTTCTCGCCAGACATTTCTATTTTGGTTCCGGTGTTCTTAAAATCAAATCGAGTAGCGATTTCACGCGATGCTTGATTTAGCGCATTATCAAGCTCCATGCGATCTACTTTTGAAACAACATCGAAACTGGAATCAGCCATCTTTGTGCTCCCACTTATATTTTTCAGGTTTCTATACTTACCAAGCCCCTACGGTATAACCTTTCGCGGTGAACGAGAAATTTGACGTAGTAATCATTGGTGGTGGCCATAATGGTCTCGTTGCTGCCTGCTATTTGGCCTTAGCTAATAAAAAAATCTTGATTCTTGAGGCTAAATCTGAATTAGGGGGAGCAACAACTAGCGTCCGAGCATTTCCGGACTTTGATGCAAATCTTTCGAGGTACTCATACTTAGTTTCTTTATTGCCAGACCAAATCCTTAAAGATTTATCTATAGATTTTGAAACTATAAGTCGAAAAGTTTCTTCGTTTACGCCAACGAAAAAAGGCGATCGAAACACTGGTTTACTCGTTAATAGGCAATTAGATAAAGAGAGTGAAGATTCATTTTTCGAATTAACTAGAAGTATCTCCGAATATAAAAAATGGGATGAGTTCTATAGAGATCTATTCAAACTGGCGCAAGTAATTGCACCAACAATGCTCTTACCTCTATTAACTAGAGCTGAAATGAAGCAATTAGCTATCGATAAAGGATTAACACAAGCTTGGAGCAACTTCATCGAACGACCACTCGGTGAAGTAATCCGCAGCCAATTTAGCGATGATCTAGTAAAAGGTGTGGTTTTAACGGATGCGCTTATCGGAACATTTACGCCTGCCGATAATTTAATGGCAAATATCTGCTTCCTATATCACTTGATCGGAAATGGTAGCGGCGAGTGGAAAGTTCCACGCGGCGGCATGGGAGCGCTTGTAAAGAAACTAACTGATCGGGCGCTGGAATTAGGAGTAGAAATTCGAACTGATTCTAAAGTAACAAAAATTGGTGATGAAGGTTCGTTTAAAACAGTTGAAGTAAATAACAACGAAATAATTTCAACAGAATTCATTGCTGCAAACTGTGCTCCACAAATCTTGGCGGAAATCCGGGGCTTGACACCACCAAAATACACAAAAGGTTCGCAATTAAAGATCAATATGTTGCTACAGAAGTTACCAAGGTTAAAGTGCGGTACCGATCCAAAGGTTGCATTTGCTGGGACTTTTCATATTGATGAGAGTTATTCGCAACTTGAAAAGGCTTACCAAGAAGCGGCATCTGGAAAAATTCCTAGTGAGATTCCGGCCGAGATGTATTGCCATACGCTCACAGATAACAGCATTCTTAGTGATGACTTAAATAAAGCTGGATATCAAACTCTTACACTATTTGCGATTCATACGCCAGCAGCTTTATTTGATATCGATAATGATGTCGTGAAAGCAAAGATGTTAAAGCAGATATTGCATCAACTAAATCAATATTTACTTGATCCCATTGAAGATTGCCTTGCGGTAGGTGCAAACGGTGAACTCTGTATTGAAGTTAAATCACCGCAAGATTTAGAAAAAGATGTTTATTTGCCTGGCGGTAATATTTTTCATACAGATTTACAATTTCCATTTAGTGATGCCAAAGTAAATACTCGAGAAAATCGTTGGGGAGTAGAGACTGACGATAAACAAATATTTATTTGTGGCGCAGGTGCAATTCGTGGCGGCGGAGTAAGTGGTATTGGTGGTCACAATGCCGCAATGGCAATCCTCGGTAAATGATTGGTAAATAAGAACTTTTTTGCCAAACATTGGCCATACCTTTAGACTTCAGCGTTCGATAGTTTCACGGCGGGTTGCCCGAGCGGCCAATGGGAGGGGACTGTAAATCCCCCGGCAATGCCTTCGAAGGTTCAAATCCTTCACCCGCCACCAGTTTTAAAGTTTTCAAAGATTGAGGAGTCAGCGTGCCAGATCTGATGGTGATGTTAACAGCACTGTTAATTGGTGGAACTGCGGGAATAGCTTCTGGTTTATTTGGAATCGGTGGCGGAATTATTATCGTGCCGATGTTAATTTTCTTCTTAAAGTTCTCTTCTTCAAAAGCTATCGGCACATCTCTTACTTCGATGCTCCTGCCTGTTGGAATTTTGGCAGTAATGAAGTATTACAAAGCAGGAGATGTTGATCTAAAAGTGGGCTTAGCTATTGCTGCCGGAATTTTTGTAACTGCATTTTTTGGCGCAAAGCTTGGTTTATCACTTGGCAATGTTTGGGTTACACGCGGTTTCGGGGTATTGCTACTTCTAGTAAGTCTTAAGCTAATTTTTAGCTAAGAAAGTTTACTCAGAGTCAGATATAACTTATAAACAATATTTTTACTTCCACATTTAACTCAGATTGCTGAAACTCATCTCCATTGCTTTGGATACATTCCATAAACATGTATCTTTAGTAATGGAAAGGGGGAACCCATGAGCATCATAAACAACCACAATTTGCGAAACCTTCTCGAGTTTGAGAATGAGGTAGAAAAATGCCCTGAATTGTTAAAAGAAATTTCAACAGGAAACTTAGCGGCTATTAAAGCTTATTTAGAATTAGGCGGAGCAAAGGTTTCCTCAATTTCCATTACTGACAACCCAGAGTGATCGAAAATCGCCGTTCCATTGGCGATTTCATAGACATTAGAGTAATTTCTTTAACAATTTTCGGAAAACCTTCAGCGGTTCATTCAGGCGCAATCCTTTTTACCCTTAGAGATGGTGGAAAAAGTCTATTGGAGTTTAGTTTTGAGCCAAACGGAGTTATGTATGAAGTCTTTCAAGAGCAAATCAACGGGCTATTTGAAATTGCGAAACAAAACAGATTTAAGGATTAATTTTTAGCTAATTCCTTAGAAGTTGTTATTGAATCTAAGAAATCCATATCGGGCGTTATACCAATTCCTGGAGTATTAGGTACTTCTAGATAACCATCGTTCATTTCAAATGGCTTCGTAATATCTTGCTTGAAATAGCGAGATGAAGCCGAGGTATCGCCAGGCAAAGTGAATCCTGGTAGCGCAGCTAGCGCAAGATTTGCGGCACGACCAATACCGGTTTCCAACATGCCACCGCACCAAACTGGAATCGATTCTCTAACGCAAAGATCATGTATTTTCACTGATTCTAAATAGCCACCAACTCGACCTGGTTTGATATTAATTATCGTGGTTGCTTTAAGCGCTAGTGCGTCTTCGGCGGCGCGAAGTGAAGTTATCGATTCATCTAAACAAATCGGCGTTCTTACAACTCTTGCTAACTCAGCATGGCCAAGAATGTCATGCTCATCAAGCGGTTGTTCAATGAGTAATAAATCGTATGGGTCCAGTTTCGCAAGATGTGCGCCATCGCTACGCGAATACGCTTGATTTGCATCCACTTGTAATCGCATTTCAGGCCAGAGTTTTCTAACTTCTTTAACTGGTTCAATATCCCAACCCGGTTCGATCTTTAATTTAATTCGGCGATATCCAGCATCGATGTATGAAGTTACTTCTTCGATTAACGCACCCATAGAAGGTGCAATTCCAACGGATACGCCGCATTCCACTTTATTTTTAGTAGCACCTAGATATTTAGCTAGCGAAATACCATCTGTTCTTAATTGTGCATCCAAAATTGCAGTCTCTAGCGCTGCTTTCGCCATCTGCGCACCTAGATATGGTTTTAAGATTGTAGCAACATCTTCGGCACGGAAATCGCTAACTTTGTTTAAAGCAGGAATTAAGAACTCTTTCATAGTCTCTAAACATCCAGCTACATATTCAGGGGAGTAGAGCGGCGCCGCCATTGCTACGCATTCGGCCCAACCGATAACACCATCTGTGCTTGTAACTTTTACCATTAAAACTTCACGGCTGGTTTGGGTTCCAAAAGAAGTGCGGAAAGGTCGAACTAGCGGCAAATGAATGATTCGAAATTCATATTCGGCAATCTTCATTTTGCACCTTTCGTTAATACATACCCGACTTCATCCGAGAATCCCACAACCTTATAACCATTGTTAAAAGCAGAAACAAACTCTTCTCTTACTCTAACTCGAGCTACTTTTGCTTCCGTTAAGTTTTTCTCGCGTAACTCCACAATATCTTCCGGAACTGAAATCGTCATCGCACCTTCAGGAATCTTTAACGTGATTGGCCTTTCAGCCGGCGCAGTAGGGCCGACATCCCACTTGGCCATTAGACGATCTGAGTCATCGCCAGCATTAATTAAATCTGGCATCACCCCATAAAAATTCGGGTGATAACTAGCCACTTCAACTCCAAGTTTAAGGATATTTAACTTCGCATTACGCTTAACTAGCGGGTCAAATGTCCAAGTTATAAATGGAATTTTATTCTCATAAGCCCAAGTAAATTGATGGCGTTTCATTAACGCACCAATTCCGCGATCACGATAACTATCTAAAACAGCTGCCATATGTGAATGTAAATGAATTCCACCAGCGGTGCCGATGAAGCCAAATGTGGCTCCGACAATCTTTTCACCATCATATGCACCAACAAAATAGGCTCCGTTATGGACAAATGCTTGCATGAGATTAGGTGTGATTTCGGTGCCACCGATAACTGGCCAAGTTATATCGAATATTTCACGACCAGCGCTCTGTTCAGGAAGTGATTTCAATTCACGAACTTTTATATCGCTCATGCATCCAGCTTAATAATTTCAACTTTCAGAGTCTTTCGATTTACCACTAATAGATGATGGTTTGGTAGAACTTCCCATCCGGCTTGGTTCCAGCCGCTAGAGCCAACAATTACGCTATCGGCACTTTTTTTGAATCTAAGTTCGTAATAATCTTCAGTGAAGATGGCGGGGATTTTTGTTAGATCATATTCTGCAATCGCAACATAATATTCTTCGTTCATAATCATGCCGTTAATAGAAGAGTAATCCTTATTCTTCCTTACGTAATTGACGGCATTTTTGATTCCCGTGACGAAGTCGGTTTTATCAATTTCAGTTAATATGTAATAGAAATATCGTTCGCTATCAGTATCTCCTTGGCATAACGCAAGGTACTTTGGATCGATCTCATCATTCAGTGCGGCAGCTGGTCTAATTGAACCGTTATGTGTGAAAGTTATATCTTTGTAAATGAATGGATGATTATTTTCTACTCTTACCGGTAAACCAGGCGTAGCCCATCGAATATGTAGCAGCGCGCCATCAGTTGAAAGGTTGGCAATCTCTTCTCTGAATTTTCCACTTGCAGCAGCCATTACTGGCTCGCGCGTCATTTGCGCTACTTTTTCATCGCTGCCGATATTTGAAATTCCCCAACCGTCACAATGAACTTTGGATAGATCTACAAACTCTTGGAAATTGCTGCCAAGCAATTCGGTAAAATTGCTATTCTGATTCGAAACAAAGCCAAGCAAGCGGCACATTTCTAATTGACCCTTTTCCTTTTTGAGCGATTGCCAAATCTTATAGCCATTTAAGGAACTAAACCGGTTTGATTTCAGCGGTAGCAATGCTCTCGATAAAGTAATTAACCAAATTAATCGCACGAATATTGGCGCTGGGCTCTTCAGCAATAGTTTGGGCTCGTAATATTTCTAAATTTAAGCCTTCGCCTTCCACCTCTACGCAGCCACTTTCTAGACTTAACCATGAATTTAATACTTCTATATTTACCTCTGGATGAAATTGCAATCCTAAAGTTCTACCCATAATAAATGCTTGTGAAGCGATCGGGGTGCGCGCAATTTCGGTCGCGCCTTTTGGATTTACCCATCGATCCCAGTGGTATTGAAACCATGGTCCGTTAGGAATTATCGATTGATCATCACTCATTAACGGATACCAACCAACTTCTGCTTTCGGTCCACGCGCAACCGATCCACCTAGCGCACGCGCCATTAGTTGGCCACCAAAACAAATTCCGAAAATTGGAATACCGGAATTATGTGCATTTCTCAACCATTCCAATTCAGGGAGTAACCAATTACCAATGCGGCCATCTTCCCAAACTCCCCATGGCGCACCCATCGGAACGATTACATCAAAATTCGAAAAATCCGGAAATGTTGCGACAACATTGGGTGCTTTATATGAAGCTTCCGGAACAACTAAAAATTTCGTAACTTCAAATCCACGCGCTTCGAATTGACGTTGAATTAAACCGCCATTAGTTATGTGATCATGATCGATAAATAGCGCGCGCTTCATGAGGTCACTCTAATCCACAGTACACATTTATTCACAAACTCAGGCGGACGAAAATTTAGCAGTCAAAATCTGATTTATCTTTCCCTAAATCAATCATTCGGAGACATGTGGCTGGAAAAATTTGGATTGCCGAAATCGTTATCTCGGATTCAGTTAGCCGTAAGATTCGAACAAAACACAATTTATCCGAGTACGAAATACGTAGCGCAATTGTTTGCAACAGAGAACTCTTAGCAGAAGAGGCAGTAGATAGAATTCATGGCAGTAGATTTTTAGTCAAATGTGAAACTACAGACGGTAAGAATTTACTGGCTTGGATTTACCCATTGCGATATTTTGATTCTATATGGGTTCTCAAATCGGCACGCATTGAAAAACGTTAATAGTTTTGTGAGAGGATTCAACCATGTCCGTTATTACATATCTTAGAGAGAAAAAACTCGCCAATTTAAATTATGATGTTGCAGATGATGAAAAATTAACATTTGAAGATTATTCTGAGATATTTAATTATTTAAGCAAGAATGATGGAAACCTATATGGAAGTATCGCGAATTCAACTGATTCGAAAATAATTTAACAAATAAATTAAAAAGGCGCTATTTTGCTGGCAAGGTTTGGCCACGTTCTAACGACGCAGGCCATTTAATCTTTACCCCTAATTTTT
>CAZWBQ010000009.1:6585-8133 GCA_964632545.1 uncultured Bifidobacterium sp. | reverse complement strand
AAGGTTTGGCCACGTTCTAACGACGCAGGCCATTTAATCTTTACCCCTAATTTTTCAGCAGCGCTTAACGCCCATCTTGGATTGCGAATCATTTCCCGTGCAAGAAAAATCGCATCGGCTTCGTTACTTTCAATAATGTGTTGTGCTTGTTCCGGAGTCGTGATTAAGCCAACTGCAGATGTTGGAATTCCAACTTCGGCGCGAATCGCAGTCGCGAATGGCACTTGGAAGCCAGGTTCAACTTTAATTTTCTGATCGGGACTATTCCCGGCCGAAGATGCATCAATTAAATCAACACCTAACTCTTTTAGCGCCTTACTTAGTTCGACGGCGTCGATGATGTTCCAGCCGCCTTCAACCCAATCGGATGCTGAAATTCTTACAAATAAAACGGTATCGGTAGGAATTGCTGCTCGAATCGCTTTAGTAGTTTCCAATAAGAAACGAATTCGGTTTTCAAAAGATCCACCGTACTCATCAAGCCGCTGATTTGAAAGCGGTGAATAAAACTGGTGGAAGAGGTATCCGTGAGCTGCGTGAATTTCCAATACATCAAATCCAACAGCAACTGAGCGCAGTGCAGCATCAACAAAGGAATTAGTAAGTGCATTAATTTCAAGAATTGTTAAAGCGCGCGGTACCGGCATCTTGCTATATGCAAGCGGTGAAGCGGAAACAGTTTCCCAACCACCTTCATTTGCGGCAGCGATTTGATGATCATCCCAAGGACGCATCGTTGAAGCTTTCCGACCAGCATGAGCTAATTGGATTCCCATCTTCACATTTTGCGAGTGTGCAAAATTGATAATGGGCTTGAAAGCTTTTGCTTGTTCATCGTTCCAAATCCCAACACAACCTACCGAGATTCGACCTTCTGGAACTACCCCGGATGCTTCAACCATAATTAATCCCGGCGCACCAGTTGCAAATGCATTTAAGTGTGCAAAGTGCCATTCGCTGATTAAGCCATCATTTGCCTTGTATTGGCACATCGGTGAAACCCAGACGCGGTTTTGAAATGTAGTTTTCCGAAGTGTTAGCGGATCGAAGAGGTTTGTCATTCCCTAATTATATTTACTTACCTCAGTTTTCTCACAATCGAGCTAAACCGCTGGCTCTAACACTTCAATGTCCTCTACATTTTTGCTTTTCCAGCCTTCATCTTAATCACAACTTCCCGAGCACCTAAAAGTGTGAATACTGCTACTGCAAATATAAACCCATCAAATAAAGTTCTTGGCACAGATCTAGCTGTTGCAAGTATGTATGCATCTGGAATGTAATGGAACAATATTGCAATTGCACCCCACTTAAGCGAGTTCTTAAAGTGTTTTTCGATTAATGCGAATACAAATTTTGACGTGGAAATTGCGTAAGGAACTGCAATTAACATGTCGATAGCTAAATAAACCCAAGGATTAACGCCGTATTTTGCAAAAGTTTTATCCACCAAGAAAGCTCGGATTACGCCCCAAACTAGAACTATTGCGATCCACCATCGCTCGATGAGTTTTTTATGCTCCTCCGATTTAATCCATGAAAGATTCA
>CAZWBQ010000009.1:1808-6485 GCA_964632545.1 uncultured Bifidobacterium sp. | reverse complement strand
AAATGAAGAGAGTATTTAAACGCTTATTAAAACTCGTTACCGATCGCCATATCTGGGTTCGGCAAATTGCAATCGCAGGGGTTGCTGGGGCCGTGGCATGGCAACTCGGCGATCTCATTATTTATAAGGGCGGTTTAGTTGCGGCAATTGTTTGCGTACTAAGTATTCGCATCTCGCTGCATAAATCACTCCGAGAAGGATTTGGGCAAATTGTCGGTACCGCTATCGGCTCAGCCGTTGCAATATTGGCTGTATCTGTTTTTGATTTTGGCTTTATCGCAGTAGGAATTACGGTAATTCTCTGCTCCGTAGTTGCTCGCGCACTCCACCTTGGCGAAGTTGCATCAGTAAACGTTCCAGTAACAGCGCTAATTGTTATCGGTCCCGGAATTTCTGGATCAACTGCAGTTCACCGATTAAGTTCCACACTCGTTGGCGCTGCTGTTGCAATCTTCTTCTCCTACTTCTCACATCCAAATACCCCGGTCGGTCGCGCAACTGATCAAATAGCCTCGGTGAGTAAGAAAGCGGCTGAGTTATTAGCAACAATGTCAGAAGGTGTTGCTGCCGGCTTCACTCAAAAAGAAGCGGGCAATTGGTTGGCAAAAGCTCGATTGTTAATTGAAGAGGTTCCTTCAATCCGAGCCCAATCTGCGGAAGCGCGCGGACATGCGCGTTGGTTTCCGACTGCCGAAAAAGATGAAGCTGAAGAGATTTATATTCGCGGCATCGCACTCGAACATACTGTGGTGCAAGTACGCACCATTGCCCGAACTCTTTTTGACTCCGCTGTAAGTGGTGGAATTGCCGATTCCACTAAAAAGCAAATAGCAGTAGCGCTTTCCGCAGTTAGCTATGCCATTTCTTCAAAATATGAAACTGAAAGTGCAAGCCAAGATGATTCAAACCAGAGCGCAACAACAGATGCACGTGATGCTGGTGCAGCTCTCGCTGAGAGCCTGATCGAAGATGCAAAAAATGCAGATCAAGAACAGATTGTGCGCGGACTTTCTATGGTTGCAAACATTGATCGAATCGCCGACTCACTAGATCAAAGCTCACCTGCTCTAAAAGATGTGAGCACTCCAGATGAACCAGCCAATGCGAAAGTATTAAAGATCTCGCCAATAGAACAAGTAAAAAGAATTTTTAGAAAAGTATTTGGAAAGTATTTTTAAGGCAAAACTAAAGCTTTTTAGGCCAGGTGTCGCTTAATTTGTAACCAAGTGGCCACGGATCGGTTGGATCCAAAGTGTGTTTATGAGTTCCAGTAATCCAAGCTTGACCAGCAATCGACGGAATAATTCCGTTCTTATTTCCGACCATAACTTCTTCTTCAATCTTGCAATGAAATTCTGAATCAATAATCGAACGGCCAATCATTAAGTCGCCAACTTTCAGTACCTTTTGATGGTGTAACAACGCTAACCGCGCTGAACAACCAGTACCGGTAGGGGAGCGATCAATCTTTCCGGGTTGAATCGCTACCGCATTTTTACTGATTGCAAGACCGTTCTCGTAGAAAATGGGTTTTGCTATCTGCGTAAAAGAGAAATGTTTCCAATCTGGATTAGTTGGATGCTCAAACTTCAATTGTTGATTAGCTGCCGCAGTTATCCGCATTCCCACTCTTGCTAAATCAAAGGCTTCATCTGGTGCAATCACAAAGCCAAGATCATCCGCGTTAACGATTACAAAGCTATCGCCGCCAAATGCGGTATCAACCCGCAACTGTCCCAATCCTTCAACCTCTAAACTCAAATTTAATTCACCAACGAATGACGGTACATTTTTTACGCGCACTTGAGTTACTTTTCCATTTTCACATTGGGCAGTCACATAAACCAGACCACCAGGAGCTTCCATTATTAAAGTAGTAACTGGCTCAACCATTTTCACAATTCCAGTTTCCAATACAACAGTTGCCACGCATATTGAATTAGAGCCCGACATTGGCGGGTTATCTTCAGGTTCCATAATGATAAAAGCCACATCTGCTTTAGGATTTACTGGCGGCACTAATAAATTCACATGTCGAAATACGCCACCGCGAGGTTCGAGCAAAATAAATTTACGTAAACTTTCATCTTTTGCAATAAATCTAGATTGTTCCCAAATAGTTGCGCCAGGAATTGGCCCAACGCCACCAACAATGACGTCGCCAACTTCACCTTCAGCATGAGCGCTTACAACCTCGATGGCTTGGTTCATGTGGCAATCATAAGTAAAAGTGCTGTAATACCCGTTACTTAACGCACCAGTAACTTAATTTGTGCGCTGGTGATCTATTTTAGATCTAATTAATTCATAACGATTTCGCGCTAACTCAGATTTTTCGTTAAAACAGGTTTACCATATTTGTCGTCCGCCCGTATTCCGTTCAACGTTGAAAGGAAGTCATAAGTGTCTGATAAAAATCAATCAAATGCTGCCGAAGAAAGTCGTCTCGGTGCACTTGGTTATAAACAAGAACTTTCCCGAGTACTAAGTAAGTTCGACAGCTTCTCAGTTGCGTTCACTTATCTATCACCAATGGTTGGTATCTACTCGCTATTTGTTCTTGGCGTAGGCGCTGGTGGACCTCGCTATATCTGGTTGATGTTAATCCCAGTAATAGGTATGTATTTTGTTGCGTTAATTTTCGGAGAACTTGGTAGCCACTATCCCGTTTCTGGTGCGCTCTATCAATACTCTAAATTCACGGTAAGTAAAAAGTATGGTTGGTGGGTCGGTTGGTTCTATTTAATGGCCCTGCTTGTAACCGTTGCCGCAGTTGATACTGGCGTTGTTCCTTACCTATCTGCAATTCTCAACAGCTGGTTTGGCATGAGTATCGATCCATCTAAGCACTCAACAATTATGGTTATGACACTTGCACTTCTTGCCATACAAACTCTGCTAAACATAACAGGTGCGAAAGTTATGGGACGTATTGCAAGTTTCGGTTCCTATGTTGAAATCTTTGGCACATTCGGTATCGCAATCATCCTTGCTGCTGCCGGCTTCAACCACGGATTCGGATTCTTATTTAGCTCCGAAGGTGCTGAAACTGTTGGTACCAATACGCTCGGCGTTAGCTTCGGTGGCAATTGGTGGACTGGTGCTGCGCTAGTTGCAGTACTTGCTCACGCATTTATCTTCTACGGCTTTGAATCTGCTGGTGACGTTGCTGAAGAAACTAAGGACGCTTCTAAGCAAGTTCCTAAAGCAATGCGTCAGGCGCTACTTGTTGGCGCATTCACTTCATTTATTCTAGTTGCTGCGCTATTGCTTGCGACTCCAAGTGATCCAAAGGGATATGCAACTGCAACTTCATTTGCTGGTGGAATTCCTTACATTTTGAGCACTGCAATTAGCTCTTCATTCTTGCGCGATATCTTGCTGCTTGCTGTTGTATTCGCATTCTTCTCATGCGGATCTTCTATTCAAGGCGCAAGTTCACGCATGCTCTTCTCGTACGCTCGAGATGGCGCTGTACCTGCAGCAAAGATGGTCTCTAAAGTTTCACCTAAGTTCCACACACCAGTTAATGCTCTATTACTTGGCGCACTTGTGCCATTCATCTTTACTCTTTTGGTAAACATCACGCCATCAAAAGATATAAAGATTGGCTTCTTCACCTATCCTGCAAATGTATCAGCGCTGCTTTCATTAGTTTCATTTGGTGTTAGCGGTATCTATCTAGCATTTATGCTCACTGTACTTGGCGCGTTAATCGCCCGTACTCGTGGCTGGAAAGCAGATGGACATTTCACCCTCGGTAGTAAAGGAATGATTGTTAACGTAATCGCACTGGTTTACTTAGTGGTTATGTTTATCAATCTCGTTATTCCTACTGGCCTCGCGTCACCGCGTGGAGCGCTATTCAATCTGGACTGGGTAACACTTGTTGTAATGCTAGTAATTGCCGCACTCGGTGGCATTGTCTACGCAATTGCACAACCAGGAAAGAAATCCACATAAGTAAATAGTTAAAACAAAAGCGCCTACTTTCTAGTTAATTTGACTGGAAGGTAGGCGCTTTTTAATTCGTTAGTCGCGTTTTAATACCGAATCAAATAGCGATCGTAATTCCGCAACAACGCTGCTCGGCGCACTTCTTGGATGCCCCGCATTAAAGGGTGGTTTTGGGTCGTACTCCATATCTAATTGCATCTTCTCGGCAAAAGCTCTGCCAAAAATTCGTTCTGCCAATACCAACGACATATCAATTCCCGCAGATACGCCGGCAGCTGTCATAACTTTTCCGGATTCCACAACTCGTTCATCTTTTGCCATTGCACCGTAATCAGCTAACTCGGAATGCGAATACCAATGCGTTGTCGCTGGAATTCCGTTAAGCACACCAGCCGCACCAAGCATTAGCGCACCGGTACATACTGAAATAGTCCACTCCGTTGTCGGATGTATTTTCGCGATCCAATCAATCAACGGATCACCCGCGCGCGCCATTGTGATTGCCGGCAATCCGCCGGGCACTACCAAAATATCCACTTCCGAAACTTCGCTAATACTTTTCTGCGCTTCAATAATCGTTGCGCCACCATCACTTATCGGCCCCGCGCTTTGCGCAACATAGAAAAACTCGTACCCGGGAAATTGCGATAGTGCGTGATAAGGACCAATCGCATCAAGGGGAGTGAACCCCGGATATAACAACATCGCAATTTGTTTCAT
>CAZWBQ010000009.1:0-1708 GCA_964632545.1 uncultured Bifidobacterium sp. | reverse complement strand
CAATCGCATCAAGGGGAGTGAACCCCGGATATAACAACATCGCAATTTGTTTCATTCGCCGAAGCGTACGTGATTCATTGAAAATTTGTATTCAAACCAAAAGCAGAAACCCCGCAGATTTCGCTACGGGGTTTTGTATAACTCGAATTTAACGAGCGCCTCTCTGACTAAGGGCATATATAAGGTACCAAATATTTCCAATAATTGTACGAGCCCCTAGTTACTCCTAGTAGGAATACTCGTTTTCAACAATTGAGTTTAATTCACAATTTAACATTTAGGAAAGTTATGCGGTTCACAGAGAACTTATGGTTAGTAAATGGCCGTATAGCTCAGTGGATAGAGCAGCTCACTGACTAAGGGCAGGTCATGGGTTCAAATCCCATTACGGTCATGCAAACAAAATGGTTCCTCAGTTAGTCGCGAGGAACCATTTTGACTTTATCGTTGCTTTTCGTTCAGTTATAAATACACTCTCCGTAGAAGCTAATAATTAGGAGCACTCATGCCTTGGATTAATACCGTCCCATATGAAGAAGCCAACGGTCGTTTAAAGGAACTTTACGATCGGGTAAAAGGTCCCGATAACAACGTCGACAACATCATGATGATGCATTCGTTACGCCCACATTCAATGGAGGGCCACATGGCCATCTATAAATATGTTTTGCATCATTCCGGTAACACTGTTCCTAAATGGTTTCTTGAAGCACTTGGTGTTTGGGTTAGCTCACTTAACGATTGCGATTATTGCTTCCAACATCACTTTGCTGGAATGAAACGTTTAGTAGCCGACGATGCGAAATCGGCTGCAATCAAAGCGGCAATCATGGATCGTAATATTTCTAAAGCCCCACTCTCTGAAAAAGAGAAGCTGGCAATGGTCTACGCCCAAGCACTTACTTCCACACCACCTAAAGCAACTGAAGCTATGGTCGCTGACCTACGCGGGGCTGGATATAACGATGGCGAAATACTAGAAATCAACCAGGTAGTTGCTTATTTTGCTTATGCAAATCGCACAGTGCTTGGTCTTGGTTGTTCAACAGATGGCGACATCATTGGTCTTTCACCTAATGATTCAAACAACCCAGATGATTGGTCACATTCCTAATAGCTATTTACCAACCACCTTCAAAGATTTCGCAACCGCCAACGCTTGTTCATAAGTAATTCCACCAATACCTTGCACTTGAATCTCCGTGCCTTTCAATAACTTCGTCGACTTTGTCGTAAACATCAAATACCCACCGTATTTTCCGAAGTCGTTGATATTGCAAAGTCGATATAATTTTGAATACGCTGGATCGCAATACACATAAACCTTTGCACCTACGCCATTAATCATCACTGGTTTCATTACTTTAGATAAGCCAGGGTCCGAACATTTCACACCGGCCATAGTCTCCATAATCTCCACATACTTCTTGCCGCTTCCATACTTTGCATATAGCCACTCTTCATTTCCCGGAGTACATGGGATTAATTGAAAGTCACTCAATTTCAACCCTAAAGTATTAGCCGGTTTATAAATCGAATAGGTGAACCCCGTCTGCGCATCCGAGAACTTATCGCCCGATCCCATCGCATTTGCATTAAGCGGGGCTAGCAAAACCAATCCAACCAGAGCGATAATAAATTTTCTCATGCCCTATCCTAAGCTCTAAATTTCGGTTGTCAGCATTCACAACTACCTTGCGGGAGTATT
>CAZWBQ010000008.1:34875-66952 GCA_964632545.1 uncultured Bifidobacterium sp. | reverse complement strand
TTCTTGTTCCCGCTTTAATGCGGTTATTTGGCGAAAGAAATTGGTGGGCGCCAAAAGCGCTAAGACGTTTTACTATCTCTCATTAATTAAATTTTGAGTGTCCTCGGCGGGAGTTGAACCTGCGACCTACCGCTTAGGAGGCGGTTGCTCTATCCACTGAGCTACGAGGACTTAATTAATATTGCGCGATTCTATTACGCGCTCAAAGTATGCGTAAATTGCTTATTTATAGCACGCTGAGTTAGACTCCAAAAAACTTGTTTGGAGTTGTTTTGTTATGAAAGCCCTCGTAATCGGAGCGGGCGGAGTCGGTAGAGCGATAGCTAATATCGCATCACGCCGTTCATTTATTACTTCTATGGTAATTGCAGATAGAACCCTTGCACGTGCTGAAGAAGCTGTTTATCGGGTTAAAGATCCCCGTTTCTCAGCCGCTCAAGTAAATGCAGCAGAACTTGAAGACCTTCGCGAATTAATTCGAAAAGCTGATCCAGATGTTGTTATTAACGCTGTTGATCCGCGTTATGTAATGCCAATTTTCTTAGCTTGTGAAATTGAAAATGTGAATTACATTGATATGGCCATGTCACTTTCTCGCGCGCATCCACATTATCCAAATACTGAAACTGGTGTAAAGCTAGGCGATGAACAGTTTGCGCGCGATTGGAACTGGGAAGAGCGAAAAATTTTTGCACTTATTGGTATGGGTGTAGAGCCAGGCATGAGTGATATTTTTGCTAAATATGCTGACGAAGAACTTTTTAGCAAGATCGACTCAATCACCATTCTTGATGGTTCAAACCTACGAGTTGAAGGTCATGATTTTGCACCTTCTTTCTCGATCTGGACCACAATCGAAGAGTGCTTAAATCCGCCGCTAGTTTGGGAAGATGGTCGTGGCTGGTTTACTACCGCACCATTTAGTGAATTGGAAATCTTTAACTTCCCCGAAGGAATCGGTCCCGTTGAGTGCGTAAACGTTGAGCACGAAGAAGTTGTGCTAATTCCGCAGAAAATTGACGCTAAGAAAGTTAACTTTAAATATGGACTTGGCGCTGAATTTATTCAGATACTAAAAACAATCAATATGTTAGGCATGGATCGCAAAGAGAATGTAGATGTGCAAGGCGTTTCAGTATCGCCGCGGGATCTACTTGCCGCGTCGCTTCCTGATCCAGCAACGCTTGGCTCAAGAATGCGCGGTAAAACTTGCGCTGGTGCTCTCGTAAAAGGTTTAGATAAAGCTGGTAATCCAAAATCGGTTTATATCTACAATGTAGTTGATAACGAATGGTCAATGAAGGAATATGGCGATCAGGCTGTGGTTTGGCAGACTGCGATAAATCCCGTTATTGCTATGGAGTTAATTCATAATGAAACTTGGAAACCTCGTGGCGTTAATGGCCCAGAATGGTTTGATCCAAAACCATTCTTGGAACTTCTAGAAAATTACGGAACCTCTTGGCATATTCGCGAAGAAGAGATTGCTGAAGTAAAGAAATAAATTAATGGCAATTGGTACCGCATTAATTACAGGTGCAACGTCTGGAATTGGCGAATCATTTACTCGATTGTTAGCTGAACATGGATATGACTTAGTTTTAGTTGCACGCGATGAAAAACGGTTAGAAGAACGGGCTGCTGCGCTAACTTCTAAATTTGGCATAAAGGTGGAAGTACTACGTGCTGACTTAACTAATTTCAAAGAATGTGAAAAGGTTGAAACTCGACTTCGCTCTGAAGGCAATCCAATTGAAGTTTTAATAAACAACGCCGGGTTTGGTATCAACAAGGCATTCACCGAAAGTGATATTTTGGCGGAAACTGAACTATTAGATGTCTTGGTGCGCGCACCTATGCGATTTATGCACGCAGTACTTCCCGGTATGAAAGTGCGAAATTCTGGAACTATTATCAATGTAAGTAGCGTTGCTGGATGGATTGCTGGTGGCACTTATAGCGCTGCTAAGTCTTATCTAACTGTGATAACTGAATCACTTCATACTGAACTTTCGGGCACCAAGATTAAAGTCAGCGCACTCTGTCCTGGATTCACTCGAACTGAATTCCATCAACGCGGGCGAATGAAAATGGGCGGGCTACCAAAATTTATGTGGCTAACTGCAGATAGAGTTGTTGCAGATTCTTGGAAAGCCGCGCAAAGCGGAAAAGTAATTTCGGTACCCGGATGGCAATACGCAGCATTAAGTTTCATAACTAGATTCGGCCCAAGGCCAATTATTCGTAAAATTGGCATGAACGTTCGGGTAAAACAACGGCAGAAATAGAAGTTGCTTAGGTTCACAGAAGATTCACCGCTAGAACTCGAGTTTTCTTACCTAAATAACTAGCGCTTCTCCCTTACGATTACCTCATAACCCGCTCAATACAGAAATTATCAGTAGAGCAGATTTGATCTAATGGAGGAAATATGAAAGTTCGTCGCCAAGGTAAGTTCGCAATAGCGCTCTCGATTGCTGCATTAGCTTTTTCAACGCTAATTACAACGCCATCTTTTGCTGCTAATAAAGCAAATGCGGTCTGTCCTAAAGTTAATACCAAAGCAACAATTGGTGGCGAAAAATATATTTGCACTAAGAATCCTTACACATTAGAAACTAAGAAGATTGCAAAACTAACTTGGACTCTGGTTGCATGCGTTGATGCTCAAACAGTTTTGCTTGGCGCAAGAGCTGATCTGGTTAAAATTACAGCCTCCTCTAAAGACACTGCTGCAAAGCTGGATGCTGAGATAAAGGTATTGGAAGCTGCGCTACCGGCTAATTTGGCCGCGGCAGCAGTTTGGGATGCGAAAGCGATCAAATATCGAGCGCAGGCAGATAGCGCTACCGCGTTGGCAAACGCAGATTTGGCTAAAGCAAATCAGGCTGGAATTAACGCGGCTACTAAAACTATGTGGACTAGGGCCGCAACTGCTCGCACTCAAGCCGCAACAAGTTATAAGACTGGAGCTATAAACGCGGAACGTTTATCTGCTGGTCTAAAAAAGACGCAAACAGATATAGACGCCAAGAAAAAGACTAGAGATAAAGTTCTTGGTTACCCAGCTGTAATTGGACCGCAAGTCGATCTTGCTAAAACAAATCGCGATCTGGTCTGCACTCTCTAACCAATTAGTAAGGTCTTTGCAGTTGCCTTAAAAGGTATCTCTTGAAGCGCGGATTGTGCTGGGCCGCGCTTTAACTTTCCATCAATTGAAAACTGTGAATTATGTGCTGGACAGGTCCAAGTATTTCCAGATTGTTTTAACGGTACTCCTTGATGAGTACAGGCTAAATTCAATACTTTAAAACCAGATGCTGCTTTTGAAACTCTTACTACAGCTACCGATAGCCCGTTCGTAAAATCTACTTGAATTAAGCCGCCAACTTTTTTTAGAGTTGGGTTGCTTGCTAATAGCACCTCTACTTTGCCGCTTGCAAGAATTGTCACGCCTTTAGCTGCTTCAGCGGGCTCTGGAATAAATCCCAATGAAATTGCCGCTATACCGCAAAGAATTCCACGCCTGGTTAGTGATGACTCTCTTATTAACTCGCTACCCGTGGATAAATTTGATTTTGCATTCCGCATTACTTTTACCTCTCGTTACGATTTAGGGTGCGAATTTATCCGATTATCCGGAGTTCTGCTTTAGTTATCCTCATCTTGCATCTGGGAATTCGCAGTGGATTATCAACACCCACTTGGTGGAGCGAGCTAATAATTTTCAATTTAGTCCCGATTTTTGCAATTTTAACTATTTTAATCTCGCCTAAAACTAATGACCGCTGGTCTAAGGGTGGACTTGCCCTAGCAATTTCAAGTTGGTTGATTGGATCACTTATCTCTTCTTGGAATTCCTTCTTTAGTTTCAATTTTCCGGATCACTTTATTGATATTGGTTACTTACTTTTCTATCCCTTTCTCATAATTGGTTTAACTCGCCAAATGCAAAATGCGAGCAAAAGTAAATCATTAGAATTTCTAGACACAATCATTGTGGCTTTCGGCGCAACTACTGCAATTGGTGTCATCTTAATAAAACCTGCTACCACAACTTTCACTGGGAATACCTTAGATGTATTCTTAGCGATTTTTTACCCGATAGGTGATTTGATGCTTTTTACGTTGGTTTGCAGTTTTGCATTCTCGCAACGCAAATCACTAAGAAATCTTTTAATAGTACTTGGAATTTTTATTTTTTCATTATCTGATCTGTATTTCTTATGGGTTAATGCGAATAATCAATATTCTTTTGGTTCATTAACAGATGATGGCTGGTTGCTTTCATTAATACTTATTGCAGAATCTACTTGGCATTTAGGCGATGAAACTAAGAGAGAGAATAAAACTAATCCGATTGCAGTATCTGTTTCATTATTTGCAAGTATTTTAGTTTTAGTAATAGCTATTTTGAAACCAAAATATTTTGCTTTTGGCTCTTTAATTCCGGCATTTATTACTATTACTTTGGCCTTCTTGCGCATGGCGATTGCGCTAAATGATGCAAAAACTATTGGCAGTGAGCGAACTTTGGCACGAACAGACGAGCTAACTGGTTTAGCGAATCGTAGAAAGTTTCTTGCGGATTTGGCGTTATTTCGCAAGATCGAAGGTTCGCTATTAATCCTTGACTTAGACGGCTTTAAGGAGATTAATGACGCTTTTGGTCATGAGGTTGGTGATCAATTACTTCGCCAAGTTGCTACTAGATTTTCAAGAGTTTTACCGAGCCACGCCTTATTAGCTCGATTGGGTGGCGATGAATTTGGAGTCTTGATTAACGGTGAAGATGGTTTTGAAAATGCCTTGGCGCTTCGTGCAACGCTCTCCTACCCATTTATTATTGCTGGACAATCAATTCGGCTTGGCGTTTCGATTGGTCAAGCCATTAATGATCCTAAGAATCCTGAAATCGAACTCCTGCATCGGGCAGATTTGGCGATGTATGAAGCCAAGCGGAGCGGCGCTGGCGCAGTCTGTTGGAGCCCAATCCTAAGTTAGGCATTTTTGATTATCCCTCAGCATTAGATACCGTACTCACTCCGCTCGAGTAATTCGGGAAAATCTAGCGCTTTATGGGGAGGGTCCTAATTGCCACAGAAGTTTAATAATCGAGTTTTGATTTTAGGTGCAGGTTCAGTTTCGCAATGTGTACTTCCACTTCTAATCGAGCATCTAGTAGATGCCAACCAGATTACGATCTTTGAACAAAGAGATAATAGAACTAGAGTTCAAAGTGCACTTGATAAAGGTGCAACTTATGTGCAGGACCAGATAACTAAAGAAAATATTGATCAAAAATTAAGTCAATACCTAAAAGAAGGCGATTTCTTACTTGATCTTGCCTGGAACATAGATGCAAATGTAATTTTGCAATGGTGTCACGATCGCGGCGTGCTTTATTTAAACACATCTGTCGAAGAGTGGGATCCTTACTCGGCTGGCGCATCTCGACCACCTGCAGAGCGAACTCTTTACTACCGTCACATGAAACTTCGTGAGATGAAAGCCAGTTGGAGTAAAGTTGGCGCAACTGCCGTAGTGGAACATGGCGCAAACCCAGGATTAGTTTCACACCTAGTTAAAAAATCAATGGTCGATATTGCAACGCGGGCAATAAATGATGGAATTGCTTCTGCTGGAGTAGCGAAAGCTTTAGAAGCTGATGCCTATAACGAACTTGCTCAACACCTTGGAATCAAAGTAATTCATATTGCAGAGCGCGATACTCAAGTAACCGATAAACCTAAACAACTTAACGAGTTTGTTAATACTTGGAGCGTAGAAGGATTTTATGAAGAAGGTATTGCACCAGCTGAATTAGGTTGGGGAACTCACGAAAAACTTCTGCCACCAAATGCTTATGAACATAAAGTCGGACCAAAAAACCAAATTTTAATGGCGCAACCTGGCGCAACTACTTGGGTTCGCTCTTGGGTGCCTAATTGTGAAACTACTGGAATGGTAGTTCGTCATGGTGAAGCATTTACGCTTTCGGATCACTTAACAGTTTGGCAGGGCGAAACCGCTATTTATCGTCCAACCGTGCATTACGCATATTGCCCATCAAATGAAGCTCTGGTTTCAATGCGCGAATTAGAAATGCGGCAATGGGATCTAACGCCTAACCAAAGAATCATGAATGATGAAATCACTGATGGCGAAGATCGACTTGGTGTTTTATTAATGGGCCATGCTTACAAATCTTGGTGGACTGGTTCACTATTAAACATTCACGATTCTCGAAAATTAATTCCAAACCAATCGGCAACCACAGTTCAAGTTGGTTCTGCCGTATTCGCAGCTGTTGCTTGGATCATGGCTAATCCAAATAAGGGTTTATTAGTTCCAGATGATATGCCTTGGCGTGAAGTTTTACCTTATGCAGAAAAGTACTGGGGTGGATTTCATTCTGAAGCCGCTGATTGGGATCCGTTGCAATCACGAAATGATCTTTTTGCTGGATGGAATAATCGCAAATACGATACTACTGATCCTTGGCAGTTCACCAACTTCTTAGTTTAATTCCGCTTACTGCTGGCTCGGTTTAATTTCATTAAGCCGAGCTAGCGATTCCAATCGCTCAAGTGCATGATCCACAATTCTTTCTGGGTATCCGTTCTTATATCCATCTTTAGCTAACCAGGGTTCATGAATTTCGTCAGAAGTTAAGTGTGACAACTCCGGCACATATTTTCTTATATAAGCGCCTTCGGCATCAAAACGCTTTCCCTGTTCAATTGGATTGAAAATTCGATAATAAGGTGAGGCATCAGTGCCACATCCAGCAGTCCATTGCCATCCATGTGAGTTTGATGCCACGTCATAGTCAATTAAATGTTCTCTAAAAAATCGCTCGCCTAACTGCCACTCTAAATGTAAATCTTTAACTAAGAATGACGCAACCACCATTCTGGTGCGATTATGCATCCAGCCTTCTTTAAGCATCTGCCGCATCGCCGCATCAACAAATGGATATCCAGTTTTTCCTTCACGCCAAGCTGCAAACTTTGAATCCGGTTTGTCATAACGCATATTTGCAAATCGAGGTGCGTAATATCCAGTTTCGGTATGTGGGTTATGGTGTAAAACGTCTGCGTAAAATTCACGCCACGCAATTTCTTTGCGGAAAACTAAATGTCCATTATTCCCACTCACCAAATCAGCAAGCAAAGTCCGTGGGTGAATTTCGCCCCACTTTAAATGTGCGCTTAATCTACTGGTACCGTCAATTCCAGAAAGATTTCGAAATTCATCATATTTATCTAAAATATTCTTTTTGAAATATTGCCAACGTTGTAGCGCCGCGAGCTCTCCAGCCGGAGCAAGTATTGCGCCTTCAGGAGTTGGCCAATCTGGAAAATTGCGATCTTTTTTATCTGGAGTTACTGCGTGAATTTCTTTTGGAGCCGCAACAGGTGCACGCCAGCCATGTCCACACCATGCGTTAAAAAATGGCGTATAAACCTTGTAAGGGGTGCCATCACTTGGTTTACGAACTCTTCCCGGTGCAACTGCATAAGGGCTGCCAGTTCTAATTAATTCAATTCCGGAACTTTCGATTCGCGAATCACGCGCTTCTCCATATGGTTCAAATTCAGCTGATATATGAACTTCTTTTGCGTTATATCTTTTGGATAAATCCTGTAAAACTTCTACTTGATCGCCAACCATTACATGTAATTTATTGCCCAGTGATTCATCAAGCGCGCGAAGTGACTTACCAAGATAAGCAAGCCGCTTGCTACCGCCAGTTCCAATTAATTTTTGATCTAAAATAAATACTGGGACAATTTCTGAACTATTAGCTATAGCGGCAAGTAAGGCTGGGTTATCAGTAAGACGAAGGTCGCGACGGAACCAGAATATGGCGTTCGAAATCATGGCATGATTCAACCATCATGGAGAGAATAAAGCGCTTCCAAATCCGAGGCGTTCCGGGTTGGGTTACTAGGGTTAAGTTCGAAAATAGGATTGTGGATTATTGGGCGCCGGAAAAGAAAACTGAACATTTACTTGTTGCGCACGATGGCCAAAATGTATTTGATGGCCATACTTCAACCCATAAAAATAAAACCTGGGAGATGGCACAATCAGCGATTCGCGTATCTGAAGGTTTAGGAATTTCACCACCGTTAATAATTGCAGTCTTTCACAGTAGCTCTAAGAAGGAACCATGGGGGCGGGCATTAGATCTTTCACCTCAAGATGTTTTTCAATCAGGTATCGCAATAGCTCCTTCAACCAATGTTAAAATTCCTCTGGAAAAACTACACGGAAACGCATACCTAGATTTAATTGCTGATCAAATAATCCCAGCGATCGCACTCGAAAATAAGTTTCAAGTCAATCCAGATAAAACTGCGATGATCGGATCAAGTATGGGTGGGCTAGCAACTCTTAATGGCGTTGCAAGAAGACCAGACCTTTATCGGACTGCGCTAGCGTTTTCACCACATTGGACTATTGGTGGAAATCCGTTAGTCGAATCTTTAATTAACGCACTTCCCAAGCCTGGAAAACATAAAGTTTGGATGAGTCGTGGAACTAAAGGTTTAGACCGCGCCTACAAACCGTTCCAAGATATGGCTGATGAGTTGATGTTTAGGAATGGGTTTCGAAAAAATCGCGACTTTGAAAGCAATGTTTATGAACGCACCGGGCATAACGAAAAAGCATGGGCTAAATACTTACCTACCGCATTAAAACTATGGCTTTATGAATGAAAACGATTCAGATTTAGCTTCGACTCCGTGAGCAAAAAAAGCTACAGCTCTAAATTCAGTGTTAGAAGACCATTTAATATCCGAAATTAATGGAAAGACTCGATAACGTCCAGCTGCATCTGTTTCGCTCTTGAAGGTTGGAGATGTATCGGTTCCTAAACTCTTCCATGTTGTGCCATCTTTATATTGAAATTGAACTTCTGCAATATCAGCTCCACTTATTGTTGCCTCCAAATTGAATCGGTCCCGCAATATCGGATTCATCACTGGTTTAGCCATCGTAACTTCAGGTGTACTTGAACTTTTTACCATATCAGAAAGGAATACTCCCCAACCATATGCTGGAACTGTAATTTTCATAGTTTTATCGCCTACATTAACTAAACCATCGCCAAGCACTTTCTCCCATTTATTCGCAAGAAATTGGGAATCAAAACTTCCAGTTAATGCGGCATCGGAACTATTGAAAGTCATCAAATATTCTCGACCAGAATCTAAATCAAAGCGACTAAAAACTAATAGTCCGTTATCAGCAATTCTAATTTTCATTGCTCCAGCCGAGAATGCAGAGGATGAAGCGTGCAGCTTTGTCAGATCTCGCATAGTTTGTTGAAGTGGATTGGTTGTATCAAAACTACTCTTTCCCATACCTATCGGTTCGCCACCAATACGTTGTTGTTTACGCCAACGATCAACCAAAGTTACGAATAAATCTTGACGTGCTTCCTTGTCACTATCGCCCATTAATCCAAATTCATCGCCATAATAAACAATCGGTACACCGCGCATTGTAAATAGCAATGCATGCGCCATTTGATCCCGCAAAAGCGCAGCTTCTGAATTCACATTCCCACCGATAAAACCGCCAATTCTTCCCATGTCGTGATTACCCAAGAAAACTCCAAAATTTCTTGGATCAATAGTTGCAGTTGAGTATTGATCATCTTCATTTAACAATGTAGCTAATTGATCAGCAGAACCAGCAGTTATGAACTTCAACATCCGATCTTGTACCGGGAAATCTAATAACTCAGTAAAGCCACCGTATCGCGCCCAATAATCTAAAGTTTCTGGGCTGGAATCATAAACTTCACCCCACATTGGGAAATCTTTTTTACCAAAAGCAAGTGCTTGGGCTCTTATACTCGGTATGAAAGCTTGCCAAAAAGCTTCATTCACATGACGAGCAGTATCAATTCGGAAACCATCTATACCGGTAGTCGAAATCCATTTTGAGTAAAGATCAATAAAGCCTTTTACAACTTCAGGCGATTCAGTCATGATGTCGTCAAATCCATAGAAATCACCAAACCTGCCGGACTCGCCTTGGAAAGTTGATTTTCCGCGGTTGTGGTAAAGCCGAACATCGTTTAACCAAGCCGGGCTCTTAATATTTGCCATCGCTTTACTTACTACTGGAGTTTTTGGGAAACTTATTTTCGCGCTTAATTGCGTTACAGCTGGAAATTTAGATGTGCCGGCCAATTTCACAATATCAAAAGCTTTTCCATTTGAAGTTTTGTACGGTTTTTCAGATAAATAGATATAGTCATAATTCTCTTTGTAACTAATTACGTCTGCCGTGTGATTAACCACAATATCTAAAACTACTTTTAATCCAAGTGAGTGCGCTTTCACTACAAAGGCTTTAAACTCTGCCATTGTTCCTAAATGTGAATCTACTTGATCGAATCCAGCAATGGCATAACCGTGATAAGCAGCACTTTTTCCATCAACACCAACCGGTATATTTCTAAAAACTGGCGTAATCCAAAGCGCAGTAAAACCGAGTGATTTTATATATTCCAATTTATCGCTAAGCCCTTGAATATCCCCGCCATGATAAAACGCAGTGTCATATGGGTCATATCCAGAAGTTGTTCTGGCATCTTTATAACCACCAAGATCATTTTTAGTATTTCCATTTGAAAAACGATCAATCATCGCAAAATAAATCATTTCGGTTTTGAAATCCCGGTTTAACCCTAAATCTGTTGCAGCCGGTGTATTCGAAATAGATAAGCCCATAAAGACTGCAGCAATGAGTGAAACGATGAAACTTTTTTTAATCATCCTTTTACAGAGCCTGCAGTTAAACCACTAATAATATATTTCTGTAACGATAGGAATATTGCGACGATTGGAACTGATGCAATTAATGAACCAGCTGCAAATGGACCCCAGTTCTGTGAATATTGACCGCCAATGAAACCCTGTAAACCAACCGCAATCGTTCTACTTCCCATATCTACTAGGAATAATCGAGCTAAAATAAATTCGTTAAATGTTCCGATAAAACTCAGGAGTGAAACTACCGCGAGAACTGGTGCAGCAAGTGGCACAAATATCAGCCAATAAGTTTGCATAGCGCTTGCGCCATCGATTTTTGCCGCTTCATCTAATTCAGCAGGAATTGAATCTACGAACCCTTTAAGCAACCAGATATTTACGCCCATTGCACCACCAAGGTAAACCAAGAGCAAACCTGGTTGTGTGCCTAATCCAAAGTGCGGTGCAAATACTGCAACCCGTTCCATAATTACATAAACGGCCGAGAGCGCCAATATTGCTGGGAACATTTGAATCAGAAGCAATAATTGAATTCCAGATTTTTTTCCTTTAAATTTTAGTCGACTAAATGCAAATGCAGATGAGGCACTGATTACAACTGATAGAAGCGCAACAGATATCGAAATTACTAGCGAGTTCTTCATCCAAGTCAAATATGGAATCGTGGGATCCTTAAATAGCATTTGATAATTTTTCCAAGAAAACTCTTTAGGAATAAATGAAGTTACTTGCAGACTACCGCTTGGATTTACTGATGAAATTACTACTAAATACAGCGGAAATAGCGCAAAAAAGATCATAAAAACACCAACAGCGTGTCGCCACAAATCTTCGCGAAGCCACTTAATCATACGAAACTCTCCAGCACTTTGGACTTTCGAATTCCATAAAGCGAAATAGAAGCTACAAGTAAGAAAATAACTACCGAGATTGCGCTTGCTAATCCAAGATCTTGTGTGAAAGAACCAAATGCGATTTGATAGGTGTAGCTAATTAAAATATCAGTCGCTCCCGCAATGTCACCATCAAGAGTGCTCTTCGGGCCACCGCCAGTTAATAAATATATGAGATTAAAATTATTAAAATTAAATGCAAATGATGCAATCAGTAGTGGTGAGAGAATTCTAAGTAAGAGTGGCAAAGTTATCTTTGAAAATATTTGTCGAGGCGTTGCACCGTCTATTGCCGCAGCTTCGTTTAATTCGGATGGAATTGCTTGTAGTGCACCGCTCGAAACTAAATAAAAATATGGGAAGCCAAGCCAGAGATTAACTACGATTACTGCGACTCGAGCAAATGTTACGCTTTGAAACCAGGCAATATTGGTTCCAAGTAATTGATTTATAGCGCCGAACTCGGTATTAAACATACCGCCCCAAATCAAGATACTCATTACGCTTGGCATTGCATATGGCAAAATCAAAATAGAACGATAAATGCGACGTCCGCGAATTGGTTTATTTAGCGCTAGTGCTAGCAATAATCCAAAGGCAAATGAAGTCAAAACACTTGATACTGCAAAAACTACAGTCCAGATGAAAACTCGAATTAACGGCTCTCGCACTTTTGGGTCAAGTAAAAGTTTGCTGTAATTCTCAAACCAAATTGGCGCGCGCCATCCAGGTTCTAATTTTTCGCTTAAATTATCAATATTTGCATAATTACCCTTGCCGTTATCTTTATATACCGCACCAGTTGAAATGTTCTGGAATTCATCTTTATCTGATAAAAAATTCAACTTTTGCCGATAAAGCGCGCCAACATCAAAGCCTTCAAGCGCGACAAAGAATTCCGAAGTGTAGAAGAATCTACTTTTCGAGAGTAATTTATCGGCGCCGGCTAATTCGGTATCAGCTAAGGCTTTAAAATTGGGAGCTTCTGTAGCTACTTCATACTGATTTAATTTTAGATCTGCGGCGTTTAAATCAAATCTCTCTTTATAAGTTGCAATGAAATATTGTTTTTTAACGGTATCGGAAGCCAGGATCGCAGATTCAGTTCCCTTATATTTTCCAACTACGATGTCAAATGTAGATCCGCTCGCATCGGGTTCGATTGCTAACTTTTGTATTTGAGTGATTGCCTCACTTTTACCTATATAGTTTCCAGTTTTATAATTATAAGTTGACATGGTTAAAGTAAATACAATTGGCGCAACTACAAATCCAAGAAGAAAGATTAACCCCGGATAAAAGAATTTTAGCGGAATTGATACTTTAGTTAAGTAAGTAAAGTTAAGCCCGATTACGATTAATATTAAAAATATTCCGATGGCATATTGTTTTTGGCCAATAGCACTTATTAGTAATAGAACTAGAAGTGCAGAAATTCCTGCTAGAAACGCAACTTTAAAAGCGAATGCTAATTTACCTCTGAAGAAGGCAACCATCTCTTTTAAATTCCACCCTTAATTAATGCTTCAATTAATAAGAAACAGTATGGGCGGGGATTCCCCCACCCATACTGTCTATTTACTTATTTAACTTCTAACTTAGCGATCTCTTAAAGATCTGCTTGGCCAGAAATTACGTTTGTCTTCCAGATTGCAGCAAGCTTACGAGCTTCTTTAACTGCATCTTTGCCATCGGTAAGAACTGCAGTCCAGTAAGCCGGGGCTGAATCCCAATAACTTGCGCCGCCCTTATTGTTATTAAGGAATGCACCAATTTGTGGAATACCTGCAAGTGATGCTGATGATCCGAAGCCCTTTTGGGCATCAGAGACAATTGAACTTGATTGCGCACCCTTTTCAGCAGGTGGACGCTTCTCATATGTTTGGTAAGCGACTTGGCCTGCAGTAGATGCAAACATGTTCACGAGAAGTGATTTTGCAGCAGCTTCAGTGCCGTGCTTTGCAGCATAGCTAGTTAGAAGTGCTCCGCTAACGCTACCGAACATTTTGCCGTAAGTTCCAGCAGTTACTCCTGGTACTGGCATTAAGTTCATAGTGAAACCTTTAGCAACATAATCTGCCCATTCCCAGTTACCAATAATAGCAAATGGAACAGTTCCGGCAAGGAAGTTATCTTTGCAACCAGTATCTGATGCTGGGAAGAAACCATTGCTCTTCTTATTGCTATCAAGCAAATAAGTTTTCACATTGTTTCCAAATACTGATGGATTGAAAGATTGACCGTAATTAACAGTGCCATCTTTCTTCATCAAATAAGCATCAGCACCGAGAGCAGAGAATACTTGGTGAGCACCCCATGACATACCGCCACCTGCAACACAAAGTCCAGCCTTTAGGCCCTTCGAAACTTTGTTTGCTTTGTAGTATGTAACCATGTCGCCGAAAGAAGTTGGCTTTGTTGTTACCAACTTGGTGTTGTAAATCATCGCAACGTTATTGATGTCCAATGGAATGCCATAAAGCTTTCCTTTGTAGGAAAGATCAAAGAATTGGGAAGCATTGAATTGCGCTTTAACTGCAGCAGTCAATGTGATTGGAGCAAGTTTTCCGCTCTTAGCACCAGTTGGTACCCAGTCATTTGCACCAACAATAATGTCGGGTCCAGTTAGATCTGTAGCAGCATCTACAGCTGCTTTTAAAGCATCAAAGCTTGAGAAGGTGCGGATAACAACTTTATATCCAGCAACCCAATCGCCTTTTGCTGCAATTACCTTAGCTAAATTTGGTCCACGAGTTTCATCGGCCCAAACTAAAATATCTGTACTTGCTGCGTGAACAGGTGTTAGCGAAACACCGAAGCTCACCGCAAGTGCTAGCGAAACCGCTAACGCCTTGATGGATTTACCTTTACGCATTTTTCTCCTAAATTCATCTAATTTGCCGATACGAGGGGTAAAGGCAATGGTTCATTTAAGCCCCTAGGAGCGCTTACCGCCAAGCCAGACGCTCACGGAGGCAGTCATTTAGGGACTTTTATATCGAATTGTTATAAAAGGAGTGCTTGCTGAAATCTAGAGGTTTAGTTGTGGACCCCTGGTACTGAACTATCCCAGCCCTGAACGTCCTCAGGTTTACGGGGTCCCTTACCAATGTATCTAGCAGATGGACGAATCAATCTTCCAGTGCGCTTCTGTTCCAAAATATGCGCAGACCAACCAGCGGTACGTGCCGCAGTGAACATCGTTGTAAAAAGGTGTGAAGGAATTTCGGCAAAGTCCAAAACAATTGCAGCCCAGAATTCAACATTCGTTTCTAGTACGCGATCTGGTTGACGTTCGCGAAGTTCTTTAAGTGCAGCTTTTTCAAGAGCTTCAGCAACTTCATAACGAGGCGCATTTAATTCTTTTGCAGTACGACGAAGTGTGCGTGCGCGTGGATCTTCGGCGCGATAAACCCGGTGACCAAATCCCATCAACCGTTCATGCCGATCTAACAAACCTTTTACATACCCAGTTGCATCGCCAGTTTTTTCAACTTCTTCAATCATATGAAGTACTCGAGATGGTGCACCACCATGTAACGGACCAGACATTGCTCCAATTGCACCAGAAAGTGCAGCAGCAACATCTGCACCAGTTGATGCAATAACGCGAGCAGTAAATGTTGAAGCATTCATTCCATGTTCGGCAGCAGATACAAAATATGCATCAACAGCTCTAACATGTTTTGGATCTGGTTCGCCGCGCCATCGAATCATCATTCGCTCAACAACTGTATGCGCTTTATCAATTTCAGATTCTGGAACAGCTGGAACTACAACGCCTCTAGCGGCTTGGGCTAAATAGGAAAGTACCATTACGGATGCGCGCGCTAAATTACTTCTAGCTTCAGCGTCATCAATATCTAAAAGTGGTTTCAAACTCCATGCTGGCGCTAACATTGAAATTGCTGCCTGCACATCTACGCGAACGTCTCCCGAATGAACTGGAAGGGGAAACTTCTCGGCATTTGGAAGTCCTGGATTAAATTCGTCATCAACTAGTAATCCCCATACATTTCCAAATGAAACTCGACCAACTAAATCTTCAATATCAACACCACGATAACGGAGTGCGCTACCTTCTTTATCTGGCTCGGCGATCTCTGACTCAAACGCAATTACGCCTTCTAAACCTGGTTTGAAATCATCGCTCATGGTCATGCCTCCCAAAGAATTAATTTTCCACTGCCTATTCTGCCCCTAAAGCCAAGATCGGTAAAACCACTTGGCTAAAGATGCTCAAAGTTAGAAAGTGACGTTAGATACACCTATGAGCGAAGCGCAAGAACCACCACTCACCGATATCCGTTCCAAGGTTTCGGCGATGCGCCGTTCTTATGGTGAAACCGGATTAAATGAAAATGAGTTGGCCGAAAATCCGATCTTGCAATTCGCAAAATGGCTTGCTGATGCAGTAGCTAACCCTTTTATCGTTGAAGCAAATGCCATGGTCTTATCGACAGTTTTTGATAATCAACCAACTTCAAGATCCGTTCTATTGAAAGATGTTACGGAAAATGGCTTTACATTCTTTACTAATTATCAATCTGCAAAAGCAGTTGATATTGAAGCCAACTATAAAGTTTCAATTCTCTTTCCTTGGTATGCAATGGAACGACAAGTGATAGTTTTAGGTAACGCCACGAAAATTTCTCGCGCAGAGAGCGAGGCTTACTTCGCAACTCGTCCTTGGTCGAGCCAAATTGGGGCATGGGCAAGTCAGCAATCAAAACCGTTATCAGTAAGAGAAACTTTAGAGAGCTCTTACAATGAATTTGCGACTAAATATCCGGAAGGGTCAGTAGTTCCAACTCCACCACATTGGGGTGGCTACCTAATAACCCCAAGCAATATCGAATTCTGGCAAGGAAGATATTCAAGGCTGCATGATCGAGTTCGATATGTGCGAACTCACGACGACGCCGCGAAAACCCAATGGAATCTAGAAAGGTTCTACCCGTAGGCTACGCAAATGAGCGAACCGATAATAATTCCAAATAATTTAAAGCCAATAGATGGGCGATTCGGTTGTGGTCCATCAAGAATTCGGCCATCAGCAATCTCAGCGCTAACAACAAGTGGCGCAAAAATTCTCGGAACTTCGCACCGACAGAAACCAGTAAAAGAAGTTGTAAATCGGGTGCGCACCGGGCTTAATTCACTCTTCACGCTGCCAGATGGTTACGAAGTAGTTCTTGGAAATGGTGGTTCTACCGCATTTTGGGATATTGCAACTTTCGGGCAAATTGAAAAGAAATCACAACATTTAAATTTCGGTGAATTCTCATCTAAATTCGCAGAGGCTGCGAAAGCTGCACCATTTCTTGATGAACCGACCGTAATAAAATCCGAACCAGGTACTCACCCAATTCCAATTGCTGAAACTGGCGTTGATGTCTACGCACTTACTCATAACGAAACTAGTACCGGCGTTTCAATGCCAATTAAGCGCCCTGCCGGAACTGATGGCGCACTCATACTAGTTGACGCAACCAGTGGTGCTGGTGGATTAGAAGTTTCCGCAAAAGAATTTGATACTTATTACTTTGCTCCGCAAAAATCTTTTGCATCTGATGGTGGACTTTGGATTGCATTAATGAGCCCAGCAGCGCTCGCTCGCGCCGCAAGAATAAAAGAGAGCGGTCGTTGGGTTCCAGCATTTTTTGATTTAAATATCGCTATTGAAAATAGTAAATTAGATCAAACGTATAACACTCCGGCAGTTGCAACTCTAATTATGTTGGCCGAACAAATTGAGTGGATGAACAACAATGGCGGCCTAAAATTTTCTGCTGGTAGAAGTGCGGAATCAGCTTCAAAAATATATGGTTGGGCTGAAAAAACTAGTTATACAACACCTTTTGTGACTGATCCTGCAGCTCGCTCTAATGTAGTTGCAACAATCAACTTTGATCAATCCCTTGATGCGCTAGAAATAGCTAAAATTTTGCGAGCTAATGGCATTGTTGATACCGAGCCGTACCGAAAGCTCGGGAAGAATCAACTTAGAATTGGCATGTTTCCAGCGGTGGATCCTTCTGATATCGATGCGCTAATTTCATGTATCGAGTATGTAGTTTCCGCGCTTGCAAAATAATATGAGCAACACCCAAGGAAATAAAAGATTTAAACACGACGTAACATTCTGGACAGTTGCACTGCAATCAGCAGTCTTCGGCTTTTTCATGGGAGGTTTTGGACCAGCCCAACCACTATTGCAGAGCGACCAAGGAACCAGCGGCGCTGTTGCAGGACTGCATGGAACTTCGCTCGGAATTGCCAGCATTATTGCTGGTCTAATCAACGCTCGAGTTGTCCATAGATTTGGCCGATTTAAGACTTCATGGATTGGAATCGGAATTTTTGGATGTGGTGCATTGCTCTTCATTCTTGCGCCATCGCCTTTAATTTCAATATCTGCTTCATTCATTATCGGAATTGGCGTTTCATTAACAATAAATTCTGGGTTTGCCCTACTCACTCACCACTATGCAAACCACCAAACTCGGGCAGCATCGCAAGCAAATGGCGTTAACTCATTATTTGTAGTTTTTGGAACCTTGCTAATTGGCGCGCTCGCTGGAACTTCCATAAATTGGAGATTTGGTTTGCTCTTAATTTTTCCAGCAGGATTAGCGCTCTTTCTATTTGCTAAGAAAAATCATTCGGATGAGTACATCCCAGAGACAACTGGAAGACAGAGTGGAAAATTAAGTGGAAAATACTGGATTGGTTGGCTTGCAATAACGCTCTGCATTTCTAGTGAATTTGCAATGACTTTTTGGAGCGCATCCCTTTTCCGAGACCGCACAAATTTCACTGCAGCTGGCGCAACTATTGCAGTGCTTGCTGGCAGTTTAGGAATGGCTCTCGGTCGCTGGTTTGGCCCACTAATTTTGACCCATGTCGATTTAGATCAGCGGTTAATATTCTTACTTATATTTCAACTTTCGGGTTTTGCAATATTTTGGTTCTCCCATAATGCGGCTTTTTCATTTATTGGATTATTAATTTCTGGCTTAGGTATATCAATGCAATTTACGTTGAACTCACTCCGGTTGATTCGACTAAGTGAAAATCGACCAGATCTAGCGATGGGAATCAGCGCACTCGGCGCTGGATCAGCCATTGCAGTAGCCCCGCTTCTACTCGGGTACTTAGCTGATCAAATTGGAATATCAAAAGGATATTTAATGGTTCCAGCGATCGTGATCGTTGCGATGATTTTAGTTATTGCAACCCCGACTAAAGAATTGCGATAATTACTTATGAATTACCGAACTAGGCGAATCGTTACCATCATTACCTTAGTAAGCCTGGTACTACTTATTCTCATAAGTAGTTTCTAATACATCACCAACTAAGAAACTCGCTGGAGTTTCGATTCGTCCTTTAAATTTATAAAATACTAAAGTTGCCGCTACGAAAGTAATAATTCCGCAAATTAACATTGTCTCTCGCACGCCAACGGTTGTGCTCAACCAACCAATTAATGGCGAACCTAGCGGTGTTCCACCCATAAAAATTGTTAAATAGATTCCCATTACACGACCCCTAATAGCTGGATCGGTTCGAACTTGCACCATTGAATTTGCACTTATCAAAGTTAATAATGCTATGCATCCGCCGATTGGAAGTAGAGTGGCATAAACTGTATAAGTAGGTGCAAAGCTTTCAATTGCAACAATCACACCAAAAAGTGCGGAACCTCGCATTACATATGAAGGGTGCCGTTTTTTTTCTAACCTAGCTGAAATTAGCGCACCAGTAAGTGAGCCAATTGCCAAAATACTGCCGAGCGCTCCATAAGATGCCGCTCCTTTATGAAAAACCTTTGTAGCCATCAAAGTATTGAAAATCATAAAATTTAATCCAAAAGTTGCGGTGAAGAAGACTGTAATCATAACTGCGGAAATATCCGGTCGTGCTTTCACATATTTGAACGCTTCAGTAATCTTGGCATTTATGTTTGGTTTATTTTCGATAAACATCTCGCGTTCCCGTAAGAGTAAGAGCGCAGTAATGATAAATATGTAAGAAATTGCATTTAATAAGAAGGATGGGCCGGTGCCAAATGCTGCAATTAATAAGCCAGAGACGCCTGGCCCAATCAGTCGGGCTAAGTTGAAGTTTGCTGAATTAAGACTCACTGCGTTAGCAAGATCAGCTTTCCCCACTATTTCTGCTGTGAAGGCTTGCCTTACTGGAGCATCGATTGCGCTAGCGGTTCCTAGCGTGAAAGCAAAGAAAAATACATGCCAGAGTTTTACATGATCAGTGACGACAAGAGTTCCTAGAGTGGCTGCAGATACGCCACCACTTATATTGCAAATTATTAAAGTTTTTCGCTTATTAAATCGGTCTGCAAGTTTTCCACCTTGCATGCTTAGTAGAAGTGCTGGTAAAAATTGTAATCCAACTACTAAACCCACATATGTTCCACTCCCAGTTAATTGTAAAACTAACCAATCTTGCGCAACACGTTGTGCCCATGTCCCAATATTCGAAGCCGTACTTGCCGGATAAAGAATTCTAAAATTGCGGTGCTTAAAAGACCGCAATGAGTTCATTGGAGTACTCTATTTCCATGAGAGGTTCGATACCAGTTATTGTGGCAGGAATCATTGCTTGGATTGTTGTTTTAGTATTTGCGCTTGCGCTTAGCGCTGAAGCTAAAGTTTTATATACATGCGCGGTAGGAATTACTTTCGGATTAATGGGAATCCGATACACAATCCGTCGAGCAAAAAGAGAGAGTAATTAACCTTCTATTTGTTGTGCGATTCCACGCAAAACTTTAGCAACGCGTGCAGCTTCAGTTTCTGATGGATAACGACCTTGTCTTAAACCATTTCCAACTCGATCTAACATCTTGATGCTCTCTTCAACAATTACTGCAAGGTCATCATGATTTGTCCGAGAATTTGCAGCCAGAGAAGGTGGTGCATCAATTATTCGAATTGAAAGCGCTTGCGGTCCGCGACGACCATCGGCAACACCGAATTCCAATTTAGTGCCAGGCTTCACTGTTGTAACGCCATCTGGCAGATTTGCGGCGGCAAGATAAACATCTTCGCCTTCATCAGATGCAATAAAACCAAAACCTTTTTCAAGGCTGAACCATTTAACGCGTCCAGTTGGCATGAGGATCTCCAATTCAAGTTTTAAGTATTCGTTTATGTAAGCCGCGGGGGTGCGGGCAGAGGAGTACTTTATCGCAGATCAATTGCGACTTGGTAAGGGGTTTATTCGGTTACTAACGCCTCCGAGTGCGCACCACAGCCGTGATCGATCGAAACAACGCGACCATCTTCCGGTGAAATTGCATTGGCGCATACGCCAAAAGCCTGGCGAAGTGAACCAGCTATTGAAATATAGAAACCACAAGATGCGCAGTTTTTTGGTGCGAATTGCGCCATCGGTGTATTTGGACCTCGATCACCTTCGTGCCAACGCTTGCTCGCTTGATCGCGGCCAACAATTGAAAGTACGCGCGCTCTCCCTAAACCAAATTCAAATAATTGGCTAAGTTCCAACTCTTCATCGCCAGGTAAAACTGCGTAACCAGGAACTAACCGCTCATCATCTGCAGCGGTTGGTACAACATCGCCAACGCCAACATCGCCAGGTTGAATTCGATCGCGATAAGGAATCCAATCCGGTGCAAGTAAAGATTCCACACCAGGTAATAAAACTACGTCACAGATTGTTGGTGCGCTATCGCTATCTACTTTTGTAACTGTTACAGCCCATCGCCAACCAATATAGCCAGGTAGCGATGCTTCAAATAAATAAGTAGCTACATGATCTTCGTCAGATTCAATCGAAACAATTTCGCCAACAAATTTCGAATCGCGGGCATCTTCAACTGCTGCAGCTTTAGCTAACTCTGCAGCTTTGAAGATATCCCGCGACTTCGAAATTTTAGATGCCATTGGATTTCTTAGAAATCCATATCGCCACCACCAGGGCCACCAGCTGGAGCTGCTGACTTAGGTTCAGGCTTATCTGTAATTACAGCTTCCGTTGTTAGGAATAACGCTGCGATTGATGCTGCATTTTGTAAAGCAGAACGAGTCACTTTAGCTGGATCAATAATTCCGGCTTTAATCATGTCTACGTACTCACCAGTTGCTGCATTTAATCCGAAACCTGCTTCGAGATTACGAACTTTCTCAACAACTACGCCACCTTCAAGGCCAGCATTTACTGCGATCTGCTTAAGTGGTGATTCAACCGCGAATTCCACAATCTTTGCACCAGTGGCTTCATCGCCAACAAGTTTCAAATTAGCAAAAGCTTTCTTCGATGCTTGTAGAAGTGCAACTCCACCACCGGCAACGATGCCTTCTTCGACAGCAGCTTTAGCATTTCGTACTGCATCTTCAATCCGGTGTTTGCGTTCTTTAAGTTCAACTTCAGTTGCGGCACCAGCTTTGATAACTGCAACGCCACCAGCAAGTTTCGCTAGCCGTTCTTGCAATTTCTCGCGGTCGTAATCTGAGTCGCTCTTCTCAATTTCAGCACGAATTTGGTTAACTCGACCCTTAATTTGCTCGTCATCTCCGCCACCTTCAACAATGGTGGTTTCGTCCTTTGTAATAACGATCTTGCGGGCTTTACCAAGAAGATCCAAAGTTGCAGCATCAAGCTTTAAGCCAACTTCTTCAGAAATCACGGTTGCACCAGTCAAAATTGCAATATCTTGCAACATCGATTTACGGCGATCACCAAATCCAGGAGCTTTAACTGCTACAGATTTGAAAGTTCCACGTACTTTGTTCACCACAAGAGTAGCGAGCGCTTCGCCTTCAATATCTTCAGCGATAATAAGAAGTGGCTTACCGGATTGCATTACTTTTTCGAGAATTGGCACTAGATCTTTAATATTGGCAATCTTGCTATTTGCAATCAATACGTAAGCATCTTCTAAAATTGCTTCCATACGATCGGTATCAGTAATCATGTAAGCAGAGATATAGCCCTTATCAAAACGCATACCTTCAGTTAGCTCGAGCTCTAATCCAAAAGTATTGCTCTCTTCGACTGTAATAACGCCTTCTTTGCCGACCTTATCCATTGCTTCTGCAATCATGTCGCCGATTGTGGAATCCGCTGCTGAGATTGAAGCGGTTGCAGCAATTTGATCGCGAGTTTCAACTGGCTTTGACATCGAACTAAGCTCTGCGGAAATCGCATCGACAGCTTTTTCAATACCGCGCTTGAGCGCCATTGGGTTTGAACCAGCTGCAACGTTGCGAAGACCTTCACGAACTAGCGCTTGCGCTAATACGGTTGCGGTAGTTGTGCCATCGCCAGCAACATCATCAGTCTTCTTTGCAACTTCTTTAACTAATTCCGCGCCAATTTTTTCCCACGGATCATCAAGTTCAATTTCTTTCGCGATGGATACGCCATCGTTTGTAATTGTTGGTGCGCCCCACTTCTTTTCAAGAACTACATTTCGACCACGGGGTCCAAGGGTTACCTTGACGGCATCCGCCAATGTGTTCATTCCGCGCTCTAGGCCGCGACGTGCTTCTTCATTAAAGGCAATCATCTTTGCCATAGTTGTTCCACTCCTATTTATAGTTGAATCGGGCGTCTTTTATCACTCACACCCGTCGAGTGCTAACGCCAAATCTAGGGTAGGTATTCCCTCTCAAGCAAACCGAGGTTTTTGGCTGGTGAAATTACTTATGGAGCCCGAGGCGAGCGGCAGAACGCTCCTCATTCCGGGCATCGCGTAGGCGACGGAGCCGTTTTATCAACATCGGTTGAGCTAAGAGCGCAGCTTCGCGATCGATTAAGGCGTTGAGAACCTCGTAATATCGAGGTGGCGTCAAATCAAATAGCTCTCGAATCGAGCTCTCCTTTGCCCCAGAATATCGAAACCATTGGCGCTCAAAATCTAAAATTCGAAGCTCTAATTCGCTCAAACCAGAGTTAGGTTGAGCCGCCTCGTTCTGCACGCCAAATTCCATATTCATATCTTATGGGGCGAAACCGACAAATCGCTGGAGGCTAAAGCGTTCCTAAAATCAATTCTAAGTCGCTCACCTTGGTCCAAGGGTTCACAATTGCAAAGCGCAATATGGGTTCGCCGAGATGAGTTGATGGCGTTACAAACCCAATCTGATCGGCCAATAATTTTGCACTCCATTTTTGATAATCCGCACCGCTCCAACCTTTTCGCTTGAAAGCGACAATTGAAAGTTCGGGTTTTAAAATCAACTCCAAATTTGAATTCTCGTTAATTAGTCGAGCACCTTCACGCGCAATAAACATGGTCTTATCCATCGCTGCTGCATATTCATTTGTGCCGTGCGCAGCTAGGGAAAACCAAAACGGAAGTCCTCTTACTCTTCTAGTTAAATGAATTGCGTAATCTGAAGGATTCCATTCTCCGGTATCTAAAGATTCTAAATATCCAGCGTGTTGGGTGTGCGCTTCGCGCGCAACTATTGGATTTCGATAAATCAAGGCGCAAGCATCAAATGGCGCAAATAACCATTTATGTGGATCAACAATAAACGAATCAGCTAATTCAATTCCGGTAAACAAATGTTTCACTGATGGAGAACAAAGAGCTGCTAATCCATAGGCGCCGTCAACGTGGTACCAAATACCTCGTGCTCTTGCTGCGTTACCAATGCCGGAAAGATCATCTATAACACCTAAATTCGTCGTACCAGCAGTGGCCACAATTGCAAAAATTCGATGCGTTTGATGCTTCAATTGGTACTCGTCAATTACTTTTGCAACAACATCTCCCTGCAATTTAAAATTCTGGTCAGATTCAATCTGCAAAATACCAACATCCATAACATCGGCTGCTGACTTAATTGAAGCGTGCGCCTCTTTTGAACAAGCAATAACCCATTTTTGATTATCTGGATAGCGTTTTCTTGCTTCGTGTCGAGCCGCAACTAACGCAGATAAATTGCCGATGGTGCCGCCTTGGACAAATACTCCGCCAGCGCTTTTAGGCATCCCTGCTAAATCACTTATCCATTTTAATGCTTGATTTTCAGCAAATACTGCGCCAGCGCCTTCCATCCAAGATCCGCCATATAACGCGCTAGCACCAACCACTAAATCAAATAAGTTTGCATATTCACTTGGTGCAGATGGAATAAATGCCAAATTGCGCGGGTGATCTGTCGAAATACAAGCCTTTGCCAACACATCTTTGAAAAGCGTTAACGCAGCATGGCCGCCTAAACCTTCCGGGGTGATGGTATTTCCAACTTCATCCTGCAAATCTTCCCAAGTCCTTGGTCCATCAAGCGGTGGATCCGTTTTTAATCGTACAAGCGAATATTCCAAAATTTCATTAGCTAATAATTCTACTTCATCATTGAACTCATGCATGGCTATCCGAAAATTACTTTACGCTTTGCGCTGCGCACAATATTGCGCAACATTGTAGGAAATACGAAATTGTGCAGTGGCAGAATTGAGTACCAGTAAATCTGGCCACCAAGTCCATGTGGCGAGAAAGTTGCTTCTTGTATTATTTTAGTTTTGCCATCAACTTCACTGACTCGAAATTCCAACCAAGCTTTTCCTGGAAGAATCATTTCAGCGTAAAGTCTTAACAATTTTCCTTTCTCTATATTTTCAACTCGCCAAAAATCTAAACTTTCTCCAATTCTTAAAGTTTTTGGGTCTCTTCGACCTCGACGCAATCCAACGCCACCAAGTGCACGATCTAACAAACCTCGCATGAACCAAAGAAAATCTGCACCGTACCAACCGTTCTCGCCACCAATTTCTTCAATTGCTTCCCATACTTTTTCAATTGGCGCATCTGTAGTGACTTCGCGGAAATCTTTTAAAATCATCTCGCCCGCCCACTCGGGATCGCCCTGCGCTTTCTGCCAAGGTGCAGTCGGGATCGCGGCATCGGACCATCGGGTCTCTACTGCATTGGCAGAGATGCGGCTCAGCGCTAATTCAATTGCTTTTGTTACACCGGTTAATCCATCTGGTGGTGGTGGAATTATTCCGTTCAAACTCTTATTTGGATCTGCCACAACTTCATTTATTAATGAACCAACTAACGGACGAGCCAGAGCAGTTGGTACTGGTGTTACTAATCCAATCCATAAGCTAGACAGTTGTGGTGTAAGCACCGGCACTTTAATTATCAAACGCTTTCGTAATCCAGAAATTTTGGCGAATTTTTGCATCATATCGGCATAACTTAATATTTCAGGTCCGCCAATATCAAAAATTCCAGAAATGGGTTTTTCTAATTTTGCAATATGAGTTAAATACCAAAGTACGTCACGGATCGCAATCGGATGAGTTCGATTAGCAATCCACTTTGGCGTGGTCATAATTGGTAATCGATGTGTGAGATGTCGCAACATTTCAAATGATGCTGATCCGGATCCTATAATTATGCCCGCTCTAATTTCCATAACTGGAACTTTTCCTTGCGCTAAAACTGAACCAGTTCGAGCACGTGAAGCTAAATGTTTGCTGCTCTTCAAATCATTAGCAATTCCACCTAAGTAAACAATTTGTGTTACGCCTGCATCGGTAGCCGCTTTTGCAAAATTAGTGGCCATTGCCGCTTCAATTTCATCGAAGTTTGGACCTAAATTAATTGAGTGAAGTAAATAAAATGCAGTATGAATCCCAGTTAATGCTGCATAAGTTTCGGCATAGTTATTGGCATTTCCTGTTGAAACTTCAACATCACTAACCCAATTTTGCCCAGAAACTTTTGCGCTATCTCTTACAAAAATTCTCACCGGTAGGTTTTCATTTAAAAGCGCCTTAACTAATCGGCCACCTACATACCCAGATGCTCCAGTAACTAAGATTTTCCGCTGGCTACTCACGGAATTAACAGTAGACTTTGCGATATGAATACGCCAAGCGAAAAAAAGCCACGTGTTGTGATCCTTGGCGCAGGATTTGGCGGGCTCACCGCAGCTCGCGACTTAGCGAAATATGCTGAAGTTACCTTGGTTGACCGCCATAATTTTCAAACTTTTCTCCCGCTGTTATATCAAGTTTCTACTGCAGGACTTGCAGCCGATCATGTGGCTTATCCAGTCCGAGGAGCAATACGAGATACTGGAATCAAATTCCGAATGGGTTCACCAATTTCCATAAATCATCGAGAAAATTCAGTGAAGCTAGATTCGAGTGAAGTGCTTGAGTATGACCATTTAATTATCGCAATGGGTTCAGCGACAAATAACTTTGGAATTAAAGGAGTGGCCGAATTTTCATACGGCATGAAAAGTGTCCATGAAGCGCTAACAATTCGCGCATCAGTAATGCGTCACTTTGAAGACCTATGTAGATTTGAAGATAACTCAAGGTTAGCGATATCAGTAGTCGGAGGCGGCCCCACCGGTGTCGAGATGGCTGGAGCGATGGCAGAGTTAAAGCGTGGGCCGTTAACTTCTGATTTCAAAAAAGCAGCCGAAAATATTGACATCTACTTAATTGAAGCTGGACCAAGGTTACTTCCAACTTTTTCACCTTCTTTATCGCAACGTACCGAAAGAGATTTAGAAAAACTTGGCGTGCAGGTAATTTGTAATGTTGCCGTAAAAGAAATTAACGAATCTAAAATAATTTTTAGTGATGGAAATTCAATAGAGTCAGCAATTACAATTTGGGCGGCTGGCGTAATGGGAGAGCCGACAATTAAAAAACTTTCTCTTCCCATTGAAGGCAATCGAGTTGCGGTTGAAGCTACCTTGCAAGTCAAAAATTATCCGCACATCTGGGCAATTGGAGATATTTCTGGCGTGAAGAATAAATCTGGAAAATTCTTACCGATGGTGGCTCCGGTTGCAATTCAGCAAGGAAAGTTTGTAGCCAAACAAATCGCGGCATTAAAAAAAGGACGCTCCCTTAAACAATTCTCCTATCTAGATAAAGGGTCTATGGCGACAATTGGACGCCATAAAGCGATTGTCGAAGTTAAGGGAATAAAAATTGGCGGTGCGGTTGCATGGTTAATCTGGCTTTGGTTGCACTTGTTTTACTTATTGGGTGGCAGAAATAAAATTGGAACTATTGCAGATTGGACCTGGAATTACTTAACATTCGATCGAGGTAACCGCCACATCATGGATACTTATTGATTATGGGCTACTTAGATCTGCGCGGACATCAAGTTTGGAGCGTTGTCCACGAAAATAATGGTGAGCCAGTTCTCTTACTTCATGGTGGTTTGAGCTGCACGGAAGATTGGGATTTCACGGTACTCCCAGCAATAGCAAGTGACCACCATGTTTTTTCATATGACCGAACTGCGCATGGAAGAACCAAGATCCGAGACGGGTACTTTCATTTTGATTTTCAAACGGATGAAGCAATTGCTTACATCGAAGAAGTAATAAAGGGGCCAACGCATTTAATTGGCTGGAGTGATGGCGGCATTATTTCACTGCTTATTGCAATTAAACGTCCAGATTTAGTGAAATCAATTATCGCAATTGGCACTAACTATAACCATGACTCTGGCTTATCTTTTAATTTATCTACAGTTCAAGTTCCAGAGGAAGATAAAGCGCTATTTGCAGAACGAAGCGGACAAGATCCAGAGTTATTAGTTGAAATTGTGACCACCGCATTTAAAGTTTGGGCAACTGAACCAAATATGACTTTATCTGAACTCGCTAAAATTACAGTTCCAGTTTTAATTTTAGCTGGAGATGATGAACCTTTCGGAAATCAGCATACTTTTGAAATGTATGAAGCTTTTCCAAATGGCAGGCTTGCAGTTTTGCCAGGGGCATCGCATTATGTTGTTAAAGAACAAGCGGAGTTGATGCAAGCAATAATTAAAGATTTTTATGCAAAACCAGATTTCCCAATTACAAAATATCCTAATCGCCGAAAAGCAAAGCAGCGTGAAATATTAGGAAATTCGTAACGCTCCAATTGCGCTAGCAGGTACAAAAGGATTCTTTGGCGCGATTGGATTCATTTTTAAATATTCTTTACCTTGCAATGGACGTTGATCAAGTTCACCTTTATTTGGCCATAATGAAAAGGCACGCTCAGCTTGCGCCGTAATTGTTAGTGACGGATTCACTCCTAAGTTTGCGGTAACGCTAGCTCCATCAACTACATGCAGATTCGGATAGTTCCAAACTCGATGATAAGGATCAATAACTCCGGTGTTAGCACTTGCCCCGATTACACAGCCACCGACAAAATGTGCAGTAAATGGTGCGCCAATTAAATCGCCTAAATGTCCGCCAGCAATACCACCATTCTTATCTGCAATTCTGCGAACTACTTCATTTGCTTCTGGAATATAAGTCGCGTTTGGATGATCCGCATCGTTAACGGAAGTTAAGTGCCACCCAAATAAGCCACGTTTCCCAGTAATTGAAAGTGATGAATCTACATTTTGCATTACTAATGCAATCACTGTTCGTTCACTCCATTTTCGAACGTCAAGTATTTTCAAAAGTGTTGATGGTTTTCTAATTAGCGTGTGCAGCCAAGCCTTTCGACGTTTCTTAGCGCTCGCACCATCGGTCATAACTGTCTGCAACAACCCCATCAAGTTACTACCTTTGCCATACCTAACCGGTTCAACATGGGTATGCTCATTTGGAAAAAAAGAAGATGTGATTGCGGCTCCTTTTGAGAAATCAGTTTCAAAATTCTTAGGCATCATTGCGCCAGTTAACGCTTCACTATTAGTTCGAGAGAGTTTTCCTAAGAAACTAGATATTTTTGGCAGTACGCCATCACGCTTCATTTTATGGAGCAACTTCTGGGTGTTGTAAGTCCCTGCAGCAACAACTACTTGATTAGCTGTGAATATTCGCTTGCCACCAAACCACGCACTGCTTTTTCGTGCCGTAATTTTCCAACTTCCATTAGTTAGCTCTTCAATTTTTAAAACAGTATGTTCCGGAAATACTTTTGCGCCGGCTTTCTCCGCAAGTCCCAAATAATTCTTAGGAAGTGTATTTTTTGCGTTGTGGCGGCAACCCGTCATACAGGCACCACATTGCATGCAACCATTTCGATCTGGACCAACGCCACCAAAAAAAGGATCTTTACTTAATACACCACTGGCTTCACCAAAATAAACTCCGAGCGGAGCCATTTTGAATGTTTTGCCGACCCCCATTTCATTAGCGACTTCTTGCATTGCTTGATCTGATGGGGAGAAGTAGGGATTCTCGGCAATTCCTAAAACTCGAGAGGCTTGGTCATACCAAGGTTTAAGTTCAGCTTTCCAATCTGTAATTTCTCGCCATTGTTTATCTTCAAAATATGAATCAGGTGGCACATATAAAGTATTTGCGTATACAAGCGACCCACCGCCGACGCCGGCACCAGCTAAAACCAAGACGTCTGGAAGTGCGTGAATTCTTTGAATTCCACGGAATCCAAGTCGTGGTGCAAATATAAATTTTGAAATTCGCCATGATGTTTTAGGAAAATCTTTATCGGTAAATCTTCGGCCCGCCTCAATAACCGCTACCCGATAACCTTTTTCGGTTAGGCGGAGTGCAGCGACGGATCCACCAAAACCAGAGCCGATTACAACCACATCAAAATCTCGAAGAGGCATGAACTAGACTTTACTGCGTAATCTAAGAAATTAGACCCTAACTGAAAAGATTTCAGAGCCGGCACATATTTCTCACACAGAAATTACTCAGGTAGTTACGGTTAGGTGGCCAAATGTCCAAGCAGAGATTAGGTGCCGATTGGGCTTCGTTAGTAACTGGACTTGGCCTTGGTTTAACGATTGCGCTACAAATTGAAAGTACAACCCATGAAGATTGGGCTTCTCCTTATGCAATCATCACATCTGTATCGCGTACTTGCGCTCTAATTGGAACTTACTTAGCTCTTGTTGGGCTGGTATTGGTAGCACGCGTACCTTGGATCGAAAGCTCCGTGGGACATGATCGGTTAGTTACCTGGCATCGAAAACTTGGACCTTATTCGTTATTCTTAATTGGATTTCATGTCTTATTTGTAGCGCTTGGTTATGCCGGTTTAGAACGAATTCCTACTGTTGTAGAAATTTGGCGAATGATAACTCGATTTCCTTGGATGCTGCCCGCCTTTGTTGGATTCATATTTATGATGGCAGCTGGCATGACCTCTTATAAAAAAGCGCGAGCTAAAATGTCGTATGAGACTTGGTGGACGGTGCACTTATACACATATTTAGCAATTGCGCTTTCGTTCATGCATCAAGTTCTAACTGGACCAATGTTCATTGGTCATCCGCTCAATAGATTTTTCTGGAATGTTCTATATCTTTTAGTTGCTGGAACTTTAATTACTTGGCGATTTGCAATTCCAGTTATTAGATCATTACGACTTGGACTTAAAGTGGAACAAGTAGTAAATGAAGGTCCTGGTGTATTTTCAATAATTATGAAGGGCAGAAACGTTGAGTCACTTGGTGCACAAGGTGGCCAATTCTTTGGGTGGCGCTTCTTAACAAAAGGCCATTGGTTTATTTCTCATCCTTATTCGCTATCAGCTGCTCCTACAAAAAAATATTTGCGCGTAACTGTTAAAGATTTAGGTGATCACTCAGGTTCAGTTACATTTATAAAACCAGGAACTCGAGTATTTTTAGAAGGTCCATATGGCGCATTTACTGCGGGTAGAGCCTCAAAAGGCCATGTAACTCTGATCGGTGGTGGCGTTGGAATCACACCAATTCGAGCAATCATGGAAGAGTTTCCACCAAGCGTTGAAGTGGATGTAATTTTCAGGGCTTCTAAAAAAGAAGACTTAGTTTTAAAAGAAGAATTAGATTATTTAGCAGCAGAACGCGGCGCTCGAGTACATTATTTAATTGGCCCTCGATCAGAACATCCAATGGATGCTAAATACATAATGCGTATTGTGCCAACTTTCAGAGATTCTGATGTTTATATCTGTGGCCCAACTCCACTTGTTGATGCAGTGCGAGAAGCTGCAAGAAATGTTGGTATTCCAAAGAACCGGTTTCATGACGAAGCATTTGCTTTCCATGGCGAGTAGGAGATAGATAATGAAACGTGCTGTATTGATTGCAACTGGAACTATTGGAAGTCTTGGTGCCATACTTGCGGTGACACCACCACAATTTGGCCAAAATAGCGCGGCTAATTTAGGCGGTGGTACAACAGCTCCTGGAAATAGTTCTGCAACACCAGCGACCGTTAATTCACAGACGCCTGCCACACCCACAACGAGTTCTAAAACTAATTCTGCAAAGCCAAGCAAGAGTACGAATACAAAAACGGCATCTGGTACTGCAACAAAAAGCCAAGCCGCGACGCAAACTCAGAGCGCTACCCCAACGCCAACGCCATCGCCAACTCCTACCCCAACGCCAACTCCTACCCCAACCAAAACACAGGCCGCAAC
>CAZWBQ010000008.1:0-34775 GCA_964632545.1 uncultured Bifidobacterium sp. | reverse complement strand
CGCCAACTCCTACCCCAACGCCAACTCCTACCCCAACCAAAACACAGGCCGCAACCAACGGCGGAGTCTCGGGTGCTTTTACCGGAAACACTTATTCAGCATCTAGATACGGAAATACATATATCAAAGTCACGATTAAAAATGGTGTGATTTCAGATGTCAGCGGATATCAAAATCCTAGTAGCTGGAGTGGCTATGTTATTCCGACATTAGATCAGTGGATCCCAACTCAAAAAATAACGATAGATCAAATCATGTCTACTAGCGCAGAAAACTTGCCTTGTGCAATTCAAAATTCTTGTCGTTCACGTGCTTCGTACACAGCAACTGCCTATTGGCAATCGTTGCAATCTGCCCTTAAAAAGGCTGGGTTTTAAGAGTTAACCGTGCGGATTTTTCGCGAGATTGAAGTTTGGGGAACGGTTTTACTTTTTGATATTGAGTCCGAAAATTTAACCGAACCCGTACTTGAAAGTGCACTTTCTGAAGTAAAAATATATGTGAACCATGTTGATGAAGTTTTTTCAACATATAAGAACAATTCTTTAATCTCAAAATTACGTCGTGAGGAAATTGATATTTCGAACGCTTCAAAAGAAGTTATTGAAGTTTGGAATCTCTCTGCTGAGTTAAAACGTTTAACTAATGGCGCTTTTGATCCTTGGGCTGTCCCTGGTGGATTTGATCCTTCTGGACTAGTAAAAGGTTGGGCTGCAGATAAATCTGCGGAAATTTTAATTAGACATGGCGTGAAACATATTTTAATTAATGCAGCGGGAGATATCACTCTTCGCGGCGGTCGATTGGAAAATGGTGAAGTAAAACCTTGGCTAATTGGAATTACAGATCCAGATAATAAAGATAATATTGTTAAAACTTTTGAGATATTTGATGGTGCGATTGCTACTAGTGGAGATTATGAACGCGGTGATCACATTAAGGATCCACAAAATGGCATGGTCGCAGTGGGTGCGAAATCTGCCACGGTGATTGGACCAGATGGCGCATTTGCTGATGCACTTGCAACCGCGTTAATGGTAGCTGGCAGTGATGGTGCAACTTGGTTTACCCAACCAGAGTTAAATCTTTTTAAGCCTTGGGTAATTAATCGAAATGATTCAACTTCTTGGACTTTGAACTAGTAAAGATATGGAGCCCCCCGTCAGGATTGAACTGACGACCTGCCGCTTACAAGGCGGCTGCTCTACCACTGAGCTAGAGAGGCATGATTTACGAGGCGTAATTATGGCATTAGAAAGTGGTGTTCGGACGCCACTTTCCATAGACCTCGCGTAGTTGATCGACAATCTCACCAACGGTGGCATAGGCCTTTACTGCCACAACACAGGGTCCGACCACATTTTCGCCAGCTTTCGCAGCGGCGCAAACATTTGCCAAGGCAATTTTCACAGCTTCGTTATCGCGACTTGCTTTTAATTTCTTTAGTGATGCCACTTGATCAATCTCACTTTGTGGATCAATCGCGAACGGTTTAAATGGTGGAGTTTCAGCTTGAAAAATGTTTACACCCACAACTTTTCGTTTCCCGCTTTCGACATCCATCGAAAATTGGTAAGCCTTATCGGATAGTTCTTTAGAGAACCAACCATTATTTATGCATTCAAGTGCTCCGCCACGTTTCTCAATATCTTCAAGCATTTCCCACATTTTTTCAGCAAGTTCGTCAGTTAACTTTTCTAACTCATAGCTTCCGGCTAATAAATCAACGCCATCAAGTACGCCAGTTTCAAATGCCACAACTTGTTGCGTTCGTAAAGCTAGCATTGCAGCTTCTTCAGTAGGAACACCTAAGGCTTCATCAAATGCAGAGACATGCATAGTTTGAATGCCACCAAGGGCTGCTGCCAACATTTCAACAGTAGTTCGAACTACGTTATTCATTGGTTGGTGAGCAGTAAGCGATGAACCAGCAGTAAATGCAAATATTCTTAACTGTTCAGATCGTGGATCTTTCGCATGATATTTCTCGCGTGCAATTCTCGCCCAAGTGCGACGCGCTGCACGGAATTTTGCAATCTCTGGCAAAAACTCAATATTCGAAGATAGAAATGTAAATAGTGTTGGTGCGACTTGATCAATTGTTACACCGCGTTCAAGTGCTTTGTCCAAATATTCACGCGCATTTGCAAAAGTAAATGCCACTTCTTGAATCGCATCTGAGCCAGACTCTCTAATGTGATAACCGCTCATCGCTAACGGAACCCACTTTGGAATATCGCGCGCGATATATTCAATTACATCTACCGAGAGCTTCAAACCAGCTTCTGCTGGGAAAATTTGGGTTCCACGAGCTATATATTCCTTTAAAACATCGTTCTGAATGAACATACCGAATTTGTTTGGGTCAACGCCACGTTGCTCTGCCAATGCAATAAACATTGCAGCCCAGATGTATCCAATTGAATTTGCAGTAGTTCTTACTTGGCTGATCTTCTCAAGTGGAATTTCATCCATTAGAACTTCGATATCTGCCAAACTATCAATTGCAACCCCAACTCTGCCAACTTCACCTTCAGCAAGTGGATGATCGGAATCAAGTCCTAATTGAGTTGGCAGGTCTAAGGCAACGCTAAACCCAGTTAAACCTTGCGCCAATAACATTTTAAAACGTTCGTTTGTTTCGCGCGGCGTGCCAAAGCCACCGTATTGACCCATCGTCCAGACACCAGCATCAGATTTAATGCCACGTGTATATGGATATTCGCCTGGTTTCTCGGGAGCGCTCATTATTTATTTCTATCTTCGAGTTGTTTTTTCAAAATCTTCTTTGCAATTTTGCCAGTGGAATTTAATGGGAATTCATCGACGATCAAAACTTCTTTTGGTTTCTTGTAGGTAGCCATTCGTGTTTTGCAGTGTTCTAAGACTTTATTAACTAATTCATCACCTTTAGAAATTGCATTTGGTGAAAGCGTCACCATTGCCACTACTCGTTGTCCCCATTCTGCATCAAAAACACCCATAACTGCGACTTCAGATATATCTGAAACTTCTGCAATAACATCTTCAATCTCGCGCGGATAAATGTTGTATCCACCGCTAATAATCATGTCACCTTTGCGGTCAACCAAAAAAAGTCGATTATCTAAATCTAGGCGCCCCAGGTCGCCAGTATGTAACCAGCCATCTCTAACAGCTTTTGTAACTGTTGGATCGCTACCAGCTGCGCCGTAATAACCGCGCATCACGTGATCACCGCGGGTGATGACTTCGCCAATTTCACCTTGCGGAACATCTTTGCCGTCTTCGTCAACAATTCTTATTTCCACCGTAGTACATGGATTTCCAGCGCTAGTAAGAATTTCTGGATCTTTAAATAGCCCAAGTTCATGATCAGCAGCGCTTAAAACTGTTACCGGAGGAATTGCTTCAACTAGGCCGTAGTACTGCACCATGTTTTTAGTTATTCGGTCATAACATTGGCGAATTTGCTCCGGCGGCATCGGTGCACCAGCGTATCCAAGCATTTTTAAATTCGACATTTTTTCACGAGTCATATTTTCCATGGAAAGTAAGCGCGCAACCATAGTTGGGACTAACGCAGTTGCATTTGCACCTCTATGTTCAATCGCTTCTACCAACGCTTCGGGTTCAAATTTTGCTTGCACTATTTGTTTAGCGCCAAATGCAAAATATGGAAGTACAAAAAGTCCGCTGGTGTGAGTTACTGGGCCAGCATGTACCCAGCAATCGCTTTCATTTAAGGTTCGGCCAAAAATATCGGTAACTATATTTCCTAAACTTGCAAGTCGATTCCTATGTGTTCGAATTGCGCCTTTTGGATTTCCAGTAGTTCCGCTTGAATAATTTAGCGAAACTAAACTATCTGGGTTAACTGCAAGCAAAAGTGGCTCTGTGGATTGCTTAGCTAAAAAGTTTTCGTAATTTATAGTGCCTTCGTGATCGCCTTTTATCAAAATTATGTGATCAACAATTTCTCTAACCGGCGCTGCTTCGTCCCAAAACTTTGCATCCATTATTAAAACTTTTGCACCGCAATCTTTAGTAATGCGAACCCAATCCGTTGGGTGTAATCGGTAATTGAGCGCAACGCGACATAGACCGGCGCTAGAAATTCCTAAATCACTTTCGATATATGTATTTTGATTTGATTGTAAATCTAAAACTCGATCGCCTTCTGCTAGTCCAAGTACCTTTAGCGCGCGGGCAAGTTGAAAAATACGAGAACCAATTTCACCAAAAGTTATTGAACCTTCGGGACCCTCGACCGCAATTCGATCCCGATAACGCCGCATGGAGCGGGCAACAATTGTTCCGACATCCATGGCGCTCTCCTACTTCAATCTCTTAGCTATTCGCTGCTACGTAAGCGCTATCCAACACCCAAGCGCCATCCGAGAGAACAGTTACAGGGTTAATGTCTAACTCAAAACCATCTTCCCAACCAGCGGTTGCATCTGTGATTCTAAGCACGAGTTCAACAAATGCGGAGCGATCGGCAGCCTTTGCGCCACGTACTCCTGCAAATAGTTTTGATAATCGAGTTTCCTCAATCATCGCATTTACATCTTCGCTACTTACAGGCAATAACCGAAGTGCAGTGTCGTTAATTACTTCAGTTAACAGACCGCCAACTCCAATTGTTAATACTCTACCGAGCGGTGATGAAGTTATCCCGACTAATACTTCTATCCCTTTAGGTACAAATCTTTCGACAAGTACCGATGCTTCACCACCATTAGCAATTGCTATTAGCCGATCAAAAACTTCTGGTGCTTCTAATTCACTAATATTTAAGGCAACTCCACCTGCATCGCTCTTATGTAGTAGCCCTGGAATTACAGCTTTTAAAACTGCAGTCCCACCAACTTTTTTTACTGCAGAACTAATTTCAGCTTTCTTGGTAATAAGAATTGATTCTGGAACTGGAATACCGACACTTTGCCACAAGTATTTAAGTTCGACTTCGCTTGCGCCAGAAATTGGAGATTTGGTGGACTCGACTATTGCTTGACGTACAAATTTTGGAACCGGCGTTGAAACTATTCGTAATAATTCAAGTGCTCGCGCAGCTCGTTCTGGAGTTGGATAGACCGGAATATTAAACTGCGCTAATTTTTTTGCCGCCATCGGCGCTAGCGACGCTGCACCAGTTCGTGATACCACAATTGGTAAAGATCTAACTTTCCCAGCGGCACCAAGTGCATTTGCAATGCGTTCGACATCGTCACCTACTAATACACAAAAAGCTGCGATGATCGCATCTACATTTTTATCGTTAACTAATATCGCCATGCATTTTTCAAAGAGTTCAGGTGAGGAAATTACAGCTGCAGTTACATCTACCGGGTTAGTGGAATTACCATAACTCGGAATTAACTCATCAAGTGCGACAATAGTTTTCGGCTCTAGTTCAGCAAGTTCAAGTCCACATGCTTCCAGCGCGTCAGTTCCTAGAATTCCACTGCCACCTGAAGTCGTAATTATTGCGACGCGTTTTCCAAACAATTTTGTACCTGTAGTGAAAACCGCGCCAGCATCTAAAAGTTCTTCTACGTTATTTACTCGAACTGCACCAGTTCCTTTAATTGCAGCATCAACAACTCGATCACCAGTAGCTAACGCACCTGTATGTGAAGCGGCTGCTTCCGCTCCCGCTTCAGAGCGACCAGCTTTCAAAATGGCAGTTGGTTTTTTTGCTGCAATCTCGCGTAGTTGTGAAATTTCTGTTAAACCCTCGGTGTAAATCAAAATTCCAGAAATATCTTTATCTTCCGAAAGCGCAGTCGCAATATCCATTGCGCTTACTTCAGCTTCATTTCCAGTTGTTACAACCACACCAATTGGTAAATCTCGGTCCAATCCAAGTGAATAAGTTCCGTAACCAAGTGCGCCAGATTGGCTAACCAATGCAAGTGACCCTGCCGAAATAGTGGTGCTGTCAGAAGAAAAAACTGGTGAAAAAGTTGCGGTTAGTTTTGCGTTGCCACCAACTGAGCCAATGCAATTAGGTCCAACTAATCTCATTCCAACTTTTCTGGCAATCGCTACTAATTTCTCTTGCGCTATTGCACCTTCTGCATCGGCTTCGGCAAAACCTGAAGCCATTACTGTTACAACTGGTACTCCCGCATTTGCACAATCATTTACCGCTGCTTCAACCGAGTTCGATGGCACCATAATTAACGCTAAATCAATGGGTTTCTTTATTTCAGAGATTGAAGTAAATGCAGCGATTCCTAAAATGACGCCGCCTTTTGGATTTACTGGAAAAATTTCACCTTGGTAACCATGCTTCAACAGAAATTCAATTGGTAGCCGACCCATTGCACCTACTCGTTCGGTAGCGCCAATTACTGCGACAGATTTAGCGGACCAAAGATTTGCAAGTTTGTTCATTAAAGAACAGCAAACCCTTCAATCTCTACTAACGCTTCAATATCCCAAAGCCGAGTTACGCCAACTAGCGTCATTGCCGGAAAATCTTTTCCAACTAATCGCTGCCAAACTTTTCCAATTTCACGCGCATTCTCGCGGTAATTCTCGGGATTAACTGAAAAAATTGAAAGCTTGGCTAAATCTGATGGCTTACCACCCGCCTCTGTAAGCGCTGTTAATAGGTTTGTGAGCGCTTTTTCAAACTGTTCAACAATGCCGTTCCCAACTATTACACCTTCTTTATTTAACGCTGTCTGGCCCGCAAGAAATACCAACTTGCCACCCTCGGTTGCAACCGCATGTGAAAATCCAATCGGAGCTGCAAGTGAAGCTGGGTTTATTCGATCGAACTTTTTCATTTCTGCTCCCCAATTGTTGCAGCATCCAACCAATGAGCTTGGCCGGTTTCACCGTTATCAATAAATGCAATTGCCGCATCCGCGACTTCTTTCGCAGTCAATAACCGACCACCGGGCTGTTTTGCAGCGAGTGCAGCGCGTAACTCATCTCGACTTTTACCAGTTCTAGCTGCAGTTACATCTAAACCTTTATCTAGCATTGGAGTATCAACATAACCAGGACATAACGCATTAACTGTTACGCCATATTTATTTAATTCAATAGAACTGGCACGGACTACACCCACCACCGCATGCTTAGATGCTGTATATGCAGTAACAAATGCTTCGCCCATTAACCCAGCAATGCTAGCGATCACAATTACTCGGCCATAATTCTGGGTTTTCATAATTGGCGTAGCTGCTCTAATAAATCTAAATGGCGCCGTGGTATTTATTGCTAACGTCCTATCCCAAATTGCATCTGTAGTATCTTCAATTTTCTGTACATCTGCTTCACCAGCATTAAGAATGATTACATCAACGCCGCCCCATGAGGTAACCATTTTTTCAATAATTTCATTTGGGATATTTGCAGTAGTTGCATCTGCAGCGATTACAAGGGTCTCTCCGAGTGCGCCAGAAACTACATCATCTAATTCCGATTTAGTTCGCGCAGTCACTGCAATTTTATGTTTTAATGGATCGTTTTTTAATTGCGAAACAATTGCTTTGCCAATTCCACGTCCGGCGCCAGTTACCAATATTCGGAGTTGACGATCCATTTAAGAAATCTCCCTCCGTAGGCGCACATTGTGCGTAATATCGTTACATAAAACACCAAGTTAATGGCGAGTAATGCGCTAGATGGTCAATAATACGCTACATGCAAGAGCATAAAGCCATCATCGCTGCTGCGGTAAGAACCCCGTTTGGCGCTTATTTTGGAGCTCTTTCCAAAGTCAGGCCAGATGATTTATTGGGATTTACTATTTCTGAATTAGTCAAGAAAGTTCCTAACTTAAATCCAAATTTAATTGATGATGTGATCATGGGCGATTCAAATGGTGCCGGCGAAGATAATCGAAATGTTGCAAGAATGGGTGCGCTACTTGCTGGACTTCCCGAAACAATTCCTGGTGTAACTTTAAATAGATTATGTGGGTCGGGCGGTGAAGCTGTCATTCAAGCTTCACGAGCAATTCGGCTTGGCGATTACAACTACGTAATTGCCGGCGGTGTCGAATCAATGTCACGCGCTCCATGGATTGTTGAGCGTGGCTCAAAAATGAAACCGGATTCAAATTCCGAGTTAGTTTTAAATCAATCCACTGTTGGTTGGCGCATGACCAATCCCAAATTCCCGACAGACTGGGTGCAAAGTCTTGGCCGTTGCGCTGAAGAGGTTAGTCAGCGGTTTGGTATCACTCGTGTGCAAGTAGATGAATGGTCCCTGCGCTCACATCAGCGCGCAGCCGTGGCTTGGGATAAGAAATTCCATGACGGTTTTGTGGTTCCATTTAATGGACTAACTTCTGATGAATCAATTCGTCGCGACACTTCACTTGCAAAACTTGGCGAATTACCTTCGGCATTTTCAGATGGCGGAACTGGAACGGCAGGCAACTCTTCGCCGATAAATGATGGCGCGGTTGCCATGCTGATTACAAATGAAATAAATTGCGCCGAACTTGGACTCCCAGGAATCGGAAGAATTCTTGCTACCCAAGTAACTGCAACAAAGCCAAATGAATTCTCGCGTGCGCCAATATCTGCTATTCATAAAGTTTTAAAGAAAGTAGACCGAAAAGTTAGCGATATTAAAGTATGGGAAATTAATGAAGCGTTTGCTTCAATGGTTTTGACGGTTCTACATGAGATTCCAGAAATCAATCCAGAGCGCGTAAATGTAAACGGTGGCGCGATTGCAATTGGCCATCCCGTAGGAGGTTCTGCAGCCCGCGTAATCGTTGATTGTGCGCGAGAATTAAAGCGTCAAGGTGGCGGCATCGGAATCGCCGCCGCTTGTATCGGAGTAGGGCTAGGCATCGCTGTTGTAATTGAAGTTGCCGAGTAAAGTATCGCCATGATTAAGCCGAACGAGTTCACTGATATTAATTACGAAGTATCAGAATTAATCGCAACCATCACTATTGACCGTCCGGATCGCTACAACGCACTCCGTGGTCGAACTGTTGATGAACTACTTGCTGCGTTCAAACATGCTTGGGTCGATAAAAAAGTTGGCGCAATAATTCTTACCGGCGCTGGCGAAAAAGCTTTCTGCACTGGCGGCGATCAAAAAGAGCGCGCAACTACCGGTGGCTACGGTGAAACCGAAACTGGAATGTTTGAAATTGAATCGCTTCATAAATTAATTCGCGCAATACCTAAACCAGTTATTGCAGCAGTAAATGGTTTCGCAATTGGTGGCGGTCATGTGCTACACGTGCTCTGTGATTTATCAATTGCATCTGAAACTGCAAAGTTTGGCCAAGTAGGTCCACGCGTTGGATCTTTTGATGCCGGGTTTGGCACTGCCTACTTAGCACGCGTTGTTGGCGAAAAACGTGCGCGTGAAATTTGGTTCCTATGTGAACAATATGATGCCGCTACAGCTGAGCGTTGGGGTTTAGTTAATAAAGTTGTTGCACCAAACCAATTAATTTCAAGCGCACGTGAGTGGGCAAAGAAAGTTGCATCGCTCTCACCTACTGCGCTTAAAACTTTGAAGCACTCTTTTAATGCAGATTCGGACCATATCGGCGGTATTCAATCGCTAGCTTTTGATGTCCTTGATTTATATACCGACACTGAAGAATCAAAAGAAGGCGGCAAAGCTTTCACCGAAAAGCGTTCACCAGATTTCAATCCGTTCCGCTAAAACAAATTAGTAAGCGGACTTTTTCGCTTCTTGTTCTAATGCGTGATTAGTGATTGTGGTTCGGATATCCCAAAGTTCTGGAAAGAATGTAAAGGAATTCAACTTGCTAAGGATTTCAACTGGAGTTCCTTGGGTACCTGACACTTTTGCACCAATGCTTCGCTCCACAACTTTGTAGTGACGGTGGCGCCAAAGATAGATCCGTTCATCTAATTCAGTGAGGGCTTCCGCTAACAAATAAAGATCTTCATATTTGCGATCGTTTAAATAGAGAGTTAACAGATCAATATTGGCTTCACCAAGCAGGCGATGAAACTCTTTACCAAGTCCGGGAACACCTTTACGGAGACCATTAAATCCTGGTGAATCAAAACCAGATCCATGGCCAAGTGCGCGACGCACTTGTTGGTAATCCCACGGCGACATTTTTTCTAACATATCAAGGGCTTCATGACATTGGCGCATACAGATAGCGATTCGATCAAATAGGCGAAGTGCGCCACGGATATCGTTCTTTTTCAAATAGTCGGTCGCCTCGGTAAGTTCACTTATCGCTAGCTTTAACCAGAGCTCTGATGATTGATGCACTACAGCAAAAAGTAACTCGTCTCGGTGTTCCCATTCACTTGGGCTCTTCTGTAAACTTAAAAGTTCATCGGTTCGAACATAATTTTCGTAATCGCTCTTTGCAGTTCCACCGAGTACTGGTTTTTTTGCGTCGCTCATTTATCCATCATATCTACTGGGGCAGGGCGTCCATCTGGGTAAAACGCTGCTGCGGGTGAACCTTCCGGTCTAAATACACCCAATATCCAAAGGTCTTCTGGATTTGGATTATGAATTGCATGAAGAAAGCGAGGTGCGACATGAAATGCCGAACCCTTTTTCAACTCTTGAAGTGGTTGCTCTGAAGTTACCAAACCACCAGCGCCGCGAACAATTACGCAAATTTCGTCATACAAGTGATAGTGATCTGGAGCGCCAGAGGATGGAATAAATCCGACAAACATTGTTGCGCCACGGCTGCCATTTTTTTCAGTAAAAAGTGTTTCGTATTCCCGATCGCTAGAGGCAGCTTCTTTACTTGTTGCGCCTAATTTTGTAACAACTACACGTTTTGCCATCTCAACTGGCTTTGCAAGTGCGTTTCCCCATGGCGTAATTGGAGAAGGGACTTCAATAACTAAAAATGAAATTTTTGATCTGCTCGAAATTGTTGAAATTTCACCAGCATAAGTAAGTATTGCTGAGCCTTCCGAAATATCGCTTCTACTTCCATTAATTTCAACTTCGCCTTCGCCGTCTAATACATAAATATAACTATCGCAGAGCGCGCTCCTTAATTGATGTGAAGCAGCTAATGAGAATTCATATTGCTGGCAACTTAGCGGCTCGGCATAAGGACCACCGGGAACTATTTCAAATGATGATATTGCTGGCGAAATAACATTAGCTTTTACGCGATTTATATCTCTAACTATTCCGGCCGACATGGCAGCAATCTATATCAGAGAGTATGATTGGTCTATGAGTAAACATAGAGGCAGCGCTATCTGGTCCGGGCCAGTTCCATCTGGTAAAGGCACGATGAAGTTTGGATTGAGTGGACCAGAAGTTCCATATAATTTAACTGCCAGAGTTGAAGAAGAAAAGGGCACAAATCCAGAACAGCTTATTGCAGCTGCACATGCTGGCTGTTTTTCGATGGCGCTAACAAGCGACTTAGAAGATGCTGGTATTGATGGAAACTCTGTAACTATTAAAACTGAAGCGACTGCAACTTTAGAAGGCAAAGCCGATGGTTTTTGGATAACTGAAATACATTTAATCTGCCGCGGCACGGTTCCAGGGATGAGCGATGCAGATTTTAAAACTTATGCCGAGAAAGCTAAAAAAACTTGCCCAGTCTCTAAACTTTATGCCAGCGCAACCATTACTTTGGATGCTGCGTTAATTTAAGTTTTAAGCTAGTAAGTGTTTATTTTTTGCAATCGAAGCAAGTAACCGCTCAATATCTTCATGGTTGTTATAAAAGTGTGGGCTAATTCGGATATTGCTATCACGTGATGAAATTACAACTTTATCCTGTGCCACCGCCGCCACCATTGCATGTTCATCGGTAACTTTTACAGCGAGCATCGCCGCATGAAATCCAGCTCCCGCAGGGGTTGCGCACTTTCCACCCAGGGCGACAATGCCCTCGCGCATTTGTTCATGCAACATTTTTGTATGTGCCCAAGCATTATCAAGGCCAACTTCTAGGAGTAAGCCAATTCCAGCTTTCGCGGCATAAAGACTTGGGATTGGCGGCGTGCCAGATTCAAATCGGCGAGCATCGATTGCAGGATCATATTTCATAATATCCATAGCGAAAATATCGCGCGCTGCAAACCAACCGGTCATAGTTGGGATTGCTTTCATAACATTATTCTTATTCACCAACATAAATCCAACGCCAGGGCAGCTCAACATATATTTCAACACGCCGCCGACTAAGAAATCTGCGCCAAGTTCTTCAAAGTTAATTGGAATTGCGCCAGCAGATTGATATGCATCAACCAGTACTGGAACTCCGCGTGAATGTGCCAAGTCAACAATCGCTTTAATATCAGTCATCGAACCATTGCGATAGCAAACATGAGTCACTGCTACTAAAACTGTTTTATCATCGATTGCTGCTGCAACTTTTGCGATATCTAACCGATTATCAGCTTCGGCAGGAACGTGAAAAATTTCTGCACCACGAAGTTCCTGGGCATGTGATATTTGGCCGATAGTAGGAAATTCCAAACCAGTTGTAACAATCTTGTTCTTGCCCTTTGTAAAATCAATTGCACTCATTAGTGAAGATGCACCGGCTGAAGCTGATGTTGTAATTGCTACTTGATCAGAAGTTGTGCTAAAAACTTTCGCAATTAATTCGCGAACATCTTCTTGGCGACCGACCCACTCTTCCCAAAGTGATCCGCGTTCATCCATGCCATCTAAATATTGGCTAAAGGCGGCACGCACTTCATGGGAGAGCGCACCTTGGGAGCAACTATTTAAATATGCGACGGATCCAAAAACTGGAAACCGATCACGATATTTTGCAGCGGTATCTATTGCCATTTCTCTCCCCTTACCAAGCATTTGCCCTTTGCTAACTCTCCACTAAAAATGGGCCCGAGTCACCTCGAGCCCATTTTCAATTAAGTGATTCTTGCTACTAACTACTTGCCAATCTTTGCTAGTCGATCGTCCCAAGAGACGAAGCCAGCAACAGATGCTTGATCGTAGAAAGTTGCAGGAGTTTGGATGGTCTTCTTGTAGTTTGCTTCTGGTTCTCCGCTAAGAGCAGAAATCGTAAGCTTGGCAAGAGATTGTCCAGACTCAACTGGGTTGTAATCCCATGAACCAGAAATTTCACCATTTTGTAGTGAAGTTACAGCTTCTGGTTGCATTTGTAGACCAATAACTTTGATCTTGTCAGTTAAGCCAGCTGCACGAACTGCGGCATAAGCGCCAAGTGCAGTTGGATCGTTGTAAGCCACGATTGCAGAAAGGTTCTTGTACTTAACAAGCGCCTGATCTACAGCCTGACGGCCGCCTTCGGAATCATCAGTCTTGTTATCTACGCGACCGACATACTTAAGGTTTTTAACGGAACCAATTTCTTCTTTAAACATTGCAGCATGAGCTTCTAGCGCAGCTACTGGGAAGCCCAGTCCAACATAAAGCACGTTTCCACCTGAAGGAAGTACTTTAGCTAACCAAGCAACACGTTCTTTTGCAAGCGCGCGTTGTGGGAATGCATCTTGTACTTGTCCTAGCGATGGTGATGGTGGTGCCATTGTTGAGTCATCAACGCTGTAGTTCATAGTGATTACTTTGATACCGGCGGCAGCAGCTTTATCTAAAGCAGGCTTTAAACCATTTGAATCAAGTGGGTAGATAATCATTGCTACTACACCTTTAGTAATCATAGCTTCAACATCTGAGATTTGCTTATTTCCATCGAGTTGAGCGTCGAGTGGATAGAAATCGTATCCAGCTAATTTAAGTTCTGCTTGGGCAGCAAGACCAATAGCTTTTAGATATGTGTTAGCTTCGATTGGATAACTAAAACCAACTACGCCTTTTACTTCAGCGGCGGAGTCAGATTTTGATGAAGAGCAGCCTGCTAATAAAAGCGAAACTGCAGCTAATGCGGCAACTCCAACGACTCTACGTCGTGAAAGTTTTGTCGCTCTATTACTTGCTTTCATTCCTTGTCCTTTCTCGATGGTGCACGACTTGATAACTCAAGACGTATGCGGTCAAATAAAACCGCGGCTCCAAGTAATACACCGGTAACAATTTGTTGCCAGTATGAGGAGACTCCCTGGATAGTCAGGGAATTCGATACGGTTTGTAGGAAGAGCACACCAATTACAGTGCCCGTGATACTTCCTACGCCTCCGCTAAGGCGAGTGCCACCTAATAAAACGCCTGCAACGACTGCGAGTTCTAACCCTGCGCCAGCAGTTGGTGCAGCTGAATCGAGGCGACCAACTTGCATTACGCCAGCTAAACCTGCGCAAGCTGCAGAAATAACATAAACATTCATCTTAACTCTGCCAGTATAAATTCCAGCAAGTTGTGCAGCGAATTCATTTCCCCCAACTGCATAAACATCGCGACCAAAGAAAGTAGAACGCAAGACAAATATTGAAATTGTTGCGAGCACGATTACAACTAATAACGGTCCAGGAACTGGGCCTACATTGCCATCTCCTAGGGCGCGAATGAGCGGACCAGCATCAATATTTTGGGTCGTGCCATTTGTAACCAGATAAGAAATTCCTCGAAATATTCCAAGAGAACCCAAAGTTACGACAAAACTATTAAGCCCAAACCTTCCAATCAAAGTGCCATTTATGCCGCCAACTATCAAAGTTACTAAGGCAATTGTTACAACAACTGCGGCATAACGCGGCATGTGATCTATCATTCCAGAAAGCAAAATTCCACTAAATGCTAAAACGCTACCTACGCTTAAATCGATTCCCGCGGTGAGAATTGTATAAGTCATTCCAATCCCCAAAACAATTGGAATCGCTGCTGATCTCACTATGTTGCTCAAGTTTCCGGTCGAGACGAACTCTGGTTGAGAGATTGCCATAAAAACTATTAGTAAAACTTCAAGAAGTAGCACGCCAGACCAAGCTGGTAATGAACTCCACCGTGGAAGTTTGATTGACATAGTTATCGATCCCCCTTTTTGATTGAACCGGTAGCGGCAGCAACTACATTTACTTCCGTCATTTCTTCGCGTCCCATATCTGCAGCCAACTTTCCCGCGTGCATTACAAGTACTCTGTCAGATATTTCAAAAATTTCACTAATTTCTGAAGAAACTGCAAGAATTCCTAATCCTTCTTTTGCAAGTCCTCTCAAGATTTCATAAATCTCCGCTTTTGCGCCTAAATCTATCCCTCTAGTTGCTTCATCTAAAATTAACACTTTCGGATTAGTTTGTAAGCACCGGGCAATTACTACTTTTTGTTGGTTTCCGCCAGAAAGAGACTTGATCGGAGTATCAATATCAGACAATTTGATTTTAAATCGTTCGCACCAAGATTTAACAATCTTCGCTTCTTTAGACTTACTTCTAAATGAAAAAGGAAGTTGATGCTGAGCAAGTAGTAAGTTTTCCCTAACAGACATCTCATGGATGGTGGACTTAGTGCGGCGATCATCTGGAACTAGCACAATGCCCGATTTAATTGAACTTCTACTATTAGCTTTAACAACAACGCCATCTATTAGTACTTCACCAGCAAGGCGAGAACGTGAACCAACAATGGTTTCTACCAGTTCGGTTCGACCTGCACCAGCTAGTCCCGCAACTCCAACAATTTCACCAGAATGTAAATTAAATGAAACTTTGCTAAACGCACCTAACCGATCGCTTAGTTCGCGTACTTCCAAGATGACATTCTTATTTGAGGCTAAATAAGTACTGCTCGACATTTTTTTAGGTTTATTTAAAACCATACGATCAATTAACCACTCTTCGGTAACATCACCTTTAACTCCAGTATCAATCAATTTTCCATCTCTTAGAACAGTAAATCGATCGCTTATTTCTAACATCTCTGACATTCGGTGCGAAATTAAAACTACAGCAACACCGTCAGCACGAAGTTGTTGAATAACATTGAATAGTGATTTAACTTCGGCAGGATCTAAAGATGATGTAGGTTCGTCGAGTAGTAGAACTCTAGTATCGAATGAAAGTGCGCGAGCAATTTCAACTAATTGTTGTTGATGCTGCGGAATCGTTGAGACTAGTTGTTTTGGATTTACCGTTAGATTTAAACGTTTTAAGAGATCAGCTGCTCGCTTTTCAGTATCTTTCCAATTAATTCCTATAAAATCACGGGTTTGGTTATGTCCTAGAAAAACATTCTCGGCAATTCCCAAATTCGGAACCAAACTTAATTCTTGGCTAACCATGGTTACACCGAGACCCATCGCGCCACGTACGCTTGTTAAAACATGGCTGGTTCCATCAATCCTTATTAACCCCTCATTAGGCTGAATAACACCAGCTAAAATTTTTAGCAATGTTGATTTTCCGGAACCATTTTCACCGGCAATTGTATGTACTTCGCCAGGGTAGAGCATTAAATCTACGTTTGATAGTGCTTTGACAGCATCGAACTGTTTGCTGATCCCACGCATCTCAATTCTTGCAGTCAGAGTGTTAATCATCATTTGCTAATTTGACTATTACTTCTTAACCGATTGGTATTCAACCAATTCGAGTTGATTGCCCCATGGATCTAAAACATAAATAATTCTTTGACCAGCTGCTGGTCCTTCGGTAATCGCAATTGGCCCAGCCATAAAAGTAAGGTTAAACTTTTCTTTCATCGCTAAAACAGCATCCAGATTGGTAACTTTAAATGCGATGTGGTGTCCACCAAGATCACAATTACGAGGTGGGGTTAAACGACGATCATCTGGTCGATCATATTGAAAAAGTTCTAATCTACTGCCATTTTTTGTTTCTAACATTGCGATTGTAAATTTAGCATCTACAACATTTACATGAGCTAGTGACCAGTCTTTTCCTTCAACTCCAGGAATTTCTCTAGCATCAAAAGGCCCTAGTCTAAATATTTCAGCTGCTCCAAGTAATTCGGAGTAAAACGCAACTGCTTCATCAAGATTAGGAATGGTTATCCCGACATGATCCAGGCCTTCTAGCCCAGGCAAACTCACTGTTACCGGCATTTATTAAACCTTTCGCTACGCGAGAAACACCCATCTTCGGCTGTTGTCGCGACTGCGTCAACAATCTTTTGATAAATTTTTCGTTAGATTAAAGTTACCGCTGCGTATAAAGTGTTCTAGTTCACTAACTAGGCATTAATCTGCCGCCATTTACATCTAAAACCGTTCCGGTCATGTAAGAAGCAGCATCGCTGGCTAGAAATAGAACTGGCTGCACGCATTCATCGATTTCAGGCATTCGCTTAAGTGGAATCGCATTTAGCACTTCATTTCGTTCAGATTCTGCAAGCGCATCAAACATTCCTTGCAATCTACCGGTTAAGAAAAGTCCCGGGGCAATTGCATTAACTCTGATGTTATCTGGGCCAACTTCCCGTGCAAGTCTTCGAGACAATCCTAAAATTCCAGATTTAGCAGCAGCATATGGAACTCCAGTAACTGGACTTGCGCCGCGACCGCCTATCGATGAAAAAGTAATGATTGATCCGCCGCCAACAGCTTTCATATGTTTTACAACTGCTCTCGCACAATTAAAAGTACCTTTTACATTTACATCTAATACCAAATCTATATCGGCTTCGTTAATGTCATTTAAATCCCGCGGAGTGCCAAGCGAACCTCCAGCCGCAGCAACTAAAATATCAACACGTCCAAATTTAGTTGCAACACGATCAACTGCGCTAATAACTTCTAAGTCGTTTCTTACATCGACTACCTCGCCAATTACTTTTGCACCAGAAGCCTCAAGGGCGGTAACACTCTTATGCAACGTTTCTGCATTTGTATCAAATATTGCAACCATCGCTCCTTCGGATGCGAAACCGGCGGCGATTGCCGAACCAATTCCGCCACTACCGCCGGTGACTATTGCTACTTTGCCATTAAATCGTGGGCTAACCATGGCGTAACCCTAATCACTATCACTAGCCGAAGTAAGTAAGTATCCCTATTCTTAACCAAGATATTATTTCCATAACGTTGTAGTTGTGCTGAACGACAGAGGAGAGCTATGAAGATTATTTCAATAGGCGGCGGTGCCGCTGGGCTCTACTTTGGAATTTTGATGAAGAAGCAAAACCCAGCTCACGAAATCACTGTGGTTGAACGAAATCGCCCTTATGACACCTTTGGTTGGGGCGTAGTATTTTCGGATCAAACTCTTAGCAACTTTGTGCGCGCGGATGAAAAAACTGCACGAGAAATTTTAGGATCTTTTAATCACTGGGACGATATTGATGTAAGGATTGATGATAAGAGTTTCATCTCTGGTGGACACGGTTTCTGCGGTATTGGCCGTAAGCGTTTACTTAATATTCTGCAGACACGATGTGAAGAACTTGGAGTCAAACTAGTTTTTGAAACTGAAGTTAAAGATGATCAAGAAATTGCAGCGCAATACGATGCTGACTTAGTTATCGCCGCGGATGGTCTAAATAGCGCAATCCGAACTCGCTACGCAGAGACATTTAAGCCCGACATTGATACTCGCATTTGTCGCTTCGTCTGGCTCGGTACTAAAAAAATGTTTAAAGATTTCACTTTTCTATTTAAAGAAACAAAATTTGGTTGGTTCCAAGCTCATGTCTATCAATTCGATGGCGATACTTCCACATTCATCGTTGAAACTCCTGAAGAAGTTTGGAAAAAAGCTGGACTTGAAGATATGACGCAAGAGGAAGGTGTGGCCTTTTGCGAGAACTTATTCAAAGAACATCTTGGTGGTGCAAAACTTCTGACTAACGCGGCTCATTTACGCGGCTCCGCAATTTGGATCAAATTCCCACGCATCATCTGTCAAGAGTGGATTCATTGGAACTCAATTAACGGTAAGAAAGTTCCGACAATTTTGATGGGCGATGCTGCTCATACTGCCCACTTCTCCATCGGTTCTGGCACTAAATTAGCAATGGAAGATGCCATTGAATTAGCACGATCTTTTGAAACTTTAGCTGCTGGATCGAGCGACGGTTCGGTAAGCATTGATTCTGTGCTTAAAACTTACCAAGATTTGCGCTCGGTTGAAGTTCTAAAAATTCAAAACGCTGCACGAAATGCGATGGAGTGGTTTGAGCATATTGATCGCTATACAAGACTCCCTGCAGAACAATTCAATTACTCCTTATTAACTAGATCGCAACGCATCAGCCATGAAAATTTACGGGTACGCGATGCTAAATTCTTAGATGGATATGAACGTTGGTATGCTGAAAAAGCATTTGCTGATGCGGGTGTTCCGCTTCCAAAATCTGGAAGCCAAATACCGCCAATGCTCACACCATTAAAAGTTCGTGATGTAGTTTTAAAAAATCGCATAGTTGTTTCACCAATGGCGCAATATTCAGCGCACGATGGTTTACCAGCTGATTATCACCTTGTGCATTTAGGTGCGCGTGCAATGGGTGGCGCTGCACTGGTATTTACTGAAATGACTTGCATAACTCCAGATGCACGTATTACCCCGGGTTGCCCAGGAATGTACACACCTGAACATACTGCTGGATGGAAACGGATTGTGAATTTCGTTCACGAGAACTCAGATGCAAAAATTGCGCTTCAGATCGGCCACGCTGGTGCAAAAGGTGCGACCAATCTCGCTTGGGAAGGAATTGATAAACCGGTTGCAAGTGGCGGCTGGGAATTAATTTCTGCTTCGCCACAACAATATTTAGCTGGCGTATCCCAAACTTCAAGAGCGATGACTCGTGAGGATATGGATCGCGTTAAAGCTGATTTTGTTCGAGCTACTAAAGCTGGCGATGAAGCCGGATTTGATTGGCTAGAACTACATGCTGCACATGGTTATTTAATTTCATCATTTATTTCGCCGCTAACAAATAAGCGAACCGATGAATATGGTGGAACTCTAGAAAATCGACTCCGTTATCCACTTGAAGTTTTCAACGCAGTGCGCGCTGTTTGGCCCGCTGGTAAACCAATGAGCGTACGTATTTCGGCTCATGATTGGGTTGAAGGCGGAATTACCCCTAATGATGCAGTTGAAATCGCACGGGCATTTAAAGCTGCTGGCGCTGATGTTATTGATTGCTCTTCCGGACAGGTCTCAAAAGAAGAGAAACCAGTTTATGGTCGCATGTTCCAGACTCCGTTCTCAGATCAGATTAGAAATGAAATTGGAATTAAGACCATTGCTGTTGGCGCAATATCTGAGGCAGATCATGCCAATACGATTATTGCTGCGGGTCGCGCCGACCTTTGTGCAATTGCTCGCCCACATTTAGCTAATCCAGCATGGACACTTAATGAAGCCGCAAAAATCGGTTACTTGGATGTTCGTTGGCCAAAACAATATGTATCAGCAAAAGTCCAACTCGAGCGAAATCTAGAGCGCGAAAAGATGGCTGCTGAAGCTGCACGTTCAATGATGACATATGCTGAAATTACCGCGAAGTTTGAGGAGAGTTAAGATTTTTTAGAGCAAAGCTCTTAACTTCTCGCCAGTCTCATCAGAAAGCGCAGCACTTCGAAGCGTTGAAATCCTAGTTGCTGCTGTTGCGCTCTTATCTTGACGCAATTTTTCAACTTCAATCATAAGTGAAGTGAAATTACGCCAACCATTTTTGTGAGTATCGCCGTAACCTTTAATTACGTTGGCACACTCTGCAATTTCGTACGCAAGTTCATAATCTTCTGGCATAACTGCCAAGATAGTGGTTAACCATTTATCAATTCGCTCTTGTTCTAAATTAAACCTAAGCGATCTACGACGAATAAATTTAAGTCTGGAAAGAATATAAAGTAAAAAGTAACCGTGCAGAGAAGTAGTGTGTAACCGCATGCCATTAATTGTTAATTTATTAATAAAATTAGTAACTGGCTTAGTTTTAATTAGCCAACCACCTAAAAATGTTGGCAAAGTATCCGCAATTTCTTCTGCCATTGGATGTAAATATTCTCGAACTTGCATAATCTGATCACCGCCAACGCGAGCTTCTTTATTAACGCGATTGAAACGAGTTCTCCGAGTTTTTAAATCTGCTACTCGAATCGTGTCCTCGTAAGTCATCCAGAGCGCGGTATATCGAGCTACTTCGTTAAGAATTCGGTAAGTACCATCGCCAAGTACCGAATCGCGTTCTTTTACTGCCTCTAACCGATCCAAATATATTTTGGCATATGCGGGATCTTGATAATCCGCTGTTCGTTTAATTCCACTAATTGTCATTAAAGTAACAGCGCTTGGATAATCACTCTTAATTCGAGAAGCAAGGTCTTGTAACTTTGAACCAACTGATCCGTTTGGATTATTTAGAATTTCTAACTCTTCCGCTGGAGATAAACCTAAATTAGCTGTAGGCGCATCGACTGGCTTAGTACCAATTGAAATTGAAACTGGATTTGATTTCGGTTTTAGTGAATTTTGTGCAATCTCAAAACTCTTTTCAAATGCTGCCAAAGAATTCTTAACTCCGAGTCCGCTACGTTCGACTGCCGTTGTAAATTGTTCTTTCTTAAATGGCAGCGCACCACTTCCGGCAAGCGCGCCAAATAGCGCCGCGGAAATTACCGTGCCACTTTTATCTGCAACTTCTGAAAAATCTCCTGCGATAAACTTCTTGGCTGCAGCTTCACAAGCGCTTAGCAACTCTTCTGAACTCACTCGACCATCGCCCATCGCAGTTTTTTCAGTCATCGAGTAAACGCGGTTAGTTGATGCAATAAAGGTTGTTGTCTCTGGTGTAACAAATCCGCGAAATACTGCGCGTCCTGCTTCCATTAATTCAGAAGCAATCACGATATCTACTTCGCCAGGAGTTGGCATCGTGCTCAAGATTGGCTCTTTCTTACTGCCGTCATCTACAAAAAATTCTAAGTAATAAATAGTTGCACCAGTCCGTTGTGCAACTCCAGGTACTGATGTGGTCTGGGCCCAATATCCCGAGTGCTCGGCCATATCGATACACCAATCAGCTAAAACGCCGCCGCCTTCGCCACCCATTGCTAAAACAGCCATTGTGATTGGCCGAGTTTGATTAAGCATTTGGTTGAATTCCAGCTAACCGTCGTTCAATGCCATTTTGCAAAAATCCAATTACCGCACTGCGCAGTGCTAATTTAGCTTTATCCCAAAGCGATGGGTTGCTAATAACTTCAGTGCGATAGAACGAAGGACATAAAACTGCAGCATGTGCCGCTTCACCGCAAAGTCCGCAACCTACGCAGGTATTAAGAATTGATGCCACTGGATCTTTACGCATTGGATCGGGATTTGGCGCAATTGTTAGAGATGGGCAGCCGTTTATGCGAATACAAGAATGATCGCCGGTGCAAGTATCTGGATCAATTCCAAAACGTTCTTTAACTACCCGTTTACCTTCTTTAATCTTTTTAGCCATTGCAGGTTTTTCGCGGCGCATTCGATTCAATGTACATTCACTCTGCGCCACGATTATTTTTGGACCTTTAACGTTTCCAGTTAGCGCACTCTTAAAGGTTTCGCGCATTTCACTTACTTTGTATGTGTTAGTAATCGTTTTTACCCACTTAACACCAACGCCGCGTACCGCTGCTTCAATTGGATGCTTTGTAGATCGCAATTCATTATCAGCCTTTGAAGAGAGAATATCTTGGCCACCTGTGGCAGCGCTATAAGCGTTATCTACAATAACTGTTAAGCCATCGCTCTGATTGAAAACCGCATTTCCAATTCCGCTAGTTAATCCATTATGCCAAAATCCACCATCACCCATAAATGAGATTACTTGCTTATCGGTTTCAATTGATTGGAAAGCGGATGCACCAGCTGAACCAAGTCCATAACCCATTGTGGTTGCGCCGATATTAAATGGCGGCAAAATAGAAAATAGATGGCAACCAATATCGGCACTGATGTGATGTTTTCCAGTTTCGCGTTCTGCAAGTTTTAGCGCAGTGAATATTGGACGCTCTGGGCAACCAGTGCAAAATGACGGTGGTCGACCATGAACTTTTTCAGGAGCAATTCGAGTTTCGAGTGATGTTGGTTTATCACCATTTGGCCGTACTACCGCAGGCAAAGCATTTTGATCCAACAGTTGTGGACCATATTTTCTAATGAATTCGGTGATGCCTTTAATAACATGCGCTGGCGTGTATTCACCAGCTGGTGGCAACATCTCTTTGCCGAATAATTTTGTTGAGACTTCTGCACGCCGAAGGACTGCATGAAGATTTTGTTCGATGTAGTCGGGTTGACCTTCTTCAACTAGCAACACTGCACGCTTACTTTTAGCAAATTCAATTACTTCGTCATCGATTATTGGATAGGTAACGTTGAGAATATAAAGTGGAATTTTGCTATTTCCGTAGACATCGGAAAGTCCAAGTAATTGCAAAGAGCGTATTACCGTGTTATATAAGCCACCTTGTAAAATAATGCCAAAATCTTGCGCGCCATCGTTGATTACTTCATTGATTTTATTTTCTTTTATAAACTTTACAGCTGCAGGCCAACGAACATTTAATTTTTCTTGCTCGTGCGCAAATGATGCTGGTGGTAATACAACCCTGGCCGGATCTTGGCGCGGGTTTTCGATTGCGTCTTTCAAAGTGAAAGATGGGCGAACGTTATCTTTGGCAATAAATTTTCCATGAATATGACAAGAGCGAAGTCGAAGTTCTAACATTACGGGAGTGTTGCTAGCCTCAGATAATCTAAAACCTAATTCAACGGAATCGACAATCGCAGTTAAATTTGGGCGCGGATCCATTAACCAAATTTGTGATTTCATCGCAAATGCATGTGAGCGTTCTTGCATGATTGAAGAACCTTCGCCGTAATCTTCACCAACAATAATTAGCGCACCACCAGTTACGCCGCCTGATGAAAGGTTAGCGAGCGCATCGGAGGCAACATTGGTACCAACTGTTGATTTGAAAGTTACTGCGCCGCGTAAGGGATAGTGAACTGATGCCGCCAACATTGCAGCAGCAGTTGCTTCGGAGGCAGAGTTTTCAAAATGAATTCCAAGTTCTTCTAATATTTCGTGTGCATCGCCAAGTACATCCATCAAGTGCGAGATTGGCGCACCTTGATAACCGCCTACATATGAGACGCCAGATTGCAGCAGGGCTTTAGTGACGGCAAGTATTCCTTCGCCAGCAAACTCTTCGCCCGCACCAACGCGCAGCTTCTCAACTTCAGCTGCAAACGAGCGCTCTGCCATGGCCTCTCCTTTTGCTGGGTACCTAGTTCCCAAGCGCTGCTTATCTTCGCCTACCGTGTGAGCGATGTCTAGCCGAAAGCCCCTTGCCGATATCTCAATTTAATGAGAGATTTTCGCAACTGTTTTAGCCACAACTTTGTTAGGAGCACATAAATGGCCGACCTAAAAGCACTTGCCAATGATTTAGCTTCGGGATCAGTTCAAGTTATTGATCTAACAGCGCCATTGCAAGAGAGCACACCGATTCTTGGATTACCACCTGAGATGGGACAGACTGCAAACTTTAAATTAGAACTTATCTCTCGTTACGACGATAAAGGTCCAGCTTGGTATTGGAATAATTTCCATACTGGCGAACACACCGGCACGCATTTTGATGCACCGATTCACTGGGTTACCGGTAAAGATCTTGATGATGTCTCGCAAGTACCACCTGCTCGTCTAGTCGGTCCAGCTGTCGTATTAGATTTTGCAAAAGAAGCCGCGGCAAACCCTGATTTCTGTTTAGACGTTTCTCATGTTCAAGCTTGGGAAAAAGCTAATGGCGCAATTCCAAAAGGCGCTTGGGTAATGTTCCGCACCGGTTGGTCAAAATTCGGTGATGATGCCAAAGCATTTGCTAATGCAGATGAAAATGGTCCACACACACCAGGCCTAACAGTTGAGTGTGCGGAGTACTTCGCAACTAAAACTGAAATTCTTGGAATGGGTGTCGAAACTGTTGGAACTGATGCTGGCGGAGCTTTTGGCTTTTCAATGCCGTTCCCATGCCACACACTCTTCCTTGGAAATAATAAATATGGTCTAACGCAACTTCGCAATTTAGATAAGTTGCCTACAACCGGTGCAATCGTGATTGCAGCTCCGTTAAAGATTGTTGGCGGATCTGGCAGCCCATGTCGCGTATTAGCACTAGTTGCAAAATAAATAGTTAATTAAAAAAACCCGCCATTTTAGCTGGCGGGTTTTTTTATTTTCAGATTAACGATTTCTTAATTTTTCTAAGATACTTTTCTGGGTTAATCGTTTTGCAACTAAGAATCCAGATCCGCCGCCTAAACCAGGGCCCGGATGAGTTGATGCTCCAATATGCCAAAGGTTTTTAATTGGTGTTCGGTGTCCGGTCGCAGCGCTAAGTGGCCGCCATGGCGCGTATTGATCTACCCGGCAATCTCCAGCGTAAGGATCGCCACCTACTAAATTCTTATTCATCGCTTCAATCTGTTCAGGTCCAAGCACGATTTTCGCGGTAATGGCTCCGAAAAGATTTGGAATTTGTTCAGCAACCTGAGCTAGTACACGATCTGCATATTTGTTTAACCGCTCTTCATTCCAAGAACCATCGCCGGGATTTATTTCACCAGCTAAGTCACCAAGAATTTTTCGTGGGTTTTCCTGTAATTGAATCCAAAGTATTGATGCGCCAGCAGGAGCGCGCGATGGATCAACAGTGGTTGGTTGACCAACCACAATTGTTGGTCGCTTAGCTAACCAACCACGATTTGATGCATTTACTGACTCAGATAACGAATTCATCCCATCGAGAATATGGACAATCGCCACATCTTTTAACCGTGAATCAGCTTTCCATTGTGGCGGCTCAGAAAGTGCGAGATGAATTTGAATTGCAGCGCGACCATATCTAAATGATTCAGCAGATTTTGAGATCTCGGTTGGAATCGTTTCTTGGGCGAGCAGACCTTGATACAAAGCTTGTGGTGTTACAGAAGCAAGAACTGATTTAGTTGCAGAAAATTCTCGACCATCCGCAAGTTGCACACCGGTAGCTTTTCCATCTGATGTAGTCACTTTTACTACATCTGCACTAGTTAATAATTCGCCACCAGCGTCTTTGATAATTCCGACTAAGGCCTCAACTAATTTTATGCCACCTCCAACAGGTACTGGCATGCCGCCAAAAGCAACAGCAGCGCCAATAACTTTTGTTATGAAAGCGCTACTCGCGTCATCTGGCCCAAGTCCATTATGTAGCGCCCACGGCGCTAATAATGATTTAGTAACTTCGGATGAGAATGTGCGATCTAACCAAGGTGCGGCCGGTTCTAATAATTCTGCGCCAGTTGCAACTAAGCCGCGATTACCAAAACGCTTTCTCGCAGTTCGGGCTAACTTCAATGAATTAGTTCGCCAAAAATCTGCACCCAGTAATCCGAATGCTAAATCTATTTTCGCACCAAACTCTTGCATCATCCCAGCCCATGCTGCGCCATCGCCTAGTCGATCCATCTCTTTTGCAGTTTCTGCAGGATCGGTAGAGAGAATTGCAGTACCGGCGCTGCAGACAACGCCAGTTGGTGAAACAGTATTTTTATAAATGACTCCGCGTTTTGTTAACTCTTCACCTAACTCTGCATAAGCAGGTCCACCTACAAAAAGCGGATGCCAACTTGAAAGTAATTCATGGATATATCCGGGGAGAGTTGCAGCTTCGGTACGAATTGCGCCACCGGCCACGGAATTTCTCTCACAGAGTAAAACTTTCCAACCAGATTTTGAAAGAACTGCGCCTGCGACAAGTGCGTTAATACCGCTTCCTACAATAATTGCGTCATAACTTTTCTGGTTCATTCAACTCTCCCTGACTCTTGATGTCGAAATGTAAGGTCATTTTGATAGATAGTCCAGAACTTAAAATCGTTGAATTGACTTAGTCCGCGTGAGAGGATCGCCAAATGAATAAATTCGATGTAATTGTGATTGGTTCCGGCATTAATGGACTTAGTTCGGCGGCGCTGCTCGCTAAACGCGGAAAACGAGTTCTAGTTCTCGAATCTGCAGATACATGTGGCGGCGCAGTGCGAACTGAAGAAGTTACTTTGCCTGGATTTAAACATGACTTATTCGCAACAAATCTAAGTCTTTTTGCTGGTGGTCCAATTATGACAACCCTAAAAGATGATCTGATTCGTAATGGTTTAGAATTTGTTCCATCAGGTAAACCTTTCATTTCGCTATTCCCAGATGGAAAATCTCTTGGAATCGTGATGGACCGGGCCGCAAATATCGAAACTCTAAAACGTGTCGCACCAAACGATGTTGCATCTTGGCAAGCACTTACAGCGCTCCTAGGAAAATTCGCTCCGCATCTTTTTCCGCTTTTAGGCGCTGAGTTGCCATCTTTTGCTGCTGCTAAATCAATATATAAAACTTGGCGCGCACTTGGTACCAATGGACTTTTTCAATTAATCAGGTTATTACTCCAGTCATCAAGAGCATTCACTGACGAATATTTTGTACACCCTGAAACCAAGGCCTTGGCTGCAATTTGGGGAATGCATCTAGATTACGGTCCAGATATTTCAGGAGGAGCGCTCTTTTCTTTCTTAGAATCTATCGGCGGCCAAGAATTTGGCATGGTTTTCGGTAAAGGTGGTGCCGATACCTTAATAAAGGCGCTGACCGGTGTAATCGCTGAAAATAATGGAACCATAAAAGTTAATACAAGAGTTGTCGAAATCATTACTGAAAATGAAAAGGCTGTGGGAGTTAAGACTTCTAACGGTGAAGTGTTTAATGCAAAAAACATAATTGCAAATGTGAATCCTTCGCTAATTCCTAATCTATTAAATTCAAAGATTTCCGACTCTGAAAAAGTTGCCGAAGTAAGAAAATTCCGTCCTGGTTTATCAACGATGATGATCCATTTAGCAATGGATGAGTTGCCTTCTTGGAAAGCATCGGAAGCCAAGGAATTTAATTACATACATATTGCACCATATGTTGATGATTTAGCCATGACATACACCCAAGCTGCTGCTGGATTATTGCCAAGCTCTCCTGCGCTAGTTATAGGTCAACCGACCGTTACTGATCCATCGCGCGCACCGCTAGGAAAACATGTTCTTTGGATCCAGGTTCGAGTTTTACCGTTAGAGATAAAAGGTGATTCGCTTGGTGAAATATTGGGAAATACTTGGGACCAAGTTGGCGAACAATATGCCGATCGCATCATTGAAATAATTGAAAGTTATGCCCCAGGAACGAAATCCAAAATTCTTTCTCGAAAAGTACTATCGCCAACAGATTTGGAACGTTATAACGCAAACTTAATCAAAGGTGATTCTCTTGGTGGTAGCCATCATCCCGCCCAATTCTTCTTCTTACGTCCAACACCTTCATGGAATCGCCATCGAACTCCAATATCTGGTTTATTTATTTGCGGTTCTGGTACTTGGCCAGGCGGTGGTGTCGGTGGTGGTAGTGGCGCTATGGTTGCAAAAATTATTCGTTAAGAAATTTTTTCTTCCATTCGATTGGCCATGGCTTGGAACCACTCTCTTTATCTGGTGAATGCACAATTATGTAATTGCCTTCTGCTGCAATTTCATTTCCGACAAAAGCTTTAAAGTCTAACTCCATAGAGGAATTGCCAACTCGAATTACTTTTAACTCCGTTTTCACAACTTCACCAAAGAAAATTCGACGACGGTATTCCATCTGCACTTTAACTCTAGGAATTTGTCCGAAGAGCGTAACTGGCAGCCCTAAGTCCCGATAAAGCTTTGCTTCTAACTCTTCCACCCAACGAAAAACACTCGCGTAATGATGGTGGCCAGCGGCATCGGTTTCATCCCATTCCAGAAATCTGATTATTTCAACGGAGGCGCCAGACTTTGAGATACTCATTAAGGAAGTATCTCATGGCGTTAATAGATACTCACTTACAGCTTCCGATACTCTCGCCACATGCAAGCCGGAAGCGCAAAGCCAACAATCATCCTTGCAACTAGCAACGGTATTGGAATGGGTCATTTAGCTCGTGCTACCGCTATCGGACAAGCGTTGCAAAGCCAAGCAAATCCAATCATTATTTCAATGGCTAGCGCAGTTGCTGAGATCCCAGAAGCAACTGGGATTCCGGCAGAATATATAACAGGACGAGATCGCGGACTTATGCCACGATATAAGTGGGATAAATACTTAAGAGATCGAATTCTCGCGTTAGTAGAAGAAACTGGCGCAACAATACTTACTTTTGATGGCGTTGTTCCCTATCCAGGAGTTCTTGCAGCAAAAATTGCAAAACCAGATTTGACTTTAGTTTGGATACGTCGTGGATTATGGCAAAAAAAGCCGCAACGATTTGTATTAGGAATGCAATCTAAAATTATGGATTATGTAGTTGAACCTGGCGACTATGCGCGCGCATATGATCATGGACCGACTTCTAAGCGTAAGGAATCTAAATTATTTTCGCCAGTTTCGCTATTTAAAGTTGATCGTGCCTTAAATAAGAAAACAGCCAAGGAGAAGTTGGGATTGGATCCCAATCGTCCTGCAGTTTTGGTGCAACTTGGCACTGGTGATGCAGATGTAAACCAAAAGATGCATGCCGCACTTTCTGGGCTAATTGGCTGGAAAGATCTACAAGTTGTTTTAACAAAGGAACCAAAAGATAAAAACGGAAACTCGCTGGCTCCAATCGGGCTTGATATAAAAGTAGTTAGATATTTTCCATTAGCAGATTTGCTATTTGCATTTGAGGCTGGAATTTGTGCGGCCGGATATAACGGAGTACATGAACTATTGGCTGCTGGGCTACCCACTGTTTTTGTATCTAATATTCGAGGTACTGACGATCAAGAGACCCGAGCCCGCTGGTGCTCTGACCACAACGCAGCACTTATGGCAGATCAAGGAAATTTAATTGATATTGAAAGTGCTGTTAAAAAACTCCAAAGCGAAAGCGTTAGGAAAAAACTAAGAGAAGGTTGCGCCAAACTCCCTGCCACAACTGGGGCTGCAGAAATTGCAGAATTCTTATTAACTCTTTCAAAACCGGTGACCGCAACCAAAATTTTGCAAAACGTTCGATATCGAGGTTTCTCAATCTATGGCGTCCTCAGAAAGAAACCTATCGACGCAATTAAATATCTCGCAGTCTTCTTCCTTGAAAAAGCAGGGCTCTCATATCGAACTCTCTTCCCCCATAAGGCAACTACGCCACCAATTACTGGATTGCCGATTTATTCTGAAACAAATAAGGCTGACGAGCTTCGTGCTTTTGTAAAGGCTCCGAGAAGGTTTGAGCACTTAATTCCAAACTGCAGTGAGAATTATTTAAAGCGTCGTCGCGAGATCGCAAATAACGCATATGAACTTTCTAGCAACGGGTCAATCAAATGAGATTAGGCGTATTAGATGTTGGTTCAAATACAGTGCACTTGCAAATCGTGGATACCGCTCCAGGTGCCCGGCCAAACCCAACTGCAAATTTCAAAGAAGATCTGCAATTGACTTCTTATCTCGATGCCAATGGCATTATTTCGGATGAAGGCATTAAGGCGCTTAGAGATTGCATCGGTCGCGCACTGAAAGAAGCTAATTCTGCAAAAACCAAAGAACTGCTGCCATTTGCAACCTCAGCACTTCGTGATGCAAAAAATGGCGCTGAAATCATAGAAATGATTAACAAAGAATATGAAATTGATCTACAAGTATTATCTGGTGAAGAAGAAGCTAGAACTACATTTCTTGCAGCAAGACGATGGTACGGGTGGTCAAGTGGCCGATTATTAATGTTAGATATTGGTGGTGGATCGCTCGAAATTGCAGTCGGTGTTAATGAATCTCCTGATGTTGCATTTTCACTTCCGCTTGGTGCAGCTCGATTAACCAAAGATTTACTAGAAGGAGACCCATTCACAAAAAAGAGTTTAAGAAGTATGCGTGATCACATTGAGAATAAACTTAGTGAAATATTACCTGCGCTAGTGCAGCACCAAGATACTGATAGAGCGATTGCAACCAGTAAAACATTCCGAACGCTGGCGCGATTATGCGCGGATTGGATTCCAGGAAATGGTAAGAATTTAAGGATTGATTCATTAAGAAAAATTACGCCAAGGTTGGCAGAGATGTCACTTGAAGACCGAGCGGATTTGCCTGGCGTCTCTGCCGGCCGTGCCCGACAAATCGTCGCTGGCGCATATGTTGCCGAAAGTATTATGCGGAATTTAGATGTAGATCAACTGGAAATATGCCCGTGGGCGCTTAGAGAGGGCATAGTTCTAAAGTGGATGGATTGGATGGAAGTTTAATATCAAACGATTGGTGCTGCTAAGAAGTCAATTGCAATTATCACATTATCTACATGGTGAATAACCCACGCATCTCCAGGTTCCAACTTTATTTGCGAACTCTCAATACCTGACTTTTCAATCAATCTATTTAAAATCTCGGGAAGTATTGGATTGTGACTGCAAGCGATTATATTAGAATTTACTTTCATCAACTTATTTATATATTTAAAAGGTTTATCTGGATTTTTAGAATGAACATATTCGCTTAAATCTTCCGCAAAAATTAAATCTAACTGGAGACTTCGAGCAATTGGAGTAACTGTTTCATAACAACGCACTGCAGCTGAAGAGTGAATTTCTTCGATTCCAAATACTTGCAAAGTACTGAGTAATCTCTTCGCTTGCAATTGACCAATTTGTATTAATGGTCGATCGCCGTCGTCGCCACTCCATTCATTACGATCAAGCGCCTTTGCATGGCGAAGCAGTACCAATGCATTTGAATCTAGATCAAAGTTCATAAAAGTTTTTAGAATTGATATGTCATCCGGCCTTGAGAGTTTTGATTCTGCCTCGGAAATTGAAAACCAACTTACTTGGTCTACCTCTTCTGGCTGCGGCGTTCCAACCTCTGAAATAAATTTTGCTGACCAATATTTGACATTCTTCGAAATTCCGTTTGTTTGATAATTTAATTCTCCAATAAATGGACCAAATACAACGGCAAAACCAGTTTCTTCCATAACTTCTCGAAATGCTGCAGCAATTTCAACTTCATTCTCTTCCAATTTACCTTTAGGAAATGACCAGTCGTCATATCTTGGACGGTGAATCAGCGCTATTTCTAACTCGTCGCTATTGTTGCGGCGCCAGATAACAGCACCTGCTGCTCGAACTAGTGATTGCGTCATAACTTGCTATTCTCAATTTGTCGCGCGTGAATTGAGATTAGTGACTTTCCTTCAGAGTTGATGTTAATTCTGCGCCAGCCACCTCTTTGATCTAATTCCCAACGGTCGACATCTGACGCAAAATAGCCTTCTAATTGCAGATTTAACGTTTCTTTATGTTCTGGTTTAATTATTTGCACAAGTGCTTCAACTCTTCGGTCTAAGTTTCGTTCCATTAAATCTGCACTACCGATCCAATATTCATTTTCCCCAGCATTAGTAAAATTAAATACTCTCGAATGTTCTAAAAATCTACCAACTATGGATCTAACCCTGATATTTTCAGATACGCTCGGAACGCCAGGCTTAAGAGAGCAAATACCTCTCGTGATTAAATCTACCTTAACCCCTGCTGTAGATGCCCGATAAAGTGCATCAACAAATGTCTCATCAAGTAATGAATTCAATTTAAATCTAATTCCCGCAGGTAATCCTTTTTTAGAATTTTCAATCTCTCTTTCAATTCTTGAAAGTAATCCACTTCGTAATGAACGGGGTGCTACAAGCAATCGAGTGAAATCGGTATCAACAACAAAACCAGAGAGCTGATTAAATAGTCGAGAAAGATCGTGGCCTAATTCGGGATCGGAACTAATCAAACCCCAATCTTCATAAATTCTTGCTGTTTTAGGATTGTAATTACCGGTACCAACATGACAATACCTTCTTAAATTGTTGCCTTCCTGTCTAACTACAAGTGACAGCTTGGCATGGGTCTTCATTCCCATTAAGCCATAGACCACATGGACTCCCGCACTTTCTAATTTTCTAGCCCACCGCACATTTGCGAGTTCGTCAAAGCGTGCGCGAATTTCAACAACCGCTAAAACTTGTTTCCCAGCTTCGGCAGCTTCAATCAATGCTTCGACAATCGGAGAATCACCTGAAGTTCGATAAAGCGTTTGTTTGATCGCTAAAACATTTGGATCACTTGCCGCATTTTCCAAAAATCTAACTACAGATCCCGTGAAAGAATCATAAGGATGATGCAATAGAATTTCGTTTTTACGCAAGGCGTTAAAGAATGTTTCACTATCTTCGCCCTCCGTCTCGAGAAAAAGACTAGGCGTTTTACCTCTAAAAACCGGATATTTCAAGGCTTTGCGATCCAAATCCGCGATTTGATTTAGACAAGTTAAATCAATTGGTTCTTGATTGTGAATTACCTCGTTCTCGGTAATTTCCAATTCTTCCATTAATCGATTCAGTAAATAAGGTTTGATATTGCGGTCAACTTCTAACCTAACTGGAGGTCCAAAACGACGTTGCAATAATTCTTGTTCCATAGTCTCTAGTAAGTCTTCGCTATCTTCTTCATCCAATTCAAAATCCTGGTTTCTAGTCACTCTAAAAGTATAAAAATCCTCAATATTCATACCTGGAAAAAGTTCTTGTAGGTTTGCAGCTATAACTTCTTCTAGAGTAATAAACCTATTTTTCAAACTTTTATGGGTTTGAATAAATCTTGGTAGAACTGGTGGAACTTTGACTCTTGCAAAAAATTGATCTTTAAGATCTTTATGACTAACAATTACCGCAAGATTAAGTGAGAGACCGGAGATGTAAGGAAATGGATGCGATGGGTCTACTGCGAGCGGTGTCAATACCGGAAATATCGTGTTTAAAAAGTATTCGTTTAAGTAGATTTTCTCAATATCAGTAAGAATTTTCCAGCTTACAATATTAATATCTTCTGCTTCTAAAGCAGGTTTCAATTCTTGATGAAATAAAGCGGCTTGTCGGTCAGCTAACTCTCTACTTTTAGAAAGTACTTTTGATAATAAATCATTTGGAGTTAAGCCCGCCAAATTCTTTTCGATAACTCCATTTTCAATTTTTCGCTTTACAGTTGCCACTCGAATCATATAAAAATCGTCTAAATTCGACGAGAATATTGCTAAAAATCTAACCCTCTCCAATAGAGGAAGGTTTGAATCTTCCGCCAATTCTAAAACACGTTCATTGAAATCTAGCCAACTTAATTCACGATCAATTAGAAGTTCTGAAAAATCCGGATAAGCGTCAATGTTCACGTCGATATTATTCAAACCTTTAGTGAACGGAAAGTGAATCATGGGGGTATAGATTATAAATTGTTGTTAGAGCTTCAACAACTCTCTACCTTTTTCTACTGCCTCACGCCGGTCAGCGGCCCCTAATTTCTTATATAAGTTGCGCAGATGAGTTTTGATCGTGTTCTTAGAAATGTTCAAATTACCCGCAATAAATTTAATTGGAAGACCGGTGGAAAGGTGTCGCAAAATATCTGCCTCGCGTTTAGTTAAATTACTATTCCCGCCAGCGCTCATTATTTGATAATTCATTCGAGAACTTAATTCGCGCGTTAAATTCTCTAAGAAAACTGTAGATCGCTCGCCAGCAATCGAAATAAGAACTTGCGAAACTTCTGGAGAGAAATTCAAAAAGTAATAAAAATATCCATTAATAGAGCCAGTGTCTAAAGCTTGTAAGAAATGTTCTTTTGCAATTGGTGGGCGGTTCAAATTTAGAATTCCCATATTCATGGAATAAACAATAAATTCCTTTGGTAAGGTTTTATCAAATTTTTCTAAAAATACCGAAGTTTTTGCCGATTTTTGTCTAAGTAGTAATCCAGCTCTAACTTCCAATGTGCGAAATGTTTCAGGCAAGCGACTCAATAATTGATTTACGCGTTCCTTATCGTCTAATTTAAATCTGATCGAAAGCTCAAA
>CAZWBQ010000007.1:0-80739 GCA_964632545.1 uncultured Bifidobacterium sp. | reverse complement strand
TAGTCGCTTTAACCGAGCGAATGCGTCGACGATAGATGCGGAGTTGAGCGCCCATTTGTTACTTCTTTACCGCCGGTTGCACATATTTCGTTACTTGTTCATTTTCGTCGTCGCCCTCTGCTTTAACTGGCGCTTCATTAAGCGCTTTAGTTGCAGAAGAAACGAAACGATCCTTAAAAGTAGTAACGGCAGCAGTTAGGGCTGCAACTGTGTCGTCGCTCAACTCTTTAGTTGTTGCGATTACATCAAGTACGCCTTTGTGCTCACGTGATAGATAATCCAAGAATTCGGCTTCAAAACGCTTGATATCTGGTAGCGGCACAGAGTCGAGTTGACCAGTAGTACCAGCCCAAATTGAAGCAATCATCCGCTCAAGAATGAACGGGGTGTATTGGTTCTGTTTCAATAGTTCAACAAGTCGACCACCGCGCTCTAGTTGAGCTTTTGATGCTGCGTCAAGGTCAGAACCAAATGCTGCGAACGCTTCGAGTTCACGGAATTGAGCTAGATCTAACCGAAGTCGACCAGCAATTTTTTTCATCGCTTTAGTCTGCGCAGATCCACCTACACGAGATACCGAAATACCTACGTTAATTGCGGGACGGACACCTGCGTTAAATAGATCTGTTTCTAAGAAGCACTGACCATCAGTGATAGAAATAACGTTTGTTGGAATGAAGGCAGATACGTCATTACCTTTGGTTTCAATGATTGGTAAACCAGTCATTGAGCCACCACCGAGTTCATCGGAAAGTTTTGCGCAACGTTCCAATAACCGAGAGTGTAAATAAAAGACATCGCCTGGATACGCTTCACGACCTGGTGGACGTCGAAGCAATAACGAAACTGAACGATAAGCATCTGCTTGCTTTGAAAGATCATCAAAAACAATAAGAACATGATCGCCGGCATACATCCAGTGCTGACCAATTGCTGAACCAGTAAATGGTGCAAGGTATTTGAAACCAGCAGGATCAGATGCAGGTGCTGCAACAATAGTGGTGTACTCCATCGCGCCAGCTTCTTCTAGGGCGCCGCGTACCGCTGCGATAGTTGAACCTTTTTGACCAATCGCAACATAAATACATTTAACGCGCTTTTTAGGATCGCCGCTCTTCCAATTTTCGCGTTGGTTAATGATGGTGTCGATTGCAACTGCAGTTTTTCCAGTTTGACGGTCACCAATAATTAATTGACGTTGTCCGCGACCAATCGCAGTCATTGAGTCAATCGCTTTAATTCCAGTTGCTAGTGGTTCTTTAACGGGTTGGCGCTCAACTACAGAGGGAGCCTGTAATTCAAGAGCACGGTTAGTTTCAGCCTTAATTTCACCTTTGCCATCGATTGGACGACCGAGAGCATCAACTACGCGACCTAAAAATGCATCGCCAACTGGCACCGAGAGAATTTCACCAGTTCGACGAACTGTGGTTCCTTCTTCAATTCCGGTGAACTCACCAAGAATAACCACACCAATTTCACGAACGTCTAGGTTTAGTGCCAGACCAAGGGTTCCGTTTTCAAACTTAAGCAACTCATTGGTCATAGTTGAAGGCAGACCTTCAATACGAGCAATGCCATCGCCGGCTTCGGTAACGGTTCCAATTTCATCTCGAGCAGCAACACCTGGATCGTATGATTTAACGAAGTTCGCTAATGCATCGCGAATTTCTTCGGGCCGGATCGTAAGTTCCGCCATTTTATTTCTCCCTTTTCTTTTCTATCTTTAACTCTTACGCACTCTGTCCAGAGAGCGTACGTTCTGCACCAACAATGCGAGTTGCGATTGAGCCGTCAATTAATTCATCACCGAAGCGGACTGAAAGTCCACCAAGAATGTTTGGATCAATTTCGACATTTAATCGAACTGTCGCACCAATTTGTGCTGAAAGTGATTTGGTAATGCGATCTATCTGATCTTTTGAGAGCGCAATAGCGCTCTTAACGTGAACGATGGTGCGATTTTTTCTTGCGGCTACCGCTTCGGCAAGGTCACGCATTCCAGCTTCAATATTTCGGCCACGTGGTTGATCAACCATCGCGCCAATTAATCGAATCGTAGATTCAGTAACTTTCCCATTAAGTAAGGTTCGAATTAGTGCGCTCTTCTTTGCCGTTGATTGCACAGTTCTATCGGCTAATACCGTGCGCAATTCGGAAGAGTTCTGAATGGTCTGTGTGAAAGCGAAAAGTTCAGCTTCGAGATGGTCTAACACACCGTCTTTTTCAGCAGCCGCAGCTTCTGTTTCGACCCCTAATCGTTCAATTGCTCGAACTAAATCAGATGCATATGACCAACGGAGCGCGATTAATTCTTTTACAAATGCAAAAGTTATTTCGCTAACTCCTTTTTCAAATACCCGTTTTACCAGTTCAGATTTATCTTCAGTTTTGCGCGAAGGATCAGTTAGCGCTCGACTCAGTGCGATATTGGAGTCAAAAACTGCCACCATTGAAAGTAAATCAGTCGAAACCTTGGAAATGCCGGCGCTATCAAGATTAGTGAATTTCTTCTCTAAAGTTGCGCGCGCTGCAGCAAGTGATTGTCGACTAGTTCCTTTCATGGCAAGTGTCATGGCTACTTTTTCGCCTCCGAATTTGACTCAAGATCGCTCAAGAATCGTTCAACAACTCTTGATTGACGAACTTGGTCATCGAGTGCTTCGCCAACTATTTTTGACGCTAACGCAGTTGCAATTGATCCAACTTCGTTTACTAAAGAGTTGAGCGCTTGTTGGCGTTCTGCCTCAATAGCTGTCCGAGCTGCAGCAGTAATTCGCGCTGCTTCTTCTTGCGCAGTAGTGCGCATTTGTTCAAATATTTCAGCGCCTTCGACTCGAGCTTCTTCTCGAAGTTTCTGAGCTTCACCACGTGCTTCTGCAAGTTGGGCTGTATAACTTCGTAACGCATTCTCGGCTTCAAGCTGTGCTTTTTCAGCACGTTCCATTCCGCCTTGAATTGCATCGGTACGAGCCTTATACGCTGCTTCAAACTTTGGCACAGCTTTGGCGCGAAGTAATAAGAACAAGATTGTGAAGGCAACTAAGCCAACGATGATTTCAGCAGGTTGCGGAACTACTGGGCTATGTACGCCCTCCGCTGCAGCCAAAATACTAAAACTCTTCTGCATCTCTCATCCTCTCTCGAAATTAATAACTGTTAATTTTTTTATTAATATCGGATTAGAGAACGAATGCGAGTACGAGACCAAAAAGCGCCAATGCTTCTGCAAGTGCGAAACCTAGGAACGCAATTGGTTGCAGGATTGAACGTGCTTCTGGTTGGCGTGCGACGCCATTGATGTATGCCGCGAAAATTAAACCAGTTGCAGTACCTGGTCCAATAGTCGAGAGGCCGAAGCCCACGATTGCGAGTGTGCCGGTCATTTCTCTTCCCTTTCACATATTTCATTTATTGACCAAACGGGTGTTTGGACAAACCTATTTTTAGTGCTCGTCGGCAAGTGCTCCGGCGATATAAAGTGCAGAAAGCAGAGTGAAAATGTAAGCCTGTAGGCATTGAATACCGAATTCAAAGAAAGATAATCCGACCGCAAAGCCAAAAGAAAATATGCTCATGAACTTAAATATCAATCCACTTTGCAATAAGTATTCACCACCAAGTGTAAATATGAGGAGTAACAAGTGGCCGGCAAACATATTTGCGAATAACCGCATGGCTAGCGTTAATGGTCGTGTAATGAAATAAGTTGCGATCTCAACTGGAGTTAGAATCAAATAAACAGGTTTTGGAATTCCAGGCATAAAGCAAATCTCTTTTAGATAAGGAAACAGGCCCTTATGTTTAACAGAGACAAAATGGTAAACCAAGTATGTGCAGATTGTGATCGAAATTGGAAAACCAATTCGAGACATAGTTGGGAATTGCAAAAGCGGGAAAATTCCAAATAAATTGTTTACAAGAACAAATGTAAAAATAGAAAATAAGAACGGCATAAAGCGCATGAACTCTGGTCCAATAACTTCTTCGCCAATAGTCTTTCTCACAAACCCATATACTGATTCGCCGGCGAATTGCATGCGCGAAGGAAGAATCGCAGCTTTACGGGCAGAGGTTATAAAGAAAACTGAAATAACTAATACTGAAAGAAAAACCATAAAAACTGGCTTTGTGAAATAGATGCTATGACCAAAAATTGGTTGGAATTCAAAGTCGGCGGCGCTAGGTGGCGTGAAACCACTATCTGCTTTTGCTAACAACACAGACAAAATTACGCTCCTTTAGAATCTGGAATATATAAATTCACGAGTATTCCGTGGCTTTGGCAAAGGGAAGTAACCTAATCCGAGCCCAAACTTAGATGGAAAGAGGCGCTATCGCCAAACTGGGCTCCATGAGTTATAGGTCACTCAGGTGACCAAACTGGGCTAAATGCCTGAGTTGGAAAGACTTACTCCTTTACGAACCGGATCCACACCAAAAATAGTGAGGCAACCATACCCATCAGCATTCCCACCAAGAAGAGTATGTGGGTTCCTAGAAAATGATCAGCTAGCCAGCCAATTCCACCCCAGATTAAAAAGCCTGAAAGTAAGTACCCAATAATTGACCAAAACGCGCCTTCATCTTTGGTTGCCATGGGCCAAATCTATTGGAGAACCACCTGTAAGGCAATGTCAGTCACGCTTAGGCAGCGGCATTGTCAATCGCAATTTTAGGAAAGCGCGAATTTCCCCGGCCAGCCATGCCATTGTGATTGCAATTGCAACGATGGCAAAACTCTGCCGATCTAAAAAATCTCGATTGGTATTTTTCATTAGTACTAAGAGAAAAACCCCCATAGTCAAAACTTTTGCAAAATATGATGACATTGCTAGAACCATAACCATCATTGGTTCTAAATTATTAGAAAATTTTGAAACTAACAAATGAATTGCAAAAAATATGAGAACTATGAATTGCGCAAATAGCGCACCGATTAATCCGGACCGACCTCGGAAAAGAGAAGCAAAAATCAAACCTAAAATTCCTACTGCCAGAGATGGGATTAACGCACCACGCCACAATTTCATTTCAACAGAAAGATTAGACATTTAATAAGTTTCCGTTCTGGTCGTGAGTTCGCTTTCTAGCATAGAAAGCTGCTGCTGCTAAAAATATTGCGACAAGCGCGGCAATCCAAATTGGAGCAAATGCTGCAACGGTAACGGGTACGGCAAAGGTGGCAGTCCACAGATACAACACTATTGCAGTTCTATTTTGCGAATTTCCCGATGCCAACAATCTATGATGTAAATGTAATTTATCAGGCGCGAACGGTGATTTTCCCGAAGTGGTGCGACGCAAAATTGCTAAAACCAAATCAAGTAATGGGATTGCTAATACGGCAAACGGAAGGAAAAGAGGAAGCAATGACGGGCCAATACTCTCTGCTGAGAGTGCATTCGCATCAATCTGTCCGGTTAAAGTGATTGCAGAGGCAGCCAGAATTAACCCTAAAAACATTGATCCAGAATCCCCCATGAACATTCGTGCTGGATTTGAATTGTGTGGCAAGAATCCAATACAAATTCCAATTAAAATCACGGTCATAAGCGAAGGCGCACCAGCTCGAGTAAAACCATTAGTAACCGCTAATAAGTATGAAAAGGCAAAAAAACATCCAGATGAAATCGCAACTACTCCAACGGCAAGACCATCTAGGCCATCAATAAAGTTAACAGCGTTAATAGTAACTATCACAATTAAAACGGTAAGTAGCTGTCCAATATTTGCCGGAATGATTAAAATTCCATTAATAGGCAGCCAGAGAATTTGAATGCCATGTAAAAGCAAAATACCTGCTGCAAGTCCTTGTCCTGCTAACTTTGTTACTGCATCTAATTCGTAGCGATCATCTAGTGCGCCAAGTAACATCACAAAAGTTGCTGCTAAAAAAATTCCTAGTAATTCACGGCCGTAAGCTTTTCCAATTAAATGTAAATCGCGCACAATTAATAACGTTATTCCCAGTGAAATCCACATGGCCACCCCGCCCCACCGAGGCGTAATTTCAGTATGAATATCCCGTTCTCTAATATCTGCGGCTACGCCAAATCTAATCGCAATGGATTGGATAAATGGCGTAATTAAATAACAGAGCGTTGCCGCAATCAGAAGTGTTAATAGATATTCACGCATAAAAGATTTATTAAATCGCTTTATCTTTTATAAACTGGAAATTTTGCAGTGAAGTCGTGAACTTCGGAGCGAATCTTTTTAGCTGCACTCTCGTCGCCACCATCTTTTATAGCTCGTGCGATAAATGATGCGATCGCAGGCATCTCAGCTTCGCCCATACCCTGAGTTGTCGTCGCGGCAGTTCCTACGCGAATTCCACTAGTTACAGAAGGTGCTTCTGGATCAAATGGAATTGAATTCTTATTCAAAGTTATTCCAGCAGCGCCGCAACGTTCATCGGCAACTTTCCCATTAATCCCAGTTTTCCTAATATCTATTAGCGCTAAATGGGTTTCAGTACCGCCCGACACCGCGCGCATTCCTTCGTTTTCAAGAGATTTTGCAAGTGCTTGGCAGTTTTTAATAACGCTTTTTGCATAATCTTGATATTCAGATGTGGCGCACTCTTTCAACGCAACAGCTTTGCCAGCTACTGCGCTCATAATTGGACCGCCTTGCATGCCTGGAAAAACTGCCTTATCAATTGCCGGCCCATGTTGGGCTCTGCTAAGAATCATGCCGCCTCTGGGTCCCCGTAACACTTTATGTGTTGTAAATGAAACTACATCTGCATATGGAACTGGTGATGGAATGGCTTTACCTGCAACAAGTCCAATAAAATGTGCGGCATCAACCCACATTATTGCCCCAACTTCATCACAAATTGCCCGTACTTTTTCAAAATCGATTAGCGATGGATAAGCGGTCGCGCCGGAACAGATCATTTTTGGTTTATTAGAAATTGCTAAATCACGTAGCTCGTCATAATCGATTAATTCATTATCTTGACGGACGCCATAAGAAACTATGTTGAACCACTTTCCCGAAAAATTAACTTTAGATCCATGCGTTAAATGGCCGCCATGTGGAAGTGACATTGCCAGAACGGTATCCCCCGGTTTAGTAAATGCTTGATAGACCGCTACGTTTGCACTTGCACCTGAATGTGGTTGCAAGTTTGCATGTTCTGCACCAAAGAGCGATTTAGCCCGTTCAATTCCGATTACTTCGGCTTTATCAACCTCTTCACAACCACCGTAATAACGTTTACCTGGGTAGCCCTCAGCATACTTATTTGAAAGCGTTGAACCCATCGCTGCAAGTACTGCAGTTGAAGTAAAGTTTTCACTCGCAATCAATTGCAAGTTCTGCCGTTGTCGCTTTAGTTCAGCGAGAATTATTGAGGCAATCTCTGGATCTTGCGCTTGTAATTGATTGAAATCTGGACCAAAAAATTCTGAGCTGAAGGCGTCGTGGTTAGGCATGCGTGAAAGCCTACGGTGTAACCACGATATTTTTGTTGACAGACTTCAAATCTTTGAGTGATATCGCACCAATTCGGTCAACTTTTACCTCACCGCTCACTATTGAAAGCACCGTTGTGGGAGACCCAATCGGAAGTTCGCCAAATTCAATTGTGGCTCCAATATCAGAATCTAGCGCTGGCACAAAGAGCGTCTCGCGTGTGGGTGGCATACCAATTCGAGCAGCACTTCCGACTGCAAGTGGGCCATAGCTTTTAGCAAGCTCTAATGCAAATTTATTACTTGGAACTCTGACTGAAACTAAATCTAGCGTTCGATCATCTCCTAAATTCCAAGTTATCCCACGCTGAACTGGCAGATTCAAAGTTAATAATCCGGGCCAAAATTTTTCGGCAAACTTTTTTGCTAACGAATCAAAATCAATTGTGATACCTGCTGCCACTGATGCGCTGCCAACTAAAACTTGGCATGCCACACCATTCTCATCACCACGTAAAATATGAATTCGTTGAACAGCTGTATGGTTAAATGCATCGCAGACAAATACATAACCACTTTCAAGCGGCATTACTAATACTTTGCCATCGCGCATTAACTCAACGCATTTAGTAATCACTGGAGCTAATTTCGCCCGCGGTCCTTGTTTGATTACAAAAGTCTCTGCCATAGTTGAACTTTCCTACAACTTACGTGCGCTTGTCCAGCGTGGTCGATTTGTTAAATCGTAATGTAATTCAATCTCATTGAATCCGTTAGATAATAGGATCGCAACGGCGCTGCCTTGAGTTTCAAAATGTTCAATTAGCAGCAAACCGCCTGATTTTAGAATTCTGCGAGCTGCATCTATAAAATCTGTTGGAATTTCAATGCCAGTTGTTCCACCAATTAAAGCTGAATTCGGCTCAAAATTAATCACGTTATCGGGTAAGTGTGTTCCTGCTGGAATATAAGGCGGGTTGGCAATTACTAGATCGCATTTAACATCAATTAGTGCAGTTTCGACGGAACTTTCGATTACTCGGACCTCAACATCATGTTTTTGAATATTTTGCCTTAACCACTTGCACGCGGCTGCTTCTTTTTCAACCGCAACAACTGTAACTGGCAAGTTATGCCGATCCGCTTCGAAAGCAACGGAAATCGCAATTGCACCAGAGCCTGCACCTAAATCAACAACGCTTACAGAGCGACCACTTTCAAGGTTTACTCGCTTAATCTCAACTAGCGCTGCATCAACTAGCAATTCCGTTTCTGGTCTTGGAATTAACACGCCAGTGCCAACATCAAATAATAAATACCGAAACGGTGCATAACCTAATAAATATTGCGTTGGGGTACCGCTTATTCTTGCGCTAACCAACTCACTAAAAGATTCTTCAAGAAGTAATAATTGTGCGCTGTCTAAATCAATTTCTTTTGCATGCAATTGCATTCGATCAGTATCTAGTAAATGTGCGAGCAATATTTCTGCATCAATTTCTGAAATTTCTCGTTCTTTAAATTGAGTCTTGGCCCGATCTAAAATATCTCGCACTAACATAGCAAAACTTCCTCATGCCTCAGCAGAAGAGAGTTTCTCTGCCTTGTCTGCATCAAGAAGTGCTTGAATCACGGGATCTAATTCGCCATTTAATACTGCATCTAAATTATTAGCTTTGTAATTTACTCGATGATCGCTAAGTCGATTTTCCGGGAAGTTATAGGTACGAATTCGTTCGCTTCTATCAACAGTTCTTACTTGAGATTTACGGGTTGCAGATGCAATTCGATCTGCCTCTTCTTGAGCGGCAGCAAGAATTCGTGCCCGCAAAATCCGCATTGCAGATTCTTTATTTTGCAGTTGGCTCTTTTCGTTCTGACATGAAACCACAATGCCAGTTGGTTCATGCGTTAATCGCACTGCTGAGTCGGTGGTATTAACACTTTGACCGCCAGGGCCAGATGAGCGATAAACATCAACTCGAATATCATTTAAGTTCAATTGCACATCAATTTCTTCGGCTTCTGGAAGTACTAAAACTCCGGCAGCAGATGTGTGAATTCGGCCTTGCGATTCGGTTTCCGGAACGCGCTGCACTCGATGTACCCCACCTTCAAATTTCAATTTTGCATATGGAGTTTTACCAGGTTCTGCAGTACCGCGAGTCTTTATCGCAACCGAAATATCTTTATATCCACCAAGATCGCTCTCAGTTACATCAATAATTTCAGTTTTCCAACCTTGCTTTTCGGCGTATCTCATATACATTCTCATTAAGTCGCCCGCAAATAGCGCAGATTCATCGCCACCTGCGCCAGCTTTAATTTCCATAATTACATCACGATCATCATTTGGATCTCTAGGTAATAATAATTCTTCTAATTTTGTCGCAGTTTCATCGCAGGTTATTTGTAACGCCGGAATTTCTTTAGCAAAATCTGGGTCTACATCTACCAATTCTTTCGCTGCCGCTAAATCATCCTCAGCACTTTTCCAAGCACGGTAGCCCGCAATCACTGGACCAAGTTGGGCATAACGCTTGCCCAATTGGCGCGCTTTACCTTGGTCAGAGTGAATCGATGGATCAGCCATCGCCGCTTCAAGGGTTTCATATTCTTTTAGGATTTCTGGCATGGATGCAAAGCGCACTGACTCTTTATCTTTACTCATCATCGCCTCTCAATCCATATCCAAAAATTTTTACAATGTAATTAGAAAATAAAAAGACCGCGCTACCCCAAATTGGGTAGCAACGGCCTTTTTAAGAAAGCTACTTTTTATCTTGCTTTGGACCCTTGTTGAAACGCTCTTCAAATTTAGCAACGCGTCCACCAGTGTCAAGAATTCTCTGCTTGCCGGTATAGAACGGGTGGCAGACGGAACAAACTTCAACGAATACCGAACCGCTGGCAACTGTGGAGCGAGTAGTAAATGTCTCGCCGCAACCGCAAGTTACTTTGGTATCTGCATATTGTGGGTGGATCTCGGGTTTCATCTCTTGCCTCTTACTTTCGGTTGTAGTGGCTGGGTCATAAGCCGCACTATGCGATTTATGTGAACCAGTCCGGTTAAGCAGGGTGCTACTTTACTAGACCTCGGAAGTTGGTCCAACCGTCGTTTTTTGGATCTGCATCAAGAATTCCACGTTCGATTTGGTGCCCTTCATCTTCTCCAGCAACAATTCCAGCGCTTGTTGTGAATCAAGTGCGTGCAATACGCGGCGAAGTTTCCATACGATATTGAGTTCTTCGGTTCCCATCAGAATTTCTTCTTTACGAGTTCCAGATGCATCAACATCAACGGCTGGGAAAATTCGCTTATCAGCAAATCGACGATCTAACTTAAGTTCCATATTTCCAGTGCCTTTAAACTCTTCGAAAATAACTTCATCCATCTTCGAACCAGTTTCGACAAGGGCAGTAGCAAGAATAGTTAGCGATCCGCCATCTTCAATATTACGGGCAGCACCGAAGAACTTCTTAGGTGGATAGAGCGCCGCAGAATCAACACCACCAGAAAGAATTCGACCTGATGCTGGAGCAGCGATGTTGTATGCACGACCTAAACGAGTAATCGAATCTAGTAAGACAACTACATCGTGACCAAGTTCAACTAAACGCTTTGCACGTTCAATTGCAAGTTCTGCAACAGTTGTATGGTCATCGGCGGGACGATCGAAAGTTGAAGCGATAACTTCGCCTTTTACGGATCGCTGCATATCGGTAACTTCTTCTGGACGCTCATCAACTAAAACCACCATCAGATGACATTCAGGATTGTTAGTTGTGATTGCATTTGCAATTGATTGCAAAACCATAGTTTTACCAGCTTTAGGCGGCGAAACAATTAATCCGCGTTGGCCTTTACCAATTGGGCAAATTAAATCAATTACTCGGGTGGTTAATACACCTGGTTCAGTCTCAAGTCGCAACCGCTCTTGTGGGTATAACGGAACCAACTTTGAGAACTCAACGCGATTTTTTGCGCTCTCTGGATCGTTTCCATTAACTGTTTCAATTTTTACTAAAGCATTGAACTTTTCGCGACGTTCGCCTTCTTGTGGTTGACGCACAGATCCAGTGATTACATCGCCTTTGCGCAATCCATAACGACGCACTTGTTGCAACGAAACGTAAACATCGTTTGGACCAGGTAAGTATCCACCGGTGCGCAAGAATGCATAACTTTCTAAAATATCCAATAAACCACCAACTGGTAGTAATACATCATCATCGGTTAGTACGATTTCGCGCTCACCACGACCACCTCGGCCACGGTCACGATCATGGCGATCTCGACCACGACCACGATCGCGGTTTCGATTTTGCCAATCGCGCGCACCAGTTGAACGGTTTGAAGCAAAGGTACGTTCGTTCACATCGCCAGTTCGGTCGTTTGGATTTTGATCGTTTGAAGTATCTTCGTCAGAATTCATAGAGTTTTCATCCTGCCCATCCAAGTCATCATCTTGGTCACCTTGATCATCTGATTCATTATTACTGTTCGGTTGCTTATTTGAATTTCCTTTTTTCTTTTCGCGATTTGCGTTGCGACTAGCTCGGCGAGCTTCGCGCTCTGCCTTAGCTGCTTCGCGGTTCGCGGCTTGTAAATCACTGATTGCTTGCACAAGTTCGGTCTTAGCCATCTTCGCAGCGCCATCGATACCGAGGTTGCCAGCTACTTTCTTTAACTCGGGAAGTAACATCGCGGCTAATTCGCCAGATTCTCTACGAGTTCGTGTGCTTGTTGTTTCTGCCATTCTCATTTCATTTCTATTTGTAACCTGCTGATAGCCAGCCAGGAAATGTGGATTTCTAAGAAGTTTAAGATTCTGTGGCCTAATACGAGGTCACTTACCCTCGGTCACTAGATGGGTAAACCTTAGCATGGAGACTCGCAAATCCTAAAAATTCAAAAAAGTCCGCTTTAGGCGCTGGCTAGCTCTGCTCCTGTGGCTGAAATTTCTAAATCATGGGGCGTGAATCCAGATCCTGCCACCCGCACTATTTCATCTCGTTCAACTTTATTACCAGTATGGAGGACTAATAAAGATGGCCCAGCACCAGAAATAGTTGCAGCAACTCCAGCGGCGCGAAGTTTAGTTACCAGGTCAACAGATTTTGGCATCGCATCTCTGCGGAAACTTTGGTGGATATGGTCTTCAGTTGCTTGGAAAAGTAAATCAGGACGGTGAGTTAGGGCGTGCACCAATAGCGCTGCACGGGCTGCGTTAATAGTCGCATCTTTATGGCTAACAGTTTCAGGCAAAAGTTTTCTTGCTTTCGAAGTTGCAAGATGTGCGCTTGGTACTAACACTAATGCTTTAATTCCAATATTCACATCAAGTTTTACGGCACATCCTGTTGGAACAGATGCGCGATCTTCCATCCATGCAACCGTTGCACCACCTAATAGCGCTGCTGCAACATTATCTGGATGACCTTCTAAATCTGTTGCTAACGCAATTAAATCATCGTCACTCATTAATTGTTGTCCCGATAGAACCAATCCACGAGCCAATGAGAGGCCGCCAACAATGGCGCCAGCTGAAGATCCAAGTCCGCGACCATGTGGAATTTCATTTAAAGCTCGCAGCGCAATTCCTCGTGGCTTGCCCCCCATAAAATCAAAACCGCGCAGCATCGCTTTAATTACCAGATTTTTACCATCGCGAGGTACTTCTTCTGCGCCTTCGCCAGTTACATCAATATCAAAAACCTCTTCATCAAGAATTTGTGCAACGTATTGGTCGCGAATATCTAAAGCTAACCCAAGTGAATCAAAGCCTGGTCCTAAATTTGCCGATGATGCTGGCACGCTAACTTGAACTGGCGTCGCTTTATAAGTTAACGGATCTCGAAATCCTCTTCGGGACATGATTAAGCCAGTCCAATCTCTTCTGCGGCGCGATCAACGTTTACCGGCACCACGATAGGTGCAGCTGCGCCATCTAGAACCCATTGCACATCTTTCAATCCGTTGCCGGTAACAGTAATCACGATCTTCTTTCCGGTTGGTAATTTACCTTCGCGCTCTTTCTTAATTAAACCGGCAATTCCAGCTGCAGAAGATGGCTCAACGAATATTCCCTCTTTGCCAGCAACTAAGCGATACGCGCTCAAAATCTCATCATCTGTAACGGAATCAATTAATCCACCAGAACCATCTCGGGCTGCAACGGCTTCTTTCCAAGATGCTGGATTTCCAATTCGAATTGCAGTGGCAAGTGTTTCTGGGTTAGTCACCACTTCATTAAGCACAATTGGTGCGGCGCCGGCGGCTTGGAATCCCCACATTTGTGGCAACTGTTTAGAAATTCCGTCATTGAAATATTCTTGATAACCCTTCCAATATGCCGTGATATTTCCAGCATTGCCAACTGGAAGTACATGCAGATCTGGGGCGAAGCCAAGCGCATCAATAATTTCGAATGAGGCAGTTTTCTGTCCTTCAATTCGAAAAGGGTTTACTGAGTTAACTAGCGCAACTGGATATTTATCAGAAAGTTTGCGGGCTAGCGTCAAGCAATCATCAAAGTTGCCATCAACTTGGATTAACTTCGCACCATGTGCAATTGCTTGCGCGAGTTTTCCCATAGCAATTTTTCCTTTTGGAACTAATACAACTGGTTTCATACCGGCTTTAGTTGCATAAGCTGCGGCAGAAGCGCTGGTGTTTCCAGTTGATGCACAGATGACTGCTTTAGAACCAGCTTCGGCAGCTTTTGAAATAGCCATAGTCATGCCGCGATCTTTAAAAGATCCAGTTGGGTTCGCGCCTTCGTACTTCAACCAAACATCATTCTTTAACATTTTTGAAATAGTTTCAGCATGCACTAGCGGAGTGCCACCTTCACAAAGTGAAACTACTGGAGTCGCGCTTGTTACTGGAAGTCGATCTCGATATTCAGCAATTACACCACGCCATTGATGTGCGCTCATGTTGCTGAGCCTTCGACGCGAATAACGCTTTCAACGCTCTTAACTACATCGTGACTGGCTAATTCGGTTACAGTCGCAGAAAGTGCAGCATCGCTAGCACCATGTGTCATCACAATTAATTCAGCATCCTCGCCTCGGCCTGATTGGCGAACTGTTTGAATGGAAACATTATGTGAAGCGAATATTTGGGCAACTGTTGCCAAAACGCCTGGCCGATCAGCCACATTTAACCGAATTAAATAGCGAGTTTTTACGCTGCTAATCGCCGCAATTTCTAAATCTGCATAAGCGCTTTCACCAGTACCGATTGAGCCACCAGATTTATGGCGAGCTACTGCAATTAAATCACCAAGAATTGCCGATGCAGTGGGTTCACCACCAGCACCGCGACCGTAGAACATTAATTCACCAGCAGATTCGGCTTCCACAAAAACTGCGTTGAATGCATTTCGAACTGAAGCAAGTGGATGCGAACGCGGAATTAAAGTTGGATGTACTCGGACCGAAATTTTATTATCCGAAGTCAATTCTGCGATTGCTAATAATTTAATTACATGATCGATAGCTTTTGCAACAGATACATCGGTTGCTGTGATTCCAGAAATTCCTTCACAGAAAACATCATCAACGCTCACGCGAGAATGGAAAGCTAGTCCAGCAAGAATGGCAGCTTTGGCAGCAGCATCATGGCCTTCTACATCAGCTGTTGGATCAGATTCAGCGTAACCAAGTGCTTGTGCTTCTTTTAATACATCTGCAAACGCCAAACCATCTTCATCCATTTTAGTGAGAATATAATTTGTAGTTCCATTTACAATTCCCATAATTCGAGTTACATGATCGCCCACAATTGATTCGCGCAGTGGCCGTAATATCGGAATCGCGCCACCGACTGAGGCTTCGTAATACAGATCAACGCCATTCGCGCTTGCCGCATCATAAAGTTCAGCGCCATGTTTTGCTAAAAGCGCTTTATTGGCAGTAATAATAGATTTACCATTCTTCATTGCAGTAAGTAAAAGTTTGCGAGCAGGGTCAATTCCGCCCATAACTTCAATAATAATTTCAATGGCAGCATCATTAACTACTGAATCCGCATCTGTGGTTAATAGTTTTTTTGCAATTCCAGGACGAGCTTTTGTCATATCTTTAACTACGATTTTTACTAGTTCCAATTCGGCGCCAGCGCGCGCTTTAAAATCTCCAGAATCAGAAGTTAATAATCGGGCAACTTCAGCGCCAACATTTCCGCACCCGAGCATGCCGATTTGTAGTGTTTTCATTACTTTCCGCGCCTCTCGGTTTCGGTTGCGCTTGGCATAGTACGCGCATCTTCTTCAATATCTAAGGCTAGAAGGTCGGTCGTAGTTTCACGACGAAGGATGGTGCGCGCCGTACCGTTGATAACCGAAATCACAGCAGGCCGCGCCATATGGTTGTAATTACTAGCCATACTTCGGCCATAAGCGCCAGTTGCTGGAATTGCTAATAAATCTCCAGGTTCGATGTCGCTCGCTAACTTAACTTCACGAATTAAAATATCACCAGTCTCGCAATGTTTTCCAACTACTCTAGAATTTCTTAGTGAAGCGTTAGAACTTCGGTTAGCTAATGCGACACTGTACTCAGCGCCATATAAAGCTGGCCGAATATTGTCGCTCATTCCGCCATCTACCGACACATACCAACGTACATCCCCACTTTCCAATCGAACTTCTTTAGTTGTTCCAACTTCGTAAATAGTTGCAGTTGTTGGGCCCACAATTGCGCGACCTGGTTCGATCGAAATTCGCGGAACTTTTAATTTATTAGCCTCACAAGATTTTTTAACCACATTTGCTAAATGTGCCATTGTCTCAGCGGGATCGAGCGTTATTTCATTCTCCAAATATGCAATTCCGTATCCGCCACCAAGATCTAGCTCTGGTAATTCCTCTTTAAACTCGTCACGATACTTTGCCAATAGTGAAATCAACCGATCTGCCGCCAGTTCAAATCCCTCGCTTTTAAAAATCTGGGAACCAATATGACAGTGAAAACCCTTTAGTTTTAGGTGCGCCGCGTTTTGTGCCGCAACTACAGCGTTCCATGCAGCCCCACTTGCAATTGAGAACCCAAATTTCACATCTTCATGAGCGGTAGAAATTGCTTCGTGCGTATGTGCTTCTACCCCAGGTGTCAACCGCAACAGAATTGCTTGAACCTTATTTGCAGCGCTAGCTATTTTGGAAACGCGGGCAAGCTCTTGTAGTGAATCAACCACAATTGTTGCTACGCCGACTTCAATAGCTTTTGCAATTTCAACTTCAGATTTATTGTTTCCATGCAGTTCAATTTTTGATGTTGGAAAACCGGCCGCTAGCGCTACTTCGAGTTCGCCACCAGTACAAACATCTAAACCTATGCCAACCTCATTAACCCACTTTGCAATTTCAACAGCGATAAAAGCTTTAGCCGCGTAATAAACCATGCCAGCGCTTTCGCCAAAACCACTATTAAGTGCGCTCTGCCAAGCCTTTGCCCGTCCATAAAAATCGGCTTCGTCAATTACAAATAGCGGTGTACCAAATTCTTTTGCAAGAGCTAATACCGAACAGCCGGCAATTTCTAATTTTCCGTTAATAAATTTTGCATTATTAGACCAAGGGCTCATCGCTACATCCGATCCGGCGCGCTTACGCCAAGTAGTTGGAGCCCATTAAAAAATACTTGCATAGTTGCAGCCGAGAGCGTTGCGCGCGCAAAATGTAACTCGCTTGGTTTTTCATCGCCCATCGGCAGTACTCGGCAATCAGTATAGAAACCGTGATACATCCCCGCTAAATCTTCGAGAAAGCGCGCAATTCGATGCGGTTCGCGTAATTGCGCAGCGCCGGCAAGGACTCTTGGGAATTCAGCTAGGCCACCTAACAGTTCGCGTTCACGCTCATGATCAAGCAACTCTGGTTTGTAATAATCCAAACCATATTTAACACCGAGATCGGTGGCGTTTCGCAAAACTGCAGCGATTCGCGCATGTGCGTATTGCACATAAAAAACGGGGTTTTCATTGGTGCGCTTTTTTAGTAAATCAACATCAAGAACCATTGGAGTTTCGACTGGATACCTAATCAAGGTATAACGAGCTGCATCTACTCCAACTTTTTCAACTAGCTCTTCTAATGTAATTATGGTGCCAGCGCGTTTGGAAAGTTTTACCTCTTCGCCACCTTCCATAATTTTTACCAGTTGGCCAATCAATATTTCAATGTTGTATTCGGGATTATCGCCAGCGCAAGCCGAAGTAGCTTTTAAGCGCCCGACATATCCATGATGGTCAGCACCTAACATGTAAATACAGATATCGAAACCACGGTTTCGTTTATCAATGTAGTACGCAGTATCGGATGCAAAATAAGTGAGTTCACCATCTGACTTACGTAGCACTCGATCTTTATCATCACCGAAATCTTTTGTGCGTAACCAAGTAGCTCCTTCATCTTCAAAGATGTGACCTTGCTCTTTTAAACGAGCCATCGCTTTAGTTAAACCATCGCCAGCGTGTAAAGAGCGTTCGGAAAACCAAACTTGAAATACTGTGCCAAATTTCGCTAAAACATCTTTCTGCTCTTGCAATTGCAACTTATATCCAGCCTCACGAAATGCAATTAAGGATTCAGATTCAGGTAGTTTAGAAATTTCAGGCTGAGCCGCAACAATCTTTACCGCCAAATCATCAATGTATCCGCCTTGATAACCATCTTCTGGTTTGGCAATCCCTAGCGCGGAAGCGCGCAAAGATGCGCCAAACAAATCCATCTGTACGCCACGATCGTTTATATAAAACTCACGAGAAACTTCAGCGCCGGCTGCTGCTAAAACTCTTGCTAACGCATCACCGACTGCCGCCCAACGGGTATGGCCTAGGTGTAGCGGTCCAGTTGGATTTGCGCTGATAAATTCCAGATTTATTTTTACGCCAGTTAACTCGGTGCCGATCCCAAACTTCGCTTTGTTTTCTAATATCTCAGCAACGATTGCTCCTTGGGTAGCTTTAGCTAAAGTTATATTTATAAAGCCTGGTCCAGCAATTTCAACTCGATCAATAATTTCTAGCGCGCGCAGTCCGCTTGCAATTAACTCTGCGATTTCTCGTGGTGGTTTTCCAGTACTTTTGGCAAGCGCGAGCGCAATTGAAGTTGCGTAATCGCCATGTTCCCGATTCTTTGGCCGTTCTAGCGGAACTGCATCAGGCAAATCCCCAGCAAGCGCGCCAGTTGCACGGGCGTCATTTATTACCCGTTGGATGGCTTCTGAAAGTTGGTGATGAGTTGACACCTAGGCAAGGCTACCGTTCCACGCGCTCACTTCGCTTCTACCTTTCGCTTGGAGCGCGATATCGGATTGGGAGATAACGCTTTTTCGCTCTAATCTTCTCCTCTAGCCACTGCATAAGTTCTTGGTTTACGCGGGAGTGGTGAAATGGCAGACACGCAGGTCTTAGGAACCTGTGTCTTCGGACGTGCGGGTTCAAGTCCCGCCTCCCGCACCATGTTTACGTATATTTAATTAACAAATTTCTGAAGTTAATTATTTTCCATCCCAATTAGCCATTTCGGTTTCAAATGGATCAAGACCCATTGGACCCATAGCTAGCGCATAAGAATGGTATTTCTTTAAATCAAAGTTTGAGCCAAGTCGCGCTTTGGCATCTTCGCGAGTTTTCATCCAAACTCGCTCGCCAACTTTGTAAGAAATAGCTTGGCCGGGCCAACCTAAATAGCGATCAATTTCGCTAGTTGAGTGAGCATCATCTAATAAAGCTTGATTGCTTAATAAAGCTTTACCTGATTGCGCATTCCAAACATTGCCATCGAAGTCCTTATAACCAAGGTGCATTCCGATATCAACAACTATTCGAGCAGCGCGCAGAGCTTGTGCTGAGAGATAACCCATTTCAATTCCTGGTTCATCAAATGCACCAAGTTCATTCATGAATCGTTCGGCGTACAACGCCCAACCTTCGCCGTATCCACTGCACCAAGCTTCTGTTCGCTGGAATCGACTTAAGCGATCTTGTTCAAGGGCAACAGTTGCGCATTGCAAATGATGTCCAGGTACCGCTTCGTGATACCAAGTGGATGCAAGATGCCACCAATTAAATTCATCTTTACCTAGCGCAGGCAACCAAGTTGTACCTGGTCGAGATAAATCTTCGCTTGGTGGTTGGTAATAAGGTGCCGATGCGCTGCCTTCTGGCGCAATACGTGCATCACAGAACTTAATCCGATCATCAATCGTAAAATGAGTACCGTCCATTTGTTTTACGGCAGCTTCGGTAAATTCTTTTAATTTTTTAATGATTTCAGCTTTACCTTTAATAATATATTTAGGATCGTGATCCAAGTGATCGGCAACTTCACGTAGCGTTTTAGCGCCTGGTTTTATGAGAGGCGCTATCTCCCACATTCGCTTATTTATCTCAGCTAAATTAGCGACTCCCCAATCGTAAGTGGCTTTGATATCCAACTTTGCACCAGTGAAGTAGCGCGCCCATTTTGCATATCGATCTGCACCAAAGGCATCATTTGGATTTGCGTTTGCTAAGTATTCATCTTCTAAGTATTTAGCAGTAGCTGCAGCTGATGCTTCTGCGCTTTTGGCAGCAGCATGTACCTCTGGGTAGTTGCCTGCTGGATCAACGCCTTTTGCAAAATTCGAATAACCACCATTTGCATAGCCATTTAGTTGTGCGATTACGCCGCGGACTTGTCGTTGTGGCGTGGTCTTGCCCTGTTTTGCCATTTCAGAGATGCACGAAATCCAAGATTTATGTGCACCGTCAACCGCGCTTAGTCGCGCTGCAATGTTTTTAAAATCTGCTGCACTCTCATGCGCCATCATTTCGAAAATTTGGCGAATGTTTGATGGTGGTGAAGTTAAAACGTTCCAAAGAATATGAGACTCTTGTGAATCATGGAGCTCTAACCCAGATTCCAAGCGCTCAATCATTACCGCTTTAGAAATTCGATCGATCTCATCAATTGGAGTTAGCGCTTTTAACTTAACTAAAGTTGCACGAACTAAATCTGCGCTCTTCGCCGCACCGGCAATTGAGAAGTCATCTAGTAAATGATCTTGTCCAGGTATACCTAAGTAGGTACTTCCCATCGGAGATAAGGCGGCAGATTCGGTTATGTAGGTATCGGATAATTCAAATATTGGCGAGCGGTGATTTGTCATGCGCTATGTCTACCAGCCCAATTCGAAGTGTGAAAGCCGCACCCACCAGCCTAAAAAGGGGGTAGTCCAAGGGCTATTTTCAGGAGCGCTCACTTCGTGGGAAGATTCCCATCCGCACCACCGATCTGGTGTGGATTTTAAGTTGAATTGAGAAGAGGCTGCGATGAGCGACAAGAACTTCCTATCCTGGGTTGGTTTTAAGGGAGAAGATAAAACGCAAGTAACTTCTAACTCTGGCGCGCCCACCACCAACGCAATTGAACGCATCCGCGAACTTGAATCGCAACTTAACGATCTCCGATCTCGCCGCGACATTACTGCGCTTTCAAAAGAAGAGTTTGAAATTCTTGCAACTGAAACTGCAATGTCGATTATTAAGACTGCGCAACAACGTGAATCAAAAGCTTCTGCAACTGCAGAAAAAGTTCTATCTGAAAGCCAACGAAGTGCACGGAGCGCTTTGGAAGCTGCTGAAGCAAAAGCTAAATCAACGCTCTCGCAAGCAGAATCCCGTGGCCGAAAATATATTGAAGCGGCTGAATCAGATGCCGCTGATTTAATTTCAAATGCAGAATCCGAAGCGGAAGAACTTATTACGAGTAAAAAACGTGAGGGTTCTGCTATCACTTCAACTGCAAAACGAGATGCAGAGCGACTAGTGCTTGATGCAACTACCGAAGTTGCTGAATATCGCCAATGGTTAAGTGGCGTAATTTCAGAAGCAGAGCGGCTATATCGAATTCAAACGCAATCACTTGATGCCGCTGAGAGCGCGATCTCGCAATCGCGTAATCGACTTGAGAGCGCATTTAATCGGTTAGCTGAACTTCAGAAAGCGGTACATGCGGCGATAAACCCTGATGGCACTCCACAAGGTGATGCCAAAGTACAGAACCGCATTGCCTTAGTGAAAAATGAAGGTGCGCAAAGTGGCAAACCAGCAATTAAGAAAGTGACAAAGCGAGTTGCGGCCAGCAAAACTGGCAAGAAAGTCATCAAGAAAAAACGCTAACTAACACCGCAATAATTAGAAAACTCAAATGACTAATAAAAATTCTGAATTGAAGCCGCGCAATGAACCGTTATATATAGCTCCAATTGATGGTTTGCGCGCAGTAGCAGTTATCGCAGTTTTACTTTATCACTTAGGAATTTCTTGGATCCCCGGTGGTTTCTTAGGCGTTGACTTATTTTTTGTAATTTCGGGTTATGTTATTACCAGGCTAATTTTAGATTCAATTGATCGTTCTAGCGCGTTAGATTTACGTGCTTTTTATTTCAATCGGTTGCGCAGGTTAGTTCCGGCTTTGGTTTTTATGGTGACTATCACCGCAATGTTCATTGGAGTTTGGGCACCTGAAACTGTTCGCAGATTTTTAAGTGATTTGCCATATGTATTTACTGGCTCGATGAACTGGTCTTTAGTTTCTAGAGAACAGGATTATTTTGAAAGCATTGGTAGACCACCGCTATTGCAACATACCTGGTCGCTTGGTGTGGAAGCACAATTCTATTTAATCTGGCCCTTAGTGCTGTTATTTATATTGAAATACTTTGGCAAGAAGAACATTCCAATTGTTTCTTTGATTGCTGCTGGAGCTTCTGGTGTTGCACTTTTTCTCTACTCCTTAAAGATTGATAATCAATCCCAAGGCAGCGTTAGCCATGTTTATTTTGGAACTGATACCCATAGCCTTGGACTATTTTTAGGCTCAGCGCTTGCAGTAAGTTGGATCCCACAGAACTTAAGTAAAGTAATTTCAAAACGAGCGCAAGATTTTGTTGATGGCGTCGGCGTAGTTGGCTTTTTAGGCTTGCTCTCAACATTTCTCTTCATTAATGAAAGTGACCCTACTCTTTACAAATTAGCTTTCCCACTTGCCGGGTTATTTGGCTGCGCCACCTTGATGTCGGTAGTTCATCCCGCATCAAGATTCGCGCCAATTTTAAGTTATCGACCGTTCCTATGGATTGGCGAACGTTCTTATGGAATTTATCTTTGGCACTGGGTAATTTTTCAAGTAACTCGCCCATCTATCGATCTCGCTGGTAAACCATGGGCGCTTTATACACTCCGAATTCTAATTGTTTTTGCGCTAGCCGATATTTCACTTCGCTGGATTGAAATTCCAGTGCGTCGTGGAAATGTTGAACTTTGGTTCCGCGGTATGAAATATCGCACACCGGATGTTCGTTTACGTCAACGCTTAACAGTTCTAATTACTTCCATTTCAATTTTTGCTGCAGCAACTGCTATTTCATTAAACGCACTTTCGGTTGCGGATGCTCGCGCCATTAAGGAAACAAAAAGAGCGCAAGCACTTTCAGAAATAAACCAAGCTCCCACTGCGCCAACAACTGAGCCGGGATTATGGGTTACTGGTGATTCGGTAATTCTTGGAATTAGAAGCGCACTCGAAAAATATCATCACATCGAATTAATCAATGCACGAGTGGGTCGGCAACTTCCTGAACTGATCCAAGTTACTGCAAATGATCAAATCCATGCTCCAAATTCAATTGTTATTTTTGATGTTGGAAACAATAACCAGATTTCCGAAGCTACTTTTGTAGAGCTAATGGAAATCGTTAAAAACCAACCAAAAATAATTGTGATAAATACTGCCGTCCCACGACCTTGGCGATCTAAAAATAATGAAATTGTTCGTGCCGTTTTACCGAGATATCCAAATACCACTTTGATCGATTGGGAAGATATCTCCAAAAATCATCCAGAATTCTTTGCAACCGATGGCGTACATTTAAATCCGTTAGGCGCGAACGCCTATGTTTCAGCAATTTTGGAGAAATTAAATTAAATAAAAAAGCCCTCCTAAAGTTTAGGAGGGCTTTTAAATAACTAGTTATGCGTACTTGCCTGCTAACGAGAACTTCTTACCGTCAACTGTTTGGCCATCTGAATAAACAGTTTGGATTAAAAATTGTGTTCCACCTTGATCGCCAGTTTTAGCGACATCAAGGTTTAACTGATTTGCTGGAACAGTTGAAACCAACGTGAAATCTTTAGCATTATAGGAAACTGAAATGTTATATCCAGTAATTCCTTCAGCAGCAGCTGGCGTCTTCCAGCGAAGTGTTACGCCACCTGATGCATTAGTAATTGCAACGAATCCGAGTGGCGCTTCGTGAGCAGCGAGCGCTGATGCAGATGCTTCTGGGGTTGGTGATTCCGAAATTGTTGCTGATTCGGTTGGAGTTGGTGCAGCATCGTCAGAAGACTTATTTCGATTCGAAACTATTAAACCAAGAATCAAAATTCCAAGAAGTACCAAAAGTGTTACGCGACTTGAACTCTTTTTTGCTGGAGCTGCAGGTGCAGCCTTAGCTGCAGAAGTTGTCGATGCTTTTGGCGTTGTTGAAACAACTGTTGGTGACGATGAGCGACTTGGAACTGGTGGAATAACAATTTTTGCAGCATCGGAACCACGTTTAGCGGATTTCTTTGCAACTCTTTTTGTGGTTTTCTTTGCTGACTTCTTAACTGCTTTCTTCGCAGCTTTCTTAGCTGGACGCTTCACAGCCTTCTTAGCTGAAGATTTTTTTGCGGACGATTTTTTCGCCGGACGCTTTGCAGCTTTTTTAGCTGGAGCTTTCTTTGCTGCCTTCTTCTTTGCGGCCACTATTTACTCCCTGAATTCGTTTCGAGTAATCAACGCAGGTAGTCGTTGATTTATGGCTAAAGGATACCGCAGGGCATTACTTATGCCAGCGAAATCAAGTCAATAACCGGGCTACTTCAGGGGCGATTGCTCGTAGTGATTTCCCACGATGGCTGATTTCATCCTTCGCAACTGCAGATAATTCCGCCATTGTTACCTGAAATCCAGTTGGTTGAAATATTGGGTCATACCCAAATCCACCACTACCTTCTGGAGCCCTACGAATTTCACCTCGAATTTCACCTTCCCGAGTAGCTTCTTGACCGTTCGGCAATACCAATGCAACTACACATTTAAATGCAGCTCCGCGATTCTTATGCTCTACATCTTTCATTTGCGCTAAAACTTTTTCAAGGTTTGCCCGATCATCGCCATGCACACCGGACCAACGTGCTGAATAAATCCCTGGCGCACCATTTAAGGCATCAACGCATAGTCCGCTGTCATCCGCTATTGCTGGGAGTCCGGTTTCGCGACAAATCGTGCGCGCCTTCAATAACGCGTTCGCTTCAAAAGTATCGCCGGTTTCTTCGACATCTGATAACTCTGGAAATTGGTCACTACCAATTAATTCTACGGTTGGCGCAACAATTGCAAGAATTCGCGCAAGCTCTTCAATCTTGCCTTTATTGCGCGATGCAATAACTAATTTCAATTACTTCAGCGCATCCATCTGCATTTGGGTTAGCGTGCCGCAACCTGCAACTGCAAGATCTAATAACTTATCCAATTGTGCGCGATTAAACGGAGCGCCTTCTGCAGTGCCTTGAACTTCAATAAATGTGCCATCCCCCATACATACAACGTTCATATCAGTCTCTGCTGTTACATCTTCGTCATAACAAAGATCTAACATTGGAGTTCCATTAATAACGCCAACGCTTACAGCGGCAACTGAACCTTTTAGTGGTTGTGAATTTAGCGGTACATGACCTTTTTCTTTGGCCCAAGAAATTGCATCAGCTAAGGCAACATATGCGCCAGTAATTGCAGCAGTTCGAGTTCCACCATCTGCTTGCAATACATCGCAATCCAAAACAATGGTGTTCTCACCTAGCGCTTGCATATCTACTACCGCGCGCAGCGAACGTCCGATTAATCGGGAAATTTCTTGAGTGCGTCCACCTAATTTACCTTTTACGCTTTCACGGTCGGAGCGGGAATGAGTTGCCCGCGGCAACATTGAGTATTCAGATGTAACCCAACCTTTACCTTTTCCAACTAACCATCTTGGCACCCCCGGAGTGAAGGAAGCAGCGCAGAGAACTCTAGTGTTACCGAATTCAACTAAAACCGAACCTTCAGCGTGATCTAACCAACCGCGCGTAAATTTAATTTTCCGTAATTGATCCGGTTTGCGACCATCGACACGTTCAATACCAATTCGTGAAATATTTGAATTCAATGTTACTCCCTTAGTTTTTAAATCTTGCTTCTTACATTTACAACTTCTGGCCCAAGAAAACGACGGGCGAGCGTTGCAAAATTTTCGGCGTTTCCGGTTGCGATAAATTGATACTCAGGCTTGCTTGCAGTGGCCCTCATTAAATTTTTTTCAGCTAAGACTCGATATAAATCTTTTGCAGTCTCTTCTGCGCTAGATACTAATGTAACGTTATTACCCATTACATATGAAATAACGCCAGTTAACAATGGGTAATGGGTACAACCTAAAACTAAAGTATCAACATCGGCTTTAACTAATGGAGTTAAATATTTCGTCGCAATATCTGTAATTGCTCTCCCAGATGTTTCACCGCGTTCCACAAATTCCACAAATAGCGGGCAAGGAATTGAAGTAATGGAAAGTTGCGGGGCAGCTGCAAATGCATCTGCATAAGCTTTTGATTCGATCGTGGTCTGAGTTCCAATTACGCCAACTTTCCCGGTGCGAGAAGCCGAGACAGCGCGACGTACTGCAGGCTGAATCACTTCAATAACTGGAATTGAATAGCGTTCCCGTGCATCGCGTAACATCGCCGCGCTTGCAGTGTTACATGCGATCACAATTGCTTTAACACCGGCAGCCACCAGTTGATCCATGATTTCTAAAGCGAATGTTCTAACTTCAGCTAACGGCCTTGGTCCATATGGAGTTCTGGCAGTATCGCCAACATAGAGGATTGATTCATTCGGCAACTGGTCTATAACTGCACGGGCTACGGTCAAACCCCCTACCCCGGAATCGAAAATTCCAATCGGGGCATCTGAATTAGGCACGTGCGTAGCCTACCTTTTCTATTAATTTTTCAATTTGTTATGAAATAGTTATAAATCTGAGTTGGCTTTCAAGGTTCGTAATTGAGTTTCACCTTGCAATTTAGCCTATATAAGGGAGCATTTAACCAACCTTTTTCATCGCAGACTACATATGGGTCTACGAAGATTAAGGGCCGACCTCGCCCGAGTTCGGAAACATAGCGCCCCATGGAGGCTATCAAGAATGCAACTTACATCAACACAATGGAGCACGTTATATAACATGTTCTCCTTTGGATTAATTGCAATGCTCGCTTGCACTGTGTACACACTCGTATCACAGGCTCGAGTACTTCCTAAGTATCGCAATGCACTCGTACTGTCATCGATGGTTACTTTCATCGCTGGATACCACTACTTCCGAATCTTCAATTCTTTTGTAGATTCAAGTGCCGCAGGAATGGTAAAAGTTGGAAATGCTCAAGGTACATTCAACGAGGCTTACCGCTACGTTGACTGGGTTTTGACAGTGCCACTTCTTCTAGTTGAAGTTGTAGCCGTACTTGCACTTGCCAAAGCTGCAGCATCGTCACTAATCGGTCGACTTGTGCCAGCTGCAACCGCCATGATTGCCCTTGGCTATCCTGGTGAAATTGCAACCGAAAATGGAACTAAAATTCTTTGGGGAGTTCTCTCCACTATTCCGTTCCTTTACATTCTCTATGTTCTATTCGTTGAACTTGGAAAATCTTTGGAACGTCAACCTGAAGGCGTAGCAGCAACTGTTGGTCGCTTGCGACTGTTGCTTATCGCAACTTGGGGCGTATACCCAATCTCCTACCTATTCCCAATTTTAGGAATAGAAGGAACTGATGCATTTATGTATCGACAGATTGGTTACACAGTTGCCGACGTATTAGCTAAATGCGTATTTGGTCTAACAATTTACAAGATCGCACGCATGAAATCAGCTGCTGAAGGCATGAAAGAAGATCACTAGTTAACTAGTTAAAAAGGCCGAACCAGAAATGGTTCGGCCTTTTTTATTTTAAATGAATTTCAAAGTAGATTTAAAAGACTTTCTTGCAACCAACCTAGCCATGAATAAACCGCGTAAACCGCTTTCATCGGATCGCTCTCCGTCATTAATTCATATTTCTCATGTTGAGGTTTACCATCTCGATCCTTTCCAATATCTAATCGAACCGCAAGCGCTAATCGAATATCGTTCATACCGCTTAACCATGCCATCGCCGCTTCGCTTTCTATTACACAAGTTATATGTGCAACATCAAGTGGCGAATCATTATCCCAATCTTCATCTTGTGGCAGCAGCGCTTCTCGAATCATCACCGCATTTGCACGTTTTTTTTCGCGCAACCCATGTTCGGTATAACGTCGAAATTCGGCTGATTTTTCGTTATCTCCATATGCATCCGGCAAAAGACGTAGTAAAACCGGATCGATAGGTGGCGCATCATTTGTTGATATACCTACCATTCGCATCAATTCATCAACAGAATGGCTTTCTGATAAATGAGTGCCGCCATCCTCTTCACTCAGCAGTTCGATTATTTGTTCAGTGAGGTTTATTAAGACATGCGCTTCTTGTGATGAAAATGTTATGGCGATTTTTTCATCGCCACTTCGTAAGAATCCTGACATCAATTAGATTTCATCGTCGCGTTGCAAAGTAGCCCAAAGTCCGTATTCATGCAGCCGTTGCACATCTAACTCCATCTCTTCGCGGGTTCCAGAACTTACGACTGCTTTTCCTTCGACGTGAACTTTCATCATTAGCTCAGTAGCTTTTTCTTTAGAATAACCGAAGAGCAGAATAAACACATGCGTTACGTAACTCATTAAGTTGACTGGGTCATCCCAAACTACGGTTACCCAAGGTCGATCAGGGCGTAGATCACTTTTGATCTCTTCCTCGGTTAGCGTTCCCATTTCCTTATTATCTCGCTATCTAAGTGCAATGGTGAAGTTTTCACTTATGCCAGAGGCGCTCAATGAAGTTCCAGCGCTAATTAATCGATATGTTGCAAATCCATCGCTAGGTTCAATCAACGTGAGTTTAAATTGACCATCCGTGCCAGTAATTACCGTAGTTTTTAACGCAACTTCTTTGTAACTGCTGCCATTTAATTTTTCTAAAATTATTTTTACACCACCTTCTTTTGGCTGGATAAAACCAGAGATAACAATTTCTCGACCATGCAATGCGGTTGCTGGGGTTATCACTGAAATTTTCCTAATTATTTCTATATTCAAATCTTTAGATACTCCTGCATTTCGTTCCCAGGAACTTTCTGAAGTCGCATGAAGTATCGAATTTCCTCCTAGTAATGTTGAGATTGCCAGAGTGCCATCTGATGATGTAATCCCCGAATAAATTTTTCGCCAAGTGCCATCGCTATTTTTTGTTTCGATGTTTAACGGTAAATTTGGAATTGGTTGTTTGTCTGGAAGTGTGAATTGCATTTGAACTCTAATCGGATCACCAAATGCTTGCGTGCTCTTATCGGAATTTAAAGTTGCAACTACTTGATCTGGTGCAATTGTTTGCGCAAATGCGCGCACACTTGGCATCGTGGCAGCATCCTCCATGCCAAGAGTCCAAGCCATAATTCCACCTAGGCGATATTTAGCAACCAAGTTAGCGCGGGCTACAAAAGATCGAGAGTCTTGATACCAAGCGGTCCGAGTCGCAGTGCATGTAGTGGGTGTGCCATCGGCTAAAAATCCAGGAAAAGTTTTATTGTATGTAAATGTAACTTCTCCTTCATTTTCCATATATTGCGTAGTTGCGCCATATCCGGTTGCTAGTGAAACTGCATCTCTCATCACAAAAGTAGCGGCTTTTATCTTGGTATTAATTACCTTTGCATCATCTGGTGCACAGGTTCCTACAACCTTAACCACCCAATCTCTACCATATCCTGGAACACCTAGAAAAACTTTAGAAGCTGGAATTACAGAAGTTGCATACTTGACGGCATCTTCAACCCAATTCAACGGACCAATTGGGCCAACTGTTGAAGTTGAATAGTCATAAGTCATTATTCGTAATCGATCTATATAAGGCGCAATGTTTTTCCAGTCGTAAACGGTGTAACCCTTACGTTTTGTAACTGGATCAAAATCGACTGGCGAAGTTATTGAAAGTATTTTCTTTTCTGCATGTAATACGCTCGATAATTCTTTGACAAACAATAGCCACCGCGGCCTAGTGGTATCCCAAGTCGAATTTCCATCCAGAAATGCAAAATTTTCGAAATCTAAATCGATCCCATCAAAATTGTTTGTCCTAACTAGGTTTGCAATTGTGGCAATAATATTTGCTCTTGATGTTTGGTTCGCTAATAGATTGCTCAATACTAATTTATCTGTGCCATCTGTAATAGTAGGAATAATTCCAATGTTTAAGTTTTTAAGTGTTGTAAGGGGTATAGATATCGGATCAGTTAATTTAGCTGCTGCATACAAATCCAAAATATTTTTCTCGCCTTTTAGCGTGTACCAAAATGGCGAAACTTCTTTTATTAAATCCTGATTGACCACAACTGAAGCGATAGAATTTTTTACAGAATAGTAAGGGATCCAACCGCTAATAATTTTTCGCGGTAGCGGATCTGCTGCATGCAATGGTTCGGTAACAATTAATAATTGCGATAAAAGAGCTATTACTATGACAACAATTAATTTATTTGTAGCAAGTTTCATCAAGGTTTGGGCGTATCTGGTTCTTTTCGCAAACCTGCATGAATCTCTTTGCAAGTTGGGCAGATTGGAAATCGCTCTGGATCTCGAGTTGGAATCCATTTTTTGCCACAAAGCGCAGTAACGGTTTTCCCAGATACTGCTGATTCAACAATCTTTTCTTTCTTCACATAATGTGAAAAACGCTCGTGATCACCTTCATCAAGCCGTTCGGTTACTGGAGCGAGAATTGTGTCGGTATCGGTATCGCGCCCGCGTGTAAAAAAACCCATGCACGAATCATAATCGGTGTGATTAAACTAAGCAGATGAAAGACCTATTGCGCACCGAACATTTATCGCGAGCCGATGTCGAATTGATATTGGATACCGCGGCGCAATTTGCGGAAAACCCACTTAGGTCTAATACAGCGTTAGCTAATAAAACCGTTGCCATTTATATGACTAAGCCATCAACTAGAACCCGACTTGCATCAGAAACTGCAGTTGCACATTTAGGTGGTTCGCCAATTTTTGTACGCGGCGATGATTTGCAATTAGGTCGCGGTGAAACAATTTCTGATACCGCCAAAATTATCAGTGGGTTCTGCAGCGCAATGATTGTTCGCACTTTTGCACAAGCAGATGTTGACGAACTGGGTTTACATTCCACGATTCCAATTATCAATGCATTAACCGATGATGATCACCCAACTCAATTGCTTGCCGATTGGTTAACTATTCGTGAAAACTTTGGCAGTGATATCTCTGGCAGAAAATTTGTGTATCTCGGAGATGGCAACAATATGGCTAACTCTTGGTTAATCATGGGTGCAATCATGGGTGCGCATGTTGTTACTGCAACGCCATCCGGTAAATGGTCACCCAGCGCGCAAGCTATTGAAACCGCAAATAAAATTGCAGAAGAATCTGGTGCGAAAATTGAAGTTATTAACGATCCGGAAGTTGCAGCTAAAGATGCTTCCGTTCTTTATACCGATGTTTGGATGTCGATGGGCGACCCCGAGTCAGAACGAAAAGAAAAAATTGAAGTGCTAGCCCCTTTTGCTGTTACTGAATCGTTAATGTCATTGACTGCAAAAGATTCAATTTTTATGCACTGCCTTCCCGCACATCGCGGTGAAGAAGTTGCCGCAAATGTGATTGATGGAACAAAATCTGTGATCTGGCGTGAAGCATTTCATCGAAGAACCACCATTCAGTCACTTCTTTTTCACTTGGTAAACGGTGAAATAATTGGCGTAAAGCAGTAATCTGACACCCATGCGCGTAATTGTCCCTAAAGAAATAAAATCCGGCGAAAAACGAGTTGCATTAGTCCCAGATATAATTTCAAAGTTAACTCGTGCTGGTTTAACGGTTGCAATCGAAACTGGCGCTGGTGCCGATTCGCAAGCCACAGATAGCGAATTTCAAGCCGCTGGTGCAGAGATTATCGCTACCGCTAATATTCAAAGTGAATTAGGAAGAGCAGACGTTATAGCTTCAGTGCAACCACTAACGCCAGGCCAATTTAAATCTGTCAAAAAGGGTGCAGTGACAATATCTTTCTTATCACCAACTACTGCAACTGATTCAATTGATGCCGCTGCAACTGCTGGCGTAACTGCATTCTCATTAGAAATGGTGCCCCGTATTTCGCGCGCACAATCTATGGATGCGCTAACTTCACAAGCGCTATGCGCTGGATATCGTGCCGCACTTGTTGGCGCGGAATTGTCACCAAGATTTTTCCCACTCTTAATGACTGCAGCCGGAACTGTTACACCTGCGCAAGTTCTTGTACTTGGCGCTGGCGTTGCTGGATTGCAAGCCATTGCAACTTCACGCCGCCTTGGTGCAGTAGTTTCCGCTTACGACGTTCGACCATCTTCAGCAGATGAAGTTCGTTCGATGGGCGCAACATTTATTGAATTAGAGTTAGAAGCACTCGAAGGCGCTGGCGGTTACGCTCGCGAAATGACCGAAGAGCGCGCTGCAAAGCAACGCGAACTCTTGACGCCTTTTATTACTAAATCAAATGTACTTATTACTACTGCTGCGGTTCCTGGTCGCCCTGCGCCACGATTAGTTACTGCTGAAATGTTTAGCAAGATGGCGCCCGGTTCGATCATCGTTGATTTAGCTGCTGAAACTGGTGGAAACGTTGAAGGATCAAAACCTGGCGAAATAGTAGTAACTGCAAATGGCGTGAAGATTTGGGGCGGCAAAGATGTACCGTCGCAACTTCCTTTCCATGCATCATCGCTCTACTCCCGCAACGTTGTGAATTTACTGCTCCTAATGACAAAAACTGAGAACGTAGAAGGCAAGAACAGCGGAACTATCGCGCCAGATTTTGCAGATGAAATTATCGATGCGGCCGCGTTGACTCATGACGGCGCAAAACGCACACCGCAATTAAATGGAGGTAAGAAGTAATGGAACCAATGGCAATTGTTTCAATCTTCGTACTTGCAGTTTTCGTGGGTTTTGAAGTGGTTTCTAAAGTTTCTTCAACTCTCCATACCCCGTTAATGAGCGGTGCCAATGCGATTCATGGCGTTATTTTGGTTGGTGCCATCATCGTCGCTGATCACAGCTCAACAAATTTAGAACTTGGATTATCGGTTGCTGCAATCGTCTTGGCCACAATAAATATGGTTGGCGGATTTGTAGTGACAGATCGAATGTTAGAAATGTTCAAAGGAAAAGGTAAAGAGAAAGCGAAGGAGCCAAAGTGAGCCGCGCTATCTACGATTTAATCGGATTATCTGCTGGCGTCTGTTTTATTCTTGCACTTAAAGGATTATCACATCCACGCACGGCACGACGCGGTAATTTAATTGGTGCGCTAGGTGCAACTATTGCTACCGTTGTAGTTTTCTTTTATGCCAGCAAAGATTCCTCACTGCCACTAAATAATCTTGGTTGGATTCTTGGTGCGATGGTTGTTGGTTTATTAATTGGAGTCCCAGCAGCTCGTAAAGTGCAGATGACCCAGATGCCGCAACTTGTTGCGCTATTTAATGGTGTTGGTGGCGGCGCTGCAGCACTAGTTGCAATCGTTGAATATTTAAGACTTGGAAATACGGCAACTGGCGCCGAAGTTGTTGCCACTGTATTTACCGTAATAGTTGGTTGCGTTTCATTCTCTGGTTCGATCATTACTTTTATGAAGTTGCAAGAGTTAATGACCACTCGCCCAGTTGTATTTCCTGGCGGGCGTTTTGTAATTGCTGGAACGTTAGTTGGAGTATTAGGTTGCGGTGGCTGGGTAATCAACTCACTTGGCACTACGCCGCTCTTAGTTCTTGCTGGTTTATCACTGCTATTTGGCGTGCTCTTTGTACTCCCAGTTGGTGGCGCAGATGTGCCAATTGTAATTTCGCTATTAAACGCATTTACTGGTTTAACTGTTGCAGCAAGCGGATATGTACTCAATTCCACTTTATTGATCATCGCTGGAACACTAGTTGGCGCATCCGGAACTATCTTGACTCGTTTGATGGCAGAAGCGATGGGCCGCTCACTATTTGGCACGCTCTTCGGTGCATTTACCGCAAAACCGCAAGATGTTGCAGCTGGCGGCGAAACTCGGCCAGTTCGATCTGGCTCGCCAGACGATGTTGCGATTTTGCTTAACTATGCCCGCCGCGTTGTGATCGTTCCAGGTTTTGGTTTGGCCGTTGCGCAAGCCCAACATACAGTTCGCGAACTTGCTGATTTATTAACTGCAAAAGGTATTGATGTTGCTTACGGAATTCATCCAGTTGCAGGTCGTATGCCAGGACATATGAACGTTCTGTTGGCAGAAGCAAATGTTCCTTATGAACAACTTGCGGAGATGGATGAAGTAAATCCAACTTTCCCACAAACCGATGTTGCGTTAATTATTGGTGCCAACGATGTGGTAAATCCTGCTGCAAAGAACACACCTGGTTGCCCAATTTATGGAATGCCAATTTTAGATGTATCACTTGCTGGAAACGTAATATTCTTGAAGCGTTCCATGCGTCCAGGATTTGCCGGTATCGAAAACGAATTGCTCTTTGATCCAAAGACCACTCTGCTATTCGGTGACGCTAAAGCTTCACTAACAAAAGTAGTTGGCGCTCTTAAAGCTTTGTAATTCTAAATTATAAACGCTTAACCTTCTTGCATCTCCGTAGGTGCTCCGTGCACGCTCAAAATATCACTGCTGAGTTTTGATCCTTCACCGGAACGATTAAGAGCAGCGCCGCGTTGCCGGACAAATTCTTTATGATCAGCAGGCACAATTCCAAGTGCCCCTTTTTGGAAATCTTCGAATGCTTGCAAAACTTCGCGCTTGGTATTCATTACAAATGGACCCATCCAGGCAACCGGTTCACGAATTGGCTCACCGCCGAGAATGATTACATCCATTTCTGGTGCGCGCGATTCTTGCGCTTTATCTGCAGTTACCACTAATAGATCGCCATCTACATTTGCGTTATCGAAATTTGCGTTATCGAATACTGCAAGTTGCCCCATCTGTAAGGGACGATGTTCATCGCCAACCGTGCCGCGTCCGCTCATTGTGTAAACCAGTGCGTTATATGCAGAATTCCACGGCAAGCGAAGTTGTGCGCCAGGTTGCAATGTTGCATGCACAATTGTGATTGGAGTTTGCGTAGTTCCGGGCCCTTGATGTCCAGCTACTTCGCCAGCGATAACACGAATTAAAGTACCGCCATCACTCGAAGATAAAAGTTCTACGTTCTTTGCGCGAATATCTTGATAAGCCGGTGTTGACCATTTCTTACTTGCTGGAAGATTTACCCAAAGTTGGAATCCATGAAAAAGACCGCCGCTCATTACTAAATGTTCCGGTGGGGTTTCGATATGCAAAATTCCAGCTCCAGCAGTCATCCATTGCGTATCGCCATTTGAAATCGTGCCACCGCCGCCGTGATTATCGAAGTGATCGAAGATGCCATCAATAATGTATGTAACAGTTTCAAACCCGCGATGCGGATGCCATGGTGTTCCTTTTGGTTCACCAGGTGAATATTCAACTTCGCCCATTTGATCCATCATGATGAATGGATCTACATCGGCAAGGTCCACACCATGAAATGCGCGTCGTACCGGGAAGCCTTCGCCTTCGTAACCTTGCGGTGCGGAAGTAACGCTTTTTACGGTGCGCGCGCTTGATTTGGGTGATGCGATTACGCGCGGTAGGACAGTTATATCTTTTACGGTTACGGCGGGCATGGTTGAAGTTTCAACTACATCGGGTGGGAATGCAAGTTGAAAAAATTTTATCGGCTGTGAATAACTTTTTATTTTTGTCAGACCTGTTTTAGATGCTTCTCACATGGAGATCGCAACCGAGCTAACCGACGAAAATATCCTTCGTCTACTTAATACCCGTGCTGGGATAGAAATTTTGACGGAGCTCGTTGCGATTGATCCATTCTCATTGTCCGCATCAGGACGAGTTGATTATTTGGCAGCGCTGGAAAAACAATCTGGTTGGCTACAAGCTTTGATGCAGAGCGCCATTGTTGCAGTAGCTGGAAATGAGCCTTCTAAAGCCGATTCAATCTGGAGTGGAGTTGATGATTCTGAGCGCGAGGAAATTGCGGCGGCGCTCCGGCTCTCTAGTGGAACAGCGCAGCATCGAATTGATGTAGCTCGCACTCTTGTAAATCATTTGCCTAATACTTGTGCCGCTTTAGCAAATGGTGAAATATCTGCAGCACACGCATCTGTAATTGCTCGCGAAAGTGCTGAAGTAATTGGAAAAGGTTTATCGGCCGCTGCAATTGCGGAAATTGAGTTAAAAGCTATTTCGCATGCTGAATTTCATACACCAGTTCAAGTTGCAAATAAAGTTCGTGGCACAATTGCAAAACTTTCACCAGAAATTTTTGAAGCTGCCGCAGAGCATGCGCGGGATTGTCGCAAAGTTACTATGTATGCAGAACCTGATGGGATGGCGACCATTGTTGCGCTATTGCCAGCAGCTGATGCCCAAACTGTAATGCTCGCAATTGATGCGTTGGCTAGGCAAGAATCCGAAATCAATGGCGGCGATGTAAGTATTTCACCATTAGATGATGAGCGAACTTTAGATATGAAGCGGGCAGATGCACTTACATCTTTAGCCGCTACTTTCCTCGCACAGAACATAGATTCCTATAAACCGCACCGACGACCAGTTACCGTTAACTTAACTATTGATTTACCAACTCTTTTAGGGCTTTCAGAAAATCCAGGCATTCTTGCGGGATACGGTGCGATCCCCGCATCTGTCGCCCGTGAATTAGCGGCGGATGGAAAGTGGAAACGATTCGTTACAGATCCAATAAGTGGTGAACTACTTAATTTAGGTCGAGAAACATATGAACCGCCGCAAGCGCTGATTGATTTTCTTACTGCGCGTGATCGCACTTGTCGGTTTCCAGGTTGTAGACAGCCAGCGAGAGTTAGCGATATCGATCATGCAAAAAGTTGGGATTCCGGTGGTGAAACTTCAATCTCGAACTTAGGAGTTTTATGTAGAAGACATCATCGAATGAAAACCCATGGTGGTTGGGAATTAATAAGTGAAAGTGATGGATCTTGTACTTGGACCTCGCCAACTGGAAAGATTTACCAAGTTCCCGCTCGCCCCATAAATGATGCCGCCTGAGTAGGAATTAATTATTCCTTTTGAATATAGTTGCTTTGAATGCTCTAATGTTTACCTATGAAGTCACTTGCAGTTCTAGTAGCTCTAATGGCAGCAATTACTGTTGTCGGTGGACCAATTGCGCTAGGGCTAACATTTATTGAGCCAGCTAAATCCTCGTTTAATAAATTGAGAGTTGCCGCGGTGATACTTTTTGCGCTCCCAGCAATATTTATCGGCGTAATTTTCATGACCGCAAATATTGGAATTGGTGGCCGCCTCTATGGCTTATTCGGTTTCGGAATTTCAACTTTTGCCCTTTATCGCACCATTAAACAAATGCGCGGAAATCGGAACCCCGATAAAGGACTTATCCAAGATTAATCCAGGATTGGCTTGGTTTATTTAAGGATTGGCTTGGTTCAATTGACCATTGACTTGGAGATCGCTTGGGATACATTTTGCACATGAACCCACTTCTTTATTTTCGCTTAGCTGGTTACACGCTCTTCGCAGTCGGATTTCTAAATTGGCGCTATCAAACTGGCGCTTCTAATATTGCAATCCATAGCCTAGCCATAATTCTTACTGGAATAATTATCTTGGCACTCTCGTTTTTACCAAGTACTTCAAAGTTATTATTGAAAAAACCGCTTCGACAAATTATTTGGGCGCTCTTCATAGTTGTCCTGGTTTATGGAATAGTAAATTAAATAGGGAAATTACTACTCCTTTAACTATTAATTAAATTTGCAGCAACTAATTTTTCGAACGCGCAAATAAAGCATGGTGGAGGTGCCGGGAATCGAACCCGGGTCCTCTGGTACTAAAACAGGGCTTCTACGGGCGTAGTGCGCTATTCGTTTTCTCAGCTCTGACTCTCACGCGCACATGTAGTCAACGAACTCATTTGCGGAAGATTTCCCGATTCATAATCGCAACCTTATGAATAAGTAAGCCCTCTGTCGGCGCTAGATTCCAAGGCGAGGGCGCACTTGGGCTAACGGATTACGAGGCTCGCTTATGCAGCGAGAGCGTAATCAGCGGCAGTTGTACTGGCGCTTGATTGTTTGCACGGGTTTTTGGTTTACGAGATCATCCCGGCTTCCTCGGCCCGCTTCCCCTGTCCCAACATCCAAAGTCGAGACCGTTCACCCCCATGGGAGTTAGAAAGCTAGCTAATTGTACTTTAATAAAGTAAAACTAAATACCGAGATTAATCGTCGTACTTATTGGATTTACGCGGATTACTACGTCCAACATTCTTACCGCTTAAATTCCGTGACATCTCGCGCGCGATTTCCCGACCCGCTTCTTTCTCCATAAGTGAAGCCCGCTTGTCATGCGCTTTCTTACCTTTCGCAAGCCCGAGTTCAACCTTTGCTTTCCCATCTTTAAAGTAAAGTGAAATTGGAATTAAAGTTAAACCACTCTCTTTAGTCTTTCCAATTAATTTCGTAATCTCCTTCTTATGCAACAACAATTTTCGATCTCGCCGGGGAGTGTGATTAGTCCAAGTACCTTCTGTATATTCTGGAATATGAACGCCGCTAAGCCATAACTCTCCATCAATGACCATGGCAAAGCCGTCGATGAGCGATGCTCGACCAGCCCGAAGTGATTTCACTTCCGTGCCAGTTAACACAAGACCACATTCATAGACATCTTCTATGAAGTAATCATGGCGCGCCTTTTTGTTCTGCGCGATGAGTTTACGTCCGACTTCCTTAACCATGGATTAAGGGTAACGGTTGATAATTGGAATCGTTAATTAATTGATATTTCTAATTATTAGGTGTTATTAGTGAGGCTAAACCACCGAGTACTTGAAGAGATTTGCTCGCAATTACACTCTCTGGCACAACCAGGTCAGGCGTTACGCCTTTTCCATCAATCAATTTACCTGAAGGTGAGCGATAAAACGCCACAGTTAATTCAAGCTTTGAACCATCATTTAAAGTTCTAAACTCTTGCACAGTTCCTTTCCCGTAACTCTTCTCGCCAAGAACTACTGCTCGGTTCCTATCTTGGAGCGCAGCTGCCAAAATTTCTGCTGCGCTGGCTGTTGCACGATTAATTAAAACAATAATTGGCGCTTGGTCAGCACCTGTTTCAGTAGAATCAAAAAATACCTTTTCGCCGGTTGCTTTCTGATAAGAAACAATAATTCCGCCATTAATAAATTGGCGAGCAACTCCAACAGCTTCTTCAACTATACCGCCAGGATTATTTCTTAAATCTATGATTATGCCTTTACTGTGTGGTGTTTTAATTAATAATCTTTGAACGTCATAGGCTGTAGCGGTAGCGAACGAAGATATCGTCAATAGAACTACTTCTTTAGAAATTGTAGAGATTTCTACACTTTGCGCCGTGATTTTTGCTCGCATAAGAGTAAGTAAAACTTGCTTTCCATTACGGAGAATTAGTAGATCAACCTTTTTGCCAATATTTCCTCGGAGCATCGCGATCACAGAAGGTAGTGATGCACCTTGCACATCAGTTCCATTTATTTCTATTAGTTGATCACTTGCAATAATTCCAGCATTTCCTGCAGGTGAGGTTGGTTCCACACTTGCAACTTCCAATACTCCTGATGCAGATTTCCTCAAAATAATCCCGACACCTGTGTATTGGTTGTTTATCAGATCTTGAAAGATATCAAGTGCGCTAGTTGGGAAATAGTTTGACCACTGATCTCCCGAAGCTTTTATAGCGCCTTCAATTGCTGCTCGTTGTAGCACTTGTTTCGTTACTTTTGAATGGCCGGCAGAATTAATTTCTCTAATAGCTTGGTCAACCGGACCATCGGAATTTCGAATTCCGATTGAGTAACCGATTGAAAAAACTAATGCCATAACGATAAAAATGATCCCGCTAGCACGCAATGAACTACTGCTTATGGGTTTCAAAAATCGGGATTTTGCTCTAGCTAAGAAAGTCGGGCGCAAAAAATCTTGATTGCGCACCATTTCAACACACTCCTGGGAAGTTCTCCCCCGTGCTTTACGAAGGAGCTATTGGAGGTTAAAAGTACTAGACCTTGAGATATTTGCGAAGTGTGAGTGTGGAAGCGATGGCAGATACGCCTAAGCCAGTTATCAGTAAGTAGGCCGAAGTGACCCAAACATCACGCCACCCGAAGAAATTTGTAAATGTTAAAAGAGGTGCTACGCGTTGATCAATTACTAATTTGAATGTGGCTAATAACCCGGTTGAAAATAGCCAGCCAATAATTGCAGCAAAAACACCTTCTAATAAAAATGGTAACTGAATAGAGAAAGAACTTGCGCCAACCAATTTCATGACGTTGGTTTCGCGGCGGCGGTTAAAGGCTGCAAGGCGAAGAGTGTTACTTATCAATAGCGCTGCAGTAAGTACGCTCGCTAAACCAATTGCAAGTGCACCATCGCGAAGTACATTTAATAGTTTAAAGAACTTTTCTAGAATTGATCGTTGATCCTGCACAACATCTACACCTGGTCGTCCGGAGAAGGCGCTCTCAACAACTGCGAATTGAGTTGGGTCCTTTAACTTAACTCGGAATGATTCAGGTAATTGATCTTGTGTCACATTTTGCGCAATTGCTGAACCTTTGAATCGCTCTTGAAAACGGGTAAATGCCTCTGCTTGAGATTCATAATAAACATTTTGCACTGCCGGTAAATCCTGTAAATCTTTTTGAATTTCAAGACGTTGACCATCTGTGATTACTCCGCCAGAACAAGATGCAGATTCAGATAAAGATCCGCATAGATATACCGATACTTCAATTTTGTCGTACCAATAATCTTTCATAACTCGAACCTGAGCATTGGAAAGGAATCCAATTCCGAGAAGTGAGAGAGAAATTGCTACCGTAATAATTACCGCAAATGTCATAGTTAAGTTACGTCGAAGTCCAATACCGACTTCGCTCGCGATAAATCCAGCTCGCATTTCTCTTCTCCTTTCCTTCTTATTACTTCGTTAATTCACTTTATCTGAAATCAACCGGTATATCCGTAGACACCTCGAGCTTGGTCACGGATTACATGGCCAGCTTCAAGTTCGATAACTCGTTTTCGCATTTGATCCACGATGCCAGCATCATGGGTTGCCATTACAACAGTTGTACCATCTCGATTAATCCGGTCGAGTAGTTTCATGATTCCGACAGAAGTTGCTGGATCCAAGTTTCCAGTTGGCTCATCAGCAATAAGTATGGCTGGACGGCTTACGTAAGCTCGCGCAATTGCTACTCGTTGTTGTTCACCACCAGAAAGTTCGCCAGGCTTTCGATCTAATTTCTCTTCAAGGCCAACCAGTTCTAAAACTTCCGGAACTTCACGGGCAATCTCTTTCTTGGAATATCCGAGCACATGCAAAGTAAAAGCTACATTTTCGAAAACTGTTTTGTTATTTAGTAGGCGGAAATCTTGAAAGACAGTACCGACTTGGCGGCGAAGTTCTGGAACTTTGTAATTGGAAAGAGTAGCTAAATCTTTACCTGCAACATGAATTGTTCCCGAAGTTGGCTTCTCTTCTCTAAGAACTAACCTTAAGAATGTAGATTTACCTGAACCAGAAAGTCCAACCAAGAATACGAATTCGCCTTTTTCAACATTTAGATCAACTTGATTTAGCGCAGGCTGTTCCGTTTTCGGATAGGACTTAGTCACTTGCTCAAACCGAATCATGTGGTTATTTTATGGATATTGATGCCATACGGGGCGATTTAACTCGGCTATTTTCCTGAGGATATTGCTTAATTACGCGGATATTGCGGGAGATATCTCACATTCTTTAATTAAAAGTAATTTAGTGCTGTGAGCGGCGCCATCTAATGCCTGCTTCAATAAATCCATCTAATTCGCCATTTAATACTGCTTGAGTATTTCCAGTTTCAAAATCAGTACGGTGGTCTTTCACCATTTGGTAAGGATGTAAAACATAAGAACGTATTTGATTTCCCCAAGAACCAGCATTGTCACCACGTAGCGCATCCATCTTTGCGCGATCTTCTTGGTGTCGACGTTCTAGTAATTTAGATTGCAGCACTGCCATTGCAGTTGCACGATTTTGAATTTGTGATCTTTCATTCTGACATGAAACAACTATCCCACTTGGAATATGGGTTATTCGGACTGCAGAATCAGTTGTATTAACACCTTGGCCGCCCGGACCGGATGAACGATAAACATCGATTCGGATATCTTTTTCATCTATTTCTATATGATCGCTTTGATCAACAACTGGAACAACTTCAACTCCAGCAAAAGATGTGTGGCGCCGATTTTGACTATCAAAAGGTGATATGCGGACTAATCGATGAGTTCCTTGCTCCACTGAAAGTGTTCCGTAAGCATAAGGAGCCGCAACTTTAAAAGTTGTTGATTTAATTCCGGCTTCTTCAGCATAAGAAGTTTCCAACACTTGGGTCTGATAATTATGAATTTCGCAATATCGTAAAAACATACGCGAAACCATTTCAGCCCAATCAGCTGCATCAACCCCGCCAGCCTCAGATCGAATTGTTACGAGCGCATCGCGATGGTCATACTCACCGCTTAATAGAGTTTGTACCTCAAGTTCACTAATTGATTTAGTAACAGCATCTAATTCTTTACCTGCATCTTCTAACGCGCTTTGGTCTTCTTCGCCTCTGGCCAATTCAAGTAGTACTGGAAGATCATCTAAACGTTGCCGAAGTGATGAGACTCGATTTATTTCGCTCTGCACTCTAGAAAGTTTGCTTGTTACTTTCTGAGCCGCTTCGGGATCGTCCCAAAGGTTTGGGACTCCAGCGGCTTCTTCTAATTCTTTAGCTTCAATCCGTAACTTAGGAAGGTCGATTACTTTTTCAATCGATCCCAAGGTGCCACTCAATGCAGCAATCTCAAGTTCAAACTCACGCGCGGCCATGAAGGAATCGTATTACCTGTTGTATTGATTGGTTGCACTCCCGCTGGCCCTAACCGTAAATGAAGTCATTCCAAGTGCATTTGCTTGCAGGGGCAAAACATAAGTAGCCGATACTTCTCCGACCACTTTATAGCCATCGCACTGAAATTGAATGACTTCGATATTCCCTAAGAAATTATTACCAGTTGAATCAGACGAATATTTATTACTGTTTATTAAATCCACTTCATCTAAGTAGGCAGATTTCGCATCCGAGCAATTTATCGGCACTTTGAATTCACTATTACTTAAATTCTGGTCAAGTCCAAATAAGTAATATCGACTTCTACTCAACTGATGACTCGATCTCATTAATGCCAACTCATTTTCCTGAATTAAAACCCTTTGACGTAACATCACAGATGAAAAATCAACCAAAATAAAGATAATAAGGAGGGAAATCAGGAAGAAACCAAATGTGAGTGGCATTAGCGATCCGCGCTCTTCAATTACGCTGTTTTGCAATATTTTGTTTTGAAATACTTTGTTTTGAAATACTTTGTTTTGAAATATTTTGTTTTGAAATATTTTGGGGAGAATTACTATGTTAAAGTTGAACCTTGGCTTAACAAACCTTCCGTAATAGTTAATTTGCATAGTGACTTTAGCTATCCCGCCATTGATCAAATCTCTCAGAAAGTTTTGCAAGTACTTTATTGGAATCCAAATTCGAGCTTCCATCAGAGACAGCATCACTTTTAATGGCACCTAGCAGCTCGATTGTGACTATCGATCCAGGGGTAAAACACTTATCAATTGGACAAGAAATTATGTATCTAGGGATAGGAATTATTTCTGAAGTGCTAATAATGTATTCAATTCTTCGCACTCCGGTTTCAAAGTCAGGGCTAGTAACAAAAGCTCTCAAGGACTGCCTAGCAATATTCTGATATGAGATTTCGCTAAAAGACTTAGTCGCAAAGCCATTTACAAATAAAACTAATGGCACAAAAAGTGGTAAGGCTAAAACCACAAATTCGACTACAGCAGAACCTCGTTCCTGTACGCAATATTGCAATATTCGGGGAAGAAACCTTTTTGACAATGAAAACTGGTTCATGGGAGTAGTTATTAATTAATCTCTGAATATGCCAAGGAGTGCACTAGGAATAGATTTCTAAATCTTGTATCTCGAAATAATTCGGTAAAAATTGGAATTTCCACATATTTATCAACTTTAATCAATGCTCCTCCACCTGGAATATCAATATGTGTCAAATTTATATTTGCCTCTACAAAATGAAATGAGTCAAAATTAGTTTTTTCATTTTTTGAATGCGAATTTATATTTATAACCTCACCCGACGTTGCGATTCTGTTTGCGATGCTTTGCACTTCGTAAATAGCAACATTTCTTTGATAAAGCGCAACTACTAATTGGAAAACAAGTAAGAAGAGAAATATTAATGGGATTAACACCAAGAAAGATTCAACATTCCCACGTTCGGATTTACAGTTAACTAAAAAGTGATTTTTTTGCTTCTTGTTTTCCATCTTGTTTTCTATCTTGTTTTCTATCTTGTTTTCCATTTTGTTCACTTAATATTGTTCATAGCATCTAAGGAGTTACGCAGTATGGCACTTAATCTTGGAGCTGCAATTGTCCAAATTGCGGTCACTAAGCCGGTTGTCATTAATACTACTAATACCCAACCAGGTACATCGCCACGCTCAGAAAGAATTTTTCCTAATATTCTTTCTTTCAATTTTCTAAAATATAAAACTAGAGCTATAAATCTATATCTAATAATAAATTGGGTTTTTCGAAATCTGCCGTTACTCATTTAATTTCCTCAATTCTGAATTGTTAGTTCCCAAATCCTCATCTAAAGGACGATTAAGATCCTGTTTGATATTGGCTGTTTGTGGAGAGTCAAAGCCTGTGCAGAACTTCTTAGTTATCGAGAAGCAAAATTCTAAATAATGCCTAAAATTGAATAGAAGGATGGCCAAAGCGAAAATATTACTGAAAGTGGCAATATCAGAAATACTACGGGAATCAAGAGTGCAATTTCCGCCCGTCCGGCAATTGCTAAAAGTTCCGCTTTGTAATTACTTCTAGATTCCGCGGCTTGATTAAGTAGAACTCCACTTAAAGGAGAGCCTCGTTCTAAAGCCAAAAGAATTGTATTGGCGAACTTTCGGAAGGATATGGATCCGCTTTTTTCAGCAACAAAATCAACTGCTTGCATGAATGATTTATCACTAGAGCTTAATTCGACAACTTCTTGGAATAATTTCGCGTGACTTGAATCTGGAAAACTTGCAAGAAATATAAAACTTCCCAACAAACTCTCACCTGCGGAAGTTACCAATGCAAACATCTCAATCATTTCAGAAAACTCAAAATCTAATTTATTACTAAATTGCTTCCGTTTTCTAAGACCGTGAAGTTCAGATTTTACTTTGAAGGTTAAGAGCGATTGTTTAGAATATAATAAGTTAGGATTAAAATATTCACTAAAAATTAATCTGGCTGCAAAATAGATGGTTGGAAATATGATTATAAAACTCAATAAGACGCTGCTTTTCATAAAGTTTTAGCCGCCAAAATTCTGGTGCCTAGTACTCGACTTCGTACCGGAAGTGAACCAACTTTCTCCATCCAGAAGAAAGCAATTACGGTTAGTAGTACCCCTGCGAGGAGGATGGTTAAGCCGACTGCATTGGAATATGCCGAGACAGTTGCAGATTGAGTTGAGAGAATTAGCAAGAGAATCCAAGGTGCAATTGCTGCCAATACTGCAGAATTTTTTATCCAACCGTGTTTAGCTTCAATCTCAAGTCTGATTGCAAGATCTTCGCGAAGAAATTGGCTAAGAGTTCTTAAAACTATCCCAACATCTTTGCTACCCAATTTCTTAGCCAAAATTAGCGTTTCTGCTATTTGATCCGCTTCCGCTAGATTGCATACGTTCTTCATTTTTCCAATAGCTTCTTCAAAATTATTTCCTTCCAAAATCGCATTGCTAAAAATTTCAATAAAAGGAGTAAGTTGAATAGGACCACGCGTTCTCATAGCTAACAAGGCTTCGGTCAGCGAAACTCCAGATTGAATTCCCATAACAAGTTGGTCAATCATCTCTGGCCACGCGCTTCTTATTGATTTATAACGTTTACTGGCTTTTGATTTCTCCTGTAAATAGGGAATAAAAAGAAAGAGAATTGCAATAGCTATTGAAATCCCTTTTGCTTTAACTATGGCAAATATTGAGAGATATCCAAATATAAATACGATAAAAAATGGCAGGATTCGCTCAATATCCTTACTTTCAAAAAGTAATCTCTTACTGGCTTTGCTATCACTATTTCCAAAAATTGAATAGAAACCGTAAAGTAACGATAGCGCTGTGAAATAGATTAATAACTCGCGTTTCATGAAATTTGTTGTAATCCTTTTCGATATGTTCCTTTTTCTAAAGTCCAGAGCGTTTCCGTTTCGATATGTTCACCTTCGATACGTTTAGTAACTTGTATTATCTCTGTAATCATGCGATTTCCATTTTTATCTATTGCTATTTGAATAACAAGATCTAATGAACGTGCCACCAATGGCGTGACAAAATGATGTGAGATATTCTCCCCGGCTAACAAAGGCAGAGTTTGTAGTTTTCTAATCGCATCCCGAGCAGAATTTGCATGAATTGTTGCCATGCCCGGTAATCCTGAATTCAATGCAATTAGTAAATCCAGTGATTCTGCTTCTCTGATCTCCCCAATGATCAAACGAGATGGACGCATCCGTAGTGATTCTTTTATTAGTCTGCGCATTGATATTTCACCATTGCCTTCTAAATTCATACTTCGAGTTTGCATAGCTATTAAATCTGGCAGATTTGGTTTTAATTCAAAAACTTCTTCAATCGTTATGACGCGATCATTTTTAGGAATTTCGCCAACTAAAGCATTGAGTAGCGTAGTTTTCCCGGCCTGCGTTGAACCGCTAATCAATAAGTTTTTACCTAGATTCACTTGAGCCGTTAAAAATTGTGAAATCTCATCTGACATGACACCATATTTTGCAAGGTCTTTTAGGGACTTATCTCTAATCAAATGTTTTCGAATATTTACTGCCCAATGCTCTGCAGTAATTTCAGGAATAGCCACATGTAATCGGCTACCGTCTGGCAGTCTGGCATCAACAAATGGGTGAGAAAGATCTAAGCGGCGCCCACCCCACATCAGCGCTTTTTCAACAAAAGCAGAAACGCTTTCTTTGGTCAAAATCAAGTTGGTAAGTTCGGATTTACCGTTTCTGGAGACGAAAACTCTCTCGGGTGCATTTATCCAAATTTCTTCTATCTCAAGATCATCGAGTAAATCTTGTAATGATTCAGTTTTCTTAGAAAGAATGGATTTTTCTAGTTCAAGCGAACTTTCATTCCTTTCGGTCCTCACGAATTCTCCCAAACTTTGCAACGCATTAATTATGGGTTATGCAACCGCGAAAGGTAATTTTTAGTTTAACTCAACCTTGCCGCTGTTAATAACTAAAAGAAAAGTTAACAATCCGAGAACAAAAGAACGCAGCGGGTAATTTTAAATCTCTAAACCATCTAAAAGTTCCTCAAGTGTAGTTCCACCGCTATGAGTGATGCTTGCGGAAAATACTTCCAAATCAAAAAAAGTTATCTTTTTTTCTTTTAGATTAATAGAAAACTGAAAAAGAGCTTTTTCTAAAATGGGCATCAATCGAGAAATTAAGATCTGGGCTGCGCTCTCACCTTCTCTTATTAAAATGCAAAATGTTAAAGCGCCAATTCTAGATATAGATTCATTTGATCGAAGTGAATTCTCAGCTTTAAATGCGGTCTTCATTAATAAATCGAGAATTTCTGAAATCAAATATTCACTTTCTACTTTAGAGATATCAAATTTTTCTAGGATCAAAGCACTTTTATCGGATAATTTGAATCCAAATGAAACCAAAGTTAAAGAGGACTCCGCCCGTTTTGCGTATTGCAATTCTTTCTTAACTAGTTCATAAAACCGTATAGGCAATACTGTGCCGGTAACTAAATCCGAGTCCCTGTCGTTATTGAGATGTAGGCCTTGATAAATCTCAGCAAGCTGAACCATATAAAAGCGTATTGCGCTTTTTTCAAACGGTCCATTAAATTGCGAGGGCTTGCCCTTTAATTGAGTAGTATTCGTAAATGGATTCAAATTCAAAACTGGCAATCACAGCGCGAAAATACGCGCGCGGCCTCGCAATCCTCGAAGCCATCATTCTTTTTGCGATCGCTGGTTCGCTCGCAATTGCCAGCTTGATAAAGCACCCAACTGAACTCGCAGCGATGATTGCTGAGATAGTTTTTGCAACTCTCGGTGGAATCGGTTTATTGATAGCTGCTCGTGGCTTTAAGCTGAAGAAGAATTATGGCCGCGCTCCCACTGTATTAGCTAATGGAATTGCCCTTGGAGTTTCCTACTACATGTTCGATGGCGGTCGACCGCAACTAGGCGTGCCACTTGCAACCATGGCTTTATTAACACTAATTAGCGCGTTGCTTGCAATTCCTTCCGAAGTGAAATGAGTACCATTTAATATGGTTAAAGCGAGCGCAACTAAAAAATTAGCTAGTAAGAAACCTGTAACCAAGAAAAACTTGGTAGAAAAAAGTGAAACTGCAAACACACACGTCGGAATCGATTGGCGCAGTCTTTATCTCTACGCCGTATCGCTAATTACTTTAATGGTCTGTTTATTTTCATTGGTAAGTGCCGTGCGAAATGGAATATTGATTGGTTACCCTCAAAGTGGTTTCGTCGATGTAAATGCGACTGCGGCAGCAAAGCTCAGCCAAATCGATGTGAACCGTCGAAATTCAATTATGAATTTAATAAATGATTTAACAACGCTGGTAATTGCGGGACCGATTTATCGTTACCACTGGCGTAAGACCCAAAGAGCGTGAATGTGGGCAATATCGCTCAGCTAGCCGCTACTCTCCGCCTTGTTAGATTCGAAGCCATCCCTTCTGCCCGATAGGCTTACCTTCGGAGAGCCAGATTTACACGGTAGATCAGGAGTAAATAGATGTCTTCGGAATCCATGACGCCAGAGAATCACTTTGGTGGATCATTCGGTCCAAACGAATGGTTAGTTGATGAGATGTACGAAAATTATTTACGCGATCCCAATTCAATTGATAGCTCGTGGCGCGAGTTCTTTAGCAATTACAAACCTGGCGGCCCGCTTCCGGGAAACAATCCCACGCTAACTGGAGTTATAACTACAACTGCACCAATACCGCCCGCGCCTAAACGCGGCGTGCCGCCCCAACCAAAGTCAGCAACAAGAGTGGCACCGCCAGTTGCTACTGCCGCACCAGTAGCACCGATTGCGCAAGAAGTGGCCGCAACATTTACGCCACAAGAAACGGTAAGACCTGCCATTCAAAACACCAGCCTCACACCTGCAGATCCAATTGCAAAACCCGCACCCGTTATAAATAACGGTGATGCTCGCGTTGAACCAATTCGCGGAGTAAGTGCACGCGTTGTGCAAAGCATGGAAGCTTCGCTAACTGTTCCAACCGCTACCAGCGTTCGTGCAGTGCCAGCTAAATTACTTATCGATAATCGCATCGTAATTAATAATCATATGAAGCGTGCTCGCGGCGGAAAAGTTTCATTCACTCACTTAATTGGTTACGCAATGATTAAAGCGTTGCGGTCCATGCCCGAAATGAATAACTTCTACACGCAATTAGATGGTAAACCGGCGCTCGCGCATCCAACTCATATCAACCTTGGCATCGCAATTGATTTAGCTAAGCCCGATGGATCTCGGCAATTACTCGTACCTTCCATTAAAGGTTGCGAAGCGATGGATTTCCGCCAATTCTGGTTGGCATATGAAGAGACGGTAATGAAAGCGCGAAGCGGCACTTTAACTGTTGAAGATTTCGCTGGCACTACCGTTTCACTTACCAATCCAGGAACTATTGGCACTGTTCATTCAGTACCTCGATTAGTTGCGGGTCAAGGAATGATTCTTGGTGTAGGCGCAATGGATTACCCAGCTGAATTTCACGGCGCAAGTGAAGAGACGCTTGCCCAACTAGCAATTAGCAAAGTTGTCACTCTTACTAGTACTTACGATCACCGGATTATTCAAGGCGCGCAATCCGGCGATTTCTTAAAGCGAATCAACGAAATATTACTTGGCCAAGATAATTTCTATGACGAAATATTCTCAGCACTTCGAATTCCATATATTCCAATTCGTTGGATTGTTGATATTCCGGAGCAAAAAGAAGAAGGCTTAAATAAAGCTGCCCGCATTCAAGAATTAATTAACGCATATCGAACTAGTGGACATATGTTGGCTGATATTGACCCATTGGAATATCAACAGCGCTATCACCCAGATTTAGATGTAGTCACTCATGGGTTAACGCTTTGGGATCTAGATCGCGAATTTGCAACTGGTGGGTTTGGTGGCGAATCACATGCGCTACTCCGGCGCGTACTTGGCAGGTTACGAGATTCCTACTGTCGCTCCATCGGTATTGAATATATGTATATTGAAAACCCTGAAGAACGAAATTGGATTCAAGAAAAAGTTGAAGTTGGTGCACCGCGAATTGCACGTGAAGAACAATTAAGAATCTTACGCAAAATTAATAGCGCTGAAGCTTTCGAAGCGTTCCTACATACAAAATTTGTCGGACAGAAGCGATTCTCACTTGAAGGTGGCGAATCAGTAATTCCTATCCTGGATGCAATTCTTACTGGCGCTGCTGAAGCTGGCTTAGATGAAGCCTGCATTGGAATGTCGCACCGCGGTCGATTAAATGTATTAGCAAATATTGCAGGCAAATCTTATGGTCAGATTTTCCAAGAATTCGAAGGTAATTACATAGAAAACTCAGTCCAAGGTTCTGGCGATGTTAAATACCACTTAGGAACTAAATCAGTCTTCAAAGCAGAATCTGGTGCAACTACCGATGTTTATCTAGCCGCTAACCCATCACACCTAGAAGCGGTAAACCCGGTTCTAGAAGGAATTGTGCGCGCAAAGCAAGATATCTTAAATAAGAAAGAACTTTTCTCAGTATTGCCAATCTTGGTACATGGCGATGCGGCATTTGCGGGCCAAGGTGTAGTCGCTGAAACTTTGAACCTTTCGCAATTGCGTGGCTATAGAACTGGCGGAACAATTCACGTCGTAATTAATAACCAAGTTGGTTTTACCACTTCACCAAATGCAGCTCGCTCTACTCGATATGCAACTGATATCGCAAAGATGATTCAGGCTCCGGTTTTTCATGTAAATGGCGATGATCCTGAAGCCTGCGTGCGCGTTGCTCGATTAGCATTTGAATATCGACAGAAATTTAATAAAGACGTGGTTATCGACATGGTTTGTTACCGTCGTCGCGGCCATAATGAAGGTGACGAACCAAGTTTCACTCAGCCACTTATGTATAAGTTGATCGACTCAAAGCGCACCGTCCGAAAACTTTATGCGGAAGCGCTCGTTGGTCGCGGTGATATAACTCCAGAAGAAGCGGATGAAATTGCAAAAGATTTCCATGCCCAACTTGAAGCAATCTTTAATGCCGTACATAACAACGCCCCAGCAGAAGATCCAAACTTTAAAGTTTCAGTGGCTCCGGCACCTGAAACGGTAAACACATCACTTCCAGAAGATATTGTTCGAAAAATTGCAGCAACTCAAGTTGCAATTCCAGAAGGATTTACCGTTCATCCAAAGTTATTGCCACAGTTAGAGCGCCGCGTTTCAATGTTGCAAGATGGCACTATTGATTGGTCTGGCGGCGAGATGATTGCATTTGGAGCAATTTTGCTAGAAGGCCATCCAATTCGCGTTGCCGGACAAGATGCTCGACGCGGCACATTTAGTAATCGTCACGCAGTAATTATTGATAAAGAAAATGGCAGTGAATGGACACCGCTTCGTGGATTAATTTCAGATGAGAACCAATTCTTTGTAATTGATTCCAACTTAACTGAATACGCCGCCATGGGATTTGAATATGGCTATTCAGTGGAACGTGAAAATGCGCTCGTAATGTGGGAAGGCCAATTCGGTGATTTCGCAAATGGCGCTCAAACTATCGTCGATGAATTTATTTCTTCGGCACTACAGAAGTGGGGCGAGCGTTCCTCGCTAGTTTTACTACTTCCACATGGATATGAAGGCCAAGGTCCAGATCACTCGTCCGGAAGAATCGAACGCTACTTAGCGCTTTGTGCCGAAGAAAATATGACAGTTGCCCAACCATCTAATCCAGCATCGTATTTCCACTTACTTCGTTGGCACATGAAGAATCCATCCCGCCGACCAATGATTGTATTCACACCTAAATCGATGCTCCGATTGAAAGCTGCGTCATCTGCAATCTCAGATTTCACAAGCGGAACTTTCCGTCCAGTAATTTCTGATCCAATCGTAGGGAAAGCTACTCGAGTTATTTTCTGTTCTGGCAGGATTTACCATGATTTAGTTGCTGAACGCGAAAAATCTGGTGAGCACGGCACGGCGATAGTTCGCGTTGAACAACTTTATCCATTCCCAACTGAAGCAATTGCTACTGAAATTTCAAAATATCCTGGCGCGACTTTGTTATGGGTCCAAGATGAACCAGCAAATCAAGGTCCATGGCCATTCATTGCACTTCAACTTCACGAAACCCAAAATGAAACTCTGCAGAATGCAAGTTTCCGTAGAGTTTCACGACGTGCAACTGCCAGCCCAGCAACTGGTAGCCATTATGTTCACGAAGAAGAACAAAAAGCGTTATTAATCGAAGCCTTTTCGCGCTAACCGAAAAATAACCTTGCCGCGAATTTCGCGCGGTGGAATCCAACCCCAACTTCTTGAGTCAGTACTTTCTACTGAATCACCTTCAACCCAATAAGTTGCGCCGTGCACTTTCTGTAACCGCTTAATCAAGAAAATACCCGGACGTTCATCACGCTCTACAACAATCACGCTGCCGAGTTTTATCGCTGCCGGCAAACTTTCGGATTGTTCATGCCAACGTACAAGCAACCAATCGCCATCTTGATATGTGGGAAGCATTGAGCCCCCAGCTACTTTGACTGTGCCAAACCCGAACATGCGCGGTAGTCTTTCACACACAGCAAGACCAAATTTTTCTTAACTGGAGAGGTTCATATGTTTGCTCAATTATTTAAGCCAAAGACTACGGTTTACGCACATTGCGATCTTCCTTGTGGCGTATACGACCCAGCTCAAGCCAAAATTGAAGCGCTCTCGGTAAAGGCCTGCATGGAGAAATATGCGGCATCATCCGATAACGATTTCAAATCACGTGCAGTTGCAATCAAGGAAGAACGCTCAAACCAAGTTAAAGAGCACCTTTGGATTCTTTGGACTGATTACTTCAAGCCAAACCATTTCGAAAGCTACCCACAACTGCACGCACTATTTAACGAAGCAACAAAGCTTGCTGGTGCAGCAGGTACAAAAGGAAGTAACGATGTCGCTGTTGCAACTAAGTTGATCGAAAAGATCGATGAGATTGCAGAAATTTTTTGGGCAACAAAGAAGTAATTAGTTGGTTTGGGCTTGTTGCGAAATAATTGAAAGTGCAGCGGTCCGCGCTAGGAACGAAACTCGTTCCACCATTGTGCGTCGCATTATTGCGGCTGCAACTAAGCGCGGGCCGTCATGTATTTCACAATCGAATGTGAGTGTGTGACCTTCTAATTCAATACATCGTGCGGCGCTCTGCACTTCAACGCCAATTGGTACCGCACCATGTACCTTCAATTCGATCTCTGCCAAAATCGTAGTCTCGCCATTTTCTAAATACTCGCCAATTGAAGTAATCGCAGCGCTCTCCATTAACGTAACTAAAAATGAAGATGAGAGCGTTGGCACATCACCACTTCCATGAGCAAGCGCAGTATCGCCAGGACGTACTTCCATAGTCGAAATTCCAATTGCGCCAACAATTAATTCACTCTGCATCAGAATCCCAAACTACTGCTTCTCTTCAAGTCTAATTAATAGATCGCCCTCTTGAATTACATCACCAGGTGCGACCGCAATTTCAACAACTGTTGCTGGAATCTCGCTAAGCACCGGAATCTCCATCTTCATAGATTCAAGTAGTAGTAAAACGTCACCTTTACCAATTAAATCGCCAACCGATACTGAAATCGATAAAACATTTGCCACCATCTCAGCGCGAATCTGGGTTGGATGCGAATTCATGTTCGCTAACTTAGCCTAAAAATCCCGCCAAATTTCGTGAGATGTTTCAATTTCTATCTGTGTTTCGCCATCTATCGTGATTTCAGTGCGGCTGTACTTGGTAATTATTTCAGTTTGGCCCACATAACCAATCGATTCGGCTTGAGAAAGTTCGGCTGCTAACGCGTTAACTTGGTTATGAATTCTGACCAACAGATCTTCTGGTGCAGTTTCACAACAAGAGCGTGTAAGTAAAGATTGCATAATCTGCAACTGTTGTCGCTCTAGCTCCATTGCCCCACGACAAAGATCGCACTCTTGCAGATGAAACGCAATTGCATTGAATTGCGCAGAGTCATCAATTTCATTATCAATAAATAGCACGATTGAATTTAAAACTTGATTACATTGAGTTGCAAAATCATGGTTAGGGCTCATGGTTTATCCCCCATTCCCATTCCATATCCAAGTTCTTTTGCATACTCCGTTAATTTTTCACGAAGCTGTTTACGACCGCGATGTAACCGAGACATCACAGTTCCGGCCGGTGATCCGATAATTTCAGCTGCTTCTTTATAAGAAAAACCTTCAACATCAACTAAATAAACAGCAATACGAAATTCTTCTGGAATTTCATGGAGCGCTCGTTTGATATCGCTATCCGGTAAATTCTCTAGCGCTTCTACTTCTGCAGATTTACCTTGATCGCTCGTATGTGATGCTGATACAAATAAATCTTGATCTGTTAATTCACCATCAGAAATCTTTGGTTGGCGTTGGTTTTTTCGGTATTTATTTATGAAAGTAGTAGTGAGAATGCGATACATCCACGCACGTAAATTTGTGCCGGGTTCGAATTGATGGAATGAAGTAAATGCTTTTGCATAAGTATCTTGAACTAAATCTTGGGCATCATCAGGGTTCTTCGTGTATCGAAGCGCTGCAGCATAAAGTTGGCTCGTATATTGCATTGCATCGCGTTCGAAGCGAGCAGTTCGCTCGGCGACGCTTTCTTTCTCGCGGTCGACATGAACCAGTTCGCCAGTGGCAACTGATCCGCCAGTGGCTTCGAGTTCGCGCGAGGTATCCATCGACATAAAGGTTATCGCCAAAGCCTGAGGACCTCATTTCGAACGGGAGGTGTTGATTAATTACGCGGAACTACAGCGCTAGAACAACGCACTGGTGGAAGTTATTCCCTAAAAAAGTGTTTCCGGCTCGCCTAGCTCAATCTCTTTTATTAAATCCGCCCCATTATTTCTAATCGAATTCACTGCATCAGATACCGGCCAGAACTTGAGTCCAGCAGCAGGTTCGGAAACTTCCATCAGTAAACGTAATTTTGCAATGTCATTGTTCTTGTAATCAAGCCAACTTTCCCAACGATCTCTCGGCAAGAATACCGGCATTCGATGATGCACTTTAGCTAGCCCAGCTACCGCCTCGCGAGTGATAATTGCAGCGCTCTCTTTTATTTCACCATTAGGTGAAATCCATTTTTCAAAAATTCCTGCAAAAGCTAACGGCTTACCGCTTTCATTTGAAATGAATACCGGCTGCTTAGTTTTATATTTCCCAAGTTCGGTAGCCCATTCGTAATATCCAGTTGCTGGAATTAAACATCTTCGTAATTTAAAGGCGCTCCTAAAAGTTGGTTTCTCATGAATTGATTCCGAGCGCGCGTTTATTGCTTGCGATTGACTGCGCAGCGCATCAACATCGTTCTTACTCCACGGCGCAATAATTCCCCAAGACGTTGTAGCAAGTTCTCGGTTATTTTCAAGATTGCGAATAATATAAATTTTTTCCGTCGGTTTAATATTCCAATTTACTGGCAACGGATCAACGTTTGGCGAAATTCCAGTAATGGCAAACTCCTCAACAAGTTCTGCCTCATTTTGCGTCAATGCGTATCTGCCACACATAGCCTTGAGAATACCTGCGAAAATGAAAATCGCCGCTACCAATACAACGGGTAGGCTTAGCACATGCAGGTTAACTCCGATTCACAAGCCTTATGGCTAGCACCGTTTCGCGGAGTAAAACCAATAAACACAAGAGTAGAAATTCCAGGATCTAAATCAGTAACTAATCGCGCGCTAATACTTGCTGCCCTCGCAACAACGCCTTCGACGCTAGGTAAGCCGTTGCGTTCGCGTGATTCAGAATTAATGATCGCTGGACTTCGCGCGCTTGGTGCTGAAATTACTGGCGAATCAGAATTATTGGTAGCGCCGCAAAAATTAATGGGGCCGGCTTCGATTGCAGTTGGAAATGCCGGAACCGTAATGCGCTTTCTACCACCAGTTGCTGCCCTTGCTCAAGGTTTAGTTCATTTTGATGGTGACCCAAGGTCGCACGAACGTCCGCTCGCGCCGGTAATCAAGGCTTTAGAAAGTTTAGGCGTGACAATTGAACACGGTAATCGCTATAGCTTGCCGCTAACAATTAATGGCAGCGGTTCGCTTCGTGGTGGCGTAGTTGAAATTGATGCAAGTGCATCTAGCCAATTTGTTTCCGCGCTGCTACTAATTGCGCCAGCTACTAGAAATGGAATTACCTTAAAACATATTGGGTCATCACTGCCATCAGCACCTCATATTGAAATGACCATTCAAATGCTCCGTGATTTTGGCGCAGAAGTTACAGTTGGTGAGAATGAATGGCGCGTCGCAGCAGGCACCCTTCTTGGAAAAGATTTAACAATCGAACCTGATTTATCTAACGCCGCGCCATTTTTATCGATTGCGATGGTTTGTGGTGGCACAATCACAATTGCAGATTGGCCAAAAGTTACAACCCAACCTGGTGATCAACTTCGCGAAATATTAAGCGCGATGGGAGCAAGAATTGAATTTGTGGAAAATGGTGCCAACCAAGACCTAAAACTAACTGGAACTGGGAGTATAAAAGGCATTGATATAGATCTACATGATGTTGGTGAACTTACGCCGGCAATCGCGGCGCTCGCTGCGTTGGCCGATTCACCATCATCACTGCGCGGCATAGGACATTTGCGGCTACACGAAACGGATCGATTAGCTGCGTTAGCTCGTGAAATCACAGCACTTGGCGGAAATGTTAGAGAAGAAGAAAGCGCGCTACATATAACGCCGGCGCCGCTACATGGCGGAATCTTCCATACATATGAAGATCATCGATTAGCGACTACTGGCGCAGTAATTGGCCTAATTACTGAAGGTGTAGCGGTTGAAAATATTGAAACAACTAGAAAAACAATTCCAGATTTTTCTGGACTATGGAAAAGTTTGGTTAATTAGTGGCGCGTAAATACGATGAATCCGATGCGAAAGTTAGGCCAGCGCGCTCAACTCGGCCGCGCAGTAAAGATCGACCGTCTCATAGCAACGCGATTCGCGGATTTGTAATTCAAGTTGATCGTGGTCGAACTAGTTGTGTGACTGAGAACGGCGTTTTGGTAAATGCCATGAAAGCGCGCGAACTAGGTAAAAATTCAGTTGTAGTTGGTGATCATGTAGCGCTAGTCGGCGATACCTCCGGAAATGAAGGTTCACTATCGCGCATTGTTTCGGTATACGAACGGACAAATTCCTTAACTAGAACTGTTGATGACGTTGGTGCGTTGGAACGAATGATTGTTGCCAACGTAGATCAGATGGTAATTGTGATTGCAGCTGCTAACCCAGAACCACGAAGCGGTCTGATAGATCGCTGTTTAGTTGTGGCATTCGACCAAGGTATCGAACCGATAATTCTTATTACTAAGAGCGATCTTGCGGATGCAAGTGAATTCTTAAAACCATATTTAACTCTCGGTGTGCAAACCCTTAAAACCAAACGTGGCGCTGATTTAGCGCCGATTAAAGAAATGCTTCGTAATAAAACTTCGGTATTAATTGGTCATTCTGGAGTTGGAAAATCTACATTGGTAAATGCGTTGTTGGAGACTGATGTCCGCGCGGTTGGCAACGTTAATGATGTAACTGGACGTGGCCGACATACATCTTCTAGCGCAGTAGCTTTGAAATTGCCTGATATTGATACTCAAACAAACTCGGGGTGGATTATCGATACTCCTGGGGTACGTTCTTTTGGACTTAAACATATCGATCGTCACCGCGTCATTGGGTCATTCTCGGATTTTGCAGATGTTATTAATAAATGCGCCAAAAATTGTTCCCATGATGAAGTTGGCTGCGAATTAGACGCTTGGGCTGGCAGTGATATCGCTCGCAAGGACCGCGTAAAAAGCCTGCGAGGCTTGCTTAACTCTGACGAGTAAAGTGAGCGCCACAATGTCTACCAATACTAATCAAAGTAACACCTACGCAGCCGATCTTGCGCTAGCTCATCAATTAGCAGATGCGGCTGACCAAATCACCTTAGCAAGGTTTAATGCACTTGATTTAATAATTACAACTAAACCAGATAACACTCCAGTTACAGATGCAGATAAAGCAGCAGAAGAAAAAATAAGAGCATTAATTAAAAGTGCCCATCCAGGTGATCATGTTATTGGTGAAGAATTCGGTGGTAGTGATGAGAAACCAATTCGTTATTGGGTAATAGATCCAATTGATGGCACTAAGAATTTCATGCGTGGGATTCCAACTTGGGCAACTTTGATTGGCCTAGTAGAAAATGGTGAAGTGGTTATTGGTGTAGTTAGCTCACCTGCACTCTTTCGTAGGTGGCATGGCGCAAAAGGTAGCGGCGCTTTCTTATCGATAAATAAAGACCTAGCCACAAAAATTAACGTTTCTAAAGTTACGAATTTAGAAGATGCTTCAATTTCATTCTCGGACTTAACTGGATGGGGTAATCGCTTAGAAAAATTCTTAACACTCCTAAAAAAAGTATGGCGGGTTCGAGCATATGGCGATTTTTGGTCCCACATGTTGGTTGCTGAAGGCGCAGTAGATATCGCAGTCGAACCTAAATTAGCGCTCTGGGATATGGCTGCACTTGAAATTATTGTGCGCGAAGCTGGTGGCAAATTTTCTTCAGTTGATGGCAGATCTGGTGTATTTGGAAACAGTGGCGTATCAAGTAACGGTCACTTACATCAAAAGTTCTTGGATGAAATTAAATGAGCACTTCGCAGATTGTCAGCAAAAGTGAACAAATCGACCTAAAAGTAGCAGGAATGACTTGTTCGTCCTGCGTTGCGACTATTGAAAGATCGCTGAACAATTTAGAAGGCGTATCTGCCACCATTAATTTTGCAACAGAATCAGCACATATTTTGGCGCCAAAAGGCTATAAATCTAGCGTTCTAATCGAAGCAATAAAGAAATCTGGTTACTCTGCCACCCTTTTAACTGACGATACCGAAAGTTTTTCAAGTTCAAGGCGAATGGGGTGGCGAGTATTCTTCGCTGCAATTTTAGCGCTCCCGGTAATTGTGATTTCAATGTCAATGACTGCACATCATTACTTAGAACCAAAATTAATTTCTGCGCTCGATTTCTTTGCGTTGCCACATCCGCTCTATTCTGCGACTGGATGGTTGTCAATCGCAATTACAACGCCAATAATTTTAATTATCGCATTTCCGATTCATAGAACTGCGCTTCGAAATATTGCACACCCGACCATGGATACTTTAATTTCGCTTGGCTCGCTCTCGGCTTTCTCATGGTCAATTTATGCGAACGCAACTGGTGCTGGCGATATTTATACTGAAGTTGCCGCCGCTGTTATTTTCTTTATAGTTTTAGGAAGATTTTTAGAGAGCAAAGCTAAACGCCGCGCGGGATCAGCGCTGGCGAATTTATTAGCAATTCATACTAAAGAAGTAACAATCTTGCGTGGAAGCGAAGAAGTTGTAGCGCCAATTCAGTCTTTAGAAGTTGGCGATCATTGCATTGTTAAACCTGGTGATCGAATTCCAACTGATGGCATAGTAATTTCTGGTGAGAGCAGCGTTGATAACTCACTTATATCTGGGGAATCGCTCCCAATTGATGTGAAGCCTGGTTCGCTTGTCATTGGTGGTGCCATAAATTCAAATGGTCGGTTAATAATTCAAGCGCAACGAGTTGGTCGTGATACCGAACTTTCTCGAATTACTTCAATGGTCCTTACTGCGCAAACTGAGAAAGCTCCAATCCAGAAAACCGTGGACCGAATCAGTGCAATTTTTGTACCCGTTGTATTACTAATTGCTATTGGAACATTTGCAGGTTGGTATTTCACTGAGCACTCGTTACAAATTTCAATCGCAGCCGCAGTAGCAGTTCTAGTTATTGCTTGTCCATGCGCGCTCGGATTAGCAACCCCGGTTGCGTTATTGGTCGCAACTGGACGCGGAGCTCAACAAGGAATTGTGCTCCGAAAAACTAGTTCACTAGAGATTGCGCGCCAGGTTAACACCGTTGTTTTCGATAAAACTGGAACGCTCACTGTGGGTGAAATGCAGGTTATTGATTTAACTTTTACTGCCAACTCTGCGCTTAAGATTTCACTATCCGAACTTCTTACCGCGATACATACCGTTGAAGCTGATAACACTCATCCGGTCGCTCGCGCTATTACTAAATACTTACTTGGCCAAGGTGTTGTAAAAAGTTCTCTTACAGATTACTCGCAAACTTCTGGTCAAGGCGCTGCTGCTCGAGTAAAAATCGGCGCTCTTGATCTGCCAGTTTTGATTGGTACACCAGCATCAATATTGAAAGCAACGTTCTCATTTCCAAAAGAACTGCAGGATGCTATTACTAGGGCCGAAGTAAATGGCCACTCTATTTCAGTAGTAGCTATTGATGGTGTTGCACTTGCTGCAATTGAAGTAGGAGACACAATTAAGCCAGATGCTGCGCGATCTATAACAGCGCTAAAAGATGCCGCAATGGAACTCTGGTTAATTACTGGAGATCATCGAAGCGCTGCCATTGAAATTGCAAACCAAGTTGGGATTGCATCCGAAAGAGTAATATCGGAGGCAACCCCAGAAGATAAAGTTTTATTAATTAGAAAATTACGAAGTGAAGGCAAGAAAGTATTAATGCTCGGTGATGGAATTAATGATGCGGCTGCGCTTGTAGAATCAGATTTGAGTATGGCAATGGGAACCGGAACAGATACTGCAATTTCCAGCGCCGATATCACTCTCCTTCGACCAACACTCTTTGCAGCGCTAGATGCAATAAAACTTGCTAAGCGAACCCTCGGAACAATTCGCGGAAATTTACTTTGGGCATTTGCTTACAACGCTTTCGGAATTCCGATTGCGGCGCTTGGTTTATTAGATCCAATGTACGCCGGTGGCGCTATGGCTGGATCAAGTTTGTTTGTGGTCTTAAATTCACTGCGAATCAAGGTACGACAAAGTAAGTAAGAAATTGGTAGCGGGGGCAGGATTTGAACCTACGACCTCTGGGTTATGAGCCCAGCGAGCTACCGAGCTGCTCCACCCCGCGTCGGTTCGCCAATCTTATTGGGCGAATGCGCTATTGGGAAATTTGCTCTCGCTTTACAGAAATTAACCGCGCTGTGCGGAAATCGCTGCTGCAATTGCGGCTTTCAAACGATCTTGTGCTTTTCCATAAGCAGCAAAGTCTCCGTTTTTTAACGCCATTTGTGAATCTGCGAGAGCAGATTGTGCGCTAGCTAGCGCCGATGCAAGTGCTTTATTCGATGCTGATGAATTAGAAGTAGTACTTGAACCATTTGAGGTTGGCAGACTCCCAATTTTAGTTCCAGAGTTACCCGCAAATACTTGATCAAGCGCGCCTTGTAACGAACTATCAAATCCAATTTGATCTCCAAAAGAAACTAAAATCTTTTGGAGTAATGGATAAGCCGATGCGTTAGCAGTTGCGCGAACATAAACCGGTTGTACATAAAGTAAGCCGCTGCCAACTGGCAACGTTAGTAAGTTACCAAGTACAACATCCGACCCACCTTGGCGTAACAATGAAAGCGCTGTCGCTACTTCAGGTTTTGCTTCAAAATTAGAAGCAACTTGTGATGGCCCGGCAATGTTTGTCGAGCGCGGTAATTGTAGAACTGTAATTTTTCCGTAATCTGGACCAGGATCAGAGTTCACAACTGCGAACGCAGATAAGTTTTCTCGGCCACCGCGCGGAACAAATGGCGTAGTAAGTGAGAATGCTGGTTTCTTAGCGCCAGGCATTTCAAGCGTGTAGTAATAAGGTGGTTGAGCACTTGCATTAGATCCAAAAGTAGAAGGATCACGAGGTACGCGCCAGAAATCTTGGCCACCGTAAAATGCGTTTGCAGTTTGTACATGGTACGAACTTAAAATATCGCGTTGGACCCGGAAGATATCTTCTGGGTAACGGATATGACTCATTAAAGAATCTGAGATTGCGCTCTTTGGCTGGACCACGCCTGGAAATGCTTTACTCCAAGTTGCTAGAACTGGATCCTTTTCATCCCATTGGTAAATAGAAACTGTGCCATCGTAAGCGTCAACCGTAGCTTTTACGGAGTTACGAATGTAGTTAACTGAAGTATTCGATTGCGCAGTAATCGAAGTTGAATTAACAGTAAGCGCATCGGCAGTTGAGCCAGAGAGTGAAGTTTTCTTTGCGTACGGATATCCAGCACTTGTTGTGTAACCGTCGATAATCCAAATGACTTTGCCATCAATTACGGCAGGATATGGATCACCATCAAGAGTCAACCAAGGTGCAACTTTTGCAACGCGGTCGCGCGGGTTTCGCTCGAAGAGAATCTTCGAGCTTGAGTTAATCAAACTAGAGAGAACAATTCGCTGTTCTTGGTATTTAATCGCAAATAGCAATCTTGTAAATAGCGATCCCATTGGAACGCCACCTTTGCCACTGTAGGTGTAATTTGTTTGACCATTTGCAGATTTATCATCTGGAAAATCAAACTCAACTTTTGTGCCACCAGTAGCTCCACCAATAATTGAATAATCTGGCACATTTTCACCAAAATAAATTCTTGGCTCAAAATCACCTAACGCTTTAGTTGGCGGAATGTCGCCAATTATAAAATTAGGTTTTCCATCAGCATCAACAGAGTTTCCATATGCGCCAACGAATCCAAATCCATGGGTATAAACCAAGTGATCATTAATCCAGTTTCGTTGTGGGTTTCCTGCAATATTTAATTCGCGGACCGCTACAACAGCATCGCGAGTCACGCCATTAATTTTGTAGCGATCAATATCTAAAGATTCACCAAATGTGTAATAGGGCTTAATCTGTTGCAGTTGGCGGAATGTTGCCGAAAGCACGTTGGGATCCATTAATCGAATGTTAGAAATCGTCGCGGCATCGTTTGCTAATTGGCCGGCTGTTGTTGAAATTGTGGCTTGGTAATCTTGCATATCAATATTGGTTAATCCGTAAGCAGCTCTTGTCGCATCAATATTTCGTTGAATATATGGCTCTTCTTTGGAAGATTCGCTTGGTTTTACTTGAAATTGCTGAATTACGCTTGGGTAGATGCCGCTTATAAGTAGCGAAGATATTCCAAGTAGCGCAACGCCTGCAGCAGGCAAGACCCAAGAGCGTCGAATAATGTTGGCAAAGAATAGAAGTGAGCAGATAACTGCAATTCCAGCCAAAATTGCTTTCGCCGGCAAAACAGCATTCACGTCAGTGTATGTAAGTCCGGTAATCAACTTTCCATCTTTTAACGCCAACGCATATCGATCTAACCAATACGCGGCAGCTTTCACTAGAACTAAAACGCCAAGCAAAACCGATAGCTGGACTCTTGCGGCAACTGTGGTTCGGTCTTCGCGAACTTGCGGGCGAATTCCACTATACAAATAATGAACAATCGTTGAGGCAATCAAAGATAAAACTAAAGTTGAAGTGGCCCAGCCAATAATTGCTTGCCAGAACGGTAATTTGAAAGCAAAGAAAGAAATATCCATATTAAATTGCGGATCTTTTACTCCAAATGGAGTTGAGTTCTTAAACAGCATCCAAATTTCCCAGAGTCGCGTGCCAGCTGATCCAGCAAAATAAAATAGCGCAATTGCAATTCCAATGATGCTGATTCGGCGGATTGGTTCAATCTGTGCGCGATAACGTTCTAAATTGTCAGCTTCAACAGTAAGTGGCACATAAATAGGCCGCTTTTTATATGCAATAAAAATATTGCTTGAAATTACTAATGAGGTAGCTAATCCGAAAATAATAAAGAGCTCAATTTTAGTAAAGAGAATTGTGCTCCAGACTTTTGTAAAACTAACCGAACGGAACCAAAGCAGATCTGCATAAAATCCGCTCAGACTAATTAGGACCACCGAAACTACTGCAAGCACAATGAAGGTGATGGCTAGCGGTCCAACTTTGCGATTTTTTGGACGTAAGTTACGGAACGGATTATTTGCGAATTCACCAAAGGTCATAGCGCTACTTTAGTCATTACTTTTAACTACTTGCACCCCGAGATTGTGGCCGGATTCTCATTTCGTAAGGCGGAAACGGCCTCAGTTAAGGTTTTTACGGGAATAACTTGTAGCCCTTTTGGGATGTGAGTTAAATCAATGCAATTGGCTGCCGGGGCTAGAAAAATGGTGGCACCTGCTTTAGCTGCTCCAATTAATTTTTCATTAATACCACCAATTGGTCCGACATTCCCGGCGGCATCAATAGTGCCAGTACCGGCAACCTTCCGACCATGCAGTAAATCTTCTGGAGTTAACTTTTCGATGATTCCTAAGGAGAATATTAAGCCACCGCTTGGCCCGCCGGTTCGTTCTAAATTAAATTTAACTGATATTGGAAAATCATAAGAATTATTTACGAAAATGCCAATTACTGGTGCGCCTTCGGTATTAGCCATCAATTTTACTAAGAAAGTTAAGTTCTTCCGAGCAATTGTAATTTCGACTAAATCCCCGACTTTCTTTGCTCTTAAAGCATCTCGAATATCAGAAGCTTTGGTAATTCGAGTTCCAGCAACTGAGACTATCCGATCTGATTTTAGTAACTTCTCAAACGCATCCGATTCGGTTTTAACATCGGTAATTTCAACTGCGCTCTTTAAGTTATAGCCAAGATATTTTAGAGCTGCCGCAGTTGCCTCGAACTGAGAATTCTTCATATCTGCAGTATTTTCGGCACTTACTTGAGCTTCAGTTTTTTGCGGCGGGTAAATGGAGCTATGCGGCAATACTGCAGCGCTTCCGCTAACCCAATTTAAAAGAATTTCACCACCGCTAATATAAGAATTTGGGTTGGTAACTAAAACTGAAGTAATAAAAAGTCGGCTTTTAATGGCTTTATCTTTTGCACGATCTTGAAAAGTTGGTACGCCATCGATTGAAATCAATTTACCTAGTACATCATCCGGAATGCTGGGCGCGATCAAGACATAAGGAAGCGGAGCTAAGAGCGCTGCGGCAAAAAGCGCTAAAAGTATGACTTTTGAGGGGGTATGGATTTTGTTAACTAGAGGTGTTATCGGCACTCGTATCCTCATTTGGGATGATTGGCTTAATCGGAGTTTGTTTTACTGCTAATGAATCTTGGAATTTACGAAAGTTATTAACTGATCGATTAGTTTCATTCTCAAACTTGGATTGAAATTTTGAAAGCCAAAGGACGTAAACCAAAGCTCCAATTAGCGCGAAGAGTGGAATTAACCACCAAATTAGCGCCGATACTGGTGCGCTGGCTGTGGCAGCAGCAGCTACGGAATAGCTTTCAGGGTTCATACCCTTAGCCTAGAACAGTTGGGAAGAAACCGAGTACTTTTGCGGTTATAGCGGTAACTAAGAAGGGGCCTTAATTAGATGAGCGGAAATTTTGGATTTGTGCCACCTAACGATGATGGCCCAAATAATTCGGAAAATAGCGACGGCAATCCAGAAGAAAATCCGCAATTCTCTGAAATATTTAAACAATTCTCCGGAATGGGACTTGATATCAAATCATTGATTGCATCATTAACCGGTTCCGGACCCTCCACAAATCTATCCCGCGATGTAATTCGAGATATCTCAAGAAAAACTTTAAGCGCTCATAGTGAATTGCCGGTAGGAGTTAGCGAACTAAATCAAATTCACGAAGCGTTTACGATTGCAGATTTATGGGTGGATGGCGCGACTACTTTCCCATCAATCGGAATTCCCGAAAATTGTGCAATGGGAAGGCGAGCATGGATTGACGCTTCTTTAACTGGCTGGCATGAATTAGCAAAGCCTTTGATAGAAGGCCTAAGCCAAGGAATGGCAAGTGCAATTACAGACCAAACCAACGCTGCTGAAATGCAGTTTCCAGGTATTGGAAATATTGCCGGAGTAATGTCCACTTTTATGAGTTCGATGATTGCAACTCAACTGGGTCAAACTATTGGAAACCTCGCTACAACAGTGACTGGCGCTAACGATGTGGCTCTGCCACTTTTGAAACCAGCGCGCACATTCCTAATTCCCCAAAATGTTGCCAAGTGGAGTGAAGGGCTTGAAATACCCGAAACGGAAGTTCGTATTTTCTTAGCGCTCCGTGAAATTTCAACCGCTCGACTATTTGCACACACCCCATGGTTAACGGAGTATTTAGAGAAAACTATAAGTGCTTATGGCAAAGGAATTCGAATAGATTTCTCTGCAATTCAACAGCAAGCGCAAGATGCGCTCGCTTCTGGTGAATTAGACCCAGCAAATCCAGAGTCTATTTCACACGCACTTACTAGTGGCATGTTTACTCCAGCAGAAACCGGAGAACAGAGCAACGCGCTAGCCAAGTTAGAGATGGCGCTCGCGTTAATTGAAGGTTGGATTGATCAAGTTGTAGTCGAAGCTGCCGGAAATCGATTGCCATCGTTAATTAAACTTCGTGAAACCCAATCTCGTCGACGCGCAACGCAATCTCCAACGCAACAACTCTTTGCTGCACTCGTTGGGTTGGAAGTTTCACCACGTAGAGCGCGCGAATGTGCTGCCTTTTGGCGAGAAATCGGCGAAATGAAAAATGAAAATCGCGATCGGCTTTGGGAAGATTCGGTTTTGCTACCAGAACAAGGTGATTTAGCTGATCCAATCAAGTTTTTGAAGAGCACAATTGTCCCAGACGATTTATCTGGGTTAATTTAACTTTAAAATAAAAAAGCGAAGCCCCCGGGCGCACGATTCTTTATCTGCCTTCCCCTTGCAGATAATGAACGGTTATCCGAGGACTTCGTAACCGCAAAGTACGACACTCACAGACAATTATCAACCTACTTCGAGTGACATTTATCAATTTAATTTAAATTTGCTAAAAATAGTGCTGAGCGAAGTAATTATTTTTCAATCGATTTATAAGAATTTAATATATTGAAACTCTCAATCAATACTTAAGATTTCGCAGAAAAAAATTGGCTGTTGATAAGGTGTTGATAACTCGAACTTTTAGGTGGATAACTCATAATTAGCTCTGGCGGCAGGCCGATCAAAAGAGAGCAGGAATAGTGGATAAGAGCGCCAGGTCATTTTCTCTGGATAACTTCATACAAGGAGAGATCTTTCCCGCTAACTTCGCCGATATGCCAGTAAATCAAATTGATAAGAAGCAGCGAGCGCCAAAACGAGTGCGCAGTGGAAAATCGGCAATTCCGATTGCCCCAGAGGTTCGAATTCCAGCCTCACCATCGACCGGTGGCGCGGAGATTCGAATAATTAGAAATACTCGCCGGAGTCGATCAATTAGCGCTTATCGAGAACAAGGCGCAATCGTAATTCAGATTCCGGCGCGATTGCCGCGTGGCCAAGTGGCAGATTTAATCCCGGAGATGGTGGAACGGGTACTGACTCGAGAAGCACGTGAGCGAAGTAGCGATAGCGAACTAATCGAGCGCGCAATTGAGTTGATGGCGATCTACCTTCCAGAATTTAACGAACGCCCCGCCAGCGTTACCTGGCGGGCGATGAACGAACGATGGGGATCTTGCACCACAGTTGATCGAACCATTCGAATTTCAGAACGGCTAAATGGCGCTCCCAGCTACGTCGTCGATTATGTCTTGGTTCATGAGTTAATCCACTTAAGAGTTCCCGACCATGGAAAGGCCTTCATTGACCTCTTGGAGCGCTTTGGCGAAGGCGAAAAGGCGAGCGCCTTCCTAGAAGGCTATGAATCTGGGGCTCGAGCGTAAAAAAACCGCCCCACGCCTGTGCAAACTAGGGTTTAAGCGTGGCGCGCGAGGTATCGTGAGCGCATTCGCACGGCAATAGCGGGAGGCTCTCGCATCGGCCTGCGGCGATAGGAGAAAAAAATGGCAGAGACATATAAAGGCGAGGCTTACTGCGTTAAGTGCAAAGCGAAGCGCGAGTTCGAAGGAAACGTAAAAGTCTCCGAGTCAGGTCGTCGCATGGCACAGGGTATTTGCCCAACATGTGGCACCAAGGTCAACCGCATTCTCGGCAAGGCGCAATAAAGCTTTTCCAAAAGATTTAAAGGTCGAGGTCGTCTCTTACGGGGCGGCCTTGATTTTTTTATTACTGAAATGGCGCTCCCCAGTAACGGATTGATTTTTTAGGCCTACTTCTCCACATGTTTTGATAGCAAGTATTGGGTTGAGCTTCAATCCAGCTCAAAGTTCGCTAATGAACCATCACATGAATGAAAAATCGCAACCTCGATTAAAGGTTGGCGTTTCAGCAACTGCTGTAACCGCTAGCGCTAAGAATTTTACAAACTCCACTGGATTGGAAATCTACGTTGGCGGCAGATCACATGGGATTATTCTTGAATCTAGCTTCTCGCCAACATTTATATTAAAAGTTCTACATTATTTCAACGGGAAACTTACCCTAACTGAAATTTCGGAACGATCCGGTGCACAATTGCAGTTACTAAAACTCATCTCTGAGCAGTTGTTAAAATCGGGATTAATCGACCTGATTCAACCTCGACTAATTCTGAACCATCGCTTTGAAGAGAAAGATAGTGGGGCGCAGTTTGACGGCTCAGTGGCTGCGATAACTGAAAGGTTACTTCCAGAACTTGAAATTGCAACCTGGCGCGTTGGTGCACTAGACAGTGGAATTTCAATTATGCAACGTCGCACTGAATTTCCGATTTTAATTTTTGGAAAATCTAGGATTGCAATCAATCTCGGCGCTGCTTTAATGGCGAGTGGCTTTCAATCAATTTACTACTCTGATCACGAACCGAAAAATGGCAGCGCATCTAAATTTACCGCCATCGACCTTTCTGGAAACTATCTCCGCAATAACGAAATTGGAGTAGAAAAATCAGTTGCTATCAAGGAGATGGAGACGCATTGTGCGCTTTTCCCTAAATCTAGATCAGCCACATTAAGTAAAGGGCGAAATCGAGTTTTTACACCAAAACTCATTATTTCAATAGGTTTTCCGAAAGCTGATTACTTGCAAAGATGGATGTCGGAATCGGTTCCGTTTCTAATTATCGATGAACTCTCTTCTGGAAAATTTTCAATTGGACCAATGGTTCGCTCGGGTAAAACTCCTTGCTTGCGATGTATTGAATTATCGCTAAAAGATCGCGACTTGCAGAGCTATGAACTATTGCAATCTCGCAAACTGCTGCCGCAACGTGAAGTTCCAGCAGCAGTTGCAACTTTTATTGCCGGGTTAGTCGCCATTGATGTTGCGCAATTCGCGGATTGTGGGACTTCTGATTTTCTTGGAACAATTACGCAATTCCAAGTAGATCAAATTTCACAACCAACTCGCTCGCGGTGGGGATTCCATAACGAATGCGGTTGTCATTGGCGCGAGCAATAATTGAATTAGCTCGCTACCGACTCCATCAACTCTGCAAAATCAACTTCCTCTGAAGTTAACTCCACAACGTTTCTTGGCCGGCCTGGCATTCGCTTGGCCGCTATGACTTTCCCGTCTTCAAATAACTCTCCGCCCCATACGCCAACTGGCTCTTGGCGAGAGAGCGCACCTTGCAAACACGCGCGTTGTACTGGGCAATCGCCACAGAGCGCCTTTGCATATGAAATCTCGGCAGGCTTATCAGAGAAGAAGGTTTCTGGGTCAGTGTTATGACATGGCAACGTTGTTGCGCCGCTATCGCCAAATGTGGATCCATAGTTGCCGGTGACTGCATCTAAACCAATCTTTGCGTTTTCGCCTTCGGCCCAACCTGGGATTAATAATTCACTGAAGAGAACTGTCATGTCCTCACCTTGCCTTTCGATAAGTACTGCTGGTTTTTTTCTTTTGGTGGAATGAAAAAAGGGCCCGAATCCTTTTGGATTCGTGGCCCCTGGGGTTCCTCTCGGTTTTTAATTAACCGATAGCGCTCCAGGTGCCTTGATAGGCCTTGGCCGAATAGTTCTTAGTTGCGAAATAGCTCGTAAAACTATTTGCGACCAGAACGCGAGAATGTAAATGGTTATCTCGGCGGAGAGCAGGCGCGCGCCAGCCCGCAACAGCGGTGCCTTTGCTTGCGATAAGCGTTGCGCTCATCTTCTGCCTCCAGATATTCGTGTTTTACGCTGGGTAAAACGTTGAGCCGTAAGAGTAAACCATGAGTAGAGAGTGACGCAAATCAATTAATTACGGGATAACCAAGCCCGCTTCAGCCAAGAATCGGCTCGGAGTCTGGTGATAGGTAAGGGTGAGCGAACGCTTTGCACGAGTTAATCCAACATAGAAAAGCCGGCGCTCTTCTTCGATTGGCTCACTCCATGGAAGAACCCCTTCACTTACACCAATTAAATAAACTCGTTCCCATTCCAAGCCTTTTGCGGCATGCAACGTTGCTAACGCAACGCCAGGCAGTGTTGGTGGGTTGTTCTGTTCCGCGCGATCTTCTAGCTCACGTAAATATCCGCGAAGTGAGTTAACGCCTTCTTGGGAAAGTTCTCGGCCTAATTGCATAAAAGCTCTGACATATTCACCATCACCGAATGGCTTAATTGCCGAAATCAAATCATTTAGCCAATCACCATTTACTTCAGATAAAACTGAAGCATTTCTTATTACTTTCATTAAATCTCGAACTTCAGTCCGATTAAAGAATCGTTCGGAGTTTTTAACTTGATGTTCAATTCCCGCCGCAATAAAAGCTTTCTCTAACAGGTCGAGTTGTGAATTTGTGCGAGCAAGAATTGCAATATCTTGCGCGATTATTCCGCTCTCTAAATCGTTTTTAATCGCCGCGATAACCGCAACCGCTTCTTCTTTATCGGTGGAAAATTTATGAACGGTAGGTCGATCACCATGATCATTATGTGCCGATAGCTCATGGCCAAGTAACGAGTTACGTAAAATTGCATTTGCAGTATGGATAATTTCCGGCGAAGAACGGTAACCACGGTTCAAGCGAATTACTTCAGCATCGGGATATCGACTTGTAAAATTCAACAAGAATGCTGGGGTTGCGCCGGCGAAGGAGTAAATAGTTTGGGCAGGATCACCAACTACACATAAATCTCTTCGTGTGCCTACCCATAGATCTAAGAGCCGTTGCTGCAGCGGTGAAACGTCCTGATATTCATCAACTGTGAAATAACGATATTGATCTCGCACCCGCTCGCGCACATCGCGATCTTCTTCGAGCATTCCAACTGTTAATAAGAGAACATCCTCAAAATCCACGGCTCGCTCTTGTTGTTTTAGCGATTCATAAGCTTGATAAATTTTTGCAATATCTTCGGAATAGTAGCGATTTCCGCTTACTTTTACCGAGCGCGAGTAATTATTAGCTGCTTCGGGATACTCGGCTGGCGCAAACCCGAGAACTTTTGCCCACTCAATTTCACTGGCAATATCGCGCAGCAAAGCGTTGTTCTTTGGTGCATTTACTTCCGCCCGATTAATTGCTTCCGTGATGAAACCTGTCTTAGAGGTTAGGAGCGAAGGGAAGCGACCACCTAAAACATGAGGCCAGAAGTACATCAACTGTTTTAACGCGGCGGAGTGAAAAGTTCGCGCAGCAACATTTGGAATTCCTAAAGTTCGAAGTCGTGCTCGCATTTCACCAGCAGCCCGGGCGGTAAAAGTTAGCGCCAAAATTTTATTTGGTTCAACTATTCCGATATCAACTGCATAAGCCAATCGATGTGTGATCGCCCGAGTTTTCCCAGTGCCCGCACCGGCAATAACACAGACCGGTCCATGAACTGCAAGTGCGACTGCGCGCTGCTCATCATCAAGCGCTGCCAAAATTTCTTCGGCTAGCTGCGCCATGCCTCACCGCCAGTTAAATCAGTTGCAGCATCTGAGCCATACCAACGATTGATCATTGCGCGAGCAACGCTAATTGTGGGCGGCAAAATAATGGTCTCGGCAGCTACTGCGGCTTTCATACTTTCGCGGGTAAACCAACGCACCTCTTCAATCTCTGCGCCATCACCTTTTGCAGCTTCGGGATTATCAATTAAAGCTTCATAGGCAATCATTATTGAGGCTGGAAATGGCCATGGTTGTGAGCCTAAATAGTTCATTGAAATTACATTTACGCCAGCTTCTTCAAAAACTTCACGTCGGACACATCTTTCAAAAGATTCGCCAGGTTCCACAAAACCGGCAAGCGTCGAAAATCGATTTGCTGGCCAAATTTTCTGATGGCCAAGTAAAACTCGATCTTGTGAATCTTTTACCAAAACAATAATTGCTGGATCCGTTCTTGGATGATGCTGCTTCCGATCCACTACACACTCTCTAACCGAACCACCTTGAACTGATTCAGTTTTAGCGCCGCATTTTGCGCACATTGGATGTGCATCATGCCATTGAGCCAGCGCCAGCCCATGAGCTGCGATGCCAATCTCTAAATCATTTAGAAATGCACCAATCTCGCGAAGTGATTTAAATATGCCAGATGTTGGTTTAGCGTTCTCATCAAATTGGGTATGCCATAGAAAATAAGGTTTTCCATTTTCGGAAAGTCCTAAAAAATAACGCTCGCCAGCTCCAGCTTTAATTTGATTAGCTTTTAAAAATTCCAGCGAAACTTTCTTTTCTTCTTCGATATTTAGAATTCGAAATCGATCTCCAGAAATTTGCGCAATCTCGGCTTTTTCCCACATTTGATCCAAAGCGCTTTGATCGGTTCTTAAGTGAGCGGCGCGATCTAATTTACTTCGTGAAAGCGCGAGGTCGAGCTCTTTGAAGCCAGATTCTGCGGACATGGAGCCGACCCTACTAGCCTGCCCTTATGAAGGTCACCTCGTGGAATCTGCTTCACGGCGCTCGAATCCCGCCTAAAGATGACGAACCAAATCCCAAACAATTACTGCTCGATGGTTTCGCCCATTTTTCTAAAGATTTCAACCCAGATGTTATGGGATTACAAGAATTGGATTGCAACCAAGCGCGATCTGGAAATGTAAATCAAGTTGAAGTAATTGCTGATTTTCTTGGCGCAAAATATTGGGCATTTGCACCTTCATTAATGGGTACCCCTGGCGGCGAGTGGCGAAATTTGAAACCAGGCGAGCGAAATCTTTACACAAGTTTTGATTCAAAAGTTGGCGATCTCCCCACAAGTTATGGAATCGCCATGCTCTCAAAAATTCCGGTAACTAACTGGCATGTGCTGGCGCTGAAACGAGTTGTTCGTGGCAAATGGATTCTGATTCCAGCAAAGCGCGGCGTGAAATTTATGTATTTAAAAGATGAGCCACGTGCCGCAATTGCAGCCGAATTAGAAAATGGTTACACAATTGCTAATACCCATTTATCTTTTGCCCCTGGCGGAAACGTTTATCAACTACTAAAAACTAAAACTTGGCTCAAGCGTTTGCCTGGAAAACATATTTTGATGGGTGATTTGAATTTGCCTTGGGGGCTCGGCGCAAGCCTGACTAGATGGAATTCACTATCAAAAGCGAAAACTTATCCTTCGTGGAAAGTTGCGCTACAAATTGACTATCTACTTTCAGATTCTATAGCGGCTAACTTAGTTCGCGATATTGCGCCTAAGTCACAAATCATTAGTGATCATTTACCACTATCTATTGAAATTCTTTAACACTTTCTACTAGCGCAATTAATTGGGTTTCATCCATTAAATCCGCCGGGCGAAGCGTTTGGTTATCTGCCACATAATGAAACGCTGCACTGATCAATGAAATTGGAATTCCAGTTAACCGTGAAAAAGCTAATCGATAAGCCGCTAGTTGGATTGTGGCATTTGCTAAATCTTCGCCCACTTTAACTTTTCCAGTTTTCCAATCCACGACTTCATATCTAAATTCAGCGCCGGAATTAGCAGCTAAAGTTTCGTTTTTAAAGCGATAAATAGCGTCCATTCGGCCGCGAATCAATACGCCACCTAAAACTGTCTCGAATGGAGTCTCCACTTCATAGGGAGTCAAATTTGCCCAATCGCTTTCTAACCACCGAGTTTTCAAAATCTCAAGCTCTAAATCGCTTCCCGAATTTTCCAGCGCAATTTCATCATCGCTAAAGAGCGTTGGCAACTTAAAGTGTTTCTCAATCCAAGAATGAAAAACAGTACCTCGTTGCGCATAAATGTCTGTATGAGATGGCATCGGCCTACGAATTCGCAGCGCTAACTCAGCTGGGTCTGATTGCAAAGTCAATAAAGTTGATACCGACAAACGTTGCGGCAAGAAGACTACTTGTGGTTTACGAGATCCTGCCATCTCATCAATTAGCGCAACTGCATCTTTTATCCAAGAAGTTTGCTCTGAACTCATTTTACCTAGTGAGCCAACCAATTCAGATCGAGCAAAACTTTTTGCTTCTTTTACTTTTCTAACCGACTCATCAAAACTTGTTCGAAGCGCCCCAAGCGGATCTCGTGGCCAGATTTCAGATTTTGGATCTGCAAAATTTGGATTGCTCTCACCTATCGGAGCCTGCCCAATCTCAGTTAAAAAGTTTGCGGCTGCCGGATTAGCCTTTGCAATCTCTAAAACTTGAGCAAAGAGCGCACTAGGCGCAACCGGCTTCTCACCATCGCGCCACCATGAAGTTGTGCAAAGTAAATGCGATTTAGCTCTAGTAAAAGCTACATAGCCCAATCTAAATTCTTCATCAAGATGTTTCTCTTTACATTCTTCATCGAAGCGAATTCGTTCGGCTTTTGCACCTTTCATGTCCATCGCATTTTCGATGCGGAACTTTGGTAGCTGCTTTGCATCTCCTCTTAATGTAAATGGAATTTGCCCTTCATCCTTAAGCCAGTTATCAACGCGTTTACCTTCACCTGGGAATTGACCGTCGGCTAATCCCGGGACTGCGACCACATCCCATTCCGCGCCTTTTGCACCGTGAATAGTGAGTATTTGTACTACATCTCGGCGAACATCTACCGAGCCAGATTTCAAACCGCCCTCTTCCGAAGTTGCAACTTCCAGCCAATTCAAGAATTGCGAAAGCGATCCACCGGTTCTTTGATACTTCGCTGCTTCGTCTAGAAATCTATCTAAATGTCGACGGCCGTGCGAAATACCATCTCTAACCAATACTTCAACATCAAGGTGTTGAGTTCTTTCAATATCAATAATTAAATCAGTAATCGAAGCACCAACTCTTGTTCGCAAAGTTCTAAATTCACGGGCAGCCCGCACTAACCTTGCGTAACCGTCTTTAGAGAATTCGCGGAATTCTGCGCTTTCAATTTCATCGAGCGCATCAACAATGCTTCCCATGAAAATATCATCGTTCTCAGCGCTGGTTGGATTTCCTTCTTCAATTAATTTAATTAAGGCACGGCTATCCCGCTTCTCCGATGCCGCACGTTTTCTAGAAAACTCACCAAGCGCTGCAATATCTTTAGCACCGATTGCAAATCTTGGCCCGGAGAGTAATCGCATTAGCGCACTGCCCTTATCTGGAAATGCTAAAACTTTTAGAGTTGCTATTACATCCGCCACTTCAGGAATATGTACCAATCCGCCAACTCCAACAACTTCAACTGGAATATGCAAATTTCTTAGAGCTGCTTCAATATCGGGAATCTGTCTGCGATTTCGAACTAGAACTGCAAATGAAGATCGATCTTTCTCCAACTTTGTCATCCGCTTTGGATCAAACCAGAGTTTTTCAAAGTACTCAGCGATGCCTTGCGCTTCTAGGTTTTTCGTTTCAAAAAGTCCACATGCAAGCTCGCCAGCGCCAACGTTAATTCTAGGTTTTAACTCTGCAACTTCAACCCCACTTTGATCCCGCAATTTAATTCGCGCATTTATATGGCCAATCACGTTATTGGCCAAATCCAGAATTACTTGGTCATTGCGCCAACTTGAAGAGAGTGAATATCGGGGCGAAACCCCTGGAAAATAAGCTGGAAATGAATCCAAAGTATCAGCACTGGCACCGCGCCAACCGTAAATAGATTGGAATGGGTCGCCAACTGCAGTTACTGGATGACCGGTTGCAACCTCGCTACCGTTACTCCGATTGAAGCCAAATAAATTTGAGAGAAGAGTTAATTGGCTCTGCGAAGTATCTTGGTATTCATCTAAGAGTACTACTTTAAATTTCGCTCGCTCCGATATGCCGATATCTGGAAATACTTGAGAAAGTTCTGCTGCCAAACTCATCTGGTCATCAAAAGTTAATAGTCCGCGAGATTTTCGATACTCATCAACTCGTTCTACAATTGGCAAAATTGCCGAACGTTCTTTGAAAGCCTGATAAATATCGCGAATTTCTTTGGTATCTTTTCCGGGAAGCGCCTTCAATGTTTCAATAACACGATCCATTTCTCGCCTTACATCGGCAACAGTGCAACCATGTTCGGCAATCAACTTAGAAAGCAACAAGACGTCATCAATAACTGTTGATGGCGCACTCATTAATGGGGCTGATAGCGATTCAAAATTAGTTACGGCATCTGATGCAATCTGCCAAGCAGCTGCTTCACCAATTGGCGTAGCATCAGCATCTATTCCTATTCTGATCGCATGTTCGCTCAAAACTCGAGCAGCATATGAATGATAAGTAAGAACTGTGACATCTAAATTATTCTCAATCTCGCGCGCTAAATCTGCGGAGACTAAATCACTTTTCATTAATTGCCGTAATCGCGTTTTAATTCGAATTGATAGTTCGCCAGCGGCTTTCCTGGTGAAAGTTAAACCTAGAACTTGATCAGGCTTAACATAACCATTAATTACTAACCAGAGCACCCGCGCGCTCATCGTTTCGGTCTTGCCCGAACCTGCCCCGGCAACTACAACTGCTGGTTCTAGTGGCGAAGCAATTACTAGAGACTGTTCTGCAGTCGGTGAATTAACTCCGTTATCGATCTTCGCAAGCGCCTTGGCTATCTGGTCTGGGCTGATTTTCATTGCTCCACAACCGTTCTACCGTGGCTTTGAATCGGACAACTCTTTCGCACCGGACATCGTTCGCATTGATCGTTTATGGTCGCTTTAAATTTTGAACCGCTCATACCAGTAGCAACTTCAGCAACTTCTAGTAAGAAAGCCGCTCCATCTATCGGTTCTTGCGAACGAATTGATGCGCTCTTATTTTTGTTTCCAACAAAGAGCAATTCCGCACCACCTGAAGTTGTGCTCGGATTAAGTTCAGTAAATGCACCTTCAATAACTGCAAGTTGATAAGCCTGTAATTGCTTGTGATCAACCGTGTCTTTTGCGCTTATCGCCGTTTTACCAGTTTTTAAATCAACAATCACAATTTCGTTCTCATCAGTAATCTCAATCCGATCCACACTGCCTTTTAGGATTGCATTTCCTAACGTAATATTAAATTCTTTTTCAACTGCTAAAAGCTTTCGGTCAGAAGCAAAATGCCACGTAAAAAATTTTTCTAACATATCGGTTGCGCGGGCCAATTCGCGATCTTTTATCCAACCTTTATTCATATCAATCAGCGACCAAGAATCTCTAAGTCGCGCCGTTAAATCTTCTCTAGTTAATTCGGGGTTGGTATGCAGTAAAGCTGCAAATGCGTGTAGCGCGGAACCAAGAATTTGTGCAGTGCTATCGCCATCGCGCGAACCATTCTTTTCTAAAAACCATTTCAAGCCGCATTCTGTAAAATTTTGAATGCTGCTTGGCGAAACAAATACTGGTTCACCGGGAGCGATTAGTGGAGTCTGACTAGAAGGCGTTAGATATCCCAACCAATTTTCTGGGTTTGCGCTGTTGATATTTTCGTTAGCAAGCGTTGCTAGTAAAGATGCGGCTAACTCTTTATCTGAGTTACTACTTAACGCCGAAGTTAAAGTCCGACGGAGTGTGGCTACTAACGCACTGGAAGTTAACGGCCGTGGAATATCACTTATCGGAAGATCTGCTGCAGGCTCGCCATGAACAGCAAGTGCAAGTTCTTCAAAGAACCGAGATGGCTCATCTTCCTCGCGAGAAATAGCGCTGATATATAAGGAGTTTTTCGCTCTAGAAACTGCAACATGGAGCAACCGCCGTTCATCTTCAAGTAAAGCTTGGCTAGCAGATTCATCTAATTCAGCCCGCGATGTGGATTGTGAACGGAGCGCTTCAACCAATCGGTCGCTACCGAGCAATGAGCCACGAGCTTTCAAATTTGGCCAGATGCCATCTTGCATGCCAGCAAGTGCCACTATCTCCCATTCGCGTCCTTTTGCAGAATGCACGGTGAGGATTGAAACCAACTCAGTTTTCTGTCCTTGCAGCGTAATTGTGTCACCTAAAATATCTTCGCCACGAATTTGCTGGATATATTCAATTGGCTTTGAATTCGGAAAGCGTTCAACGTGTCTTCGCGCTGATTCAAAAAGTTCGAGCATGGTATCTAAATCTCGATCTGCTTGGCTACCACGGATGCCACCTCGAAGTGCTACATCACGCCAAGCATTTGCAATTTTTGCACCATCAATATTTATCGCACTACTCCAAATTTCCCAAAGTAGATCCGAGATACTTAAAGTTGGTTGCTTTTTGAGCAGAGTTTTGGCGCCTCGTAGCAAATCATTAATCCGTTTAAGTGGAGCTGCGTTATCCCACGGAATTGCAATTACTGGATCGGTAAGTGCATCCAAAATTAATTGCGTTGCAGATCGCAGATCGCTTTCATCGCGTGCTCGGCTAAGTTCTTGGCGAATTCGACGGAGTGAGATTGGATCTGCGCCACCTAATTCGGAGAAAAGTAAATCTTCGATTATTGGATAGTTTTCAGAGTTTATTTCAATAGCACCGATTGCAATTTCGGCGATTGTTAAGAAAGGTTTTACAACAGGATTGTCAGCAAGTGAAAGTGCTTCGGTATCAACGCGAGTTGGGACGCCACTTAATGAGAGCGCTCTACGGATCGCGGCTACTGCTGGTCCTGGCGATCGGACAATTACTGCCATCTCAGACCATGGCGTTCGGCCATGTAGATGCGCGCTCCGAAAAACATGTGCGATGTAATTAGCTTCATCAGTTTGAGATAAACAGCGTAAAACGCTAACTTCTGGCAGTTCTTCTGCTCTTGACACCACCATATCGCGAACTGAATTCCTGCTGCGGAATTTCATTGCTACAGATTTTGTTAATTCAACAATTGCGCTACTGCTTCGAAAATTCTCTAGGAGCAGAATTTCATCCGACCCGCTCCCTCGCAAGTCATCGAAATATCCTTTTAATCCTTCTGGATCAGCGCCACGAAACCTACCAACTGTGGAATCAGGATCTGCAAAAATAGTTAAATCGGGACCGCCGATAATTTCTAACAATTTTCGATGCGAAAAATCACTTTCTTGAAACTCATCAATCATAATTACTGAATATTTAGCGCGGATTTCACTTAATAATTTTGGATTATCTTGTAGTTGTAAAATTGCCGCAATTATTAGACCACTTGGATCTATTCGCTCTTTTGCGTCAGCTGCGCTCTCTTCTCGAAGTGCAAGCGATTTTAAATAGCGATCCCAAAACTTTGCAATTGGTTCCCAATAATTTTCAGAGTAAGTTTTGGCAAATTCCGCTAACTTGCTTGGATAAAGCGCCCGTTCGGTTGCCCTTAGCAATACATCACGCAATTCTTTTGCAAACCCTCGGGTAGATAGCGCTGCTTGAAGTTCAACTGGCCATCCACTTAAATTGATTTCAACATCGGTCAATAACATCTGTTTAATAAATGCATCTTGCTCTGATCCGGAGAATAAAATTGGATCTGGCTTATCCTCGGGTGTAGCGGCACGAACAATTGAGAAAGCTAATGCATGAAAAGTTCGTGCTAGCGGTTCATTTGCAGTTTTAGGTGACCGCAGCGAAATCTCATCACGAAGATAATCTGCGCGATCTCGACCAAAAGTTAAAATTAGAATTGAATTTGGATCTATTCCAGATTCAATCTTTGCCAAAGTCCGACCAATTAAGCACTGAGTTTTTCCAGTTCCAGGTCCGCCTAAAACTATTAGCGGCTTCTTACCGGCATGCGCAATTACGCGGCTTTGATTTTCAGAATAGGAAAAATCTAATTCGGGCAGGGGTTTTCGAAGCAATTGCAGTTTTGGCGCTTCGCTTCGTCCAGTGCTCATCAGGTCTTTATCCAACCCCATGACACCGACAAATCTGCGGGTTTAACTAGTTAGGTTGGCTTTCTTGGCGCGAGCAGTAGCACGAGCCCGCTCTTGGCCATCCAGTACCACCTTGCGAATTCGAACTACAGCTGGCGTAACTTCAACGCACTCATCTTCGCGGCAAAATTCCAGAGCGCCTTCCATGTTGAGCTTCTTAGGCGGAATCAAACGCTCTGATTCATCGGTACCGGATGCGCGCATATTTGTAAGTTTCTTTTCGCGAACGCAGTTAACGTCCATATCTTCGCTTCGAGAATTCTCGCCAATAACCATACCTTCGTAAACTTCATCGCCTGGTTCCACGAAGATGCTGCCGCGATCTTGCGTGCCATAAAGCGCATAAGAAGTTACAACACCTAATCGATCAGAAACTAACGAACCAG